>JANLZE010000061.1:0-15052 GCA_031366105.1 Thiobacillaceae bacterium | reverse complement strand
GAACGGTAGCGAGTCGCGAGGCAACGTCACGGCCGCGAGTGTCTGGGTTACCGGGGCGATCGGCGCGGCCACGGGCTTCGCTCTATATGACGTTGCGCTCGTTCTGAGCCTCGTTACGTTCCTTACCTTGCGGACGAAACGTTGATTAGAGCTTGCAATGGCGGCGCTATCATTATGCGACTCCACCAAAAGGCTCACGCCACGTAAAAAATCCATTCAGGAAAATTAAAAAATACGTTTCCGGCACGGCAAAGATATTGAGTAGGAGAATCTGAAGATGAAACGTTTTATTTTTTTGGTCCTACTGGCGCTAGCGGCCATGGCCCCGGCGATGCTGTTTCGGCTTAACGGATGGAATGCCTCGCCGTTGCTCAACACGGCGATTTTTGGCATCGCGGTACTGGCAGCGGGGTTCATGTTGTCATGGGGCGCGGAGGCTGCGGAGAGTTATATCTCGCAAGGCTTGATCCTCGCAATAGTGGCGCTGATTACGGTCTTGCCCGAATACGCCATCGATATGTATTACGCGTTTCAGGCTGGACGCGCGCCGGAGTCCAATTACGTCCACTACGCTGCCGCCAATATGACCGGCGCCAATCGCTTATTGGTCGGTCTGGCGTGGCCGCTCATCCTGTTGCTGCATTGGTGGCGCACGCGCGACCGGGCCATTCCTCTCGCGTCGGCCAATATTATCGAGATTGGCTTTTTATTCATTGCCAGCCTGTACGCGTTTGTGATCCTGCTGAAAAACCGGATTGGCTTGCTGGACTTCATCGTGCTGGTCAGTGTTTTTGGCGCTTATTTATGGCAGGTCGGACGGATTCCAAAAGTGGAATCCGAAAATAACGAAGGGGAAGAGCCGGGCCCGGCTGCGGCACTCACCAAGCTTAAGCCGGCTGCGGAATGGGCATGGATAGCAGGTCTTGCAGTGACCGCCTGTACCGCAATCTTCGTCTCCGCCCAGCCTTTTGCCGAAGCGATCATCGCGTCCGGTCGTGTGTTGGGGATTGACGAATTTTTGCTTATTCAATGGCTGGCCCCGCTCGCGAGTGAAGCCCCGGCCATTTCGGTCGCCATATTGTTCGTGCTGTCAGGCCGCGCGGCGGCAGGTCTCACCGCGATGATCAGCGACAAGATCAATCAGTGGACGCTGCTGGTCGGCATGCTGCCGCTCGCGATGAGTTTTGGCGCGTCTAGCATCATGGCCTTGCCGCTGGACGCGCGTCAGCACGAGGAATTCTTTTTAACCGCTGCGCAGTCGCTCTTTGCGTTGTCGCTGCTGATTCGTCTGCGCTTTGCGCTGTGGGCCGGATTGGCGCTGGCGGCTTTATTTGTCGTTCAGGTCACAATTGCATTTGTCTTTCGCAATGACGCAGCGCGCGTGATCGCTTCATTGACCATGCTGGCCTGGGCCTACCTCGCACTGTCGATTCCATTTTTTATCACGGGTCTGCCAAATGTGATCAAGGCCGTGCGTAGTCATTTTGATGCCTCGAAGCAGGTCACGCCCGTAATCGCTGAGCCAAAAAAACCTTGAGTCCAGTTGGATAAGGATCTGTTGTCAGGAAGATAGGGATTATTGTTTTGGTCGCAAGTTGTAAGCGACGCTTATAGCAATAATCCCGAGTATCAATGTTTGTGCGACGATGGTTTCCATGGTTGGATAGACGCCTAACATATCAATATGGGGCATCGCGATGGGCGTCGCTTTCACGAAACCCACCTTTTGCAATGCAGCAACGCCTTTACCCATGAGGGCAAACGCCAGCACCGCTACCAGGACAGAGCTGAATGCGAAGAATTGACTGATCGGCAGTCGCGCACTTGAACGCAATAGCAGCACGGCAATTGCGCTGAGGATCACAACGCCCGTACCCAACCCGGCGAGTAGGTACACGCCGTTGTTCTCGGTCCAGAGCGCTGCATAAAAAAGGACTGTCTCAAACACCTCGCGATAAACGGTGACGAACGAAAGCAGGAACAACATCATGGCTGATTTTTTGTTCAATGCTGACGACAGTTTTTCTTTCACATAGGCTTGCCAGCGCCCAGCCAGACTTTTCTGATGCATCCATATGCCTACTGCCATCAACACCACTGCGGCGAAGATGGCAGAGAAGCCTTCGGTCATCTCACGGCTGGCGCCGCTCAGGTCGACTAGGTAGGTCGCGGCGGCCCAGGTGAGTCCACCTGCGGCGAGTGCGGTGGCCCAACCGGCATGCACGTAAGGCAGGACATCCTGGCGCTCCGCCTTCTTCAAGAAGGCCAGCATAGCGACGACCACTAACAAGGCCTCAAGGCCCTCGCGCAATAATATTGTTAAAGCGCCTATGAAGGTAGAAAGCGGGTCGTTGGAAGAGTCAAGCGCGACTTGCGCCTCATTCAGCAGCGTTTGAAGGCGTAGCTCAATATCACGGGCCTGTCGGATTTGGCTGCTGGTGACGGCGTTGCGATAGTCACCCATTGCCTTTTCGATATCCGCAAATAATTGCTTATTTTTTGCCTTTAGCGCAGGCTCCACCGGCTCGAACCCTTCCAGATAGGCCGATAAAGCCAAGCGGGAGGCGGCCGTCATATCACCCTTGTCCATGGCGGCGATGCTCTCTTTAAGTATGGTCTTCGCAATCAGCAGGCTGTTCGCACTTGATGCATTTAACGCGTCCGGCGCACTTCTCAGGTAGGCCATTAATGGGCGAGCAACGTCGGTGCCGATGCTCTCTGCGAGCGCAGACTCAGATGTCTGGCTTAGCTTATCTAATGTGGGTACTGCTCTATGTAAGTCGGGACGCGAAGACCAAAGCTTTGCCCCGGCTTGGTGTTCCGCTGCGGAATACGACAGCGTGGACGCGAAATACGCAATGGCCCAGCGCTCATCGTCCGACAGCTGAGCAAAGCTTGGCATTGAGGTCCCGTCCACGCCCTGTGTGATGATCTGCTGCAGTGAGAACACGCTGCGCTCCCGCGCGCGGTTATGTTCGGCCAATGCGATTGGCGGCGGACTCAGCTTCGCTGCCAGAGGACCATCAGCATGGCCTGTTATGCCATGGCAGGATGCGCACAGGCTTTGATACAGCGTTGCGCCGAGTTGCAGGTTCGGCGGTTTGAGGGGCGAGACCGGCACAGGGTATGCGGCCAGCAAGGCGGCTGCCAGATGATGAGCCTGGACACTTACCTTTGTCGGTGACGCCTTTTCAGCGACGGCTTTGCGCAAATCAGCGGCACTGGCGCTCAGTGCAGGCTTGGCTGGAGTGGGAGGCAGCTCTACTAGCTGCCGTTCTGCAGCGGACACAAACTCCTGCATTTCTGCGTACTCGGGTTTGCTAATGATATTTCCATCCTGCACGGACTTGCCATAATCGACGGCGAGATAATCGAGTAATTGCCAGATTTGTTTTGTCTTGCTTTGGGTGACGAACTCATCAGCATGAGCAGGCGATACTGAGTGCATCAAGCAGAGCATAAAAATGGAGAAGAGACTAAGCGCTTGCATATGATTACCAAAAGTTAACGATGGGCTCGGTGCAAATGAGAATGATTATAAATTACTTACACGGAACAATGGCGGCGTAGTGTTCTGCGAATGGCTCATGCCATAAATTTTTAGCAGCCAAAAAGCTGGGTAAGCCCTCCACAGTGGTTAACTTGGGCAAACACACCTCGCAGATCAATCCACTCGTAGCGTTGCACAAACTTATTGTGTTGTCATTCGTACACTCTTACTTTGTCACGGGGGTCGTCTAAGAAAACGGAAAAATAAAAGGATGTTAAGCCGGCTGCGCGGTGACGGCGCGATGCTGCGCCGCGCGACGCTTTCCCACCCAGACATGGAGCGGCACGGCTATGATGCCGAGCACGCCGATACTGATGTGGAGCCAGCGCACGATGTAGCGCCCCTCCTCATTACCGTAGTACAGCAGCAGACCGCTCAGAGCGAGCATCCCCATCACTGCAAGCGTGACCACGCCAGACCAAAGGTTGCGGCGGGTACGCCACGCCAAGCGAATATGTAGTGGCAGCAGACCACCGATGACGGTCAGCGACAGGGCTGAGGCCGCACCGTGTGTGACGAGCAACCGGTGTTCCGCGGTGAACCAACCCCACTGGAACCCGTCGTGCAGGATAAGCCATGCCACCCCGCTGAGGTCGACCACGGCCAGCGTGCCGTAAGTCGCCCAACGCTGAAACGCAGGCAGTCGGATGCTGAAATTGTGCGGCTTTGTTTTTGTCATAGTTCGATGACCTTGGCTTGGGAGCGCAGCCTCAGCGGGGCGGGAATACGGCGTCGCATCGCCACGATCTTGGTGAGCGCATCGGCCTGCATGCAGGTTTTTGCGATTACAGAGACGCTGCCTGCAAGGCCGATGCGTCGTCCGCGCGTTGCGTTGACGATTGCGCTGGCAGTCACGCCATCACCCCGGGCATCCTGCGTGAAATAGCTCGCTGAAGTCGCCATCGCACCGTTGCGGAGATAGCCTACCAAACGCAGCTCGCCCGTTGCGTGTGGACATCGCACCCATATGGGCTGCGGGTCAGGACCAAAGGCGTACAGGTCGCCGCCAGCGTTGACGAGTGCACTATGCACGCTTCGACTACGCAGAATATGGACTGCCTGATCCACCGCGAAGCCTTTGGCAATGCCACCGAGATCGAGCGAAACCTGATGGTTTAGTCTCACGAGACCGTTACGAGTCAACGCGATGGCCTTGCGCATAGGTTGGCGGGATCGGGCAGTAGTTGTTCGCGAGCGCGGTAGCAACCCTGCTCGCACGAGCACCTCGCCGATGTTGCAATCGAATAAACCTCGGCTGGCTTCGTTCAGCCGCTGAGCCTCGCGCAGCACGGTGTACGTCCAACGGTGTACCCGCAAAGTGCTGCCAGGTCGAGCACGATTCAGTCGGCCGATATCACTGGTCTGGCGATGGAAGCTCATCAACCGCTCTACGCGGACGATGGCCGAGAATGCCGATTCAACGGCTGCCGCTACGGCAGCCTCCGTGTCGCCCGCAGCACCTTGGGCGCGAATCGTCACGAACGTCCCCAGCAAGGAACGCATGCGCTCAACGCTGGGCATCTTGTAGTCCCTTCAGCGCCAAGTCGTAGACAACCAGCACGCGTCGCACCCCGTCCGTGATGTGCTTGGACGACAGCGTGGCCCCGGTGATGTTGGTGATGTCCCGGTTTAGCTTGACCGGCGACGCGGACGTCTTGCCGACGAACTGCTGTCGCCACGCCGGATTGCGCACCTCGGAGCCATAAGTCTCGCGGTATTCGAGGATTTCGATCTGCTTGACGCTGCCATTGGGGTTCAGGCCAACGGCGTAGGTGATCAGCTCGTGCTTGCCCACGACCTGATCGATGATGAAGAAGCCTCGTCCTTCCACCGACCAGACGCGGTTCTCCTGAAACGGCTCATAGACGCCAGAACGAGTTCGCAGCATATCGCGTTGCTCCTGCGTCAAGCTCAGCGTCACCTGGGTGAATTTGCCAGCAGGGAAGATGGCTTGTTGAGCTTGTTCAGACGAGAAGTAGACATTGCCCCAACTGGCGGTCGATACCACGGCCAGGGGAACTGCAATGAACGGTTCCCAGCGCATCAGAAAGGAACCCCGATCCGGAGCATGAAATCGTTACGTGCGTGCTCCTCACCGTAGATCCGTCCGTTCTGGATCACGGCGCGTTGATCCTCGGTGAAGCCGCTAGCTACTTTCAACTGATGCCGCCATGCCGCCGTTACCCACCAACTCTTGGTGGCGTAGTGCACATTGGGTCCCAAGAACCATGCGGAGTGATCGGGCTGCCCGAAGCCATAACCCGTGAATTCCCGGTGATTGCGCGCTTCCATGCCTGCTGACCAATTGTTACGAAAGCGATAAGACAGCCCCGTGAGCAGATCCAACACCGTAGCCCGCTCAATCTCGCCCGTGGCGCTCTTCTCTCTTTCGACCTCGTTAACAATGTTGATTGCCCAAATTAGGCGATCGTCCAGAAAATTCTTCTGCAGGATAAATTTCGATTCAAGCTCCCATCCACGCGGCCCGATCGACGGCTCGAAGTAAATCGCCATTCCGATCGGATCGGTGTAAGGGCTGGAGAGGCGGTACAGGTTCTCCATCGAGACAGACTCTAAGCGGAATTTACTGTAGCGGGACAGCGGATCGAAGCCGCTCGGTGCATCTACATCCGGACCGCCAGTGGTACCATCTATGCCGTTGCGGTAGGCATTCACGTAGCGCTGGTTGTAATAGAGCGCGATCTGGTAGTTGTCGCTGACGCCGTACTCGAACTCGCTGCGCAGCAGTGTGTTCGTGTAGTCACCTTGGGACTGGCCGCGCTGTGTCTCGATCCACTGCTCAAACTCCTTCTTGCCCTTGGGATGTGTATCGGTGGTATATATCCAACCGAAGGGGGACTCCCCGGCAGTGGCGGACTGCGCCACCAGACCCAAGGCGACAGCCGCAACAGCGGCAATATGCTTCGCAAGCATCATGATGAATCTCCTTAAAAATGTAAACGAGAATTGTTATTATTTACGAACCGACGCCATGTGTCAAATACCAGGCTTTATTGCGATGTGACTTCCAAACCCTCAGGGGGCCATGCTGAAACCCATTGAACTGTCGCGACGCCCTGCGCATAACCAATGAATCCATAACGATCATCGATTTGCAACATGCGCATCGGATTGTTGATGCCGGTTAAAAATGACCAAATAAAGCTGTTTGTGCCGGTTGAATTTTGACCAGGTAAGAGAGGCACACCGCCCCAGTCTGGTCGACTTCCACAGTCGTGAAGTACTACGCTACACCGCTATAACGCCTAGTCAATTTTAAACCGGCACAGATGGTCAATTTTTAACCGGCGCCAACACCCCGAACACTTTGAGTGCCGGCCTTCCCTATCGTCAAAGGGCATCCCGAATACTTCTTGCACTGTCAGCCACATTCACTTTATCATTATCGCAATCGTCTAAATGATGTGTACTCCCGATGCCTACTGCCAAAATTATTACCAGCCCAGTCTGCAACGTCACCTGTTTCGAGCAGGAAAAGGTCGCACGGATCAAGGCCGAACTGGCGAAAGAGGACAAGTTACTGCCACAACTCGCAGAGCTATATAAGCTGCTAGGCAACGTTTCGCGCCTCAAAATTCTGCTCTCGCTCGCCCATGGTGAGCTGTGTGTGTGCGACGTGGCGCATGTCCTGGGTCTTACCGTCGCCGCGTCTTCGCACCAGCTCAAGCTGCTGCGCAGCCAAGGCTGGCTCAGGATGCGCAACGACGGCAAGATGGTCTATTACCGGGTGCACAGTGAGAGTCTACTTAGAACACTCAGGGGTGACTTGCGTCTCTTGGAGGAGCGTCTGGCATAAACCGGTGAAGAAATGAGCCGAAGAGGCAAAAAAACTACGAGTAGCCGTACAAGGTTGCACTTAAAAAGGAAATATAGAAATGAATTCGATTAAACCCGATTCGGGTCCAATAGGATCAAACAGTACTGTCAAGCGGCGTAGGTATTGGATCGCCAGCGCACTCGTGCTAGGCGTCGCATGGGGGGCGTGGAGCACATTCATGGCCAGCAGTAGTGCCACAAGCGCAGGCTTGCCCGACTTGCTGGGCAAGGCACAGCCGCCGCTCCCTAAGGGAGCGTTACAAGTGGACGAATTGAAATCCGATCCTAAAGGCTTCACCGGCACCATCGTGGTGCGCGGCGTCGTCGCTGTGGCTTCTCCGGAAGACCCTCAGCTCTTCGGTCTGATCGACTCACGCGAAGCCCGTGTTTGCAAAGATCTGCACTGCGCGAAGGGGTACCTCGCGACGAAGGTCAAAGATACCCATCTCAAACCATGGGATGAAGTGAACGTGCGCGGAATCATGACCGAGGACCCCGTCAAGAAAATAGTTTATCTCCACGCCGACTCGGTAGAGAACCTGGGCTCGATCAAGAAATGAACCTCGGCAAACTGGTATGGCGCAACCTGCTGCGCCGACGCGGGCGTTTTGTCTTTACCTTGGCAGGCGTGAGCGTGGGCATGGCGGCGTTCGTCGCCTTGATAACGATTGGGCAAGGCTTAAAAGATGAGATCAGGAAGCAGGCGCAAGGCCTCGGCGCCAATCTGGTGATCACGCCCAAGGGCTGGTGTGCTTATGAACAGATTTCGGTGCTCACTGGGGAACAACTGCCCGAGGCGATTCCCATGTCTGAATTGGCGAAGATTCGAGCCGTGCCGGGTGTCAAGAGCGCTGTGCCGCACCTCAACGAAAAGACCGCGTTTCGCAACCAACCGGTGCCAGTGATTGGGATTTGGCCTAAAGAAATGCGTGCGTTGCAGAGGTGGAATATCGACTCCGGGCGCTATTTCAATTCTCCGGATGAGAGTGGGGTCGTCGTCGGCGCGGCGATCGCCAAACAGTTCAAGCTCAAGCCGGGCGACGAATTCACCGTGCGTGGCAAGCCGATTCCCGTGATCGGCGTTCTGCGCGAAGCAGGCAGCAAGGACGATATCGCCACTTTCATTCCGCTCTCTCTCGCGCAACAAATCTACGCCGTGCAGGACAAGGTGTCGTTCATCGCCGTCCAGGTGAGTGACCTCGAAAAAATGGAGGCAACCAGCCTCAAGATCCAGGAAGTTGCCAACGTCGCCGTGGTCACGGACAAGCAACTGGTGTCTTCGGTCCTGTCCATCGTAGGTTCGGTCGGTGCCGCCATGCAGGCGGTGGCGGCAGTCGGCGTACTCGCCGCGGCGTTCGGTATCGTCAACACCTTGCTCACCGCAGTGCATGAACGCCGACGCGAGATCGGGATTATGCAGGCGCTCGGCAGCACCCGACGTACATTGTTCATGGCATTCATGCTCGAATCGGGGCTCTACGGCTTGCTCGGCGGGATTCTGGGCGTGACGATAGGCGTTCTCGCCGCTTACCTGTTCGGCTCTTACCTCACTGACAATGCGCTCACCGCGTCATTGCAGCAGTCGCAGACGGTGACGATCGACTATGGAACCATTCTTCTCACATTGAGCTTTTCCGTGTGTCTCGCACTCTTCGCGGGTCTTTACCCGGCATATAGAGCGACCAAGCTCTCTCCGGTGGAGGCCATGCGCCATGTCTAACGCCATCATTGAACTGGAAAAAGTAAGCAAGACCTACGGCAGCGGCACCGCCGAGACGAAGGCGGTCTCGGAAGTCTCGATGACGGTGGAGCGTGGCGCTTGGGTCGCGATCATGGGGCCTTCCGGGCATGGCAAAAGTACGCTGCTGCAACTCATCGGCGGCCTTGACCGCCCCAGCGCCGGCCGCATCGTGCTGGACGGCTCGGAGCTTGGCACGCTAGATGCTGCGGAATTGGCGACCGTGCGCGGCAAAAAAATCGGTTTCGTGTTCCAGTTCTTTAACCTGATGCCGCATCTTACGGCGCTGGAAAACGTCGAGATCGCGCTGTGGCTCGGCGGCGGGGCACGCAGCAACGGGCGCGCTATGGAGCTGCTGAAACGCTTTGGCTTGGGAGACAAGGCCCATCACCTGCCGAGCATGCTCTCCGGCGGTCAGCAGCAGCGCGTGGCGATTGCCCGCGCCTTGACCAACGAGCCCGATATTCTTCTCATGGACGAGCCCACTGGCAACCTGGATTCCGGCTCCGAGGCGGAGCTGCTGGCCTTGCTCGGTGAGCTAAACAAGGCAGGCAAAACGCTCCTCATGGTCACCCACAACCCGGCGGTGGCGCAATGTGCTGAGCGCGTGCTGCAAGTTAAAGACGGCAAGATCGTTGGGGACACACGGAATGGAAAACATTAGCATGCTTTACAACGGACTACGTTGGGCGGTGCTGGTCATCGCCCTGAGCGCTGCTTTAAATGCGCAAGGGGCAGCCCCGCCAGCGCTCACGTTCACGACCATGGAAGGGAAGCAGATCCGTTTGAGCGATTTGCGCGGCAAGATCGTGCTCATCAATTTCTGGGCGACGAGCTGCGGGATCTGCCTGAAAGAAATGCCTGATCTCATCCGGACCTATCAGCAGTATCGCTCGCGGGGATTTGAAGTCATTGCGGTGGCCATGCACTACGACAAGCCTAGTGACATCAGCGCGTATGTCCGCAAACAGGGGCTGTCGTTTCCTGTCGTCTTCGACAAGGACGGCAAGCTCGCCCGCGAATTCGACCAGGTCGGTGGGACGCCGACAACCTTCATCATCGACCGATCGGGCAGACGGATCTCGAAAACGGTGGGCATCATCGACTTCGGCAAGCTGCGCGCCTTCCTGGAATCGGCGAACGAGGCGGGACGCTTTAGTAAATAAAGAAGATAAGGCCGCAACCGGTTTGTTTTGTTGAATAGTTGCGTTATTATGCAACTATGCATTCAATAAATATTGAACCCCAAGAAATTTTTCAAGCCTTGGCCGATGGGACGAGGATTCGAATCGCACGTCTCCTTGCCCGGACGGGAGAGGAAGCGTGTCTATGCGAACTGGTGGACTGCCTATTGGAACCTCAATCTAACGTATCGCGCCACCTCAAGATCATGCGCCAGGCGGGTCTGCTGTCTGCCGTAAAGGACGGCCGCTGGGTATACCACCGCTTGGTGCGCGATATGGCTCACCTTGAACGCCTGTATGAGATGCTTAAGGCATTGCCTGATAGCGACAGCCTGTTCTCGAAGGACTTGGCGAATTTTCAGAACCGCATGAGCCTGCGTGAAGACGGACGCTGCCGGATAGGCATTCAGACTCTGGCGCTTGCAGTAGAGGCCGGGTGATGGCCTGTTCGTCCTGCGACCCCGCTGCCCCGTCAGCTCCTATGCCGCCTCCCTGGCGAAATCTCAAGGTAGTAACGTCCGCTATTGCCGGTACCTTGTTGGCGATGGGTTTTTTTGGCGCCATGGCGGGTTTGCCAACGCCGGTTGCGACAGGGCTATACATTGCGGCCGTTCTCATAGGCGGCTATTTCTTCGGACGGGAAGCGCTGGAAGAACTCATCAACGAGCATGCAATCGGCATAGAACTGCTGATGCTGGTGGCCACCCTTGTAGCGGGGTTCATGGGCCAGTGGGCCGAGGCGGCCACGCTGGCCTTTCTTTATTCGATTTCCGAAGCGGCGGAGGGCTACACCGCCGAGCGTGCCCGTCATGCCATTCGGTCACTGATGGATCTGGCGCCGAAGACTGCGCTGGTTCGGCGCGAGGGAAAAGAGGTGCGGATTCCAGTGGAGGAATTACGCGTTGGGGATGTCTTCATTGTGCTGCCGGGTGAAGCGGTCGCAACCGACGGCGAAGTGATCGAGGGGCGTTCCAGTGTCAACCAGGCACCGGTCACGGGCGAATCGGTGCCCGTTGAAAAATCGTCCGGCGCAAAGGTTTTCGCGGCCACACTCAACGGCGAAGGGGCGCTCACCGTTCGCGCCACCCAGACTTTCGCCAACAACACCATCGCCCGCATTATCCAACTGGTGGAGCAGGCGCAGCAGGCCAAAGGGCGCAGCCAGCGCTTCATCGAGAAATTTGGCCGCAGATACAGTCCCGCCGTGCTTGTGGTGGGCGCATTGCTCGCGCTTGTCCCGCCCTTGTTTGGGTTTTCGGGGGAAGAATGGCTGATGCGCGCCACCGTTTTTATCGTCGCCGCCGCGCCGTGCGCGCTGGTGATTTCGATCCCCATCACGCTGGTGGCGGCCATCGGCACTGCGGGGCGCAACGGCGTACTGGTCAAGGGTGGTGTGCATCTGGAGAACCTCGCCAAGGTGCGGGTGATCGCGATGGACAAGACCGGTACCCTGACCATGGGACGTCCTCAGGTGACGCAGTTGATTCCATTGAATGCGCACAAAGCAGAGAACATTCTGGCCGTGGCCGCCGCACTGGAAAGCCGTTCGCAACACCCGTTGGCGCGTGCGGTGTCCGAACATGCAACCGCATTAAATATCGACGCGTTGCCCGTCGAGGACTTTCAGTCGCTTACCGGGATGGGGGCGAAGGGCCGTGTTCAGGGCGGCGAATGGTTCATCGGCAGCCCGAAGTTATTCAGAGAACTCGGCACGCCGCTCGAAACGGTGGACGCAGAAATCGCGCGCTTGCAAGGCGAGGGCAACACCGTAGTGATAGTCGGAACGGCCACGCAAGCCGCCGGCTTGCTTGCGATTGCCGACCCGCTACGACCTGGCGCAGCGGCCGCGGTGGCGGGGCTCAAACAGGCAGGGATCGAGCGCATCGTGATGCTCACCGGAGACAACACAGCCGCCGCAAAAGCCATTGCTCTGCAGGCCGGGATTGATGAAGTGCATGCCGAGCTTTCGCCGGAAGATAAAACGCGTGTCGTCGCAGAATTGCAGCAGCGTTACGGTCATGTGGCGATGGTGGGGGACGGGGTTAACGACGCCCCGGCACTGGCGGCAGCGGAAGTTGGGATCGCCATGGGTGCGGCGGGTACCGACGTCGCATTGGAGACCGCGGACATGGCGTTGATGGGAGACGATCTCTCCCGCCTGGCTTACGCCGTGATACTCAGCCGCCGAAACAGACGGGTCATTCAGCAGAATCTCGGGCTTTCCGCGGTTGTGATCGGCGGCTTGGTTATAGGCGCTATCGCGGGTGTCTTTACCTTGCCAATAGCTGTCCTGGCCCATGAAATTAGTGAGTTTGTGGTAATCGCGAGTGGTCTGCGCATGTTGAGGACCTGATGCTCTTTATTTTCATTTGACGAAAGGAATCAAAAATGACCAAGTATGGCTTTGGAAAAACCGTCGACATGTCGTTCGACGATGCTATTGCGCACGTGACCCAAGCGCTTCAGGGCGAGGGCTTTGGAATACTCGCCGATATCGACGTCGCAGCCACAATGAAGAAGAAACTAAACCAGGACATGCCGCCCTACCGGATTCTGGGCGCGTGCAATCCGCCCTTGGCGCACCGCGCCCTGGAAAGCGAACCGTCCATCGGTTTGCTCCTGCCCTGCAATGTAGTGGTGCGGCAGGATGAAGCTGGTACGGTGCATGTGGAATTCATGGACCCGAACGCGGTACTGGAACTGGTGAATAAACCCGAGATCACTGCGTTGGCGAGCGAAGTCCGGCAACGGCTGGAGCGGGTGTCCGCCGCGCTAGGTGGGTCCGAAGAAGCACGCAGCGCGCAAACCGACGAGACCAAGGCGAAGGTGGATACGCAGCAGATACAAGCGAGCATGGAAAAGATCCAGCAGGCCCAGGATCCCCATGAACAGCAGCGGCTTATGCGGGAACACATGCAGCAAATGCGCGAGACCATGCGCTCGATGGGTGGCGAGATGCATGGCAAATGCATGTGCTGTGGCCATTAACGGTGGAGGTCGCCATGGACATCAAACTACTTACCACCCGCACATGCCACTGTAGCAATATCGAGCAGGAGTTGCGGGATCTAGACCTCGTGTATGAGCGCTGCTACGTCGAAGAACACCCCGAACTCGTGGAGCGTTTTAAGGTTCGCCATTGTCCTGTCCTGATCATTGACGAAACACGCGTTATCCCAGTGGATGGCCTGACTGAAGGCCAAATCAGAACCTTGCTTAATCTGGATTGAAGTAACGCAATAGAACTCAGCAAAGGAGACAGCATGTGGAAAAATTATGATGGCTACGGCATGGGTTGGCATGGTATGGAATGGATAGGCATGGCGTTATTTATGCTGATTCCAATACTGCTGGTGTTGGCCATAGTGAAATACCTGATGGGAGGTCGACGCTCGAGCCCACCGGATGGGGGTAAAAAGCCCGATGCGCTCGCGCTCGTGGACGAAAGGTATGCCCGGGGAGAAATGGATCGCGACGAATACTTGCAGAAACTCGACGATCTGAAGCGGAGTTAAAGGACTCAATCAAACGAGTGATTACTTGAAACTAAAACCCTTAGCTTAAATATGCCCACCTTGTTTCGCCCGACCATTTATTTTCTCGTGATCACGTTCGTGATCAACGCAGTGGGCTGGACGTTTAACAAGGAAGCGATAGCGGACGTGTGGTTCGATGAGCAACATTGCCAGGCTAAGGACGAGGGTAACTTTTCAGCCTTGCCGGGAGACCACAACACAGTTTCTTCTACAAACCCCTGCAATCATTGGTGTTACACCGTTGGAAATTTCATTGGCTTGCTGAGTCCATTGGGGTTCATGACGCAAGAATTTGCAAACACGTATGCAATTCAGCAGTCCTCCACCATTCAGTTTTTTACCCCCGACGGCCGGTTCCGGCCACCACGACTCCTTTCTAATAGCTGAACCAATCTATTTTAAATATTTGGCTTGCGCGCGCGCCTGCTTCAAGGGGGCTGACGTACGCACATCAGAAGGAGTTGTCGTGCAATTCATTACTATTCTTAAAATCGGTTTGCCTTTCATGCTTGCCTTGTTTTATCTAATTTCTTCCTTGGCGGCTTCGCTCTTTTTGGAGCAAGCTAATTCTGATCTGCGCTCCGCGCGAGCGATCCTTGCTGCAGCGCAGGGCGAACTTACCGACGCCCGAGCGCTACCAGGGAACAATCCACAGCTTTCTACGGAATGGCGCAAACGCACACTTCCACAAACCACCGTCCCTGCCCAAAGCAATCGCGGGAGGGCGGTGGACTTAATACAGACTTTAGAATAGCCGGGCAGCAGGGATACGCCGTGGCGCAGCGGAATAACTTCTTACTGCGACTCCAGGTGTTGATGACAGCGCAGGTAGAGATTCTAGAGCTGCTTCCCTTCCTGTTAACTAACGGTAGAAGGCAGAAGTTATTCGCCGCTCGCGATAGTAGTTGTGGGGGCTTGCTGACTGCCACATTGCTGACTTTGTTGCTTTACCGTTGATGTATGAGTGGGTAGAGAAGCGCAAGCAACGAACCCCACGCAAAGATTTTAAGACAGAGTCATCCACAGGTGTGTGCTTAGCACCAAGTACGCATCGGATAAGGAGAAGTTTGCATGAAAGAAATCAAGGCTTATATCCACAACCACCGTATTGCAGATGTAGTTCTCGCATTGAAAACGTCAGCACTGTATAAGAAGGACAGCCTGAGTGGCTGTGGAAGGCTAGGGGTGGTTCCCTTTAAAAATCCGT
>JANLZE010000053.1:0-1574 GCA_031366105.1 Thiobacillaceae bacterium | reverse complement strand
CGGACAAATTCTCTCCCTTTGCATCGCCTCCCACCATTCTGGGCTGATCGACTGCTTATCTTCCGATACGAACAGCCTTGGCGAAGACGTGTTCGGTAGGCGCATGAACAAGGCCGATGACCGTTGTCACTTGAATGAAGCACTTGGCAAGGCCGACGAGGCTATCCTTGCCCGCGCTCGCGAACTCACAAGCCAGCCGGAAATGCTCAAGACCATGCAAGCAGCGATTTCCGGGATCGTGCATGCCGCACCGGGAAAAGATGATAAGAGCACTGTAGCGCAGCAGCAGATCGGGTTGTTGGTGCGCTTTCTGTTCAGTTGCCTTATTGATGCTGACCGTATCGACAGCGCCGATTTTGAGAACCCCAAGGGGAAGAAGCTCAGGGCGAATGGCGGATATGCCGCATGGGATGTTTTGATCGACCGTCTGGAAAAACACCTCAAAACCCTTCATCCCCGCCACCCTATCGACACACTCCGGCAAGACATCTCCCGCCATTGCCTGGATGGCGCGTCGCGCGGCAAAGGCGTCTACACCCTGACAGTGCCCACTGGCGGCGGAAAAACTCTGGCCAGCCTGCGATTTGCGTTGCATCACGCGAACAAGGAAACGAGCGGCGTGAAAATGGATCGGGTGATCTATGTCATTCCATTCACGTCCATCATCGACCAGAACGCCGACGTAGTGCGAAAAGTCCTTGAGCCGGATGGCGTAGAACCGAGCAGCGTAGTTCTCGAACACCATTCCAACCTTACGCCCGAGGAACAAAGCTGGCGCGGAAAAATCCTGGCTGAGAACTGGGATGCGCCCGTCATCTACACCACCAGCGTCCAGCTTCTGGAAACCCTGTTCGGCGCAGGCACCCGAGGCGCACGGCGGATGCACCAGTTGGCCAACGCGGTGCTTATCTTCGACGAAATTCAAACCCTACCCCTTAACTGCGTTCACCTATTCAACAACGCAATGAATTTTCTGGTCGAACAGTGCGGCAGCACGGTCGTCCTATGCACCGCCACCCAGCCGCTACTGGACAAGGTCAATGCAAACAAAGGGTCCATCCGCATCCCAGAGGGCAACGAACTCATGCCGGATGTAAAAAAATTGTTTGATGATCTGAAGCGCGTTGAAGTCAAGAACAGCCGCAAACCGGGCGGCTGGACAATGGATGAAATTGCCTTGCTAGCACGGGAGGAAACTGCGAGAGCCGGTAGCTGCCTGGTCATCGTCAATACCAAGAAAGCAGCGCAAACGATCTATCGACTATGCAGTGAACAGGCCGCCATCCCGACTTATCACTTGAGCACCAGCATGTGCCCGGCGCATCGCAAGTCGATTCTGGCCGTGGTACGAGAGCGCCTTGAAAAGCAGGAACCGACGTTGTGCGTTAGCACCCAATTAATTGAAGCCGGCGTGGACGTGGATTTCGGCGCAGTCATCCGCTTTACCGCCGGGCTGGATTCCATCGCCCAAGCGGCGGGGCGCTGCAACCGAAATGGCATCCGTGAAATTGGGTTTGTCCATGTAGTCAATCCGCAAGATGAAAGCCTGGGCATGCTGCGTGACATCAGCATCG
>JANLZE010000028.1:0-1524 GCA_031366105.1 Thiobacillaceae bacterium | reverse complement strand
GCCCAACGTCTGAATTAAGGGGCGCGCTTTAGCGCGTCCCTCTTGAATGATGTGTTAGGCCACATTACCGTAGCTACCCGGCCAGTAGTAAACCAAGGAAGCAGTGCAGTCACCGTTTGAATGAGCGTGCCATTAAGGGCTGGGCGATGCAGCAGAAATGCGACTAAGCCCCGACAAAAGCGAGACAACCAATAATGCGACGGATTTTGGCATAGGCATTCCCATGACTCAGGTTGAGTACCACGCACGCTTCATGAGCACTGATGCCACAAAGCATCCGAGGGCTTCAAGCGCGAACAGACTCCATAGAAGGCGATTCGGCCATCCGTCCAGCACTAGGCTGAGCGACCGACCGAGCACGAGGCCTCCGGTGAACAACGCCACGACCAGCAAAGCGGGAACGCGAAAGGAACTAACGAGGGCACCAGAAACGAACAGCAGGCCCATAGCGAAATGCATGCCGCCGTAGTTCGCTCGTATTTCGTTCAGTGCGCTAACGGTAGCGACCTGGATCTCGAACCCCGCCATGCCTGCGGAAGGGAAGAACAGGTTGAAGCTACCGAGCCCCAAGAAGACGAGCCCGACGACCGCGAGGAAGAACCGATCAAAGTGTTGCATCGGGAACGCCTAACGTAAAGTTGAGGGGCGCCGCGCCTTTGCGGCGTCCCGCTCGAACGACGGGTTAGGCATGTCCAGTCTTTTTTGCGAAAAGGCGAGATAGAAGGGTAGCGACTGCGAACCAAATGGCAGACCAAAGGCAAAAGACCACCGCCCAACCTAGTAGTGATGGCGCTGCCCACCCGCCGGACGCTGCCACGCCAAATACCGGAATACCAATTGTGCTAAGTGGCCAGAGCGGGAGGTATATCGATCCCGCCACCAAGGGAGCAATTAACTCCGGTGCGAATACAAGCACCGCTACGTGAATACCGATCAATGTAGCAAAAATGAGCCAGCGAGGATGCATAAATGCCTAACGTAAAAGTAACCGGCCTGTGCGGCTTTTTGCGCAGGTCCGGTTGACTGCCAAGTTAGACCGTTGGTAGAACATTCGTGCGGTCACTGGCGGTGGTTGGAGCGGAAACAACGATGAAAATGACTTCCGTATTTGATGTGTTTGCGAAGCGGTGATGTACTCCGGGCGGAACATGCACGCCTTGACCTGCGTTGAATGAAACTTCCTTTCCGTCGAACTCCAATGTTGCCGTGCCAGAGAGAACATAGAAGAACTGACGGGCGTGCGAGTGATAGTGCTTGACCTCACCGGCACCAGGCGGGACACGCTCTTGGATGACGCTCAGTTCAGGATGCTTGAGCAGATGCCAACCGTCGCAGACGCTACCCCAGGCATAGTGTTCGGCCGTTTCTCGATCAATGGACGTGATGTTCTCGGACATAGGATGAGGTCTAACGTTTGACATAACCGGCTGGCTGGAAGCGGGCGAAGCCCGCTGTAAGCCAGTCCGTGTTGATGGATGGGTTGGGCGTCACTTCGCGCTCCTCGCTGCGTGTCCAGCGCTTCGC
>JANLZE010000155.1:0-1076 GCA_031366105.1 Thiobacillaceae bacterium | reverse complement strand
GCTTCAACCGGCGAGGTTAGCTGGGCGTGTTGCAGTCGCTCGCTCAACGGCGCGCACAATGCGATGGTTTCCTGCAAAAACTGCTCGAGCGATTTTTTGTTGCGTGTTTTCAGGTAATACGGCCAGGTCACTGCACCGACGCTGGTCGTGCCGTCGGCCAGCGGAATTAACCAGAACCAGCCATGCTCGAACCAGAAAATGGTGATATTGCCCTCGGCCTTGCCCGCGTTGCGCTCGGCGCCTGAAAAGTGGCCGTAAATCGCCGTGCTGTTGTGTTTTTTGTTGCGCTGCTTGGCTTTGAAGCGGTTGCCGAGAAAAGTGTCACGGCCCGAAGCGTCCAGCACAAAACGCGCATGCACGGTTTCAACACTGCCGTCATCGTGGCGCGCCTGTACCAGCGCACCGGCGTTATCAGGCAGGAAATCGACGTCCTCTACCTGGCAGCCTTCCACCACGCGGGCATTTTTGCGGCTGGCGTTGCGGATCAGGATTTCGTCAAACTCGGCACGCCGCACCTGGTAAGCCATGGGCATGGATTTGTCCATGGCATCGGCGAATTCGAACGTCTGCTTGTGGTCATGCCAGGGCGAGACGAATTCCGCGCCCCATTTTTCCATGCCGATGGCCTTCACCGCATCGGCCACGCCCAGCTTTTCCAGCAGCGGCAAATTGGCAGGCAGGAGTGATTCACCGATGTGGAAACGCGGATGGTGCGCTTTTTCCAGCAGGGTCACGCGGTAGCCGCGCTCGGCCAGCAGCGCAGCGGCTGTCGAGCCTGCCGGGCCACCGCCGATGACCAGTACATCGCAATCTGAAGTACACATGACGGATGCTGGGGAGGAAGTGTTCATGATTTAACCTGACTTGCTATTCATCTCTCCGAATTGTATCGCATCACCCTGCTAATCATGTGATTTTGTCATGCTCAGATAATCTCGTTGAATCCTCATCATTATCTAAAAAACAATGCAATTTATGCGTCAATTAATTCGTCATGGCCAATCTACCCGATCAACAAGACCATACAAACTCCCACATACCTATGAACCATGAAAAGATATTCAAGTCGAACTATC
>JANLZE010000096.1:0-1245 GCA_031366105.1 Thiobacillaceae bacterium | reverse complement strand
GCAACCGTTCACCTTGAGCACCCACACCAGTTCGAGCATGACAGTGAGTGGGGCGGTGAAGGTTTGTTTTTGGGCCAGGAGATGTGCGGCGGCCCTGGCTTGCCCGGCATCGTCGTTAAGAAGATAGCGGGCCAGAATGTTGGTGTCGAGCGCGATCATGGCTTGGTCGCTTTGTCCGCCTCTTTGAGCATTTCGCCGATGGCGAACCCGGTTTCCTCATCGCTCAGCGGCCTTTGCTCTTTTCTGGCGAGGATCCCCATGCCTTCTTCCACGTGAGTGGTCGGGAAAACGGGTATGGGTTTTAGCCGGATTTCATCTCCCATGAAGGTAATCACGAATTCCGTTCCCGCCGCCAAATGGTGGCTTTCCCGGATGTCTTTGGGATGACGATCCGTCCTTTGGTCGAGAATTTGACGGTTTCCATGGGTATTTCCAGAACAGGAAGGCGGGAAGTAAGGCGATGCTACATGGGTTAAAGACTGGGGTAAATATGCGTCAGGTACGTAAAGCGCGATTGGAAGACGGGGCATAGCCTGCACGAACAAATGGATCGCTGTTCCGCCCTTCATTGCAAAGGGCACCTCTATAAATCCAAACTCCGTCGCGATACTGCGTTGCTCAAGAAATTTTATCGCTTACATATCAAACATATGCTGCGCGCCAAAATTACTTTCGCGCCTTGTCTCGCTTAGGATTTTGAATTTATAGAGCTGCCCCAAAGATTTCATTCTTGAAGATGTCCGGAACGACTCACAGCAAGAGTCGCACGGTATCGATACGGTGCTCTCCCGTTTGGTATGTCCAGGCAGCAGTTAAATCGCGCGCAAGTTTCCGGGCGTCGTTAGCCTCGCAAGGCTTAACTGAAGCATGTCTTTTTTGTTGTATACAACGTAGCACTATATTGGTGCGGCATCGTCTCTGGATGCCTCATTCGTGGGCGCACAGCTTGGCTAAGACGTGTGCCAGCGGAATGAGAGTTTTACCAATATAACTTTATATTCAATATGTTGAATTAATAATTTGAATTAAATAGAGGCTGGCACCTTACTTGCTTTTTGGTTGAGCAGCATAGCTCAGGGACCATAAAGGCGAGGGCATTAAAAACCCCAACCTCGCTGTGTATGCGGTGCAGTAAAAATCAAGTTGCCAACTCAAGGAGATAACAGGATGGACAATCAACGTCGCAAGTTTCTGGGCACCATGGGTGCATTCGCTGCCGGTAGCCTGCTGGCAGGTAATCGTTTC
>JANLZE010000092.1:0-1572 GCA_031366105.1 Thiobacillaceae bacterium | reverse complement strand
TAACATTGCGTTCGAGAGGGACGCGCCAAAAGCGGCGCGCCCCTCAACTTTACGTTAGGGCTCATGTCAGACACCACCGTACCGTTTGACTCCGAAGATGCGCGCATGCGCTTCGCCATTGACGAGGCGCGCAGCAGTTTGCGCAAGTTCTTTGATGCGTACCTAAACCCAAAGCCGAACCAAACAGCTTTCCTTCTCAAAGTCTTGTTTGAGTCCGGAGAAGCCTCAGAACATATTTGGCTTGCTGACATTGATGCCTCTGTGTCGCCTCTTGAGGGCACGGTTGCAAATGAGCCCAACCTGCCAGGGCTCACGTTCATGGAGAGAGTCCGCTTTAATCCCTGGCAAATCACCGACTGGATGTATATTGAGGATGGATATCTTGTCGGCGGCTACACTACGCAGGTCATTCGGGCAGGGCTCACCACAGCAGAGCGGGCGCAGTACGATGCAAATGCACCTTACAAATTCCAGTGATGAGCCCTAACACATCATTCAAGAGGGACGCGCTAAAGCGCGCCCCTTAATTCAGACGTTAGGTGCTTACCCCAAAGGATCATTTGTCCGTGACCGAACATCAAATCAAGAAGCCCACTCTATTCATCAGTCACGCTACGTCGGATGGTGAGTTCGCAAATGCCGTGAAACAAGAGATTGAGAAGGTATTTGCCAACGGCATCGGCGTGTTTTGCACGAGCTCTCCCGGCGCCATATCTGTTGGTGTCGACTGGCTCTCAGATATTGAGCAGAAATTGGGGGTCGCTCAAGCCGTGATTGCAATCGTTACACCGGTGTCGATCGAGCGTCCCTGGCTATGGTTCGAGATTGGCGCAACTTGGTCAAAGGGGCGTAGCGGCGACTGCAAAATCTATCCCCTGTGCGCTGCTGAAATAGAGCTCTCAAATCTCCCTTCGCCATTGGACCGTCTGCAAGCTCTCTCAATGGGGAAAGCCGCCGACCTCAAATTGCTTGTTGATGCTTTGATAGCTCAATTTGGCTTCGGCAAAATCTCATCATTCCGTGCGTCAAACATTACAAGCCGAATTCCGAAGTACAAGGACGTAAAGGTAGTGGAGGCAGATTTGAACGAGAAGGTTTTCTACTCTGGCCGCTACACCGGCTACGGTGACGAAGAATTGCGAGAGGTTATTGACACACTTCTCTTTCAACCGGACGAAAAAAACTATGCCAAGTTCAGCACCTTGTATCAAAACCGCGAAGACCTGATCCACAACGGGAAGCTTCTACACTTCCGAGAAATTGACAGAAAGCTCGATCTTCCTCCCGGCACCTCTCGGCGGTTGATGAATTCTGTTGCCGCGAGATATGGTTTGTTGCCCGAAGTAGAAATGGACAATCTCGTCCGTTACACAGACAAAGAGCGTACCTAACATGGCGCTCAACCTCGCTCCCTTCGGTCGCTGGACGCTGCGCGATAAAGCCGCGCAGCGCCGGTTAGCTCTACTACAAGGGCTTCCCCAAATTTACAAGTGAATTTGTTCTTTTATTTCATCGCTGCTTCCCGTTATTTTATTCATATCGCGCTGCCTCTGTTGTGCAAGAAGGTGAAGG
>JANLZE010000082.1:0-3301 GCA_031366105.1 Thiobacillaceae bacterium | reverse complement strand
CCATGAAATCAGGCGATACTTCGGCACAAGCGTCATATCTGCATCGGTCGGGTGTAGTGATGCTCGGGTCGTCATGGCTGATACCGTAGCGCGCATGATCTGCGCCAAGCTTGTTCATGACAGCCCACGGCACATAAGTTTCCTGCCAGAACCGAGCGATGGGTTCGCCATAGGGGCCAAGGTGGCGAAGATAGGCGATAGTCGCAGGCTGACGGTCAATGAGTGTTACTTTCATGATGTTCTCCTTGTTTGGGTTTTGGGAGACTTCATGTTCCGCGAAATGCGCTTGTAATGCCTGACTGCGTTTGCTATTCACCTGACCAGAATTGCTATTTGCATTGCGTAGCGAGTACTGCTGTTCGCGCCAAGCAGTGGGCGAACAACCAAACCGGCTTTTGAACGCGCGTGTGAATGCTTCGGCAGAACCAAAACCCACCGACAAAGCAATGTTCAGAACCCTGGTGCGCGGCTGAGCCGCAAGCCGCATGGCTGCGACCTCGACACGCCGACGGCGCAGATAGTCGCCAAATGTTTCGCCCATCCATGCGGAAAACAGACGATGAAAGTGAAATGGGGAAAAGTGCACGACTTCAGCCAAGGTGGCAAGATCGAGTTTCTCATCTAGATGTTCGTCAATGTGTGCGAGTACCCGATGCATTCGGCTTTCGTATTCTGATCTGCTATCGAGCGAAGCCATGCAACACCTAACGAATAGCGTTTATCCGCCGCCCCACCCAAACCTTACAAGTGCCCCACCCTAATTGGCGGCGGATAAACCTTGTTGGACTGAACCGCGGGGCCGGCGGTGATTATGGGGATTGTAAGGCTGCGGAATTGGAAGTCAACCGACTGTCATGAAGCGCCGGTATTGTGTGCGGAGGAAATGCACGATCCGGCGCAACCGGATACGCTGCAGCAGCGTAAAAATTCCGGCAGTACGGGTGCAATAGGCGCCGCTCCAGCCCACACGGACGAGCGCGTCCCCGGCGGGTGCAAACACCCAACCGTAGACTGATCCGAAGCCAGAGAAACAAATGCCTCATGGTGGCCCGCGTGGCGGTGGCCTTCGTCCCGTCGGCGGGATCGCTGCCACCACCCGGAATCGCCCGGCGCGGCAGTGCGGACAGCACAAGCACTCGATGCGCGCTACGCGCCGCAGGAACGCCTCCACCGACTCCAGCACCACCGGATCGGGCGTGGGCGCCTGCAGCGCGGCGCGCGCCGCAGCCAGATGGGCCGCCTTGTGCGCAGGGCCCAGCAAGCCGTAGTGGCGGATGCGCTTAAAGCCATTCGGCAGCACATGCAGCAGGAAACGACCGATGAACTCGCTCGCTGCCAGGCACACCGTGCGCTTGCGGTTGCCGTGCGCGGAATCGCGCACCCGGAAACGCACCACCCCGGCGTCCATGCCGAGGATGCGCTCGTTGGAGATCGCCACGCGGTGCGTATATCGGCCCAGATACTCCAGCACCTGCGCCGGGCCCCCAGCGGTCGCTTGGCATAGACCACCCAGTCGTGGCGGCGCAAAGCCGCAAACAGATCGCGCCACAACGTATCGCTGTGTGCGAGCGCGTGCCGTAGCTGTCTGCGCGCCGTGTTGAGGCCATCGAGGAACTTGCCGCGAAACACGCTGGACAGCGCGTGCACCGGAAACAGAAAGCCACGCTTTGCGCTCACCCACTGGCCATCCGCCGTCAGCGCCCCGCCCGCCACCAGGGCATGCACATGCAGATGCCGGCCAAGATCCTGCTTCCAAGTATGCAACACCAGCGTGAAGCTCGGTGTGCCGCCCAGCCAGCGCGGATTGGCCGCGAATTTGTTCAGTGTGTTGGCGACCGCGCCGAATAACAGCGCGTAGAGCGTGCGCGCATCGCAGTTCGCCAGACTGTTTAAGTCATGCGGCAAGGTAAACACCAGATGGAAATACGGCGCCGGCAACAGTTCCCGTCGGCGCGCTGCGAGCCACGCCTCCTTGGCGCGCGTCTGGCATTGCGGGCAGTGCCGGTTGCGACAGGAGTGATACACATGGCGCACCACGCCGCATTGGTCGCAGCATTCCACGTGCCCGCCCAGGAGCGGTGTGCGGCAAGCGACAATAGCGCGCCACGCCTTGTCCTGAAAGGCGGACAAAGTCTGTGTCGCGCGATAGGGCTGGCCGTGGCGACGCAAGATATCGGCCAGGCCCACCCCGTGGGCCATGCTGCTAACGCAGCACGCTGTCGAGCAACTCCAGTGGCGACGTGGTGCCGGTGAGCGATTGCCGCGCCAAGTGGAAATAGCGCATGGTGGTCGACACATGGCCATGGCCGAGCAGGCGCTGAATGGTGTGGATGTCGACCCCGGATTCCAGCAGATGCGTAGCGAAACAGTGGCGCAGGGTGTGGATGCCGCCGGCCCGTCCCAGGCCGGCGCGATCGCGTGCCGCGCAATAAATGCGCTGCGCTGTCTTGGGATCGATCGGCCCGCTGTTCGCGGGGTTGGGGAACAGCCATAGGGTGGGATGGTGATCGCACCAATACGCGCGCAAGCAGGCCAACAAGGCGGGCGAGAGCATGGTGTAGCGATCTTGACCGCCCTTGCCCTGGCGCACCTTGATGCACATCCGGTCGGGCGCGCTCTCGATGTCCGCCAGTTGCAGCGCGCACACTTCGGAGACGCGCAGCCCTGCGGCATAGGTGGTCATCAGGAGGGTGCGGGCGCGCAGGTTTGGGGCCTGCTCGAACAGGCGCGACACCTCTTCCCGCGACAGGATGCGCGGCAAGGTCTTGGGTGCCTTCGCCATCGGGATGTCGAACCGAACCTCCGGTCGCCGCATCACCTTCTCGAACAGAAACCGGCAAGCGGAGTTCATCTGGTTCACGCTGGCATACGCCAGCCGGCGCTCGACGATCAGATGCAGGAGCCAGGCTTGCACCTCATCCGTGGTCAATCGATCCGGCGAGCGCTGATAGTACTTGGCCAGTGCACTGACCGCAGCCAGATAACTCTCGCGAGTGCGCAGCGCAAATCCGCGCAGCACCATGGCGTCATCCATCCGTTGGCGTAGTGGTGTCATCTTCGTCTCCTCCTTGAGTGTGTCGGGGACATCCCCCGCGATCAAGGATCGGAGATTTTTACGTCAGGTGCAGCAGGTGTGCGGAGAGGGTCGGTGGGTTCGGGAGCCACCGCGATAGCGGTTTAGTTCAACGCATAATATTGTATGTATGGATATATGGATGCAGAAGTTCCAATTCAATTGTGCATCCGGCAATAGCAGTGGCATCATGGGATTCAATAATATTTAGACATATGCATCTAGTTA
>JANLZE010000093.1:0-1442 GCA_031366105.1 Thiobacillaceae bacterium | reverse complement strand
GTTGGTTTTTACTTCAGGTGTTCACGTTGGGTCAAGTTTTTTTCGTTTTTCGCATGGATTCTCCGGTTAATTCGATCGCGTGAGCTCGGTGGACGATGCGATCGAGAATCGCGTCAGCCAGGGTGGGTTCGCCGATGACCTCGTGCCATGCTTTGATCGGAATCTGGCTGGTGATGAGTGTGGATTTCCTGGTGCGATCGTCGATGAGTTCAAGCAGATCCTGCCGCTCAGATTGGGTCAAGGTGGATACCCCCCAATCATCCAAAACAAGCAGCTCAACCTTGGCAATTTGCATCAACCGTTTCCGGAAGCTGCCATCGCCATGCGCCAATTTCATTTCTTCCAGAAGTCGTGATGTCCGCACATACAAAACAGACATTCCTTGTCGGCACGCCTGATTGCCCAGCGCGCACGCCAACCAAGTCTTGCCGCAGCCGGTTGCACCGGTCAGGATCAGATTCTGTGTTTGCCGAATCCAGTCGCAACCAATCAGGTTGGCCATCACAGCCTTATCTAGACCGCGACCAGCACGGTAGTCGATGTCCTCCACACAAGCGTTATGTTTTAACCGTGCGTTCTTCAGCAAGCGTCCCAGCCTTTGGTTGTCGCGGTGGCTGGCCTCCCGGTCGACGATGAGCCCGAACCGGTCATTGAACGACAGAGATTGAGTGACAGGCTGAATGAGTTGTTCTTCAAGCGCCGCCGCCATACCGGGCAGCTTGAGTGTCTTGAGGGTGGTCAGGGTGTGTTGGTGCAACATGGGGAATCCTTGTCGTGGGTGGTTGAGCGTTGGTGTGTTGTGGTGGGCGCGCGGGTTACTGGCTCAGTGGTAGTAATCCGACCCGCGCACGTTTCCGTGCGTAGGCAATGGCGTGGCCGCCGCAGGCAACAGCTCGGCATGACGATCCAGTCCCGCCTCCAGAATCGACTGAATCGTCTTGCGTTTCGGCGACCCGATGGTGAGCGCCCGTGCACATGCAGCTTCCAAGCGCTCTTCGCCATAGCGCCTGGCAGGCTGAACACGCCCAGGCAGGAGCGATAGCCCATCTCAGGATGAGGCTTGTCTTCCAGCAGGCGGCGAATAATGGAACAGGTCCCAGGACCAATGCGTTCACCCCAGTTCAGCAGACGTTGCGGCGTCCATTCCAGATGCTTCTGATGTGACTTGGGCATGTGTTCCGTCCTGGTGGTGTATCTGCCCGCCAGCGCACTTCTGGCGTGCGAGGCGACACGCTGTCCTTTGTACAGCACTTCCACCACGGAACCGCTCAGGCGAACGTCCACCTGGCTTCTGGCAAGCTGGAACGGCACGCTGTAATAGTGGCGATCCACCTCGATGTGATAGTCGATATTGACCCTTGCCTTCTTCCATTCGGCGTACTCGTAAGGCTGTGCTGGCAGCGGCTTCATGGCGGGTCGGTCGAGGCTGTCGAACTGCGAGC
>JANLZE010000026.1:0-109126 GCA_031366105.1 Thiobacillaceae bacterium | reverse complement strand
GTTCAATGCAAGGATGTTGGTCTGGAACGCGATCCCATCAATGACGCCGATGATGTCGGCAATCTTGCGTGAGCTTTCTTTGATCGAGGCCATGGTGTCGACGACCTGACCCACCACTTTTCCGCCTTTGACTGCTACGTCAGAGGTTGAGACAACGAGCTGGTTTGCCTGGCGTGCGTTCTCTGCATTCTGTTTGACGGTGCTGGTCAGCTCTTCCATCGAACTCGCAGTCTGTTCCAAACTCGATGCCTGCGATTCTGTCCGACTCGATAAGTCGGCATTGCCTGAAGCAATCTCACGTGAGGCGACTGCTATGGTCTCTGTACCACTTCTAACCTGATTGACAATTCCCACCAGGCTAGTATTCATGTTCTGCATCGCCTGCATCAAGCGGCCGGTTTCATCCGTGGAATGCACCTCAATTTTCTGCGTCAAGTCTCCCGCCGCAACGCTCTCGGCTATCCGAACCGCTTCATTCAATGGGCGGGTAATCGCACGAATCAGCCACACGCCAATGAACGCCGCCAACAGTACCCCAGCCAGAATCACGATGATGGCCGTATTGCGTACGGTGGTGTAGCGGCTATCTGATTGAGTAAACTCGGTTTGAGCATCCTTCTGCTGTAGCTTGATAAGGGCATTGATATTTTGTTGCACCGCAGGGAAGTTTTCGTTCAAGGGGCCTTGCAGAATTTCGCTGGCCTGTTGCACATCTTTAGCACGCAACGCTGCCATTGCGGGCCGCAAGCCTTGGCTGCCATATTTTTTGCGACTGGTAACAAAGCTCACTGCAAGTTTCTTGGCCTCAGGTGACAACTGAGTCTTCATGTAGGCTTTCCAAGTCTCATCGATTTCCTTGATCGCTTTGTCCGCCTCGTCCATCTGCTTTCCCATCACCGAGGCATCTTCCGGAAAAGCCGAAAGTTGACCCGCAATGGTTTGTGCCACGATCAGTTGATTTTTATTCACAAGCCGGATGATGTGGTCGAGTTGCCCTAACGGGATCAGTTCATCCTGATAAACACGCTTCAAAGAATCATTGGTAGCACTCAAGCTGAGCAGACCCATGCTACCGACCCCCGCCAACAGCAGGGATAAAAAACCAATCACGAAAATCAGCCGCGATTTGATACTTAATTTCGATAACATTTCCTGCTCCTTCTATTCCACAATTTTTACAATTAATAATTCAGCCAACGCTGCTCATTTACTCCGCGTTAAGCAGCCAGTTTTTCGATCAACCCCATTTCGTCGCTGGACATCAGCTTGTCGATATCCACCAGGATCAACATGCGCTCATCGAGTGTGCCAAGCCCGATCAGATAATCGGTGTCAAACGTAGTGCCCATTTCGGGTGCTGCTTTTATTTGGTCGGGAGTAAGTGTGGTGACGTCAGACACGCTGTCGACCACCATGCCCATTACCCGCCCCGCGATGTTCAGAATGATCACCACTGTAAATTGGTCGTAACTGGGTTCGCCAAGATTGAATTTGATGCGCATATCGACGATGGGCACGATGATGCCGCGCAGATTGACAACACCTTTGATGAAATCGGGCGCGTTGGCGATGCGGGTGACCGGCTCGTAGCCGCGAATCTCCTGCACCTTGAGAATATCGATGCCGTACTCTTCCTTGCCGAGCGTAAAGGCAAGGAATTCATTTCCGGAAACTTCAGCGGCGCGTGCCTGATTTAATGCAGCGTTGGTTTGCGTGTAGGTGTTTTGAGACATGATCTGGGTCCTATCAGGAAAAAGTGGGAGCCGCGTTCAGCTGACGGCTGGAGCGCAGTAACGCGGAAACGTCGAGAATGAGCGATACACCCCCGTCGCCCAGAATCGTGGCGCCGGAAATGCCAGCAACTTTGCGGAAATTCGACTCGAGGTTTTTGACTACTACCTGCTGCTGGCCTACCAAGCCATCCACCAGCAATGCGGCCTTTTTTCCATCGCTTTCAAGAATCACCACGATGCCCTGCGATGGCTCGGTATACCGTGGTTCAATATCAAAAATGCGGTGCAGCGGAATCAGCGGCAGATATTCTTCGCGCACCTTGATCACACGGCCCTGACCTGCAATTTCCTTGACGTCTGCGGCCGCCGGTTGCAGCGATTCGATCACATAGCCTAGCGGCAGGATGTACACCTCCTCGCCGACCTTGACTGACATGCCGTCCAGAATCGCTAACGTCAGCGGCAAGGAGATGGCGATGGTGGTGCCCAAGCCGGGCGCCGAGCGGATGTCAACGGAGCCGCCCATCGCGGCAATATTGCGCTTGACCACATCCATGCCAACGCCACGGCCCGAGACGTCGGTGACGACCTCAGCGGTGGAGAAACCGGGTGCAAAAATGAGTAACCAGACCTCTCCATCAGACATGCTGTCAGACACCGGTAAACCTTGCTGCCTTGCTTTTGCAAGGATTCTTTCGCGATTCAAACCACCGCCGTCATCGCTGACTTCGATCACAATGTTGCCGCCTTGGTGCGCGGCGGAGAGCGTCAGTTTGCCAACGTCGGATTTACCTGCGGCCTGGCGCCCGTCTGGCATTTCAATACCGTGATCGACGCTATTGCGCACGAGATGGGTGAGCGGATCGACGATGCGTTCAATCAAGCCCTTGTCGAGTTCGGTTGCAGCACCCCGGGTAATGAATTCAACTTTTTTGCCCAGCTTCGCCGCCAAGTCGCGCACCATCCGCGGAAAGCGCGAGAACACATAATCCATCGGCATCATCCGGATCGACATCACCGCCTCTTGCAGGTCGCGCGTGTTTCGCGTGAGTTGACCCACGCTATTTAACAAACGCTCATGGATGATGGGGTCCAGTGAACCGGTGCGCTGCTCGATCATCGCTTGCGTGATGACCAGTTCGCCCACCAGGTTGATCAGCTGGTCGACCTTTTCAATGCCGACGCGGATCGATGATGATTCCTGCGCCGCGGGAAGTTTATCGGTGGCGCGTCGGCTGGGCTGCTTGCCATCAGCGGGCATTGAATCTGTTTCTGAGGGCGCTCCGGTTTGTAACGCAGCTTGTTCGGCTGCGGCTGATTCTCTTTTTTCGATTTCCGATTTCATCGGCTCGAAGAAACCATAGCCGGGTTCTGTATCGGCAACAAGCGCGGTCGTTACTGCGTTTGGTTGGGGGGCATCGGCAGAAAGCTCCGTGATTTTCAGATCATCCGGATCAAGCACAAATGAGCAAATTGCGATGATGTCAGCAATTTTTTCAGGCGTAGCAAGCGTAAAAACACTGCGCTTGTCGTCGAGTACCCCCTGATTGATTTCGCCCAGCAAGCCGAGCTCGGCCGCCAATGCATCGACATCGCGCTGAGGCACCTCGGGCAACTCAATACGGAAGCGCCGCATATTCCCAGCTGGCTGGATTAACGAGGATTCAGGCTCACCCTTTACCAAAGGGGGAACCGGCGCACCCGATCCACCTAGAATTGAAGCTGTACCTTCAGATAAAGCATGCAGACGTTGGCATACACTCTTCACCGCTTCTTGATCGACGTTTGACCCATAGCGATGACCATCGATTTGCATTTTCAAAATGTCTTTGGCGCTCAGGAATGAGTCCACGTGCTCAGAGGTCAACGCCATCTCCCCTTTGCGTATGCGATCCAGCAATGACTCCAGCATGTGGGTCACGTCGGTAATATCAGTGAAGCCAAAAGTCGCCGCTCCCCCTTTGATGGAATGCGCTGCGCGAAAGATAGCGTTCAGGTCTTCAGAATCAGGCGCATCGATATCGACTGCCAGAAGCAGTTTTTCCTTTTCCGCCAGTAGCTCCTCTGCCTCGTCAAAAAACACTTGGTAGAACTGGCTCATATCAATAGTCATCTTGGAACTCCGTCATTTCGCTTGGCATATTCGATTGCTATATTTCTATTTAGTATTTCGATCGCTTACCCGATCAATTTTTTGACCACTTCAGTTAAACGTGCCGGATCAAAAGGTTTGACCAGCCAGCCACTGGCCCCGGCGGCTTTACCAAGCGCTTTCATCTCGCTACTGGATTCGGTCGTCAACATCAGAATCGGCACCTTCATGTAACTGGTCATCCCGCGAAGCGCTTTAATCAGACTTAAACCATCCATGCCGGGCATGTTCTGGTCGGTCAACACCAGATCGACGGTCTGACGTTTGGCCTTGGCTAGACCGTCCTGTCCGTCTACTGCTTCAATCACGCCATAGCCAGCAGCCTTAAGGCTGAAGGCCAGCATCTGACGCAACGAGCCGGAGTCATCTACTGCAAGTATTGTTTTCATAGGGTGGTCCTGCTGCTTTCGTTATTGGCTAATCTTTCTGTCATTTCAAAACAGCTCGATCTCGCCGCTTTCCATATGCTGTTGGTTTACCGTGCTGCGCACGCCTGCTGCCAATTCTGTGCAGCGCGCACCTACCCGGTCGCTAATGTGGTCCAGCACTTCAAGCAACGAGTCATGCGTGCTTTCGGGGTGCACCGAGCCATTCGTGTCAAGCGCACCAAACACATCGCGCAATCCGGCCAGATGCAGCACCATCCTGCGGATCAGCTGGCTGGTCATGTCTTGAAACTGCAACCCGGTGACAGCGTCGCCCACATGCCGATGGATCTCTCCATGCAGGGTTTCAAAATGCGTGATGTAATCAGCATTCGATCCGTCATCCGACAGCATGCTGTTCAAGGTTTGCTGCTGTGTAACTGCTTGGTGAATCGCCATAAAACTGGCGCACAATTTTTTGATCGCATCGTCGAGCAACATTTCCATTTGCACCAGGTCACGTTCGACTTCTACCAAATGCTGCTCACCATGCAGCGAAACGTCGGCTAACAAATGCATAACCTGTGTATTCATCAGTCCTCCAAGGCGGGCGTTATGCAAAAACATGTGGGTTCACAAGAAATTGAAAAGCGACAAACTCGCGGTCTTCGCGAAGGAGCGTTGTGCCGCTTCGAGCGTGGTCTGCTGCTGGGTGAGCTGCGTTAGCGCATGGGCGTAATCGAGGTCCTGCAATTCAGATAGCGATTGGCTGTATTGAATATTCCGATCTTCGCCTGTGTTATCGAGCGCATCGAGTTCCTGCAATCGCGTGCCACCCGCTGCACGCACTGTCAGCACGTTGTCCAACGCCAGATCGAGGTTGCTGCCGGCGGTTGCAAGGCCCGCCGATAGCCCCGCCGTGCCAGGGGTTTGCAACAATACGATGAGATCGTTCAGGGTCTGAAACACATCCTGGCCCCCACCTTGAAAGATCGATTTCCCTGTGCTCGAAATTGCGATTTGACGTGTTGCGTCAACTTGCACCAACCGATTTCCCTGATCGCCCTGATAGAGCGCCCCGGTTGGGGTCTGGACGAAAGCGGGGGTAGCGGTCTGAAAACCCGAGAACAAATAGTTGCCCAAGCCATCGCGGGTATTTGCCAATCCCAGTAGCTCGTCGAAACGCCCGCGCAATTCGGTCGCAATAAAGCCGCGCTCAGAATCGCTGAGGCTGCCATTGCTCGCAGCGATCACGCTGGTTTTCACATCAACGAGCAGTGACGTCACGCTCGACAGCGCGCCCTCCATCGAGCCGAGCGCACTTTTGGCTTGTTGCCGGTTGACGCCATACTGCGTATTCAGTGACTGCGACTGCGTGATCTCGAGTGCACGCACAGTCCCTGCCGGATCGTCGGACGGAACCAGAAGGCGACGACCGCTTGCTATCTGCTGCTGTGTTCGGGCGAGGCCGGATTGCAGGTCGCTGATGCGTGTCCCAGCGGTTTCAAACATGTTTAGGGTGCTAATGCGCATGATGATCAGTCCCTCTTATCGTCCGAGTGAAAGCAATACGTCAAACATTTGACTGGCGATCTGCATCACCTTGCCGGCTGCCTGATAAGCCTGCTGATAGCGCAACAGATTCGTGGCCTCTTCGTCCAGGTTCACGCCTGACTCGGTTTGCAGCGACAGCGTCGCCTCGCTGAGCAATTTGCCTGCAGCGCTACTGGTCGCATCGAGTTCCCGCGTTTTGCTGCCGATCTGCGCGACAATCTGTGAATACGCGCCTTGGTAGCTGGTAGTGCCACCGTTCAGTACATTGGCAGTTTGCAACGCACCGAGCAGCAAGGCATTGCGGCTGTCACCCACGCCGCCGGTATTGGCAGTAATATTGAAGCTATCGCCGGTAATAGGGGTGCCGCTGATCGTGGCGCTCCAGCCGTTATAGGTAAGCGTGGCCCCGGGTGTATAGGTGACGCCCGTCGGGTTGCCTGTCCCGGTTCCGGTCACGTCAAAAGTGGTTGCAGAAGTAAATGTGATCCTAACTGGCTGCGTCAGATTAACGTTGGGCGGGGGCGGTGCGTTAACGCTACCTGCGCTAATGGTAGCCGTGCTGGTATTGCTGCTAGCAGCTGCGGTGCGAATAGGCGCGGCGGCCGCGATCAGTCTAGGATCGGTGATCGTAACCGCAAAGCCGGATGCGCCCACCGTGGCTGAGGGAACGGTAAAAAAATCGCCCCCTGGATTGCTATTGAGGTCTTGACCCAAGCGATGCTGGGCGTTGAACGTGGTGGCGATACCGATGGCCAGCGTATCGAGGGCGGCTTGAGTTGGTTCTAGCGTTTGACTGCGGAATGCGAGCAGGCCGCCTAGCTTGCCACCCACGAGACTCGCCCCCCCTACGAGAACGGGACCACTCGGGGTGGGGTACGCGACCTCTATTTTTTGGGGATTAGTCGGGGAGGCGATTGTCGTCAGCGAAGAAGCGGTCACCCCCACTACCAGGGGCTGGCCGTTGCCCACAAACACGTTGTAATCCCCGTTGCCTTGCTTGACGACGGTCGTCTTGATTTCTTTGTTCAAATCGAGAATAAGCTGATCGCGCTGATCGTTCAAATCATTGGCAGGTTGTCCACTCGTCCCTTGGGTGCGGCCAATGGCGTCATTCAGTTGCGCAATTTGAGTCGCATAGGAATTAATCACGCCTACGCTAGAGGTGATCTGGGTGTTGATACCCTGACCCATTTCCTGAAAACGCCCAGCCATGCTCTGAAAACGTGAAGCCAGTGATTCTGCAGACGACAACGCCGCTTGACGCGTCGGAATCGACGCCGGATTGCTGGACAACTCCTGAACACCGCTGAAAAAACTCTGAATCGCCGGTGACAAGCCGGATGCGGGATCACCCAGCAGGTTATCGAGCTGTTTGATCTGGGAGTAATAGCTGTCGAGTCCGCTTTTTGTCGTCTGGGCCGAGCGCACCTGCGTGCCCAAAAATTCGCTATATACGCGCTTGACCGTGGAGATTTCGGTGCCCTGCCCCAAAAAACCAAAACCAAAATTCTGCGCTTGGGCCGCGCTTTGCACTATTACTTGGCGGTTGTAGCCCGGCGTCGCGGCGTTCGCAATATTGTGGCCAGTCGTGCTGAGCCCCACCTGTGCGGCAGCAAGAGCGCTCTGACCGATGCTGAGAATATTGGTAGCCATTTAAATTATGCGCAGGTTGGTTAAGGGAGACGATTTATACGGTTAGTAGGTGAGTCGGCAGCGTCGCCGACTTCTTAAATCGATTGGGTCAGGTCAATTCAACTTGCCGTATGACCCGCATCAATTTGTTCGCGTAATCCGGGTCGGTGGCATAGCCTGCTTGCTGCAAGCCTTGCGCAAATCCAGCGGCATCCTGTGCCTGTGCTGCTCCATTTTGGTAACGCGGATTGGCGCGCAGCATGGCGGCGTAATCCCGGAATGCATCGGCGTACGAATCGTAGGCGCGGAAGCTTTCGACCTGCTTGTGGGGCTTGCCGTTGACGAATTCAGTAGTAACAACATCCATGGTGCGGCCGCGCCATGCGCCACCCGCTTTGATACCAAACAGGTTATGGCTGTTCTGACCATCGGCTGCGCGAATCTCTGCACGTCCCCAGCCCGTTTCAAGTGCTGCCTGCCCCAACATGAAACTGGCGGGAATGCCGGAGGCAACACTTGCCGCCTGAGCATGGGGCATTAGACGCTGCACGAATGCCTCAACGTGCGCCGGCGCCGCCTTGACGCGAGCGGCAGCTACCGATAAAAGCTGCGCCACTGGCCCCTGCGCATTCGGTGGCAAGCCAGCCTGAGGCTTAATGTCTGGCGTGGTTTTTAGCAACAAATTGGGCGAAGTTTTTAACGGCGAATCCGGCGGCGTTTTCAAAATAAAGCCCGGCGTAGCCATACCGGCCTCAGGCGTTTTAGCCTCCCCGCCAGGAGGCGCCGTCAGCGCGCTGGAAAGCTGACGCACCATCACATCGGCCAGTCCAATACCGCGGCTTGCCATGCGCTGTGTTAATTGCTGATCGAGCATCGAGGTATACATCCGGGTTTGTTCGCTATCGAACATCCCATCCTGCGGGGCTGCTTCACGCATGCTTTTCATCAGCATATTCATGAAGACCGCTTCAAACTGTTGTGCAGCGGCTTTGAGTGCGTCGGGCGAGGACTGCTTGGCGCCGAGTTTGAGTTCGTTGAGTCCTTGAGCGTCGAGTGCGAGCTTGGAAGACAGATCACCGCCGCCGATCATTTAAATCACCTCCAGTTCGGCATGCAGCGCGCCGGAGGCTTTTAATGCCTGCAATATCGCCAGCAAATCCTGCGGCGTCGCGCCTATCGAGTTAAGCGCTTTCACAACGTCGGCAAGCGAAGCGCTATTTTTTAGCAGCATGACTTCACCGGGTTGCTGATGGATCTCGATTTGCGACTGCGCCGTAACCACGGTGACGCCTTTGGAAAGCGGCGCGGGCTGACTAATGACAGGTTCGGTGCTGATCACCACCGACAGATTGCCGTGCGACACCGCGCTCGGATCAAGCATCACCATTTGATTCATTACCACCGATCCGGTGCGCGCATTAATGATGACCTTGGCCATCCCTTGCGCGGGATTAACCACGAGGCTTTCGATAGCGCCTAAAAATGCCACACGCTCGCTTTCGCCAACGGGCGTATGCACTTGAATTACCCGGCCATTCACCGCGCGCGCGGTGTCTTTGCCGAAGCGCGCGTTCACCGCGTCGACCACGCGGCTCGCGGTGGTGAAATCGCTTTGCCGCAATTCCAGATTGATGCTGCCGGATTCGCCCAGCGAGGTAGCCACGCCGCGTTCGACTGTCGCGCCTCCAGGAATCAACCCGACACTCAAATGATTGATCTGCACCTTGCTGCCGTTGGCTGAGGCACCCGCGCCACTGACGACCAGGCTACCCTGTGCCATCGCATAAACCTGACCATCCGCTCCTTTGAGCGGCGTCATCACCAGCGTGCCGCCACGCAGGCTTTTGGCATTGCCGATAGACGATACGGTGAGGTCAATGCTCTGCCCTGCTTGAGAAAACGACGGCAGTTCAGCCGTTACCATCACGGCTGCGACGTTCTTTAATTGCATGTTGATGCCGGGCGGCAAATTGACCCCCATCTGCGTCAGCATGCTGTTAATGCTTTGCGTGGTGAACGGCGTTTGCGTGGTTTGATCGCCGCTGCCATCCAACCCCACCACTAGCCCGTAACCTACTAACTGGTTGATGCGCACGCCCTGAATGGAAGCGATGTCCTTGATACGCTCAGCGTGCGCGACACCATAAAGCGCCAGCACGACCAGCACGAATATCTGCGTAACCTTCATCGTGGCCACCATTTATAAGGGAATAAAACTCATGAAAAAGCGCGCCAGCCAGCCCATTACTTCGGCCGTGTCGAGCTTGGCGCTGGTGCGATATTCGACACGTGCGTCTGCCACTTTGGCTGACGACACCGTGTTACCCGCCTGGATCGTGTCGGGCTGCACCACGCCGGATAAGCGGATATATTCGGTGCCCTTGTCGAGCGCGATTTGCTTTTCGCCCGCGACGAGCAGATTGCCATTGGGCAATACGTCTATCACGGTGACGGTGACGTTGCCTGTGAAATTATTGCTGGAATTGATGGCCGATTTGTCGGCGTTCTCCGTCGACGACTTAGCCTTCATGCCCAGGCCTTGCAGCGTTTTGAGCGGCAAGCCCGCGACCGCACTGATCGCCGAATCGACTGCGCCCGTTTTCGAACCGCTGGACGAAGCCTGCTTGCCCGCCTGAGTTTTCTCGTTGATGACAATCGTCAGCAAATCGCCAATCTGACGTGCCTTTCGGTCTTCGAATAATGGGCGATAGGTCGCCGCCTGATAAATGGTGCCATTGCTTGCCACTTTGGTTGCCGCCACTTGTGGGCGTGCGGTGGTGGGCTGCTGCACGATGGACGACGGTAGCGTGCCGCAACCCGCCAGCCCCAGCAACACGCCCATCAGCGCGCTGGTCGAGCCACGCGACAGATTTATTGCCAATTTCATAACTGCGTCAGACGCTGCAGCATCTGGTCGGAGGTCTGGATCGCCTTGCTATTGATTTCGTACGCGCGCTGCGTCTGGATCATGTTGACCAGCTCTTCCACCACGTTTACGTTCGAGGTTTCAACGTAGCCCTGATTCAACAGACCGGCGCCGTTGCTGCCAGGCGCATTCGCACTCGGCGTGCCCGATGCGGCAGTTTCTGCGTAGAGATTTTCGCCCAGGCTTTGCAGACCGGCCGGATTGATGAACATCGCCAGTTGCAAGGTGCCGATGGTCGTCGGCGCGGCGGACCCCGGCTGCGTTGCTGAGATCGTGCCGTCGCGAGCAATGGTCAATGTTTGGGTATTAGCGGGTACGGTAATCGCAGGCTGCACCGCGTAACCGCTGGAGGTGACCAGTTGGCCGTTGGCATCGGACTGAAACGAGCCGTCGCGGCTGTAAGCCGTGGTGCCGTCTGGCATCAGCACTTGAAAAAAACCGTTGCCTTGTATCGCGACGTCTTTGGCGTTGCCGGTCTGTTGCAAATTTCCCTGGGTAAAGATGCGTTCGGTAGCGACTGTCTTAACGCCAGTGCCAATCTGCAAGCCTGACGGCAACTGGGTTTGCTCTGACGACTGTGCGCCAGGCTGACGGATGGTCTGATACAGCAGATCCTCGAACACCGCGCGCGCGCGTTTGAAGCCGCTGGTGCTGACGTTGGCGAGGTTGTTGGAAATCACGTCCATCTGCGTCTGCTGCGCATCCAGGCCGGTTTTGGCAATCCATAGTGAGCGAATCATGTCGGTTCCTTAAAATGTATCGGGGTCAGTTCATCGCCAGCAATTGCGTAGCTTTGCTGTCGTTGCTTTCGGCGTTTTGCAACAGTTTTATGTGCATATCAAATTGGCGCGCCAGCGAAATCATGTTGACCATCGCATCGACGACGTTGACGTTGGAAGACTCCAGCGCGCCGCTGATCACGCTGACCTTGGGATTAGCCTCTGCCGGGTTGCCGTCCTTCAGACGAAACAGGCCATCGTCTCCGCGCACCAGATCGGCCGAAGGCGGGTTCACCAGCTTTAAACGCCCGATCGAGGTCAATCCGGTTGCGGCCGAACCGTTGGGCACGAGCGAAATGGTGCCGTCTTTAGCGATGGCGAGATTACGGCCGGGCGGAATCGACAGCGGGCCGCCGTCACCGAGCACATTGAGACCAGCATTCGTCTGCACTACGCCGTTTTCATCCAGCTTCAGGCTGCCGTTGCGGGTGTAGGCTTCCGTGCCATCTGCAGCCTGTACGGCTAACCAGCCGTCGCCTTGCAACGCCACATCGAGTTCGCGGCCGGTGTGCTGAATCGCGCCGCCGCGAAAGTCGCTGCCGGTAGTGGAATCGACGACGAAGGCACGGGTATCCAAAATGGCACCTTGTATCGGCACCGCGCGAAACTGGTCGATCTGCGCACGAAAACCCGTGGTTGTCGCGTTTGCCAAATTGTGCGAGGTCGTCGCCTGTTGCTCCAGCGCGTGACTTGCCCCGGTCATGGCGGTATAGATGAGACGGTCCATGCTGCTCTCCTCAGTGAATCAGTCGATTAGCACTTAACGTAAATTGACCAGGGTTTGCAGCAATGCATCCTGAGCTTTAATGGTCTGCGCGTTAGCTTGATACACCCGCTGAGCGGTGATCATGTTGACCAGTTCGGCGGTCAGATCGACGTTGGAATCTTCCACTGCCGACGACTGCAGCACGCCTAAACTGCCCGAGTCGGGCGTACCCACTAGCGGCGAGCCCGACGTCGCGGTTTCGGTCCACAGGTTATTGCCGAGTTGCTGCAAGCCATTGGGATTGGCAAAGCTGGCCAGCACCACCTGACCCAACACGGCCGAATGACCGTTGGTATAGCGTCCCTGAATCATGCCGTCGGCGCCGATGTTGAAACCAGCCAGGCGTCCGGAGGTATAGCCATTCTGGTTCAGCGTGTTGACGCTAAAGCCGGAGCCAAATTGGGTAGTACCCGTGAAGTCGATGGTGAAGCCTAGGGGAGAGGCACCCGTAGTGACTGCCTGCGGGGGGATTGTGATGGGTGAGCCTGAAGTCAATGCACCACTCGCGTTAAAGGTTAGCGCGCCCGCCGAGAAGGCTGCGCCACCATCCATGGAAGCTCGCACATTCCAAGCCCCCGGAGCTGTTTTGACGTAGAAGGTTTGCACGGTGTGAACATTGCCCAGACTGTCATACACCGAGAGAGCAGTTGAATTATTAAAGGTTGTCGGGTCATTCATGTTGAATGCGCCTGCCGGAACAGCACTGCTGGAATCCAGATTAAGTACGGCATTCGCCGAGGTCGTCACTTGCGGTACCAGGTCGGCGGTATTGATGCTCAATGGAGTTGGCGCCCCTGTCGACAGCACACCGCTGGCATTCGCGGTATAACCAGTCAACTTGGCCCCGGTCGGATTAACGATGAAGCCCAAACGGTCTAGCTGAAACTGGCCATTACGCTGGTAGGTGAGCTCGCCGCCGTTATCCATGCGAAAAAAACCGCCGCCGTTGATCGCTATGTCCAGCGGATTATTAGTGGCGGTGATGTTGCCCTGAGTGAACTGCTGGGCCACCTGCGACACCTTGACGCCGATGCCGACCTGCGAACCGCCTGCCCCGGTGAGCGAGGTGGCATAGACATCGGCAAACTGCGCTTGCGATTGTTTGAATCCCACCGTGTTTGCATTGGCAACGTTATTGCCAATCGCATCCAGATTTTTGGCGGCGGCGTTGAGGCCACTTAGTCCTTGTTGAAAGCTCATGTGCTACTCCTTGTGAATATTACGGTGAGGGGCGACGGGTGGGCCGCCGGTTTCAGATTCAGATTCAGAAAATTTGCCGGATTGCGGCATAACCCACGGTCTCATTGCCTGCCAGATTCAGCTTCACACCATCGCTGCCCTGCGACACGCTATTGACGGTGCCTAGATGTAGCGCGGTATTGCTAACGGATTGCCCGCCCTGCACCGCAGTAATCTTGAATTGGTACGCGCCCGCGGGTGCCGCCGTACCGCTGTCGGTTAATCCGTCCCACGTCAATGCGCTCATGCCTTCCGTACGCGGACCCAAGTCAAGACTGCGCACTTGCGCGCCCGAAGCATCGTGGATAGTCAGTGTGACTTGGTCGGCAGGCCGCGTTAGCTCAAAGCCCATCACATCCTGCAATGCGCTGGGGCTTACCGTATTCCCGGGAACCAATACATTGCGCCCGATCAAATTGGTAGCCTGCGCCATTTGATTGCCACCCAGGCTGGCCGCAAGCGCCGTCAAGTTGCCGTTCATGGTCTCGATCCCCTGCACCGTGGATAACTGGGCGAGTTGACTCGTCACCTGCGCGTTGTCCAACGGGTTTAACGGATCCTGATTTTTCATTTGCGCCACTAGCAAGCTGAGAAATCGGTCCTGCGTGGCCTGCGTACTATTTTTGGCTTTGGCAGCACCGATACCCAACTGGCTGCTCACACTACTTGTATCCTGTACTGCACTCATATCGCGTCCTCTTAAAATTTCAGGCTGTTCACTGACCCAGGCTCAAGGTTTTGAGCAATAGGGTTTTGGTGGTGTTCATCATTTCGGCGTTGGACTGATACGAGCGCGACGCGGAAATCATGTTGACCATTTCCTCCACCACGTTCACGTTGGGCATCGTCACGTAGCCCTTTTCATTGGCGAGCGGATTTTTGGGGTCGTACACCATTTTCATCGGGGATGGATCATCGACTACCCCCGCCACGCTCACACCTGTCGCACCGTCCTCGCCCATCGGCGTGGCCGCAAACACCACTTGCTTGGCCTTGTAAACTTCACCGTTGGCGCTGGTGGCGCTATCGGCGTTCGCCAGATTGCTGGCGACAGCATTCAGCCGCTGCGACTGAGCATTCATTGCCGAGCCGGCCACGTTAAAAATATCCAGTAAAGACATCTATGCTCCTTTATCCCTGAATCACAGCCAGCATGCTTTTAATCTGCTGGCTGATGCGGGTGAGATTGAATTCGTAATGCACAGCGTTGTCCGCGAACGCGGCACGCTCGGCGTCCATGTCCACCGTGTTGCCGTCGACGCTGCCCTGCGCGGGCGTGCGATATAGCAAGCCTGTCTGGGCGTTCATACCGGGGTTACCAGCGATGTGTCCCCGCGCCGTGGTAGCCACAGTCATACCGTCCGAGGCGCCCGCACCTTTGAGCGCACCTTGCAATGCAGTCTTAAAATCCACATCCCGCGCCTTATAATTTGGCGTGTCGGCATTGGCGATATTGGACGCGAGCACCTGCTGGCGCTGATCGCGAACGCGCAGCGCCTGGGTATGGAAATTTAGCAAGTCGTCTAGCCGGTTCAGCATGGGTCGTCACCTTTTTTTGCCGCCTCCGTTAAAGGCTTTTAGCGATGACTGCATCCTAGACACGCGACTGTCTATTCAATCGCACGAGAAACGGCAAAAACCCCACTCATTTCGGCGTTTAAGTTATGCCCAAGTTTTTTACTATGGCGCACTGGGATAAATGAGGTGGGTGCGAGATGACGACTAAATCGATTTATATAACTAGCCGGATAGGCATGGCTATCGTTGCCTTGGCCCTGTCTGCGTTAAGCCACGCTGCGGATCAACAAGACCCCGCGATACTGCAAGCCCACGCTGAACGTTTTCTGAAAACACAGACGGCGGGTTTGCCAGGCCTTGTGACGATCGAAGTCAAGCCGCCGCGCAACGGGTTACTTGTTTGCGCCTCGCTCGAGGCCTTTCTGCCCACCGGCAGTCGCGCCGTGGGCAAAACCACGGTCGGGGTGCGTTGCCTCGCGCCGACGCCATGGACGGCCTACCTCTCTGCGCAGGTACGCCAAATAGACCACTATGTTGTCACTCGCCAACCGCTGCCCGCGAACCATGTGCTGACCGCGGCCGACATCATGCTGACCGAGGGAGATTTAGGCAGCCTGCCCATTGATGTGGTGAACGATCCCGCAGCCCTGGTGGGGTATCGCACCGTCTCTGGGTTGGCAGCGGCCGCGCCGCTGCGCACTTCCGTGGTACGGGCGCCGTTAGCAGTGCAGCAAGGCCAAGCCACCCGCCTGATGCTGAATGGCCCCGGATTTTCAGTGCAGAGTGAAGGCCAGGCGCTGGCTAACGCAAGTCGAGGCGACAGGGTGCGTGTAAAAACGCTGTCGGGTAATGTGGTGAGTGGGGTGGCCCAGGGTGGGCAGCAAGTAGTGGTTGCCTATTGAACACAAATGCGCTCCCGCTTCAGGAAGTTTGCAAACTGACGTTACTGATGTACTTTTAATAAACATGCCGTCGGATTCTGCAACCTATTTAGGAAGCCGCTATGAAAATTGACCCCGGATTAAAGCCTGCCACGCTGCCCGCTTTGGCCGAGACCCGCCCCGCTACGCCGCCAATCCATAAAGGCACGCCTTCGGAACAGACCCAAGTCAGCCTGAGCGCACAGGCTGCGCAATTGCAGCAGCAGGAAACCCAGCTCGCGGCCATTCCCGTAGTCAATCGCGCCCGCGTCGATAGCATCAAGGCCACCATCGCGGCCGGTCAGTACGTAATCAAATCCGAAAACATCGCCGATAGTTTGCTCAACACAGCAAAGGAAATAATCCATGTCGCAAAATGAATCGTCGACTCACTTAGAGTTGATCGTAAATCTCGAAGTGGAAAACGCCGCGTGGCAGGCATTGCTAAAAACGCTGGGTGAGGAAGAACGGGCATTAATAGACGGGGAAGCCGATCTGTTAGCGCAATTAAATGCCGCCAAACTCACGCAGTTGCAAGCCTTGAGTAATTTATCGCGCACGCGTTATGGTCAGCTGATAGCGGCCGGTCACACGCCTGATCACGCCGGGATGGCCACCTGGCTGACGCAACATAACCAGATCCTATATCTCCCCCGCTGGCGGCAACTGTGCGACATGGAACTGCAAGCTCAAAGCATGAACGAGCGCATCGGCACGCTGATTGATCTGCGCCTGGCATCCACCCGACAAGCGCTTAATGTGCTCGTTCATGCGGCGACAAGTCAGGGCGGACTTTACGATCAGGCAGGTCAGTCAGTGGGACAGGGCAACGGCAAGCGAGTCATTACTGCTTAAAAAAATGGGCTCCTGAGGAGCCCATTTTTTGGGACGCTGAATTTATTTTTTGTTCGACAAACAGGTTTTCATAAATGCCTTGCGGGGGTCACCTTTCATTTCCTTTGACTTTGCTTCAGCATTGCAATCTTTCATGCGTTGCTGCTGTTTGGTCATAGGTTTTTTCTCGGTGCTAACTGGGGTCGTTGAATCGGACTTGGTTGGGGACGCAGCGGGGGCCTGAACAGCCGGGGCTGAGGTCTCCGGGCCCGATAAACAGGTTTTCATAAACGTTTTGCGCGCATCACCTTTCAGGCTCTGTTTTTTTGCATCGGCATTACACGTCTTCATCAGGTTTTGCTGATTACCTTCGGCCCACGCGCCAGAAGTTGTAAAAACCGTCATCATCAAACCCATCAAAATGCCCTTAATCATAGTCAATTCCTCTGAATCGTTGGTTGGGGGCCACAGTGTGTATGGCCTATCGAATAAATTCAACTTTTTCTTGTAAAAAAATATACGCGGTAGTAAAAAGCAAAAAGTTTGTCCAAGAATCGTGCCGTATCGGCTTTACTGTATCGCGCGCTTGAGTCAGACCGGCGGTTTAACCGCACGTCATCCGCTTAACGCGGTTATAGGGGAATAGCTAGGGAGGAAGTTCATGGCTACAGGTATTGTGAAGTGGTTTAGCGACGCCAAAGGTTTTGGATTTATTACACCAGACGATGGCGGTGAAGATGTATTTGCCCATTTCTCGGCGATCCAGGCTGGAGGGTTTAAAACTTTGAAAGAAGGTCAGAAGGTGACCTTTGAAATGACCCAAGGGCCAAAAGGTAAGCAAGCCTCCAACATTCAACCTCAATAAACTTCAACGCCTGCAATAAAAACCCCGCCTCGGCAGGGCTTTTTATTGCAGCCAGTTACGTTTATACCCGAAATAAATTAACGCTCATTTTTCGCAGCGCCGCGCGTCGTGCGAGTGCATCGGGGCACAATACCGCCACTTGTGCCCAGAACGCAGGCGAATGATCCAGATGGACCAGGTGCGCGAGTTCGTGCGCGGCGACATAATCAATCAGCGGAAGTGGAGCTTGTACCAGGCGCCAGTTAAGTCGGATATGCCCTCCTCGTGTGCAGCTCCCCCACTGCGTTTGGGCATTGGATAGCGCGAAGCGCGTTGGGCCTCGCCCCAAGCGGCGCGCCATGCGCCCAAGTCGCCATGCCAAAAGCTTGCTTGCCCGCCCAAGCAGCCAATTTCGCACTAGCCCCTCAATCTCAATATTGCTCGGGGCGTAGATTTTCAAAATGTTGCCAACTCGACGCAGCTCCATGAAGAGCGAAGGATGAAATTCCCAGGTGAGATTGCACCCCAGATACGTGACTTCGTTGGGCTTGGCTTCCGCCAGGGTAGGGATTTTCGTTTGCATCCGCGCCCACGCACGTATCAGCCAGCCGCGCTGCTGTTGCACGTAATACTCAATTTCGGCGCGTGGTGTCCAGCTGGGGGCGTGGATACGCACCTGCTGCGGCGTGACGGTGAGTCCCAGCGTTCGGCGGCGACGTGAACGGCGCAGCTCGAAAGGGACAGCGGCATTGTCTAGCTCCAAAAAACCGTTATTGAGCTTGGGTAGCACGTGGCAATCTCGTCATTTCGGTTTCGATCCAGGCCTCTACTTCGCGCATAATCTCGCTGGCACTTTTATCTTGGCTGCTAATCACGGGGCCGATGCTAATGGTGATGGTCCCAGGATATTTGATAAAAGCGTCTTTGGCCCACACCTCACCTGCATTGTGAGCCACTGGCACCACGGGCGCACCGGTATTCGCGGCCAGCCACCCTCCGCCTATGCCGTAGCGGCCCTTTTCGCCCGCCGCTACGCGCTCACCTTCAGGAAACACTAGTACCCAAAAACCCTGCGCAAGCTTATCGCGTCCTTGTTCCACAATTTTTTTCAACGCGGCACGTCCGGCCAACCGGTCAATCGCAATCGGGCTAAGCATGCGATAAGCCCAACCGAAGAAAGGCAAGTCCAGGAGCTCTTGTTTAATCACTGCTGCAACTGGCGGGAATAAACATAGAAAGGCTACCGTCTCCCATGCCGACTGATGTTTGGACATAATCACAGCGGGCGTTTTAGGCAGATTTTCGCGGCCGAGCACCACATAGCGTATCCCCAATATCACGCGCGCCAGCCAGATCACCGTGCGGTTATAGCCGGTAATCATGCGGTAGCGTGTGTGCGGCGAAAAAGGAAAACTTGCGAAGGCAACAAATGTGAACAAGATGGTGAGCGCTATTTGCAACAGCGCAAATACAGCAGATCGCAGTCGAATCATAAAACGGGCATAAGCAATGTGTTGACCGCTTGGGCCAGGTTTTCAAACACGGGTGTGCCGGGTGGAAACCCGCCTGCCGCTAATGTTTTTAGGCCTTTTCCACTTTTGACAAGCATCGGTCTTGCCCTCACCTCGATGGCCGCCTGCAAGTCCCGTAAGGAGTCGCCAATGATAGGCACATCTTCGAGATCACGTGCATAGCGTGTAGCGATTTCGTGATACATGCCCGATTTTGGCTTGCGACACGCACATTCCATTTCGGCCGAGTGCGGACAGTAAAACACCGCTTCTATCCGCCCCCCCGCCACCATCACTGCTTTATGCATCTTGGCGTGAATCGCGTTTAAGGTGGCCATTTCGAACAGCCCGCGCGCCAGGCCAGACTGGTTTGTTGCCACCACCACCCGCCACCCTTCGCGCGTCAATCTCGCAATCGCATCGAGACTGCCGGGAATGGGCTTCCATTCATCCGGATGTTTGATGAACTGGTCGGAATCAAAGTTGATAACCCCGTCGCGATCAAGAATGATGAGCTTCATGAAGGGAGTTTAGGCCGCGAGGCGAGAGATGTCAGCAACACGATTCATGGTTTGGTGCAATTGGTGCAACAAGGCCAGGCGGTTCGCTCTGAGCACGGGGTCGTCGGCGTTGACCATTACGGTGTCGAAGAATGCGTCCACCGGGGCTTTGAGACCTGAGAGCGCCCGTAGAGAAGCGGAGTAATCGCACGAATCGAATGCAGCATCGGCGATAGGCTGGATGTCCGCTAACGCGGCATACAACGCAGTTTCAGCGGGCTCGACGAAGCAGGAAATATCCACCCGCGCGGAAGCTTTCTTCTCTCCGCTATTGATAATTGCATGAGCACTTTGGTCTACTTCCGCTTTCTTCAGGATATTCCCAACGCGTTTGTTTGCAGCGGCGAGAGCGGGCGCTTCAGACAGCTTGGCAAAAGCACGCACAGCGTCGAGCCGCCTGGGAATATCAGCCAGCACCGGCGGATTCAGCGTCAACACTGCATCGATTTCCTGCGCACTGTAACCCTGCTCACGCAGGTTACCCGCGAGACGATCCACTATAAAATCCTGCGTTTCCACTGTCGCCCGCCCATATTCAAAACCAGCAATGCCTCTAAACTCGTTCGCTATATTCTGAATCAACCCATCCAGACTCAAAGGCAAATCCTTCTCGATTAGCAGGCGAACCACGCCCAATGCATGACGCCGTAAAGCAAACGGATCCTTGTCGCCCGTAGGGATTTGTCCGATGCCAAAAAGCCCCACCAGCGTCTCTAACTTGTCCGCCAGTGCCACGCATATGCCGACATCTCTGCGAGGTAGCTCGTCGCCTGAAAAGCGCGGCTTATAGTGATCCTCAATGGCAATGGCAATGTCCTCACTCAAGCCATCGTGCTGCGCGTAATAGCGCCCCATGATGCCCTGCAACTCTGGAAACTCTCCGACCATTTCGGTAAGAAGATCAGCCTTGGCCATAAATGCGGCCTGGTCAGCCTTCAACGCCAATGCTTCACCGCCGATCTTCTGACCGATGGCCCGCGCAATCGTACGTACACGCTCTACTCGTTCACTCTGTTTACCCAATTTGGTGTGATACACCACTTTACCCAAGCCGGATACGCGGGACTCCAGCGTCTTCTTGCGATCCTGATCGAAGAAGAACTTGGCATCCGCAAGCCGTGGACGCACCACGCGCTCGTTACCCTGAATCACCGCGGACGCATCGTCCGGCGTGATATTGGAGACGATCAGGAATTGGTTGGTTAGCGTGCCTGCCGCATCCAGTAGCGGAAAGTATTTTTGATTTGCCTTCATCGTCAGGATCAGACATTCTGGCGGCACTTCGAGAAAAGCCTGATCGAATTTTCCGAGCAGCACATTGGGTCGCTCGACCAATGCGGTGACTTCATCAAGTAACGACTCATCTGCTATCGGCGTCAAGCCCAGCGGGCCTGCCACATTCTGCAATTGTCGCGCAATCTCTGAACGACGCGCATCAAAGCTTGCGATCACCGCGCCCTCATTTGCGAGTTGGTGTGCGTAGCTATCGGCATCGCGGATGACGACAGGGTTCACGCTCGCTTCGAAACGGTGGCCCTGGGTTTCACGTCCGGCGGACAGTCCCAACACACTCAAATGCACAATATCTCCGCCATGCAGCGCCACCAAACCATGCACTGGGCGCACGAAATTTACGGTCTTCCAGCCATCCGCAAGCTGATAGCTCATCATTTTCGGGATGGGCAGTTTGGCCATCGCGGCTTCCAGCGCGGATTGCAAACCCTCAGCTAGCAGCGTGCCGGTGGCGACGCTATCCAAAAACAAAGCTTCGTTTTTGCCATCCATCGCACGCCGGAGTTGTGGAATTGCAGTGGCATCTGCACCGATTGCTGCGAGCCGTTTAAGCAGCGCAGGCGTAGCATTGCCCGTGGCATCCAGCCCAACGGCTACCGGCATTAGCTTGTGCGCGACGGGTTTGTCCGCTGCTCGCGCTAGTATGTCTGTTAGATGAACTGCCAAGCGTCGCGGGGAAGCGTAGACGGTCACGCATGTATCCCCAGGCGCGAGCCCTTGCGCTTTGAGAGTGTCGGCGAGCACGGATGCAAACGCCTCGCCCAATTTTTTTAACGCCTTGGGCGGCAACTCTTCGACAAATAATTCTACGAGCAAATTGGCCAAGCCCACTCCATTGGCGTTCATGCTGCTGCCGCTTTCTGCTCTATCTGGGCCAAAACTTCATCAGCCCCCGCGCGCGGTGCCATCGGAAAACCCAAACGCGCACGACTATCCAGATAGTTCTTGGCGACCGCTCGGGCGAGGTTGCGAATGCGCCCCATATACGCTGCGCGTTCGGTCACCGAAATGGCGCCGCGTGCATCCAGCAGATTAAAGCTATGCGCTGCTTTCAGCACCTGTTCATACGCTGGCAACGCCAGTTTCACTTGCATTAATTCCTGTGCCTTCTTCTCGTGCGCCGCAAACGCTACCAGCAAAAATTCCACATCGCTGTGCTCGAAGTTATAGGTGGATTGCTCGACCTCATTCTGGTGGTACACATCGCCGTAAGTGAGGCCCTCCACCCATGTGAGGTCATACACGCTTTCTACCCCTTGCAGATACATCGCGAGCCGTTCCAGGCCGTAGGTGATTTCACCAGTGATCGGTTTGCAATCGATGCCGCCAACTTGCTGAAAATACGTGAACTGCGTGACTTCCATGCCGTTCAGCCAGACTTCCCAACCCAAGCCCCAAGCGCCTAGTGTCGGGTTTTCCCAGTCATCTTCAACAAAGCGCACGTCGTTTTTTTTCAGATCAAAACCTAGCGCTTCGAGTGAGCCCAGATAGAGTTCAAGAATGTCTGAAGGCGCGGGCTTTAACACCACTTGAAACTGGTAATAGTGCTGCAAACGGTTGGGATTATTGCCGTAGCGGCCGTCTTTGGGTCGACGCGACGGCTGCACATAGGCTGCTTTCCATGGCTCAGGACCGAGGGCGCGCAAAAAAGTTGCGGTGTGCGACGTGCCCGCGCCTACTTCCATGTCATAGGGCTGCAGCAACGCGCAACCGCGTTCGCCCCAGTAACGTTGCAGGGTAAGAATAATGTCTTGGAAGGCGGGTTTCACAAACGGCTAGCCACAGAAATCGAAGGCCGCATTTTACCTTGCCCGCACGGGGATACCGTGGGTAATGACGTACCAGCGTTAAATCTGTCTTGCGAGTTCGGCGGCTTGGCCGATGTAGCCTGCGGGGGTTAATTGCTTTAAGCGCGTTTTTTCTGGGCTGGGTATTTCCAAGCCGTCGATAAAAGCATGCAAGGTCTCCCGCGTGATGCCGACCTGGCCACGCGTGAGCGTTTTAAGTTGCTCATACGGATGGTCGATACCGTAACGGCGCATCACGGTTTGGATGGGTTCCGCCAACACTTCCCAATTGGCGTCCAGATCAGCGGCGAGCTTTTCCGGATGCGCTTCGAGCTTGCCTAAACCGCGGAGGCACGACTCATACGCGAGCAGGCTATAACCAAAACCCACGCCCATATTTCTGAGCACCGTGGAGTCGGTGAGGTCACGCTGCCAGCGCGACACGGGCAACTTTTCTGCCAGGTGGCGCAACAGCGCGTTGGCTAGGCCTAGATTGCCTTCCGAGTTTTCAAAATCAATCGGGTTGACCTTGTGCGGCATCGTGCTGGAGCCCACTTCGCCCACTTTGACCTTCTGCTTGAAATAGCCGACCGAAATATATCCCCACACATCGCGGTTCAGATCGATCAGGATGGTGTTGACGCGCGCGATGGCGTCGAACAATTCCGCCATCGCGTCGTGTGGCTCAATCTGGGTGGTGTAGGGGTTAAATGTTAAGCCAAGGTCCATAACAAACTCGCGCGCAAAATCGGCCCAATCAAAGTCGGGGTATGCGGCAAGATGCGCGGTGTAATTTCCCACGGCGCCATTGATTTTACCCATCATTTCGATGTCGCCGATAGCGATGTACGCGCGCCGCAATCGGTACACAACGTTCGCGAGTTCCTTACCCACCGTGGTCGGCGTGGCGGGTTGGCCATGCGTGCGCGCTAGCATCGGCAGCTCGGCAAACTCGTGCGCGAGATCTGTCAAGCGTACGATGATCTTCTCGAGTGCGGGCAGTAGCACCGCATCACGTGCAGCTTTCAGCATCAAGCCGTGCGACAGATTGTTAATGTCCTCCGAGGTGCAGGCAAAATGAATGAAGCCAGAAACGGCGGCGATTTCTGCGTGGCCTTGTGTGCATTCCAGCAAAAAATACTCAACTGCTTTTACGTCGTGATTGGTTGTCGATTCTATGGCCTTGATGCGTTCGGCATCGGCTAACGAAAACCCATCCACAATACTATCGAGCACACTAATCGCGGTACTGGTAAAAGGCGGAATTTCAGTAATGTCAGCGACGTTTGCGAGCGCTTTCAACCACTCCACCTCGACGATCACACGGTACTTAATCAGTGCGTATTCGCTGAAAAAATCCCGCAGCGCGGCGGTTTTACTGGCGTAGCGCCCATCAAGTGGTGACAGCGCGGTGAGCGTATTGAATTCTAGTGGGTGCATCGTGTATTCCTGATTGGTCACGCCAGGCGACCCGTTAGTTATATGATTTCTAAGTACGATTTATAGAGCGCGGCGTTCGCGTACGGCCTGTGCCAGCGTACCGCTATCTACAAATTCCAGTTCGCCTCCCACCGGCACCCCGCGCGCCAGTCGACTCACTTTCAGCCCACGCGCTTTTAACAGCTCGCTCAACGTGTGCGCGGTGGCCTCGCCTTCTGGCGTGAAGTTAGTGGCGAGTAAAACCTCCTCCACCTCGCCGTCCAGCGCACGATTGAGCAAGCGGTCAAAATGGATTTCGCGTGGACCAATTCCATCCAGCGGACTCAATCTGCCCATCAATACGAAATACAGCCCGGTGTAACTTTGCGTAGCTTCCATCATGTTGAGATCGACTGGCATTTCCACCACAGCCAGCTGGCTTTTATCGCGACGGGGATGCAAGCAAACCTCGCACACTTCCGCCTCCGAAAAGTTGTTGCACAAGCGGCAATGGTGCAAATGCGTGAGGGCATGACTTAGCGCCGTGGCCAAGCGCTCGGTGCCGCTGCGATCACGTTGTAACAGGTGATACGCCATGCGCGCCGCAGACTTGGGCCCAACACCCGGCAGCACGCGCAATGCGCTAATCAAATTTTCGAGCGCGAGCGGGTGCATTGCTAAAACGGCAACTTCATCCCCGGTGGGATCGGTAATCCCGCCGTAACGCTACCCATTTTATCGGCCACCGCCGCTTCGACTTTACGCACCGCATCGTTCATCGCGGCTGCCACCAGATCTTCGAGCATGTCCTTGTCATCGCCCAGCAAACTGGGGTCGATGACGACACGACGCACATCGTATTTGCAGGTCATCGTCACTTTAACCAAGCCGGCGCCACTCGCGCCCTCGATTTCAATATCGGCAAGCTGGGCCTGCATTTTGGCCATGTTCTCTTGAACTTGCTGCACCTGCTTCATCATGTTGCCGATTCCGCCCTTCATCATTGCGCTTCTCCTAGGGGTTTGATTGTGGATTCGATGACCTTCGCATCAAATTGCTCCACCAGTTCGCGGACAAATGGATCTGATTCAATAGCTGCCACTGCCTCGGCTTGCCGCGCATCGCGCTCGCGTGTGCGGACCAATTGCGGGGTTTTAACAGCAGCCGATCCAATTTCAAATTTTACTTGCAGACCTGCACCATGTCGCTCTCGCAGCGCACCAATCAGCTTGTCCTGATAACCGCGATCGAGCAGGTGCTTTTGTTCCTCCGCTACGCAGAGCAACACCTGATGCCCGTCGTACGAAACGAGTTCGCAATGGTCTGCCAACATTTTGGCCATGCCACCGAGTTTCAAGTCGGCCACGATTATGACCCAGTCCCAACTCGCGGCTGCAACGGGTTCGGCTACGTTCAGGCTAATCGTCGCAGGGGGTGTAACGGTGTTCACTGTACTGGCAGGCACGGCAGACTCAGACAAGGCTTCAGCCACGCTAGAAGGAGAGCCAGCTTGGCTGACATGAGTCAGTTGAGACGTCGTTTTGGAAAGAGGCAAAGTCTTCAGTGCCGACCCAGCGGGCGTAAACGCCAACATTCGGAGCAGTGCCATGCAAAAGCCCGAAAACTCATCGGGTGCGTAGGGCAAATCGCGGCGGCCATTTAGCGCGATCTGGTAATAGAGTTGCACGGTTTCTGCGTCAATGGCTTCGGCCAGTGTGTGCATTTGCGCTAAATCCGGCGTATCGGGGGTTAGCGCGCCGGGCGCATTGTGCAGCAGCGCGAGTTGCGTAAGTATCCCCCCCAAATCCTGCAAAGCTGCATCCAGCGCAATGCCACGCTCTGCCAATCCACGTGCCTGATTGAGTAAGGAATCGCCGTCTTGTGCGGCCAGCGCTGCCAGCAAATCAAACAGATAATCCCGCCGTACGGTGCCCAGCATAGCTTCCACCGCCTCTGCCTCCACCTTCCCGCCGCCGTATGCAATCGCCTGATCCGTGAGCGACAGCGCATCGCGCATGCTTCCCGCTGCCGCGCGCGCAATCTGGTTGAGCGCAGCAGGTTCAGACGGCACCTTCTCCTGCGTGAGCACCTCGCCTAGATGCTGTGCCACCAATGCTACTGGCATCGGTTTGAGATTGAATTGCAAACAGCGTGACAACACTGTCACGGGGATTTTTTGCGGGTCGGTGGTAGCGAGGATGAACTTGACGTGTGCGGGCGGCTCTTCCAGCGTTTTGAGCATCGAATTGAACGCGGACTTCGACAGCATGTGCACTTCGTCAATGATGTAAATTTTGTAGCGCCCTACCGTCGGCGCGTACTGCGCGTTGTCGAGCACTTCGCGCATATTGTCCACGCCAGTGTTGGAAGCGGCGTCGAGTTCCAGCAGATCGACAAAACGCCCCGCATCGATTTGTGTGCATGCCGAACATACACCGCAGGGCGTCGCTGTCACGCCAGTATCGCAGTTCAAACATTTTGCGAGAATCCGCGCCAACGTGGTTTTGCCGACGCCGCGTGTGCCGGTTAATAAATACGCATGGTGCAGTCGGCCTTGGGTCAACGCGTTGGACAAAGCTTGCACCACATGCCGCTGACCTTTTAAGTCGGCGAACACACGCGGCCGCCACTTGCGTGCAAGCGCCAATGCGGGAGGGGCTTCGTTACCGAATAAGTCAGTCATTAGCAGAGGACAGAAGTCAGAGGACAGAAGTCAGAGACAGTACCGAATATGCTGTCATCCGTTTTCTGTCCTCTGTATTCTGGGGTGGCGAGCCTTACCCCCGGCACTGGCATCCATCGCTGGGGCTGCTTCCTTCCGGACCTGACCCGATTCACAATTTAGCCATGCGGGGAGACCCGCCGCGGGTATTCTATCGCAGATAGCTCTGTACAGCATGGCCTGTGAGTAACGCTACGCATTGCGCGTAGGCTTCAAGGACAGCACCTTTATCGAGGGTATTTATAAGGGTTGCATACTGCTTGGACCAAGCCGCACGAACTACTAGATTAAAACATCCAGGCTAAACCCAATTCAGGGGCGTGGACCTCACCCACTGAATTGGTTTTGAATCACGACCATCGATCAATATCTGCCCACCTGAAGTACCTTGATTGCGCCACCATCATTGCTCGTTGTTCCCGGGGCCGCAGCATCAGCCTTCAATTGTGTCTCTACCATAGCGGGCGACATGCCAGGATGCGTCGACATGTAGAGCGCGGCAGCGCCAGCGCCGTGTGGCGAAGCCATGGAAGTGCCAGACATCGTCGTCGTCCCACCACCGAGCATAGTGGAAAGAATATTCACACCGGGCGCCCAAACATCCACGCACGCGCCGAAGTTACTCCAGCTCGGGTCGTTATCGGTGTTGTCGATTGCACCAACGGTCATCACGCCGTCCATCGTGCCTAAACGCGCCGGCGATTGAGTGCAGGCATCTACGCCGCTATTCCCGGCTGCAACAGCGTAAAAAACGCCACTATCGACCGACCTTTTTATCGCATCATCCAAGGCCTGACTTGCGCCGCCGCCTAAACTTAAATTCGCGACGGCTGGTCTTTTCGCGTTAGCGGTCACCCAATCAATGCCTTTGATAACCCCCGATGTGGTGCCACTGCCAGTGCAGTCCAGAACTTTGACCCCAGTAATGGGGGCACCGGGTGCTACGCCCACCACGTCAGAATCATTATCCCGGGCAGCTATTGAGCCAGCCACATGCGTGCCATGGCCGTGGCAATCGGTGTTGGAGCCGCCTATCATATTGACGTGCCTCACCTTAAAGAGATCAGGGTGGGTGCCAACGCCGGTATCAATTACGTAAATGTTAACGTTACTAATTGCCCCAGAACCATTGCCTGCTAACGTGCTACTGATATCCGCATCCATGCGGTCAACACCCCAAGGCAGGGTTTGCACGTTGGCAGTCATCACAGCATCAGGCTCGACATAGGCGACCATATCGTCTGTTTCCAGCGAGCTAATTTGATGTGCGGTCAACCGTGCAGCGAATCCGTGCACGGCGGCACTATAAACATGGCTGGACAGAAAACCGAAACGTTTCTCAAGAAAGTTAACCGCGCCACCGACGCCAGAGTCAATATAACCCCATGCTTCGGGCATCGCCTTAGCACGTGCATCAGGACGGAAATGGCCGCGAAATTTTTGCACAGGCGCCGTGTCCTTAAATACGATTATGACGGGAAAGGTTGCGGGGGTTGGGGGTGTTTGCTGCGCGATCGCAGAAACCGTGGTTGCGCCAAGAATAGCAGCCAGAAAAAGCCTCTTCATCATTACTCCAATACTGAACAAGTTCGAGTGTTGAAGTTACGGCGCACCTGATGAGATATTGAACATTAAATCTTTGTGCACATGCGCCCGTGGCGTAGGCCACTGAAATCAAAAGATTTAAATAGGTTACAAAATATTTCAGTGACTAAAGAGACTTGAGCCGTTACAGGAAAGCTAGGCTCCACGTGCAAAACGACAAATTATTCTGGTTTGATATCAACTTGCACTCTTGCCGCGGCGCTTTTTAATGGCATCGGCGAGACCACGCAACAGCGGCTCGGTATCTTCCCAACCAATGCAGGCGTCGGTAATCGAAGTGGCATAAGCCAAGGGCTGGCCTTGAACTAGATCCTGTCGCCCGGGGTTTAGATGACTTTCGACCATTACCCCAATGATGCGGGTGTCGCCACCCGCCACTTGAGCCGCTATGTTCTGTCCAACTTCAACCTGTCGTTGATATTGTTTGCTGGAGTTAGCGTGCGAAAAATCCACCATAACTTGGGGGGGCAACCCCGCCGACACAAGTTCGCTACAAGCGGCCTCGATGTTTTCAGCATCGTAGTTGGGAGACTTGCCCCCGCGCAGGATAACGTGGGTATCTTCATTACCTGTTGTACTAAATACCCCAACGTGGCCGGCTTTCGTGATCGAAATGAAATGATGTCGCGATTTTGCAGCTTTGATCGCATCGACCGCGATACGCAGGTTGCCGTCCGTGCCATTTTTAAACCCTACCGGGCACGATAGCCCCGACGCTAATTGCCGATGCGATTGCGATTCAGTGGTACGCGCGCCGATCGCGCCCCAACTTACCAAGTCGGCAATGTATTGCGGCGAAATCAAGTCTAGAAACTCGGTCGCGCAAGGCAGGCCAATTTCATTGATCCCTAGCAACAATTTTCGCGCCAAACGCAATCCGGTATTGATATCAAAACTTTCATTCAGATGCGGGTCGTTGATGAGGCCTTTCCAGCCTACGGTGGTGCGCGGCTTCTCAAAATACACGCGCATCACTATCACCAACTCTCCTTCCAATTCGTCAGCAAGCGGTTTAAGCCGACTTGCATACTCGAGTGCCGCGACAGGATCGTGAATGGAGCACGGACCTACAATGATAAACATCCGGTCATCCGCACCGCGTAGCACATCGTGGATACGGGCACGACCTTGTGTTACGACGCTTAAAGTGTGGTCGCTGACTGGTAATTCCTGCATCAATTGCAAGGGCGTAAACAACTCGCCGCTTTGTTCGATACGGGTGTCGTCAGTGCGGGTGTTCATGTATTTCTCCGATTACTCTCTAGGCCAAAAGCTTGGTGGGTTTTGCAAATAAAAAACCGCCAGTAGATTTGGCGGTTTAAGAAGCTGAGGCTACTCGCGAGCTTCTCTATGCCATCGCCGACGCGCCGCGTTCGGTGCGTGCAAACAAACTAAAAGAATTTGATGCAAATGGGTTCATACCTCATCTTACCAAAGGCCATTGAATCTCACCATTTAAGCCGAAGTATTTATCCATTTTCAATATTGTGGATGAGTATAATTAGTCGGTTTCACAGGCGCTGGAGAGAAGATGAGCAACCCTATCGCACACCCCTCGCCCCTCCAGGAGAACCGGCGGGACATGCGCTTCACGGTATGTCAGTACGCGTTGATATCTCGACCCGGGCAGACGGATATCCCTTGTGAGATAAGAGATTTTTGTCTGGGCGGTCTGTTTCTAAAATTTATCCAGCCTGAAGCGGGAATGGATGCCTTCAAGGGGCTGGAGGGCGCTGAAGCGGAAGTTTCGTTTCGTCCCACGTTGCCAATTCCAGGCTCTGCCCTCCCCCCTACTTTTCGCCTCCAGGTAAACCTCCGAAGATTGAGCCCGTTGGGCGTCGGAGTGGCTTTTGGACGTCAGCCTGTTGAGGCGTTGCGCTCATTGCAAAAGCTCCGTATGGCCGGCCACCGCTTGCGCTTAGGTGCAGCGACTGTTACACCTGACAACCAGGGTCTGCGCGAAACTTGCACCACCTTGCTGCGCGAAAGTTTATTGCAAACCCACGATGACCTCGCTCGTGTAATGGAGGACCAGCTGAGCCTGGCTGCACTGCACGCAATAGGGATTGCCGAACATAGCGGGCTGTTAAATGCACCCCTTGAATTCAAGGCCCACGCAAAGCTGGTACAGACAAAGTTCCTAAGTGGCGTGCTGGATGGATTAGCACCCCCTAAAACTTCGGCTTTGAAGCCGCTCGTCCATGATGAAATGGCCTTGGTGGATGAGGTCGATTTTGAGGACTGGCTTAGCACCTCGTCAGAAGTCACCCGGCTGGAAGCGCATTTCAAGGAACAGCTCGCAGATATTGAACTTCGCGTCAGTCAGCTGTTTGCGCAGGCTTATGACCATCTGAGTAATCCTTTTGGACCTGCGGTCATTTGCCACGCGTACCGTAGTGCGATTCAGGACCTGTCTCTATTAGGCAAGGCGCGTACTGTCGCGTATGCCGCGCTACGCGAAGTATTGACTGAGCAACTTTCCCCTCTCTACGCAGAATTGCTGGCCTGGCTGCCGGTATCCGAAGCGGAATGGGGTCACCACCAAGTCATCGTACGCGGCGCTCAAACCAATGCTGCGCTGAATCCGGATAGCAAAACGTCAGCCTCACCCGTTAATGCGGCTACAAAACAAGGTGCGCTGGGACGTCTCACCCGTTCATTGATGGATTTTTTTAGTGGCCAGTCTACTTCCACCCCACAAGTTGATGCAGATGCCGGCCCTTTCGTAGAGGGCTTAGGGTCTGATATCCCCTCGGCAACATCGGCCCAATCATCTCCCACATATGAGTCGTCTCCCGTGCTGCAACGACTCTCCGCAGCGGGCGCCCTGCCGCTGAATCTGAATCCGGAAATGCGACGCTCGGTCGATATGTTTGGTGCGCTATTCGATACTGTCCACGCCGAAAAGTCACTGAGTGAAGGCATGCGCCCGTTCTTTAGCCAGCTGGAAACCAGCCTCGTCAAGTTAGCGATATCTGATCCTGAGTTTTTGGCTTCTCCGTCGCACCCAGCGCACCGAGTGCTTAACACGATGGATCGCATCAGCATGATTGCGGGCGACGACGGCAAGATTACCGATGAACGTCTGGTGCGATTAATGAGTCGCTGGACTGATCGCATTAACGCCGAAGCCGGAAAAAACCCCGGCATATTTGAAGAAGCGCGCACCCAGCTCGAGCGTGTCGTCAAACCTTTGTTGCATGAACGGATTGCACGCATCGCACGCCTGCAAGAAATCTGCGAAGGCCGCCAGCGTGCCGAGGAAACCAAATCGCAAGTACTCGCGCAACTGCTGGGTAAGTTGGGCGCGCGCTCTGTTCCGACTATTGTCATTGACCTTATTAATAGTGGCTGGCGCAATGTGTTGCTAATGCTGGCATTGCGTCACGGGGAAAATAGCGCCGAGGCTAGCGCGGCATGGCAGGCGCTGGAACAGTTATCGCAGTGGCTCGATCCCGAGAGTAGCCAGCCACCAACCCCAACGAATGCACAGGCACTGCTGCAATATGTGGACACTGCGCTGACCCACGTTTGCGCAGATAAATTCTCGCAGGATTGCCTGCTTGATCAGTTAGCACACGCGCTTTTCGACCAGGATGCAAATCTGGAATACACGACGATTGCCGCAAAACTTCACATTCCTGTGCCCGAAACCTTAAGCGCTGAACAAGACACCTTACTGGAACGACTTAGGGTAGGCGACTGGTTTCAATTTGCTGAGCTGGAGGCGCCCCTTAATTTGGTATGGGTAGGAAACAAACCGCCGGTGTACGTGTTTGCGACCTACCGCGGCATCAAAAAACTCGATTTCAAACGCCACGATCTGCTGCAAGCGCTAGAGAAAAATGAGGCGCAGTGGACCGAGGACATGGAGTTGCCGCTGATGGACCGCTCGTATAGCGCGATGATTCAGAAAATGCAGCGGGATTTGATATGGCAAGCGTCACATGACCCAGTCACGGGCTTGGCGAATCGACGTGCGTTCTTTCGATCAATCCGGCGCGATTGGGTACGCAATCAGAATCCCGACCCCGATACCGGCTATGTGATCGGCATCATTCAAGCGGAGGTGCAAGACGCGAGCGGCAATTCTCCCAATGCCGATACGCGTAACGCGTTCATCCGTGAAATGGCGCAACACATCCTGCAACACCTTCCTGCGGGCACCCTGCTTGCCCGCGCGGGTGAACAGTCGATTGCCTACTGGGTCGCCATGTCGGACACGATCTCCGCCAAACTCACTTCGACCAAACTCCTCAATGCCTTAAAGCGTTTGAATCTGTTGATCGATCATCACGATATTCACGCCAAGGTGTATGTCGGTCTGGTATGGGTCGGCAATGGGCTGGAGCCGGAGCGCTATTACGACCACGCCAATGCAGCTGCCACTGCCGCCCGAGAATCCAGACAAGAGGGGGTAGTGCTGCACCATAGCGATAAAAGCCGCGCCAAGCCCGCCATTGCCCTGGCGGAATGGGCACACGAACTCACTCGCATCCTGGCGGATAATCGCCTGGAACTAAATTGCCATGCGATTGTGGACCTGCGAGACAACGCAGACCCTCTGTTGATTTACGAAATCCTGCCACGTCCTATTGCCAATCCCAGCGCCCACTCTGATCAAAATATTACTCACGATTTGTTCAGTGTAGCCGAGCGTTTGCTACGTATCACCGAAATAGACCGCTGGGTGGTAAAACGATTATTCCAGTGGATGCGCGAGCATAAGGATCAACTTGAAACCTTCGACGGATTTGCTATCAAGCTTTCGGGGCAGTCCGTGGTCAATGCCTTGTTCCTGAATTTTTTACTCGCTGAGCTGGCGCGCGGCGACCTCCCCACGCACAAAATCATTTTTACCCTCAGTGAGAACGCAGCGGTGGAAGGCCATTCTCAGACGCAACATTTCATTCGTCAGCTGCAACGTTTAGGTTGCAAATTCATGCTGGATGAATTTGGCTTGGGCACCAGTTCTTATACCGCGCTTAAAAGCCTTAAGCTCGATTACCTGAAAATCGATCGCTCACTTGTGCGTGAACTGCCGTCCAGCTTTATCGACGAAGCCATCGTGCGTTCTATTTTGGAAACCTGTGCCTTCCTCGAAATTCGCACCATTGCGGGCTTTGTCGAAAATGAAGACATTCACACCAAACTCCGAGAAATGGGAGTTGAATATGTTCAGGGCTATTTCATAAATGAACCCGTCAAGCTGGAGAGTTTGATTAAATAGCTCGACGCAAGCTTTATGAATGCCCCACAAACCCTAACGACTAATAGGTTTGTACCGGATGCGACGGGGTTTTGAACCTTCTTCACCCAGACGTTTTTTCTTGTCAGCCTCGTATTCCTGGTAATTGCCGGCGAAGAACAGCACCTGCGAGTCGCCCTCAAACGCCAGAATATGCGTGGCGATGCGGTCGAGAAACCAACGATCGTGCGAGATCACCAGCACGCACCCGGCGAACTCGAGCAACGCATCTTCCAGCGCGCGTAGCGTTTCCACGTCCAGATCGTTAGACGGCTCATCCAGCAGTAGCACATTGCCCCCGGAGATCAGCGTCTTGGCTAGATGCAGCCGTCCACGCTCGCCGCCTGATAGATTGCCGACAATTTTTTGCTGATCGCCGCCTTTGAAATTGAAGCGGCCGATGTAGGCGCGTGAAGGCGTTTCGTAGCGCCCCACAGTGAGAATATCGCGGCCTTCGGCGATTTCGTCGAACACGGTTTTGTCGGCTGACAAGGCATCGCGACTTTGGTCCACATACGCCATTTTGACCGTAGAACCGATCACAATTTCGCCGCTATCCGGCTGTTCTTTACCGGTGATCATTTTAAAGAAAGTCGATTTGCCCGCGCCGTTGGGACCAATGATGCCGACGATGGCACCGGGGGGTACGCTGAAACTCAGATTGTCGATCAACAGCCGGTCGCCAAAGCTTTTACTGACGCCATTAAATTCAATAACCTTGTCACCCAAACGCTCACCGACCGGGATGAAAATTTCCTGAGTTTCATTGCGCTTTTGGTATTCGACCGAATTCAGTTCTTCAAAGCGTGCGATCCGGGCCTTGGATTTGGCTTGGCGCGCCTTGGGATTCTGGCGTACCCATTCCAACTCCTGACGAATGGTTTTGATGCGACCCGACTCCTGCTTCGACTCGGTTTCCAGGCGCGCCTCTTTTTGTTCGAGCCAACTCGAATAATTACCCTTCCACGGAATGCCGTGGCCCCGATCTAGCTCTAAAATCCATTCGGCGGCATTGTCCAAAAAGTAGCGATCGTGGGTGACCGCCACTACCGTGCCGGGGTAACGTACTAAAAATTGTTCCAGCCAGTCGACCGATTCTGCATCGAGGTGATTGGTCGGCTCATCCAGCAGCAGCATGTCGGGGTTGGACAGTAATAACTGGCACAGCGCGACGCGCCGTTTTTCACCGCCAGACAGCGTGCCTACTAGTGCATCCCACGGCGGTAAGCGCAACGCATCGGCGGCGATTTCCATTTGCGTATCCGAATCTGCGCCAGCGGTGGCAATAATCGCCTCGCACTTCGCTTGCTCATCCGCAAGTTTGTCAAAATCCGCATCCGGTTCGGCATAGGCGGCGTACACTTCTTCCAGCCGATTTTTTGCGGCGACTATCTCCTTCATGCCTGCCTCAACCGCTTGCCGCACCGTGTGGGTAGGATCCAGCTCCGGTTCCTGCGCCAGATAACCGATGCGCAAATTCGCCATCGGTACAGCCTCACCTTCGATGTCGGTATCGATGCCCGCCATGATTCGGATCAGTGTGGATTTTCCTGAGCCATTCAAACCCAGCAAGCCAATTTTGGCGCCCGGAAAAAACGACAATGAAATGTCTTTCAGTATCTGCCGTTTGGGCGGCACGATCTTGCCGACACGATTAAGCGAGTAAACGTATTGCGCCATAAATAACCTGAGAAAAAATTAAAACAACCGCGAGCTTAGTAAGCGTTCTGATCGCGCCAGATAACGATGATAGTTTTAAGAATGATCATCAGATCAAAGCTAAACGACCAATTGCGCATGTAATCAATATCGTACTGAATACGGGCGCGCATTTTATCCAGGGTATCGGTCTCGCCGCGAAGCCCATTCACCTGAGCCCAGCCGGTAATGCCAGGCTTAACCTTGTGGCGCAACATATAGCCTTTGATCAGTTTGCGATATTGCTCATTGTGCGACACCGCATGCGGGCGCGGGCCGACGATACTCATCCGTCCTTGCAACACGTTGATAAATTGCGGCAGCTCGTCCAGAGAAGTGCGGCGAAGAAAGCTGCCAAACGGCGTAATACGCGGATCGCGACGCGCCGCCTGGGAGATTTCGCTGCCATCTTCGCACACCCGCATCGAGCGGAATTTATAGACGTAAATTTCATGTCCATCGAGTCCATAACGACGTTGCTTGAAAATGACGGGCCCAGGGGAGGTCAACTTAACCCCCAGTGCGACAATCAACATCACAGGCCAGATCAATAACAAAATGAGCATCGTCAGCAGGACATCGCTCATGCGTTTGCCAATGCCGCTGATACCGAGCGTGGGACTTTCACACAAAGCGACAATAGGAATTCCGTGAATGTGATCCATGCGTGCCTGGATCAGATCCGAGACAAAAATATCAGGCACAAAATAAACCGATACCGTCGTGTCACGAAGCTTGTCGAGTAGATCAAGGGTACGTAACTGTGCAGCCATGGGAAGCGTAATGTAGACCAGATCAAGCGTGTGCTGATTGACGTAGCTAGGCACATCCACCAAGGTACCTAAAAGGGGTTGATCAACCGATATCATCGTGCGTTCGCGTGCGCGATCATCAAAAAAACCGACCACATCGGTGCCAAGGGTCTCATCTGCTATAAACCGTTGTAATAATTCCGAGCCCAACGCGCCTGCGCCCACAATTACCGCTTTTCGGCGTCCGCCTTCCAGCAAAAGGAGGCGGGGTAATAGTTTGCGTGTCATTCGATGCGCGAACCACATCGCCACCGGCGTCGCCAGTACCCAGGTCATCACTAGTTTGGGCGGGAAATAATCCAGATAACCCGACGAATAACCAAACAACAAAATTAGGCCAGAGAGCAGAAACCACGGAATGATGGCTTCGTTCCAAAAAGCGCGGACGTTTACCTCGGGCCATTTGCCGGGAAAAGTAAGGGTGAAGACAATCAGTCCGAGAATAGGGTACGGGCCATTGAAGGGCTCGCGAAAAATAATCGTACACACGATAAGCACCAGCACCGCGACCAGCGGGTCTAGCAGTAGTTTAGTCAGCGATACAACAGAGAGCTGCTGTCGGAATAGCCATTGATTATGGTTTTGCATGGTTGCGCTGCATTCCCTAGCGTGCAGTTTTTTGGTTATGGCTGCTATTACGGCGATAGATCAAGATTAAATAAGGCCTTCTCGCCGTGATCGTATTGCCATTATGGTCCAAAAGTCTCCCCCGTGCAGGCGCCCTCAGCCTTAATCCTTGCCGCATTTTCAACTTTGGCGGATTTTTAAATTCAATATCGTTACCCAATATTCCGGCTACCGTTGCTTAGCAGGACAGTGTAACTGGGGCTGAATATATGGCCATACCGCATCCAGCATGGTATTTTGCGCCTGTGCATTGGGATGAATTCTGTCTTGCTGCATCAGCGCCGACTGAGTACCTACACTACAAATAAAACAGGGTACACGTGTGAGCTTTTGTTCATGCGCGACCTCCAGGAACACACGCGTCACCGCAGCGGCATACGCTTTGCCATAATTTGGTAATACCGGAGGCTCAAGCAGTACGACCCATGCCCCTGTCGCCCGGGCTTGTTTGACCATGGTGTTCAATTTTTGCCGGATAGTTGCGGGCGGCTCACCGCGCAATGCATCATTCCCCCCTAGTTCCAACACCACTCCGCTCGGACGATGCCGTTGCAAGGCAGGTGCCAAACGTTGCAAGCCATTTTGCAAAGTGTCGCCACTCACGCTGGCATTAATCACGCGCCAGCCGGGAACGGTTTTTTTGACCCGTTCATTAAGTTTATCCACCCAGCTTTCACCTACTGCAAGGCCATAACCCGAACTCAAACTGTCCCCCACAATCAATAGGGTGCACTGCCCCGCGTACCCCCAGCTGGGGATACACATCATCAAAACCCACAATACGCGATGTATCAACACGTCGCTGTTACGCTTATTCAAACCATAGCCTCCGCAAAAATATGCCCTTAGTGTTTCCCCGACCTCCAGATCGAGAAAATGATCCAGAGACTATTCAGAAATGCGATCACAAAGCCTAGTAGACCAAATAAGGGCAAGCCAAATAACTGGGGCCCACCGCTTACGGTCATAATGATGCTGGAGCCGACTACCAACGAGGCGGTAAGTATGCCCATCGTAATGCGGTTACTGGCCTGGTCCAATTGGTGCCCAAAGTGGTCGAGCCGTTTCAGGTCCAGGTCGATTTTGAGGCGACCGCGCCGCGCCTGTTGCAATAATTTGGCTACATCGCGTGGCAATTCATCCAGCACCTGAAACACTTCACGCAGCGTTTTACGACCGCGTGCAAACATGGCTTGCGGCGTGTAGCGCGCGCGCACGGCACCTTCCACAAAAGGCGTGACCTGATCGATCATATGAAAATTTGGGTTCAGCTGCTGGCCCAAACCTTCGAGCGTGATCAGCGTTTTAAAAAGCAGCGTCAAGTCAGCCGGTAGTACCAGATTATTTTCGCGCAGCAAGCTGGTGATGTCATTCAACAGCGATGCGAGGTTCAGATCCTTCAGCTGTAGATCGTCGTAGTTCAGCATCAGCTCGGATACCTCATACGCCAGCCGAGCTTCATCCACTTCGATGTCGCTCGTCCAGTCCAACAACACTTGCAGCAAGGCCAACTCATCCTTGTCGATAAACGCGTGCAGCAGATCGACGATTTGATTACGTCGCATGTTGGTCAGTACGCCGACCATGCCAAAATCGATCATGCCGATGACATTGCCTGGCATAAAAATCACATTGCCCGGATGCGGATCGGCATGAAAGTGCCCATGGGTGAGGATCATGCGCAATACCGTATCCGCCCCGCGGGTAGCCAACAGTATCGGGTCGAGGCCTGCTTCAACAAGACGCGCGGTATCCACGCCGATCACACCGACCAACTCCTCCTGAACGTTGATTTGTGCATTGCTGTATTGCCAATACACCTTCGGGATTTTGACATGGGCGTCGGCGGCAAAATAGCGCGCGAATTGATCCATGCTGCGCGCTTCTTTTGCCAGATCCAGCTCGCGGTGCAGTGAGCGGCGGAACTGCGCAACTATGTGAATAGGGTCATATCGGCGGGACTCGGGGACTTCACTTTCCAATAAGCGCGCGACATGATCGAGAATCCGCAAGTCAGCATTGATCTTGGCTTCGATACCCGGGCGGCAAATCTTAACCACGACCGTAGACCCAACCTTTAATCGCGCGCGATACACCTGGGCGATCGAAGCGGAGGCAATCGGCGTGGGGTCAAACTCGGCAAAAATCTCGTTGGGTTCGCCCCCTAATGCGGCGACAAGATGCGGATGTATCAGGTCGTATGCCACCGGTGGCACATCGTTGTGGAGTTTTTCAAACTCGGTAATCCAGTGCGGCGGAAACATATCCACTCGAGTGGCCAGCAGCTGCCCAAGCTTGACGAAAGTAGGCCCCAGTTCTTCGAGTGCTCGGCGGATGCGTATTGGCGCATCGAGCTGGGCGATATCATTGGTAGGGTTCCAGCGCAGGATGCGCCCCGCGCGTTCCAGCATGTGGCCAATTCCCATTAGCCGCACCAGATCGCCCCAGCCATAACGGATCATTACTGAAGCAATATCGTGCAGGCGAGGTATATCGCGAACGACGGACAAGGTTTCCCGAAGCATGTAAACGTGTTCTTGTTGAGATAGGGGCAGTTTAACCAGAGGCCACGGCAAGCGGTAGGTTTCTAAACCTTGAGGGATTGATCAGGAGGCATGGTTATTTGCATATGCCAGTGGTGCCCGATGGGCCTGGGATAAAGATTAAGCTCTATCAGTCTGACCCACATTGATAGCGTCTCGCTCCATACACAATGCGAGCGCTGTGCCCCAGTCCTGCAGACGCAGCCCAAATACCCGTTCCAACTTGTCGTTATTCAGACGTGAGTTGGAGGGGCGTTGGGCGGGCGTTGGATATTCGCTACTCGGAATAGCGATTAAATGCGCGGAGGCATGCGTATTATCTGGCGTATCCAATGACTGAATGGCCTGCGCAAATCCGTGCCAGGAAGTCATGCCGGCATTAGTCATGTGGTAGACGCCCCAAGGCTGGGGGCTATCAACCTTAAACGAGTTGGACCCCACCACACTCAATACCTGCGCGGTGGCCTCAGCAAGGTCACGGCACCACGTGGGCGCGCCTATCTGATCGGCAACGATTTTTAACTCGAGTCGTTCGCGCATCAACCGCCGCATAGTTAGCAAAAAATTACTGCCACGCGCGCCATACACCCACGAGGTGCGAAAGATGAAGTGACGACAACCACTCGCCTGAACCAAGCGCTCGCCTTCTAATTTGGTAGCGCCATAAACGTTTAGCGGGTCACAAACATCATCCTCGCTCCACGCTGTAGAGCCGCTGCCGTTAAAGACGTAATCGGTGGAGTAATGCACCAATACCGCATTTAACTGGGCGGTTTCTTCAGCCAACACACCGGGCGCGGCGGCATTTATCGCGCGTGCCTGGTCCACTTCAGTCTCAGCCTTATCTACTGCGGTATAAGCCGCCGCATTAATAATAATATGCGGTGCGATAGCGCGAACTTTGAGTCGGATCGCATCGGCATCCGCCAGATTTAACGCCTTGGAATCCAGCGCAATTACCTCGCCCAGGCAACTCATAGTACGTTGAAGTTCCCAGCCTACCTGCCCGTTTGCACCCGTGAGCAATATCCGTGGACGGCTCATGCGTACACTTCGGCGTCTTTAAGTAAGGGCAAAACTTTATCTTTGGCCGATAAGGTGAGCTCCCCTTGCATCGGCCATTGCACGGCAATCTCGGGGTCGTCCCAACGAATGCCCCGATCCCATTGCGGGGCGTAATAAGCAGTCGTCTTGTAAAGAAAATCAGCACTCTCGGAGAGCACGAGAAAACCGTGCCCGAAACCAGGCGGAACCCACAGCATGCGCTGATTATCGACCGACAACTCATAGCCCACCCATTGACCAAAATGCGGCGATGAGCGACGCAAGTCCACTGCCACATCGAACACCGCCCCACTCGTAACGCGTACTAGCTTGCCCTGCGGATCATTAAGCTGGAAGTGCAGCCCACGTAGTACGCCCCTGGCCGAACGTGAGTGGTTATCCTGCACAAAGTCCAGGTTGAGTCCACGCTCGGCAAAGGTCTGACGATTCCAACTTTCTAGAAAAAACCCGCGCGCATCGCCGAACACTTTGGGCTCCAGCAGCAGCACACCCGGGAGGATTGTTTCGATTACATTCATTTTCGATAATGGTGGGCGGTAAGGCGTAAATGGGAGCGAAAGTATTAAAGGTAAGCGGATTGCTTACCGATGCGACTTATCATTCAAAATACCCGCTCGTTCAGCATGCTCAGGAGATATTGGCCATACGCGTTCTTCTTCAGCGGTTCGGCTAGTTTCGCCACCTGTTCTGCGGTGATGTAGCCCTGACGATAAGCGATTTCTTCAGGACAGGCGATCTTTAAACCCTGACGTTTTTCGATGGTTTCGATGAACATCGAGGCCGCCAGCAGCGATTCGTGCGTACCAGTATCGAGCCAGGCGTGCCCACGTCCCATGATCGAGACATTGAGTTGACCCGCTTCGAGATAATGCCGGTTAACGTCGGTAATCTCCAACTCGCCGCGTGGTGAGGGCTTTAACTTACGGGCAATATCCACCACCTGGTTGTCATAAAAATAAAGCCCGGTGACTGCGTAATGCGATTTGGGTTGGGCAGGCTTTTCTTCGAGACTGATCGCCTTGCCATGCGCATCGAATTCCACCACGCCGTAACGCTCGGGATCTTGTACCCGATACGCGAACACTGTCGCACCGCTATTGAGTTTGCTGGCGGCCACCAGGTCTTCGGTCATTTCGTGACCATAAAAGATATTGTCGCCTAACACCAACGCGCTAGGGCCATTGCCTACAAAACCCGCGCCGATAATAAAGGCTTGCGCGAGTCCATCCGGGCTGGGCTGCACTGCAAATTGCAGATTGAGTCCCCACTGACTACCATCCCCCAACAACTGTTCGAAGCGCGGCGTATCCTGCGGCGTCGAGATGATCAGCACATCCTGGATTCCAGCCAGCATCAGCGTAGTGAGCGGATGGTAAATCATCGGCTTGTCGTATATTGGCAGCAGTTGCTTGGAAACGGCAAGCGTCGCCGGGTATAAACGCGTGCCGGAACCGCCCGCTAAAATGATCCCTTTGCGATTCATGATGCACTCCGCTCGGCGTAATTCGTATCCATCCATTTGCGGTATTCACCGCTGGCGATATTTTCTACCCACGCCATGTTATCCAGATACCAACTCACCGTTTTGCGTATGCCCGTTTCAAAAGTTTCGGCGGGTTTCCAACCGAGCTCGTTGTAAATTTTGCTCGCGTCGATCGCATAGCGGCGGTCGTGTCCGGGCCGGTCTCGCACATAATTCAGCAGACGCGCGTAAGGCCCGGCGGCGTCGGGGCGTAGCTCATCCAGCAGCGCACATACTGTTTTCACAATCTCGATGTTCGGCATTTCGTTCCAGCCGCCGACGTTGTAGGTCTCGCCGATTTGGCCCTGTTGCAGTACTGTGCGAATTGCCGAGCAATGGTCCGTGACATACAGCCAGTCACGCACATTCATGCCGTCGCCATATATTGGCAGCGGTTTACCCAGTGTGGCATTCAGAATCATCAGCGGGATAAGCTTTTCGGGAAACTGGTAAGGCCCGTAATTGTTCGAGCAGTTGGTCGTCAATACCGGCAGCCCATAAGTGTGATGGTAAGCGCGTACGAGATGATCCGATGAAGCCTTGCTGGCGGAATACGGGCTATTGGGTGCAAACGCTGTGGTCTCGGTAAACGCTGCCGCACCGACCTCCAGAGAGCCGTAAACTTCATCGGTAGAAACGTGCAGAAAACGAAATGCATCGCGCTCCTCGACAGGCAAGTTCATCCAGTAACGGCGTGTCTCTTCCAGCAGATGAAAAGTGCCGACGACATTGGTTTGAATGAAGTCTTCCGGACCATGAATCGAGCGATCGACATGCGATTCGGCAGCAAAATTAACAATCGCACGCGGGCGGTATTGATCCAGCAGCTTGCCCACCAAGGCACGGTCGCCGATATCGCCTTGCACAAATGTATGCGGATCATCGCGCTTCAGGCCCGACAGGTTTTTTAGATTGCCCGCATAAGTAAGCTTGTCTAGGTTGAGCACCGGCTCGTCGTTTACTTCCAGCCAGTCGAGTACAAAATTCGCGCCGATAAAACCGGCCCCGCCAGTAACCAATATCACAATGATTCCCTATTTAAAAAATAGAAATTGCGGTCCCGCTGAAATATCAGGCCACTTCCAGTTCACATGCACCGGCGACCAATTGCCGTGGCGATGTTCACCAGCGCATCCAGCGAAAGCGCGATACATGGCCACGCAAGAGATCACTGATACGCGGCTGGGTCACACCGCACTGCGCGGAGGCCTCGTTCTACGTCCAGCCACTTCCCTGCACGATCTCAGCAATTTTCTGCATAAATTCAACTCTTGCACGCAGATTCGCCGCCGGCTCGTGCGTAAACGTAAGTATCAAGCTTGTTCATTTTTTTCAGGCTTTCATCAATTGGGCGAAGCGCTCTGGGCAACGTCCAGGTTGCGCTTCCACCTTGCCCGCGTCTTTTTCTGGAAAGCATAAAGGACTACCATGGCCTTGGCTTGAAGTGCTGTTGTTTCCCGCGTTGCACCTTATTCAGCTGGTTACCCGCATTCTGCCTCGCATTCTAAGGGAGATTTCACAAGGATTTGAGCGGGACGCAGAGATCGGATTGGCTTCATTTAAATTGATTATGTTGATATGGACATATTTTACAAGGCAAGAGCGGATAAGATCAGCGCACTTAGCATACGGGCGGTTAGCTATCCCGCACGGCTCCCTCACAGGGGACACCCCATAGTTGTAAAGTCAATGAATCGGCAACACGCTCCGCCCACCTTACTCGCGTCCCGTCAGCAACTGCCGCGCCGCGCCCAGAATAAATAATGTATTTGTCACCAAATAACGCTTCCATAACCGCTGGGGTTCGGCTACCAGCCGGTGCAGCCATTCCAACCCGTTTTCTTGCATCCATAAGGGGGCGCGCAGTACCGTACCGGCATGGAAATCAAATGCCGCGCCCACACCGATCATTACTGCATTGATTTTGCCACGATGCTCGGACATCCAACGTTCCTGCTTGGGACAACCCAAGCCGACGAATACAAAGGCTGCGCCGCTGGTGTGAATCCGTCCCACAGCGGCGGCGTCTTCTTCCGCAGTCACCACCCTAAACGGCGGTGATTCCATCGTCGTCTGCAAATCCGGTAATGCCGTGCGCAACCGCTGTTTCAGTAATGCCAACGTAGCTTCCGTACTGCCATAAAAAAAAACCGGCATATTTTCCCTCGAAGACCGCTCGCACAACGCCCACATCAGGTCTGGACCGCTGATGCGCGGCTGCCGGGAAAAACCAAGCCGACGTAACATCCACGCCACTGGCGCACCGTCCGGTGTCGCCATATCCGCGGTATTTATTACCTCGCGATAAGCCGCATCGCGTGAGGCACTTACCACAACATGTACATTACAAATTGTTACATATCGACTTTCGCGTGCATGCGCCCAATCGAGTAAGCGCTTTAACGCATCAATCCACGTAACTACGTCGATTTCCGCTCCCAGCACAGAACCGGTTACGCGTTTGGAATAAGTAAACATATGATCAAATCCCGGATATAAAAACGGTAATTCTTGGATATTAGAGTGTGCAGAATATTAAATACCTGAAGCCGACTTAAAGTCGCATAGACCAATGCCGATAATACCGGCACATGCTGAAATCGTATCGACCATGACGGGGTAATGTCATCTGTCGGCATTAACTGTTTAGCATTGGCCCTTCACCACATTCATAAATTTAAGGCCTGAAGTAATCACTCCTTCAAGCCGGAGCATCCATCATGAGCCTACGCTTGTCTGTTTTTTTATTACTAGTATTACCTCTGAAATTTGCCAATGCAGCCATTTATTATGTAGATGCTAGTTTCGGTAACGATCGATGGGGGGGGCAACAGGCAGAACCCATTGGATCACCCACCTCCGACGGGCCTTGGCAGTCACTCGCCAAGGTTTCTACAAGTGTGCTAGCGCCTGGCGACAGCGTACTACTCAAGTGTGGCGGAACTTGGCATGAAACGCTCACGCTCCAAAGTTCAGGTACGATCGACAACCCTATCACCATTGGAACTTACCCAAGCGCTTGTACCAATAAACCGATCATTAGTGGTGCGATCCCAATTCCTGGATATAACTGGATTCGGGATACAGGCAATGTCTACAAAACCTCTACCGCCATCGACTTTATCTATGGCGGCACATTTGAAAACGGCCTAGGTTATTGGACTAAATCCTCTCCCGAAAATGATGCCATAATGAGTTTGACAACGGAGTGCGCGAACACTAATAGCACCTGTATGACTTTTAACGCCGGTTCCGGATATGGCATTGCCGTCAGCAACTATTTCACTATCGAAGGCAGACAATTCCTCACTGCCAGTTTTATCTTAAAAGCGCCATTGGGCGTACGTATTCAAGTGGTTCTTCGCCGGGGTGCTTCCCCTTGGGAGAATGTTGGTCTTGATACCAACATAACTGGAACCGATGCTTGGCAGACGGTTGTGCTGCCGTTTACCACGTCGAAGAGCGCACAAAGTGCACGCTTGGATTTTGTAGTCCCCGGCGGAAACATGATTAGTGTCGACAATGTCAAACTTGTAACTTCTCTTGCCAATGTAAGAGGCGTTTTTGACAGCGGCAAATCAATCAACATCGCACACCATCCAAACCGCGGCCATGATCCCCTTACACCTCAATCACTTTTCTATGCCATAGCTGAGGACGCAGATCAGGTAAGTGTTGGCGCCGGGAGGACGGGCAGTTCTTACCTCACAACGGGCTCGGACCTCGCAGCATCAGCACCTCCGCCTATCGAACCAGGCACCGGGATTCGTATACGCACGAACAAATGGACTATCAGCGACCGCAAAATCACCTCTGTTTCTGGCTCGCGCCTGTACTTTGACAGTCCAACACCAGCTTCACTTTCTAGAGGGTGGGGTTATTTTCTCTATGGTCAGCGCTGGATGCTGGATGAACCAGGAGAGTGGTATTTCGACGCCGCAACTCAAACTGTTTATGTGTGGATGCCAGATAGTGCGGCACCTGACTGGCGTGTTTCCGTCGGTCAGCAAGCTGTAGGTATCCAAGCCAGCAATCTAAGCCATATTCGCATCGATGGACTTGCTATTCGAAATGTGGATACAGGTGTACATATGCAAGAAGCCACTAACATCGTGCTTCGTAATTTGACCATCGCCGATACTTTAAGCTTTGGGGTTAATGCTCTGCTGTCAAAGGATAGCGGTATAGAAAACAGCCAAATTATTCGTACGCTAGGCGACGCTATTTATGCTTCCCCACCGGGGCTCGATTCTGACCGTTTTCATGCATACGACAACCTCATCATCGATAGCAGCATCCAATCTAAAAACGGAATAGTCAGTAGTCTACCTGGCCCTGCAAGAGTGGCGATTGAATCAGGAAGAAGCTCAGTTATTCGCGGAAACCGTATCTACGGGGCAGCCTATATAGGCATATTGCCCTCTAGCAACAGCGTGGTTTCTGGCAACCATATTGAGAATACCTGTCTGGTATTGGACGATTGTGGGGCTATCTACACGTGGGGCCACAATCACAACAGTATTATCGAAAACAACACCATAAATCATGTAGTGGGTGGCCGACTCGGAATACCGGCCAATCTTGGGAGCCATGCTCAAGGCATTTATCTGGACGAGCTTTCTTCTGGGATCACTATTAGGGGTAACACCGTGGTTGACGCTGATGATGGTATTCAGCTTCATAATGCCGCAAGTAACCGGATCGAAAATAACACCCTATATGGCAACCGCCGCTATCCAATCTGGCTACAGGAGGGAAGCAATCTTTTCGACACAGCAGGAGATGTCTATGGAAACGTGGTTCTAGGCAACCGATTGTTTCCAACTACGAACGATCCCGCGATCCGGCATGATACCTATCTTCCGAAAACCAACACGGATCGCTTTGCCAGTTACGCTCAAAACCGCTACTTTACCTTTTTTTGGCCTACGCTTTCCTCCGAAAACTGGCCTAATGGAGCCGCAACTTATACCCTTCCGACATGGCAAGCTGCTGTCAGTGCTTCAAACGTATCGCGTAATTTAGATATTGCCTCGAGCGAAGTAAATAGTGCCAATATTGGTTATGCGGGCCTTCGTTCGATTGGCGGCAATATTATACCTAATGGCAACCTTAATCTTGGCAGCGCGGGGTGGTCGTATTGGAATCTGACAGCCCCTTATGGCCAAATGGCGTTGGAGCAATGTACAACTACCAGTCAATGTTTACGGTATACGGCCGGCGCTTCAGAGAGTCTATTGCATAGCGCTAATTTCTCCGTTCAAAAAGATCAGTGGTACAGAATAAGTTTCGATCTTAAAACCGGCGTCACTGGTCAAACGGTTAACGTCGCACCGCGTCGTGGGGGGGGTGGCTCAAATGGCTATGAGGAGTGGATGGGCGCTCCTTATAGGTGGAAAATAGTGGGCACGACAAATCTGAAACGTTACAGCTTCCTTTTGAAAGCGACGCTAACGATAAACGCGAATGATCCAGTTACTCTGGATATGGGTGCCAGAATCGATTTCCACAGCATCATGCCAGGCGAGAATATAAGCGTGGCAAACCTCGAGCTCGTGCCAGTAAGCGCTATAGAGGCATCGCTGCGGAGCCATATCCTCATTAACCCAACGAGTACATCATTGGGGCTCCACTGCCCAGATGGAAGCAACGCACTATTATGCAGCGAGTATGTGCGATTCACTGATAACCAAAGCATCATCTGGCCTTATGTTGTGGCGCCCCATGCATCCGAGATCATTTACTCTCGCGACAGTAATTTGACGGATGGGGATGGAGATGGCATTCCAGACAACCAGGACGTATGTAATGGTACTCAAGCATTGCAAGTGGTTAATGCCGCCGGATGTGCTTTAGGCCAGCAATGAGAATCCATGTGAAAGAAAAGATTACTTTAGCAGGCTAGGCGTTCACCCTAAATTGCCAACACGGAATGCTCTACAAAGGTCCGTCCCCCCGCCCACACTTTATTGTATGGACGATCGCCCCTGTCCAATCATTAATCACTTAGGGTGAGCGTGCGTGGGGGCTTACAACCACAAGTTATTTTTGTAACGTAAGCCGTTAGCTGCGTCGGCGCTAAGCCCCTGCGGTCTGATTATTTTGTTGTGACGCTTATTCTCAGCGCTCGGCCAGAACCTCGGAATAAATTTCCATCAAGCGATGGTAATTGACCTCGGCCGAGTACTCGATTTCGTATTGTTCGCGGGCGTTGCAACCCATCGCTACCATCTTATCCGGATGTGCCAGTGCCCAAGCCATCTTGTCGGCTAGATCACGTGCGTTTCCAGGCTCAAACAGTAATCCGGTTTCGCCATCGCGTACCAGTTCTGCCAGCGCACCGATGCGGCTGGCGATCACTGGCAGACTGAATGCAAAGGCCTCTACGATGGTACGCGGAAAATTTTCATACCATATGCTTGGCACCACCAGAGCCGTTGCGCGGCTCATTTCCTGGCGTATCGTTTCCCCCGGCAGACTCCCCAGCTTAACTACACCGAGCAAGTTGTCTAGCGAGCCAACTTCCGGGCCGTCGCCCGCCACCCGTAAAGCAATATCAGGTGAGAGCGCCATAGCTTCGGCCAAGGTGCTGACACCTTTTTCAACCGACAGCCGCCCCACAAACAATAAGCCCGCGCGTGGCGCAGACTGGGGGGCGGCAAAGTCAACAAAATTCGGCTTCACCATCACGCGCCCGGCAGGCAACCCCCCTTCGATAAACTTGCCCCGGCAGAATTCGTTCAGCGCAATATAGCGCGCGACCTTGTTACGGTACGTGCCCAGCCCGCGATGCAGGGTCAACATCCCTGCCAGTACTGCCGATGCTCCATGTGAGCCGCGGTAACAAGACCGCGCCACGCCGCGCCAGGGCAGATGCCCCATGCAGTCCTCGCATACTTTTCCGTCACGCAGAAACAGCGCGTTCAGACACATCAGGCGAAAGTTATGCAGCGTTTGCACCACCGGTACTCCGGCGCGCTCTGCCGCCCAATACAGCGAAGGCGAAATCAGCGGAAAGGTGTTGTGGACATGGATCACATCGGGACGAAAGCGGCGGATCAGTTCCACCAGATCGTGCGGCGTGCGAGGCGACCATAGAGTGTGTCGCGCCAGCGCCAGAGAGGACATCCCGGCCACATCATCATTACTGCGAAAGCAGGTTTCCACCGCGTGGCCATGTGCGCGTAACAGCGCGATTTCGGCCTCGACTACCGAGTCCTCGCCTCCCCGGTGCAGATAAGCATTGTGGACAACCAGCACACGCACAGCCGCGACGTTCATGTCTCTGGTAGTCATTATGGATGGATTAGAAAACTCAACGATTAGGATCGTTGAGTTTTTCTATAGGGTCCGGGCCCTCCACCAGTCGAATTGGAAGCTCAGTATTCCCCTCTGGTTTAGGTGAGACATGCATATGGTCCATGCACTCTTCATAGGACTTTAGTGTGGATTCCAGCATCTGCTTGCGGAACAGATAAGACGCCAGCCAGGACACCAGCAGTAATGCCAGAAAACGATTGAGAATTCCCAGCAGAAAATAACCGGTCTCCGCGAACATATGGCCCCAATATATGCCTACGAAATACATTAAGGCACAACTCGTTACCGACAGCGCGATGCCCGAGCGAATTCCGCCCATCCAGCTTGCGAGACCAACGGGGACTAAATACAGCCCCCATACTGAAAAATACTTCCCTGTCGCATAGTCCAGGTAGGCGATGCCGAACATAGCTACGATGAAAAGCATCAGCGTACTGCGCGTCAGTCCCATTATTTTCTTCTCTCCCCGCCACTCTTAAACTCAATTCTTTGGGTCGGGATTTCCGACTTATACAACGCTACACAGATAGCCACACTTTACTCAAGTCCCCGCGTTAACAGCGTACTCCAACTCCACACCTCCGCTTTATGTGGGAATATTGTTTACTTCACTTTGTCAAAATGCGTCTTAGTCCTCACTCGCCAGGCAGGCCAGGATACCCTGGCAGAAATGGTCGGCCATTTTTTCTATCGTATATTGTGGGGCCGATGACCGGCACCCTGTACGTAGCATGTCAAGTTCTGCTGGCTGCTCGAGCAGCCGTACCACACCCGCGACAAACGATGACACGTCATTGCTCGTCATCAACCCGTTTTGCCCGGAATGCAGGTAGACAATTTCAGGAGAATGGTATGGATAGTCAGTGGTCACCATGGGAACACGAGCCACCAGCGAATCGAGTATAGACAGGCCCACCATGCCCGGGTTGAGCATCAGTTGCGACATCGCGAGCACTCGCGCCTTCTCAAGCCCGGATAGTGATCCTAACCAATGTATCCAGCCACCTCCCTCCGCTACTGCTTGACGCACCAAATCACGCTGTAGTCCGTCGCCCACTATTATCAGCTGAAAATCCGATACCTGAGCCCGGATACCATGGGCAGCCTCGATCAGAAAATCCAGCCGCTTGTCAGCATGCAACGAAGCCAGACTCAAGCCAATAGGACCAGGTCCGATTCCAAACTCGCACCTTGTCGAGGCCTCAGTTTCCGTGCGGACTGACTTCAGATCTGCCACCAAATCGTTAGTATCGATAGCATTATTGAGCACCGTAATGCGCTCACCTGGAAAGCCCGACTTCAACACTGTTGCACGACTCAATGTCGTGTAAGCAAACCACCAGTCAACACGGCTTGACAACCAGCGTTTGAAGCGCTCACTAAATGAGTTAGGGAACACCGTTTGAAAATTGCGTCCATGCCCCCAGAACGCCCATTTCCTATCTTTTTTCAGAATGGGCCGCACATAGTTGAACAGCAGACGGTTCTCCTGGGTTACAACCACCATGCTCGCATTGCTCGCCAACGGCATTGCATTCTGCCAGCAAAGGTGTCCATTGAACCAGTAATGACAAGGCACATGGATTCCCCATGGCAGATCCCCCGAATCTGCCTTAAGTATCTCGCCGGGTAAGGGATCGCCGTACACTACTATCAGTTCAACACCTGCAACACTCAGCTTGTTGCGCATTAGGTTAAGTAGAGGCAGGCGATATTGGGTCATCCGGCGCTGAATGATTAATACCTTGGGACGCACTCTGGACTTGTAGTTGCTCCAACGCAAACAGGCGCGGTCGGCCGCCCGCACCGCTTGTGCGATTCCGTGCGCAGCATTCTCATAGCTGTAATCACTCACCTGTTCCCGAGCCCGCCTCGACATCGCCATGTACAGCGATTCGTCTGTCAGCAGCCTGACGGCGGCCGCAGCCCATTGCTCCCGGTCGAGAGGCAATACAAATCCATTTTCGCCATCCCGCACCAGTTCGCCCGCAGCCCCTGCAGCCGACGTCACTAGCACCGGCACACCCGCAGCACAAGCTTCATTTGCCACCACGCCCCAAGGGTCCCATCGGGTAGGAAACAGAAAAATCCGGGAAGCGTGATACCACGCAGGAAGCGCTTCCTGCGTGGCAAAACCAGCAAAAACCGTTTGTACATATGCCTCAAGCGTCTTTGCATAACTCCGAATCTGGGCTTCGAGCCCCCCTGAGCCTACAAATACGATTGATACTTGGCGCCCGAGTTGTAACGCAACCGCGCGGGCAACATTCAGGGCGAAGAATGGGCTTTTGACCACTTCAAAACGGCCGCAAAACATGAAGTCATACTTCTTCGCCTGCTGTGGCGCATTTAAAAAAAGCGCATTGTTGGCACATAAATGCGACTTGAACATGACGCTGGAATCGAGGCCATACGAACGATACAGGCGCATGGCCCCCTCACTAGCACCTATGAACGCCGCTGTACGCGCATACACATGGCGTCTCAAGCTGCTATGTAGCGTGGTCAGTGTCTGTTCGGATTCCAGTGTACCGTCCGTCATGGCCACATGTCGCGCACCATTCAGACGCGTCCACGCATAGGCCATCAAGTGCGTGGGATTGAAGCCTGTCGTTATCACTATATCTGGTTTGCAGGATTGCAATACAGACCATACATCGTGATTAAAGTGAATGAAGCGGCCCTTGTAACGTACGAATGAATCATTTAGAAACGTTTGCGAGAACTGCGCTGGTCCCAGATTCCATTCACGATCCGGTTCTCGCCCACTGCAGTAAATCACATGCAGGTCGAGATCAGGCTCCTGCGCTAGCAAGGCATAGACAGGCAGCCTGTAAGGTGCGGGGATATTGGTGACGATAACCACACGCATCCCTCTCGGTGAAGGACACACCAGAGTTTCATTCATACTAGAGGCGTTGTTTTGTCCAGATAATTCGAATATACACGCCGCTTGGTATCACTTGCGCTGCAAGTGAACGAAAGTTGAATTCCCTAGATTTTTCTGACCAAGCGCTTTTGCCCAGGTGGCAAATCGGCCTGGACTATGTGTCAGGGTAAGCACGGCTTCTTCTATACGCCTGAATTTGTTTCTTGGTTTGCTGCGAACACGGTTTGATATGCTTCCAGGCACTTGAGACCGGCGCATATGCGAATAAATAAGATCCTGCGTTATGAAGTTCAAAAATGACATAGGCTCTTGCGTAATTTCAAGCACATCAAATCCTGTCATTTTTGCCAATGATATAAATGCCTGATCAGACCACCGGCTGATGTGATTGGGAGGCATATCGAGTAAGGACTTATTATTTTCATTGAATGCTGTACGGGCAGCATTGGGTACCGCAATGAACAAATGCGCGCCATCCCGGGTAATCAATTTGATTCGCTCAAATAATGCCGGGATATTGTCCATGTGCTCCAAGACCTGAAACATGAACACATAATCAAAAAAACCTTTATATTTATCAAATTGTGGTTCACGAATATCTTGCTCGAATGCGGTGAAACCCCGCTCTCTAAGGCGATCAGCAGCCACTCCATTATATTCAATCGCCACTATGTCGCCGCATCCAAAATAGCGGGGGCTGACCAGGTCAAGGAAGTAGCCAAACCCTGATCCGATTTCCAGTCCTCGCTTCTCGTGGGTGTCTAGCGAACCCAGGATATTGACAGTTTTGTCCCATTCCCATCTTGCTTTTGGATAATCGACATGCGGATAGGCCAGATTATAGAAAACGCCGTCACCCGCAACAAAAGGCCATGCAAAGTCTAGCCCGCAGGCATTACACATTCTTATCTCACATTGCGGGCTCTTCCAGAGTCCGTGAATATGGTCCGTTAACTGGGCGTGACGTTCTTTATCGCCCTCGACCAAAACAAAATGCTGTGCAGCCTCTTCCGTGCTTACCCTGAGCTTGACCTCGGATGAAATATTTGTTGATCCACATGCGGGGCAATTAATCATTTATTTCTCTTTGAACATATATGTAAATGATGTCTGACCACGTTCCACTCACGATCCTGCTCATGCTCGCTGCAATACACCACATGGAGGCCGGTTCCAGACTCCTGTGCTCATGACAGCGCTTATGTCGGTTTTTGCAAGACGAAGTAGGCGGATTGCGGCCTGAATTTATGCCAGGGTTTCAGCGGATGGTAGTGAATATTCCAACGCAGAAGATTACAGATCAGGCTATCCACTTGAACCAGTGCCATTGCGTTATATACACGCATTTTGAACATGTCCCCTATCTTGGGGATAGGCCTGAAAATACACAATCCGACTCGCTGCTGAATAAGGCCTGAGTTCTTCACAATCTCTTTGAAAATGGGTAATGGCAAACCGCGTTCACGTTTTGTCAGCCCCGGTCTTGGATTGCGCCAATCCCCCATGGACACGATAGGTTCGCGTATCAGCGCATAACCACCCGGCTTGAGGCAGCGCGCCAGTTCCTGCACCACGTCGGAAACATTGGGAATGTGATGCAACACACCAAAACAGGTGAGCATGTCAAAGCTGGCATCGGCAAAGGGAAGGGTGCCGCTTTCCACGGGCTTGACGTAATCGCAGGGAATGCCAAAGACACTTGAACGCACGAAAGCATCCGAAGGATCCACGATAGTGAGGCGTCCAACACGATGGGCGATGGGCTCAAATTCCCCACCGAAACAGCTGCCAAACCCCAGCACATGCTCAAAGCGGGCATTTTTTGGCAAATGCCTGAAGCCATGAAACTGATTCAATGCCTGGTATTCGTACTGGGTTTCGTCAAGCTCTTTGGCGCCCAGATCAGCATATCCTTCACGCTCGTCTTCGAACCAGGCGCGTATCTCTTCCGGACCAAAATCGTCGCCGTAGAGTTTATTACCGTAAAGATAGCTCGCAGTATCGCCCATATTTGTCTCCCAAGAAGAATACATAATCACTTCAAGCGTGGCATCGCCCCGCCCAGTACGGTGCGCACATAAGGCCAAATAAAATACAAAGGCCAGAAAATGCCCGCATGGCGGCGGGTAAGCACACCCCAGGAACGCCACGGCAAGCCCTTGCGGCCCAGCATCTGCCGCCATCGTTTCGATAACGGCAAATCTGAATCCAGGAAAGTGTTACTAACTGAATTATGTCCGCAGGTTCCTTGCACGCCCGGTGCCACCCAGACGCCCACCCCCAGCTTGGTTGCACGCAAAGCGTAATCCGTGTCTCCCATGGCATGCTCGAACGCCGGATCGAGATTGCCAACCCGGCGCGCTGACTCGGCCGGGATGAGCACTACATTCCCGTTCATCGATTCGCAGAGCTGAGCCTGGTCGCCCGGTTGTACCTTGACAAAGCTGGTGCGTCTCCACCATACCGCGCGGCGCTCGCCGCCGTAGGTCAGCTTGCCGCTATGCTCATCTACCGTGCTACCGACCACGATCACCGGCTTACCTGTACGCGCTCGCTGCACTGCTGCACAATCCAACAGTCGCGCCAGTGCATCCGCATATAGCATAGTGTCGTCGTTCAGCCAAAGGTAGTAATCAAAACCGTGATGTAGCGCTGTCTCGAAAGCACGGTGCATACCTCTGCACCAGAATAACGAGCCGTCGCCCCGCAGCACACGTACCCACGGATAAGCCTTACCCACGGCCTCAGCGGTACCATCGGTGCTGCCGTCGTCGACCAGCACCCCATTCAATTGCACGTTTCCGACATGTTGGCTCGCGCTCAGGGTATTCAAACACTTTAACGTCTTTACACAACGATTGTGCGAAGTCATGATGACCCCCACATACAGAGTCGGGGCTTGCGCGCCTGCGGGCTGAGGGTATGGCCCCGGACTGAGTAGGGAGAGAGGAGTAGGTAAGCTTTCAATGAATTCCGACATGGGCATTACACAAGTTTAGAAAGAGTAAAGGCATTTTTTAGGGCGGATACGGGCGATAAAACCGATGCGTTCCTGTTTAAATCCTTCTGCATTCATATGGAGTAACCAAGTTAGGTGAGACGCTCATCAGATAAGCGCCCCTTGCTTCAAGTGGATTAATTAAAAAAAGCGAATGGCCTGAGTATGTGGGCAACGACGCCCCCCCCATACCAAAAGGGAGAAGCGCGTATTCTCATCTCAATATAGACAACAGCTGTCAACAATATTGGCACTGCCAATAGCGTGCCATAACGCAAACGCAGCAACGCACAAACAATGGCACTCACCATTAATGTTCTAAATAATTCAACATAAAAGTACATTCTGAGAAAAGGCAGTGGTGCCTGCGACACTCCTAGCAGAAAGCCGGAGTATATGATTGCAGCAGCCGCCAGGATGTTCAGGAAACGTTTTGGTTCATCCAGATGTGATCGGGCGAATAAAAAAGCCAATAAAATGGCAATATCCATCAGGATAACTACGGTGCTGATTTCACCGACGGGGTCTCCATTTTGATAGTAATCCGCCCCTGGACCGAGCAAGTAAGCATATCCCGAGGCAATAAATGCGCTCCAAAGCAGTGTCACCATGCCCCATGAAAGCCGCTCATGGCGGACCGCAAACCAGTATGCTGCAATAATAGCCACTAAAGGAACCAGGGATGAATTATGCGAAAGGACGCCTAGGGTGGCTAACAACATCCCTATCGTGCGGTGTCCAAAATAAAAGAGCACAAAGCCAAAGACCATCAAAGCACCCGCGACTTCTTGCCGTACAAGTTGCGTGGTGAGGGTAAACGTAACTCCGATCATTAATGCAACCAATGTCGCGATCCCTACATGTCGGGGCACTTTCACCATCTTGGCGGAAATCAGACCCACAGACACGCCCAAGGGGATATATATCAACGATGAAATGGTCCATGCAAGGGCGGGGATACTTCCATTGGATAGCCTTGCAATGACTGAGGCGATAAAGTAATAGGTGGGTTCGGTGGTTTTGATTGTGAATGGCCCAATGCGCTGCCCTAAGTATTTGGTGAAGTCCAGTCTTTGCAACAAAAGAAAATGCTGTGTATACCAACCCCAATCTCCGGATGGAGCCTTCGTCGAGTTCATCCATCCCAAGAGACCCAACACGACAACAATCGCCGTACCTGTCGTAACAGCGTTGGATCGAAATGAAAAACCGATGAGCAAAACGACGCTGACTAGGACGAGTATTGGAAATACGACTGCGAACGGAACCATCAGTAGACTGAGCATTGTCCATCCAACCAATCGCATCGCGTCCTGCAATCGATGCGATTGGTTTGGAAAGAAATTTATGGATGCCATTGCAATATCCTAATCGTTAGCGGAGTAAAAGGCTGTCGGGTTAATCATCGACTTTCATTACCTCGTTCGGTTTGGGGGCCTTACCCTTAGCGCGCAAAGCCTTTAGCAATTTCGGGATTGTGTTTACCTTAACGTCGTCAATCAGCACTTTTTCAGTTTTATTCACCACAACGGATCCCGTTATTAAAATGCCGTCTCTACTGCGTCTTTTGATGTTGGAAAGACCGCAATTCCTGAAGATATTACCGTCCACAATATTATTCTTGGGTGCGCCGGGCTCATCTTTAAGCAACGTTGCCCAGCCGGGGTAGCGTGATGAGTAGAGGGCGGACGAAGCACCGACAGCTCGTATCTTATCCAGGTAGTCCTGATTGGCACTTATACCCTGTGTGGTGGACGTAGCGCGACCCCTAGCATCAAGATATACACCGTAATTACAATTAGCGAATATATTGTTTGACACGGTGTTATCCCTGCCGCCCCCGATAAAAACACCCCGCCCAGCGTGTGAGATGAGATTGTTTTTCACGATGATTCCACTGGCCTGATCATCCAGGTAAATTGCATGGGCACCATAATGCAGGTCGGCGGACCCGATATTACGGATCACATTCTGCTCGATAACCGTACCTCGCTCTGTCCAGTCGCGACCCGTGTAAATTGCTCCAGCATCATCAGTTTCCTGAACGAAGTCTTCTATAAGGTTTCGACGAATTTGATGGTCATTCCCGTGAAATATGATTGCAGCATGCGGACCCCCCCGCAAAACCGAATCTTCCACAGTATTTCCGACGCCATACAAGGATACAGCGGGAGTGTATGTTTTTTGCAAGCGGCCCACCTGGGTAATTGTGCATTTCCGTGCCACCAATAAACCAGGTTGTAACGTTTTCCGGTCGCCTCCCACCAGGCTCAACCCAGCGGCACCAGTATTGTTGATCTCTACACCCTCAATCAATGTATTCACACCATATACTGAGACGCCGTTTGTACCCACATTCCTCACCAGCAGATTCCCCAATATCACATTGTCAACGTCTTCTAGCAAAACCCCTTCTCCACGAAAGTCCTCAAATCCAAGATCACGCACTTCTACATTTACCGCTCGTTTCATTACTAAACCGCTCACCCCCTGCGACACAGCTACCTCATCACTTTGTAATGGGTGGGGGGGGAGAAAATACACAAGCCCAGAAAGCCGATCAATTTGCCACTCACCCGGGGCATCAATGTCTGCCAAAGCATTTTCAAAAAAAACTCTTTTGTTTATCTCGGCACCGAACGCGGGCTGTGCGCCAGCGAAATGTATGCGGCCTTCTGCGTCAATTTTTTCAACTTGTAGCTTCTCATCCGCCCAATCGTACTTAAAGTAACCGCCGACGCGTAGGTCTCGCTCTGTTCTATAGGCAGCAGTATCTTTGTCCTTCACTGAGAAAACAATTTTTCTATCAATTTGATCTACCCTATCCGTCCTCGCATAACCAGAATTAGGCCATCGAGCAATGGGCATTCGGTTCCCTCGGTAAAATAATTCCAATTCCGGCATATCGGCCCGGCCAAATCTCTTATCAGAAAATTTGGGGACTTCCAAAATTCCAGCCTCCTTGAGGTTAACTACTACCACGTGGGGTGGCAGATGCTTTTCTTCGAGTAGCGACGGTAGAACAGGATTAAAGCGTAACAAACGAGCGCCTGAAAATATCGTCAGTTTTGCACCAGCCCCCGCCAGAACAAGTTTATTACGACCATTTCCGGTAATTAGCCTATCCACAATTATAGGTTTTGTAAGTTTGTAAGCCCCAGGTTTGAACTCTACACGCACATCCTCCTTTAAATTCCCGAGTTCATCATGTAAGGACGTGCTATGAAGCCAGCCCTCAAGAGTAGCCAAGCGGATACATGCACTCGAACCTGCAATCTGATCGTCTGGAACGACACAAGTCAAAATGGTGGCCAACGAATTAAATGGATATAACGCGAGAATTCCTGCGGAAAAAAGAGAGAGAGTAAAAATTTTCATACTTGTCTTTTTATAGCTGGATACAGTCATAAATTCGTGATCGTCCCGACGTCTCCCATTCTCAATAACATTTTCGCTTTAGAGTCGTAGTTAAATATCGTCTCTCCGACACGAAAGTCACTGCCTCGTACGTCGCATCGTACGGGCAAGTTCTTGATCGCGCGCCCTTCAGCCGGACCTGTCGTGTGATCGACCCCGTGATATACAACTTGCACCCTAAGCTCCCGGTCTGGGTAGATATCCAGGAAATCGTTACGAATGTTATTGGATATACAAATAATGGCATCGGCCCGCTCAAACTTTTTTTCGTATCTGCGCTGCCTGCTCAACTGACCTATGCACCCATTAGGGATATTTTTCAAAAAACTATAGCGTGACTGGAGAGCGACCTGTGCATGGGCGCCATACATGGGCAGGCGGGACTACTGACCGAATTGTCCTGGGGCTGGGTCGGGTGATAGCGATTCAGTTCCGCACCAAAGTTGAGAGCGAGCTTTCTGATGTGATGTGTAGTGGTCATTGTTATCCCCTATTTTCCAATCTGGTAATGGGGGTTATCGATACCGGTGTATTGCATGCCACAGCAATCTGCTGATAGATGGTCTCGTAAGCGTCCGCCACACTGGCAACGGTAAAGTGCTCTAGTACACGGGCCCGAGCTCCTTCTGCCATGGTCCGATAGCGCTCGGGGTTATTCAGAATATCTAGCAAAGCCTGTTCGATGGCTGCGGCTGATGTCACGTCTACTAAAATCCCTCCCTCGCCAATCACCCATGGCACGGCCCCGCTACGCGCGCCGCCGATTACGGGCACGCCGAGAGCCATCGCTTCAGCGATGGTCATGCCAAAGGTTTCTTCCAGGGAAGGATGCACGAGGACATCTGCAGCTGCCAGCTCATCAAGCAATTGAGCATAAGGCACACGCCCGATGAATTCCATACCCACTGCAAGCCCGTTCCGCCGCGCCCAGAGTTCGGCACACTCGCCAGGTCCGAAATCTGAGCCAAACATTTTGAGGCGCGCACCGGGCTTGCGAATCCTAAAACGGGCAAAAGCTTTCATCGCAGGTTCAGGGTTTTTCAACTTACTCCAACCATTTGCCACCATGGCCAGTAAAGGGGAATGCGGATCCGGTTGACAAGAGAGATCAAGGGCTTTGTCGCATACTGAATACGGCAAAGGGTTAGGCACGACAGTGACCAAGCATTTGCACAACGGCTGCGCCTGCTCGCGCATGTAGGGGGAAACAGCCGTTACGTGTCGCGCGTGTCGCAGCACATGCCAGGCCATGCCCGCCTTGAGCCAGCGGTACAGGCTGCGGGTCGGTCTGGATTGGTTATACATCCGCGCGACCAGAAAGGGCGAGTCGTGGCAAGTGATGAGCGTTGGCAACCCACTACGCTGCGCGGCCCAAGCGAATTCGTAAGACCAGTGGGCATGCACGACATCCGGCGCCGCCTGCTCAATGGCATATTGCAGACCACGCCGCTCTAAGGCATACAGATCGACGATCCGTCCCAGCCGCCAGCCATTGGGCTGCCAGGCACGGCGGCGCATCGGCACATATATCATTTCCAGATTAACGCTTTTGGCACGGACTGACTGCCGCCAGTCGAACGCCATCTCTCCGCTCAATGTCACTGCAGTAATCCGGTGCCCGCGCCGCAGCAGCTCAGCAATGAGCGTGACCAGCAAGGGGGCGCCGGAATAACCCACAGGAAGATCGGTGACCTCGCCCTCCAGAAGGTGACGGATATCTTCTGTGGCGATGGGGCCGACGATGGCTATATGCAAGACGCGGACTCCTCGATATTGCGGTTCAGCGCCTCAGGCATGACCCCATATCGGATTGGATCTGTTCGCGAATTGTTCTGCTGCGTGCGTTGGATAACACTGAGTAGCACGTCATCCGGGACGTCTTCTTGCACGCCAACAGGTACTCTCCTGCCTGAGAAATCATTTCCTCCGGTCATCGGATATTCAAACCACTTTGCATGTCAGATCCGGTAGTCATAATTACCCCATATCCGAGGTTCGGATAATCAAATTTGATAATAATCACGGTGTGGGCACCGGCTGAAGGGATTGAATGCGTCGCATCAGGAAGGAGCGGCCAAGCGGCGTTCTGGTCAATAGTTTCTGGGTCACGCCCAGTAAGTCGCTGGACAGCGCAATTTGGGGGAAAGCCATCACAAAACCAAACAGCAGAATTCCGGACAAGGCTATTTCGACAGCCAGTCTGGGCATGGGTGTCCACCCGTGCAGCATCCTATCGACAACAAGAAGGGCGAGCACGACAAACATTGCTAACACCGATCCCCCGCGCAGCGCACTCAATAAGGCACGTACAGACAATCTGACATGGCGCATCAATGTCATAGTCATGCCTGCTACACGCAGACCATAAACCCCGCATACCGCCCATGCCATGGCGGTTACCGAGTATCGCGAAGCGACCAGCAACGCAGCAACGAAGGCAATCCCAATCCAAAACTGTACCTTCATCTCGGCACCCGCCGCACCTTTGCCCCACAAGACCGGCCCGGCGACAGCCATGACAGCATGCAACATCATGGACAGAGACAGTGGCAGAAGCACAGGCCCTGCCGCTGCCCATTGCTGCCCGAACAAGGCACCGATCAAGGTATCCGCCACCGCTGCAACACCAGCGAATATCGGGAATGCAATAAGCGCAACCCCAGCGACCACGATCAGATAGGCACGCCGTAGACTACCGAGGTTATCCTGGGCTCTTGCGCTGGCAGGGAAGAGGACCGCCTGCAATGTTACGACCAGATGATTGGCTGGCGTGCGCACGAGATTGTAGGAAACCGAATACAGGCCCAATGCGGTCGGCCCAAAAACTTTCCCGACCAGTAGGTTATCGACATTTTCAACCACCCAGTTCGACATGTTGGTGAATAGGACACGAACACTAAATTGTTTGAGTCCGGGATCTCCGCCCCGTATCATAGGCCTCATGGAATGCTGTCTAGCCACATAAAACATTCCTGCCGAGAGCGCCGACTGGCCAATCCAGGCCGCGACCAGACTCGATACACCTGCGCCTGCAAGCGCAAAGCCCACGCCTACGAGCATGTAACCAATGAGGTAGGAAGTCACCTGAACAATTTGTGCCGTCCTGAACTCCATATCCCGCTTCAGAAGCGCTAGGGGCACAATGGAAAGCGACTGGAGAACAAATACCGGTGACAACCCACGCATCACCGACGCGATCCGTTCATCCCCGAAAAACTGGGCAATCACATCCGCCAACAAATAGGCAAGGCCGGACATAAAAACCCCGCCGAGACAGACCCAGGTGAAAGCAAAGCGCACATCGGACTCTGATAATTGTTTCTTCTGCACCAGTGCTGAGCCCAGCCCCATCTCGGCCAGGATGCTGCCAATACCGATCACTAGAAATGCTGAAGCAAACAAGCCGAACGCCTCAGGCCCCAGCAAGCGGGCCAGTACAATCTGGGCGACCAGTTGGGAAACGATTCGAGCAGCGATGCCAAGATAATTCCACTTGACCGCCCTTAGGCTCAGTTCGGTCAGGCTTGGCGTCACGTCAGAGCCCGGCGTCCCGTCAGCATCGGCAATGGTCTGCTTTTCACTGGCCAGACCGCCGATGTTGTAGAAAGGTTTGCGTCAAAAAATGGATCATCACATCGCTCCATTCAAGTCAGCCGCAATGACTCTCGATAAAATCCGAATACGCTTGGGCAAGACCTGTGTTCATTCCGGTCTTCGCAACCCACCCCATGCCATTGAGTCGGGTTACATCCAGCAGCTTCCTCGGTGTGCCATCTGGTTTGCTGATGTCGAAAACAATTTCGCCGTTATAACCTACCGCAACCTTAACCGATTCGGCCAGTTCCCTTACTGTCAGGTCCTCTCCAACACCGATATTCACCAAAGGTGGCATAAAGACGCTGGTTGCCGCTTCGTCGGACCCCAGCAGGGTATCGAATTTCGAATCCGGCAGGTCCATCAGAAATACGCAGGCATCAGCCATGTCTTCACTGTAGAGAAATTCACGCCTTGGGGTGCCCGTACCCCAGACCGTGACAGTTGAGCTGTTGCTCACTTTAGCCTCGTGAAACTTGCGAATCAGCGCAGGGATGACGTGGGAATTCTCGGGATGGTAGTTGTCGCCCGGGCCATACAGATTGGTGGGCATAACGGCGACGAATTTTGTGCCGTATTGACGGTTATAACTCCAGCACATTTCAATCCCGGCAATCTTGGCGAGGGCATAGGGGCGGTTGGTCGATTCCAGCGGACCCGTCAGCAAATATTCTTCTTTCATCGGCTGCGGTGCGAGCTTGGGGTAAATGCAACTGGATCCCAGGAACATCAAGCGCTTGACGCCATTCAAATAGGCGGCATGGATGATATTAGCCTGAATAGTTACGTTATCGCGGATAAACTCAGCTGGGTAAACATTGTTGGCATGGATACCACCCACCTTGGCTGCAGCAAGAAATACGTAATCGGGTTTTTCAATCGCAAAGAAGGTCTCGACCGCAGCTTGGCTAGCGAGATCCAGTTCGGCGTGGGTACGCGTTACAAAGTTCTCGAAGCCTCTAGCACGTAGGTTGCGCACAAGAGCAGTGCCGACCAAACCACGATGACCGGCGATATAGATTTTGTCTGTGAGGTTCATTCTAATAAAGTTCACATTCCCTATTAACTCAACGACAGCCACAGCACGGCAAATTCCGCCCGGTGGAGCTGCCAGCAAATCTAAAAGCTTCTCCAATGGCTCTAAGGACGATCCAGCAAAGGGATGTCACAATTTCATTCATGATAATCCATGGCCTTGTAGCCGTGCTTCTTCACCAGTTCGTCGCGCTCGGCGACTTTCAGGTCTTCGCGGACCATCTCCGCGACCAGTTCGGCAAAGCTGATTTTGGGTGTCCAGCCAAGTTTTTCTTTTGCTTTGCTAGGGTCACCCAACAGAGTTTCAACTTCAGTGGGACGAAAGTAACGCACGTCGACGGCGACAATGCATTTGCCGGTGGCATCAAAGCCTTTTTCTTCGACGCCCCGCCCTTCCCAGCGGATGGTCATGCCCAGCTCTTTTGCCGCAGCGTTGACGAAATCGCGCACGCTGTATTGCACGCCGGTGGCGATCACAAAGTCTTCGGGCTGTTCCTGTTGAAGCATCAGCCATTGCATTTCGACATAATCCTTGGCGTGGCCCCAATCGCGCAGCGCGTCCATATTGCCGAGGAAAAGACAGCTTTGCAGGCCGAGTTTGATGCGCGCCAACGCCCGGGTGATCTTGCGAGTGACGAAGGTTTCGCCGCGTACTGGAGATTCGTGATTGAACAGGATGCCGTTGCAGGCATACATGTCATAGGCTTCGCGGTAGTTGATGGTGATCCAGTAGGCGTACAGCTTGGCGCAGGCATAGGGGCTGCGCGGGTAGAACGGCGTGGTTTCCTTCTGCGGAATTTCCTGCACTTTGCCGAAGAGTTCGGAGGTGCTGGCCTGATAGAAACGTGTTTTCTTCTCCAGTCCAAGAATGCGGATGGCTTCGAGTACGCGTAGCGAGCCTAAAGCGTCAGAATTGGCGGTGTATTCGGGTTCCTCAAAGCTCACCGCGACGTGGCTTTGCGCGGCCAGGTTGTAAATCTCGTCGGGCTGCACCTGCTGGATGATGCGAATCAGACTGGAGGAGTCGGTGAGGTCGCCATGATGCAGAATGAAGCGGCGGTCTTTAACATGCGGCTCTTCGTACAGATGGTCGATGCGATCGGTGTTGAAGAGCGAGCTGCGGCGCTTGATGCCGTGGACTTCATAGCCTTTATTAAGTAGAAACTCGGCCAGGTAGGCACCGTCCTGGCCGGTGATGCCGGTGATGAGAGCTTTTTTAATCATGATTGTTCTGTCTGATTTTCGAAAAAAAATAATAAACCCACCCCATGGCGGGATTTCCGTTCCCGTGCGTTCCCCCGTTGTTGACTTAGGAGTCGAATTTGCCCGTGATATGTTCGCGTTCCTTACCTCTTAAAGCGGCCAGCATGGCGCGTATAAATTCGCTCTGATTCTGGTAAGCCTCCTGGTCGTCCTGATCAATCGAAGAGACCCGAATCAGCATGCCGTCTGGAATCACCCCGGTGAGGGTATAGCGCAGATGCGCGAGTCTCATGCGTAAGCCAAACTGCGTTTGCTTATCGCCCACCACTACCCAGTATGTGATCGGCTCGTGACGCGAACCTTGTTCTGCTACCAATCGGTTGACCTGCAGTTCCCCATATTGCGTGCCGAGTAAGACGGGCTGGGGTTCTTTGACTACCTGAAAACCCTGGGCGGGATAACATACCTCGGGACGGTGAGTCTGCATGCCTTCCCCGTGGTTACCCCCATAGGCGACTGAGAGCATAATGCGCTTGCCTCCTCGATTCACATAGGTTCGGCTTAATGTCTGACTGTAGGTTTCGTCGATCACCTTTTGGAGTTCTGGAGTAACGAGCAGGGGGGCAATGCTTTCGTCCATTTTCCAGTCACCGAACTGGACAGGAATCAGCGTTTTAAGATTAATTTTCGACTCGGCATCGACCAGTCTGGCCGTCGGTTTGAGCGCGAGCGCCATACCCGCAGCCGCCAGCATGCACAGACCAATGACGAGAGGCTTGAAGCTGACGAGTTTCATATTCTGTTTCCAGAGGCCAGGGTGGCACACCCAAAGCAAAAAAGTTTAAGCCCGTTCGGTTGCAAGCACATGAATTAGGGTTGAGTGCGAGCGCGTGGGCGATTAGGGAAAATAAAACCCAATATTCCGTCCAGCGCAAACAAAAACAGCAGGCCGATCACGAATAGCATAATGCCCGCGAAGCCATGCAGAAAGCCTTGTCCAGCTTCATTACCCATGTGATAAGTCACCAGAATCAACACAATCACACGCACCACGTTGGAAATAAATGCAATCGGGAGGATGGCGGCCACGATGATGAGATTGCGCGTGAGGCTGGTGTGCTGCATCAGGTACAGATACAAGAGGCCCATGGCGGACAGACTGAACATGGAATGCAGGCCGGAACAGGCGTCGGCCACCAGCAATTGGTATTGCCCTACGGAGAGGACAACCCCGGAACGCGCGATGGGATAACCGGCTGCATACAGCACCTGCTCGGCGATGACTGAAATATATTGCTTAAGCGGCCCGGTGACGGCGTCCACCAGAAAACCCGGCAGCGGAATCATGAACAGCAGGAAGAATAGTGCGAACCATAAAGTGCGCGCCGCGGGCAAACCCAAGGTGATGAGCAATGCCCCGAGAATAACCGGAACCTGCGAGCCGACTTCAAATATCACAATGTCCTGCGAGCGACCTACCGCATACATCAGCAAGCCCAATATCAGGAGTATCCAGCCCATCGACGCTTCGCTGCTGGAGGGCTTATGTAAGTTAGCGCCTCTTACAAAAATACCGCGCTGCTGCCAAATCAGATACAAGGTGACCGCTAATACTATAGGGCCATGAGCGTAGTCATCCGTATTCCACAGACCGTGTGCCAGCATCCAGTAGGTGGGTAGATACAAAACCAGCAGGCCCAGAACCACAGGCCATCCTGTTTTGAAAGGAGCCAAAAGGACCCGCGAGGGCGTATGCGGAGCAAGCGTACTCATGTCAAGCTCAGTCCAACACGACCGCGCCGATTACCTGCGCGCCACTAAGAAGAATTTTTTCTTTAAGATCCCCGAGTGCAGTCAGTCTACTCACATTGCGGCGAGCGGCTATTAAAACGCCGCCTGTAAGTGCAGCGACGGCTTGAATATCGGATACATGTTGTGAAGGTGCAGTGTCGATCAGAATAACGTCATAAGCACTTTCCAGTCCGCTCAAGAGCGCGCCGAATGCAGGGCGCATCAACAACTCGGACGGGTTAGGCGGTGGCGAACCCGAGGGAAGCACGGACAGTGTAGGAAACGATTTTATCGGGCTGGCAATCGTGGCGTCTGTCCGCCCCGCCAAGATGTCAGAGAGCCCTTTGCCATTACCCAGATTGAATATCTGGTGCTGACGCGGATGTCGCATGTCGGCATCAATCAGCAAGGTTTTTCTGCCTAGCTGCGCAAATAACACCGCAAAATTTGCGGCCAGATAACTCGCGCCATCTCCTTCTCCTGCACAGCCAATCGCCAACGTTTTATGCCCCTCCTGAAACCACCGCAATAATAATTGGGCTCGAATAGACCGTAAAATTTCAGCCTCTTTGCCATACGGCGTAATTGCAGCAACCAATTCCTTGCTAAGTCCCTCACGATCATGAGATAAGTAAGGATATTCGAACTGAAAAGAGAGCGCATGCTGGATATCCGCCTCGGTTACCAAGCCGAGATTGATTGCAGCTTCTCCAAAACGAAGGTTTTGATCACGCTGTAATTTAAACACGCGCTCCATATCCCGTAGTTCCAGCTTGCCCGCATCTTGCAGTAACTTCCCAATTGCAGCATCTGTATCTTTAACAGTAGCAATGGGAATACCTGGTACGCTCTCAATAGGGCTAGAAGGTGGGTTCATGAGTTTCGTTATCCACTTATTAAGAATCCATCGGATAGTAATTTACTAAGCGTTTAGCTTGTAATCATGGGGGGTAGTCGATTTTCGAAACAGACGAGAGATAAAAAAACGAGCTCCCGGTTTCACCATCTCGGCTAATACTGGTATCTCTAATACTGTGGTAATGTCCTGTCCAGATCGGACCCTCCGATCTAGTAATTCAATCAAGAAAGCAATACCTACGCCCAGTACTGTACCCAAAACCACGGAGAGAAGTGTATTAAGTAAAACTTTGGGTTTGGAAGGTTTAATGGGAGGGGTCGCAGGATTCAATACTGCAATATCTGTTTGAACAGACTGTGCTTCCATATTACTCTGACTGTAGCGCTGTAAGGCTACATCATAAATGCGTTGAGCGTTTTCTAGATCTCGGGCCAAGCGTGAGGCCTCTTCACGACGCTGTTTCATGTCGAGAACTTGTGCTTTCTGGGTAGCAAATGCACCGCCCATTTCGGTAAAACGTTGTCGCGCTGCCGTGGCACCAGCACCCAGCCCTTTGGACGCTGTGTTGAGTTCATTTGCAAGTTTGACTTTGTAGCTGTCGATTTCTGCCTGAACACGCTGATAATCTGGGTGATTAACACCAACCCTTTTAGCAAGCTCCGCCTGCTTCGCTTCATCCTGGGCTATGAGTGCTTTAAGGTTCTGTACAGACGGGTTATTGAATACTTCCGGCATAGAGCGGCTATCTCGTGCCCGAGAACTCGCTTCAAATGCTGACGATTGCGCGGCTACTACTTGCCCCGCTATATCAGCAAGCCGTCGCGTTTCAACATCTAAACGCTCCTCAGACTCGACTATCCCTTTCTCACGCTGATATGCTGTAAGTCTCTGTTGGGCTTTATCAAGATTAGCCCGTAATTGAGTAATTTGCTCATTGAACCAAGCGGCGGTTTGTCGCGCTGGGACTAATCGAAGCTCTAGGCTTGTGTCTATATAAGCTTTCGCGAACGCATTAGCCATGAGGGCTGTGAATTGGGGGTCGGTCCCACTAAATGCAATATTGATTAGGCTGGATTCACGTGTAGATGTGACATCTAGTTGAGGTATTAGTAGGTTAGCCAACCACTGCTCAATGGAACCCTTACCTTGAGTTGACAGCATGAATTTTTCTCGGGTTTGAGGGTTATCTGTAAGTCTCAGTTCTTTGACCACCTTTTGTGCGGTAGTTAAACTTCTTATCAGCTCAAATTGAGTTGTCATGTAGCCGGGATACATTAATGACGACTGCAATTGACCAGTCAGGGGGTCCTTGCTTTTGGAATCGATAATCAATGTCGTGATCGCCGTATACTCCTTCGGCAACCAAAGACTCACGACCACTGTGCCCGCAATAGTAAGTAGCAATATACTCACGATAAGCCACTTTCGCGCGTTCATTACTAGGAGTAATTGAGTGAAGTTCATTGATATCCTTGGTAGCTAATTTGACCGAACTAAAACAGACTTTCCTTGACGTAAATCACGTCGTCTTTCTTCACCAAATCCGAAAGCTGTGTCGCCAGTTCCTGCATTGCACCTTTATTATCGCGCCGCAAAATCTTGATGCCTCTCTGTGTACCACGTTGGGTCAGCCCGCCTCCCATTGACAATGCCTGTACTACCGTCATGTTTTGTTCCAGCCGAAAAGAACCGGGGCGCTGCACTTCACCGTATATGTAGAACATCGGCTGTTTGGCTACGTTGATAATGTCGCCATCACTCACAACCTCATTGGAGGTTTCACCGCCCTCTTTAAAAAGGGCGATGACATCAATATCGCGGTACTCTGTTTTGCCATTGCGCTCGCGCACCAATGTAATGGTGTCGGCTCCATCAACGATAATTCCACCCGCCAACGCTAATGCATCAGACACCCGACTGATCTTATCGAGTGTGACCTGACCAGGTCGATTGACGCGGCCCAGCACAGAGATCTGTTGGCTATGATATTGCACGATATTAAGGTTGACGTTGGGATCCAGAATGAACCCACCCTTCTTGAGACGACGCACAATTTCTGCTTCGCCCTGCGAGGGTGTGCTGCCCACCAGCTTAACTTCCCCTATCAAGGGAAAGGTGATACTTCCATTCTCGCCGATTCGCGCTTCTGTAGTCAGATCAGGCTGCCCATATACGGTAATGCGTAATACATCACCGGTACCCAAGCGGTAGTCGTTGTTTGCACTAATTGCGGGGTAAGCAAAGACAAGGGCAAGGACCGCAATAAAACTACGTAACAACGTTGACATAACAAAAACTCCAGTGGATTCAATCAAGACTACCAGCCTTGTCGGTCATCAGTATTACCTCTACAACAAAAGCTATGGATTTGTTGCCTAACAAGGATAAAGAGGTCGTGGACATTAAAAATCTACCCGCACATTAGCGAATATTGTATTGAATTTATAACTGCTCTGGTTAATAACATCATTGGACACCCGACGACCCGTTTGCGCGCCCAAGCCTATTACTGCAGATCGCAAGGGCTGATAATTTAGGCTAAGTGACGCGCTTTGGGTTTTATCTTGCCTCACCGGAAAACTAAATGTGTAAATTCCCGCATCACCTTTAAAGTCATCAGTCTCTCTGGTGAGCGCCGCGTTCAAGCTAAGCTTTGAAGTCATATTCAAAAGCCCATTCAAACTAAACCCCGTAGTCACACGATAGCTGCTGCTAATAGTGCTGACTGCGCCGAGTTCGCGATACACGCTAAGGCTATAGGCGGTTTTACCAGTAGCGTAATAATCCACAGATGCCCTTCCGGTAAACCCGGAAAAATCTCGAGCCGATAGACTATTATGTTGACGCTTCTGGTAACCAATTCTGCTTTGGAATCGCGTTAATCCGCTATAAGGCCAAACCGTGAAAACATTGATATCTTGCTGAGAGTATCCATTATCGATGGCGGCAAACTGTGTGTTGGGATATGCGGCTTTGGCTATACGCAACTGTGTTCGTACGCTACTCCCTTTAGGGGTGGACCAGGTCAAATTCAATTCCTCAGCTTGTTCCTCGAAATCATTTGATAGCTGGGTCACGTCGCTATTAATGGCCTCAACTTTATTTACCGCTCCGCCTACTTGCCAACGGGGATGAAATTGCCAATTGGCAGTACCGAACACGTTGCGCACAGTCCGCTGGTTATTCAATGCAATGCTGGCATTCAAATCCGTAAAACTGCTTTGTGACTGTGTCTGAGTCGCGCCTATCTGCCCATTCCAGTGATTACCCAATTGCCAATTCCACTGACCCAGATAATCAGAACCATCATAATCCAAGGAATCAAATTTGGAATAACGTACCATGCTTTTTGCAATGCGTGCTACAAGCTGCTGACGCTTTATACGCCAATCTATATTGGTGCCAAAATTTAGCACATTATAAGAATCTGCTTGCGGGCCGACCAACACTCGCCTATTAAGGACAATAGGTTCCCTATCCGCGAGGCGAAACAGATTATCGTCGTAATACTGCGAGAACGAGACAAAAGGTCGAAACGTATCGCCTTCCAGCGCAAAAGCGGACGATGAGAATGACGATGAGAATAACGAAGCCAGGATACTTGCGAGCAACGCAGGTTTATATCTATTCACCAAAATTGCCAATGCCTTGTCAACACCACATAAATACCCAAGCCACCGTTTGTGATCGCGTGCGCTATAACGGGCGCCCACAGGTTACGCGTATAAATATATAAACCGCCGTACGCCAAGCCGGCGATAAATCCGGCCAACCACTGCTGATGTTCCACCGCAAACAAAACACTGGCTATCAGTAAGGCACGCATCCCGACTTGGGCTGGATCGAGCGCCATAAAATCAGGACGATGTATCCAGCGCTGAATGAATGAGCGCCAGAACAGTTCTTCCATAAGAGGGACTACCAGCGCGGCGCCTGTAAATCTGAAAGCTATCAATAAAAGCTCCAGCCTGCCTTTGGAGTCCAGCGGTATATAGCCTTTGCCAGGATCACCCAGCAGCATCCAGCGCGCATCCAGATTGACCCACAAACCCAGCACCATCAATCCGACGATAATCGATAACAAGATTTGTGCGCGTGATAAACGCTCACATTTGAGTTCTGTGTAATGTCGCCACAAAAATAATAGCGCAACAGCGACTAGACCTGCCTTAACTGGATAAAGCCAGCGGACATCAAAACTCGGATCCCAATTCGACACGCTGCCTTCGAGCGCAAGAAACAATATGTACAGCGCAAACGGCAGGCTGCGAGCGAATATAGGTGACATAAGCAAAACCTGACTCAATACAACGAGTCTTTATGATTATTTAAGACCCGAAATTCCTTTGCTGATCGCGTCCGAATTCGTATCGGCGGGCACTGCCTTTGCACCTGCCGCAGGTGTTTTAGCTGCTGGCGAAGGCTCTTTTGCTATCACGGGCTCTTTCGCCGCATCGGCAAATTCCCCCAGATATTTAATTTTGGCGGCAGCTTTCAGTGTATCCAACTCATGCTTGGCGGCTTCCTGACGTTTTTGATTCTGGAGCAACTTCTCTATTGCAGGTTTAGCTTGGACTTCGGTAACCGGCTGTGCCTGGGAGCCTGCTAATACAAGCACCAGCAAACCTTCTGGCGTCGTCACCACGATGGCCTGACCATCAGGCATGCTTTGCAGCTTCGGTAAAAGCTGCGGTGGCAATTGTTCCGAGGCCTTAACCCCTTGCGAAGCCTTGACGGGATATTTTTGGGCTTTCAGCCACTCGCCAAACTCATTCAATGTTTTGGAGGCGGCAAGCTGAGCACGTATTGCTTCATGCTTGTCCTTGGGTGCCTGTATCGCGATTTCCTGCAGACGATAAACCTTACGCTGCGAGAAGAACTCAGGATGTTGATTGTAATAGGCCGCCACTTCGGCAGCGGTTGGCTCAACGGGCGTCCCCAGCTTGCGCTCCATGTAGGCCTGCGCAAGGATTTGATTGCGGGCGGCATCTGTAGCTTGCATCACCGTCGGGTCGCGATCTAATTTGTCTTTGACAGCCTGTTGCACAATGACTTCTTGGTCCACCAGTGATCGGATAATTTGTAGCGAGGCTTCCTTGGCGCGGTTTTTGTCCAGGTTAGGGATGCGCTGCATAGCAAAGTTGACTTGATGTACCGTCAGCTCAGTGTCGTTCACCTTGGCTGCCACTTGGGAACTGCCTTTTTCAGCGGTATCTTTCTTCTTGTCTCCGCATCCTGCGACGGTCACTATCGCACTCAGCATTAATGGTAAAAGTATTTTTTTCGAAAATCCGATATTCATTGTTTCCCTTTCATTCAGCTTTAAATTATCGCGCCCAATATTACAACACCACTCCCCCATCACGGGTGTACTGTACAGTAGTCGGCATCAGAATTTTAGTGACTTTTCAATATCTCTTTCTCAAGGTATTGTTTTCACCTGTGCAAGACGGGTGCCGTATTCAGACATTCAAGTTGAATATGGCGAGAGTCGCTAAGTGAATATGGGCTTAAACCTAAGCCCTTGCCGCCTTGCCCTTAGCAGCCAGGCTCCTATAGTTTGGATACGCGGAGAAACACCATGAAAGACACAAACTCTGAAAGCTCTACAGAATCAGACCACACCCGTGTGATAGAGCGACCTGACGGATTTTATTGGCTCGACACCGACTCAGGGGTTGAGTATGGTCCGTTTGCCACGTTACTCGATGCCACGCAGGATATGGATTACAACGCTGATAGTGATTTCGAGCCAGGCGAAACCCTGGAAGAAGCAGAAGATGAGTTAGGTATATCGGACTGGATCGATCCAGATACTGGTGCGCCGGGTGAGGAAACACACCGCTTGAATGATTAGAAATACATGAATAAAGAGCGCTTCCGCTAACCCCTTTGTAGTACTGGTGCGCCGGAAGAGATTCGAACTCCTGACCCCTTGGTTCGTAGGATCGGAGTTAGATAATTATACTCATTTAATCAATGCCTTGCATCACCCGCAATCATTGATATGAAGCCTCACAAAGCCTTATAAACCGTTGGTTCTGTTTTAACATGGTTACGTTTTGGCTACGGTAGCGGGGAACATGGGTTCGCCGGACGCTTACGGACCAGCCGTTCAAGCGCGACTACAAACGTAAGAGTAAAGGCCAACACCGGGCAGTGCTCGAAATTGATTTGTTTCCCGCCGTGGATGCACTGGCGAATGATCAACCACTTGAACCGCGTTACCGCGATCACGCGCTAACCGGCGAATGGAAAGACCATCGGGACTGTCACATTAAGCCCGACTTGGTGCTAATCTCTCAGAACTGAAGTTGACCCCATTTCACGGACACCTTATTGTTCTTGCAGAAGGAGTCCCGAGTGAGCAAACCGCATACCCCCAAGCCGCCGTATCCGGCGCAATTTCGTGAGCAAATGATTGAACTGGTTCGAGCGGGCAGGAAGCCCGGCGAACTGGCCGTGAGTTTGGCTGTCACGTCACCAGCATCCTGAACTGGGTGCGCCAGGCCGAGGCGGCCAGCGGCGTTATGCCGTCCCAATCAGGCCCACTGAATACCGACGAGCGCCAGGAGCTCATCGAGCTGCGCCGCAAGCTCCGTCAAGTCCAGATGGAGCGTGACATACTGGCAAAGGCTACGGCCTGGTTTGCCCACAACGGCGACAAGACGTTCACCCCGTCTTCGCGCTGATTGCAGCCAACCAGGCCGACCTGCCCGTGCGCACGATGTATAAAACCCTCAAGGTCTCTGCCAACGGCTTCTATGGCTGGCTGCAACGTCCCGTGTGCCAGCGTCAACAAGCCAACGTCGTACTGATCACGCACATCCGTGCGGCATTTGTCGCCAGCGATGAAACCTTTGGCATGCCACGCATTCGTGCTGAACTGCAAGATGCAGGCATTGTCGCCAGCCGCAAACGCATTGCCCGTCTGATGCGTATTGGGAGAATGCGTGGCGTGAGCCGCAGACGTAATTTCTGCGTGACCACCGAGCGCGATGTGCGCCATCGCCCGGCGCCGGATCTGGTGAACTGGACGTTTGTGGCGACTGACATCAACCAGCTGTGGGTGGCGGACATACCTACATTCCGACGTGGACCGGCTTCCTGTATCTATCCATGGTCATTGACGTATACAGCTGCCGTGTAGTGGGTTGGGCGTTTGGAGAGCGTATGACCGCTGACCTGGTGATCGAAGCGCTCAACATGGCCTTGATGACCCGAAAGCCCGAGTCGGTGATTCACCATTCCGATCAAGGAAGCCAGGGCGGATTCAACCGGTCGTCGCAACATCTTTGATCTAAGGAGGTGTTTATGGGACGACCAGCAGGGTGGATGCATCAGTTGACAGGGCGAGGAGCTATGCGTTCGCCAGGTGCGCCGTCGCATCGGCGTGAGATCGAGCGGCGATTCTGGGAGCAAATCGCAACAGGCATTACAAGTGAGAAGGCTTCAGAGGCTGCTGGTGTGTCGCAGGCAGTAGGAACTCGTTGGTTCCGTCATAAGGGTGGCATGCCGCTTTCCATGTTGAGTCCGATATCCAGCCGGTACTTGTCGTTCGCGAGCGAGAAGAGATTGGACTACTTTCGTTTCAAGGCGTCGGGGTACGAGAGATTGCTCGCCGTATCGGGCGCAGCCCATCAACGGTCTCCCGAGAACTGACACGTAACGCTGCAACTCGTGGCGGCAGACTTGAGTATCGAGCTTCGGTTGCGCAGTGGAAGGCGGAACTGGTTGCTAAAAGACCCAAGCCTTCGAAACTGGTGACTAACCCACGGTTGCGCCACTACGTACAAGACCGTCTGGAGGGCAAGGTTCGCGACGCTGATGGCCGCGACATTTCCGGGCCGAGGCCTGCGCTGTTCAAAGGGAGAAACAAGCCGCATCGCGGTGACCGTAAATGGGTCAATGGTTGGTCGCCCGAACAGATTTCCAACCGGCTGCAGAGCGACTTTCCGGAAGACGAATCCATGCGCATCTCTCACGAAGCAATTTACCAGGCTCTCTATATCCAAGGCCGAGGGGCTCTCAAGCGCGAGCTGGTTAGCTGTTTGCGCACTGGGCGGGCGTTACGCGTGCCCAGAGCCAGGGCACGAGCCAAGGCCTGGGCGCACGTTAGTGAGGATGTGATGATATCTAGCCGACCTGCAGAAGCGCAGGATCGCGCTGTGCCGGGACATTGGGAAGGCGACCTGATTAGCGGCCTGAACCGGTCCGCGATTGGAACGCTGGTCGAGCGATCAAGCCGATTCACCATGCTTGTTCACCTGCCTCGCGAGGAAGGCTACGGGCTGATGCCCAGGACGAAGAATGGCCCTGCGCTGGCTGGCTACGGAGCTATCACGATGGCCAATGCGCTCAAGAAGACCGTGACTGACCTGACTGCTCAATTGTGGCGGTCATTGACTTGGGATCGTGGCAAAGAACTATCTGATCACGCCCGCTTCACGGTCGAGTCCGGGGTGAAGGTATTCTTCGCCGACCCGCGCAGTCCATGGCAGCACGGCACAAACGAGAACACGAACGGCCTCCTGCGACAATACTTTCCAAAGGGCACAGACTTGTCTCGCTGGAGCGCTCAAGAGATACAGGCCGTTGCCAATGCACTGAATTCCAGGCCCCGGAAACGCTCGGTTGGAAGACACCGGCCGAAGCACTAGACGAATACCTAAAATCTGTTCAACAATCTAGTGTTGCGAGGACCGGTTGAATCCGCCCAGTACACTAGTATTGCGTTTGGCAAGCTGGAAGACCAAAACCGGGGCACGCCTGCGCGTCTTTACCTGGATCGAGAGTTGGAACAACCTGCGCAGGCGGCATTCAGGATTAAATTACCAGTCATCCAATAACCTTGAAAGGAAACATTTACAAAAATCCACCCACATCGAAAGTCAGATGATTCAGGAGCTCAATGAAGAAGCTCAAGCTGTCCGTGGAAACGGGTCAAGTCCATATGGCTTTTAGTGTCCCGCCTAACCCCACGCGTTCTGATCTACCCGTTGGACATCATAGATAAATTGCCCAATATGTATAAACTGATCATCACAAACAAGAACTACTCCTCCTGGTCCTTGCGCCCCTGGGTGCTAATGCGTGAACTCACCATTCCGTTTATCGAATCACTGGTTCCCTTGGATGGCGAAACCGGCCTCATTGCCATTCGCGATGTATCACCGACAGGAAAAGTTCCGTGCCTTGTGGACGGGCAGCTTGTAGTGTGGGATTCACTTGCTATCGTCGAATACTTGGCCGAACGACACGAGCATGTCTGGCCGTCAGATGCTAAGGCTCGCGCATGGGCGCGGAGTGCTGCGGCGGAGATGCACTCCGGGTTCTCTGAGCTGCGAGAACGCTGCACCATGAATTGCGGCATTAGCGTCAAGCTTGACTCCCTCACTCTGCCTCTTGCACATGAGTTCGCTCGTCTAAACGAGCTTTGGGCAGTGGGGCTGGCGAAATTTGGAGGCCCCTTTTTGGCAGGTGATCAATTCACTGCGGTCGATGCTTTCTACGCACCGGTTGCCTTCCGTGTGAAGACCTATGGCTTGGAACTGGAGGCGGCATCCATGCAATACCTGGCTCGCCTACTGGAGCTTAAATCCATGCAGGAATGGCTGGCCGCTGCACTTAAGGAGCCATGGCGCGATGAATCGCATGAAGTCGAAGCGCGCCGCGCAGGCACATGGATCGAAGATCGGCGCGCCGTTCTGTAATCAGTAGTGCGTCCCTGCGTCATGCGTTTTGCTTAATCTGTGCATCCTTGGTCATACCTAGAATGCCCCGAAGCGCCGGACAAGTTCGCGAATGCGACGCTCTACCCTTCTGATGTCAATGGCTCCGCGGTTCGTGTCGCGATCTCGGTAGCTCGGGAGAAGTTATCGATTAAGGGCCGCTGTGCACTGTGGGCCTGTGCCCCACTCACTGCATAGCACAATGATCAGTCCGGCCAGCGACCAATCCGTCATCGTCTGTCCAGCAGTGCCCAACCGAGAAGCACTGCCGTTAAAGAACTCAGCAACTCCAGCGACGACACTTGCCACCGACGACAATCGAGCAATGCCCCGGAACCAAAGCGTATAGCCAGTAGGCTCCGGCGATCGAAGGTAAACGTAGCCTACATCTGTGTGACGCTTAGCACCGGCAGTGGCGGATCGACAGCCCAGGCACGGGCACCAGCATCAACCCACCGGCCAATAACTGCCAGCCTGTGAAGGCCAACACAGGACGTCGGGCCGCCAGCGTCGTGCCAAGAATGTGCCCGCGGCCATGCACGCGTATCCGAGCACGTCTCATAATGTATGCCGTTATTAGCATGCCAATGCGTATGACACCTTTCCCCCACCAAATAATAAGCCTGCAACCTGGTTCGTAGTTCAGTGATTTGGGGAGGGGTCACCCTGGATCCACGGCAAATTTACCGATTGAGAGGCCAACCGAAGGAAGCCGTCCTAAATATGTTGGTGCGCTCATCGGGTGTGCTGACTGGATTTCATAATGCGGTGCGCGTGTTTACAGACCTCCTTAACAATATCCTCTCATCAAGGAAAATAGTTTTGTCTTAGGGGGCTCGTCTTTGAAAACTCAGACAGAGGCAATTAGGCCAACTGGGTTCGCTGTAAGGATGTACGCTTTGCCCAGAAAATAACAGTGATTGCGGTGATGCTGATTTGGATAGTCGAGAAGATGGCCATTGCCGGCACTAAGCCAAACCTGTCAGCCAAAGCGCCACTTGCGATGACTGGAAGCGAAAATCCAATGTAAGCATAAACAAATAGGCCGGCGGTCGCCCGGGCACGGTTATTCGGTGCCCTTATTGAAACTTCGGTCAGGGCAGCAAGGTAGGTAAATCCGTAGCTGGCTGCACTGGTGATACCTGTTCCTGCGAGTACCAGAACAATGGAGCGGAACCAAACACCTCCAAGCAGTACGAGAAAGCCAAGCGGAATGAGTACAAAACCTAAGGCAAGTGCGCGGGGATTGCTCATCCGGCGCGCGATAGGTTGACAGAGAAAGCCGATAAAGATTGCCAAAAAAATGACAAGTCCCGTCCAGCCATCAAGGCCCAGCGCATTTAGTTCTAGTGGTACGATAGCGATCGTCATTCCAGTCGTGGACCATGCCAAGGCCATGGCGATACCGAACATCCAGGTTCCCGCCGGGAATACGGGGAGCCGGAACAGCGAAACGGGGCGGGGAGTATCGGCGCGTGGAAGCCTCAGCACAATGATCGCAAGAAGCGGAGCTATCGCGAAAAACGCAATAAAACTCGCCGGTAGTAGGGTTGCGCCATGCAGCCCCAGACTTACACTGGTGGCTAAGGCTCCACCGCCAAAGCCAAGCGAGGTGGCAGAGGTGACGATCAGGGGCGCGCGCAATGCGTTATCAGCACCCATTATTTCAGTCATATAAGCCGTGCCAGAAGTAGTCGCCAATCCCGTTCCAATGCCAAGTAGTACCCGCGCAATGACAAGGCTTTCCCAGTTTGGTTTCAAGACCAAGAGTGCGGTCGCGGCCGTGCCGAGCAATAGGGCAATTGCGAGAGGAAGGCGGCGACCAATCCTATCCGACAATCCGCCCAAGAAGAGCAATGTTGGCATCAATCCCGCTACGTATGCGGCAAAAGCGATGGTCACGGCAGTTGCGCCCACACCACTCGCAGAGGCGTAAACACCATACAATGGGGTCTGAAGATTGACAGCGAATGTCGCTGTGAACAGCGCTAAGGCAAGTAAGGCGGAGGAAAGGAAGCGTGGCATAAATATGGTGATACGAAATCAAAGCCTGCGAAGAAAGGAGCGACGGCGACCTTAGTGACTTAGGGGGCTCCTCTACTCTCTGCCTATAACCACCATTATATCCGTCGTCAAATCGCAGCTTCGCTCGCACTGGATCAGGTCGGAATGCTCTAAGGACAGCTTTAAGCAGGACTCAAGAGACTTAGCCGGTTGGTCATAGCTTGCACAAATCGCATTGCCCCGCCTTCATCGAAAGGGAGATTGAGTGAAGGCTCGCATACCTCCATTTCCAACACTATCGGCTCGCCATAGTTGTCGCGTATGAGATCCACGCGCCCATAGAGTAACGGCTGCTCAAGAGCCAAGTGCGCCACCGTGGCATTGAGCGCTGCTAAGGCTACGGCGCGCTCGTCCTCCGTGGCGGCTCGCTCCTTGCGAAAATCCTGCAATGGCGCATTCACCGTACCATCGGGCATCAGCAGAGCGCTCTTGCGGATGGCATGGCTATAGACGCCGTCAAAATACGTCATGTTGGTTTCGCCGTCGTGATCAATCGACTCCATATAGGGTTGCAGTATTACCTGGCAGGCATTCCCCAACAGGTGAGCGATGTATTGGGCAGCTTCAGTTTCCATCGGTCGGGCAAAGCGTTGAACACCCCGTGAGTACGAACCCACGGTCGGCTTTATAACCAATTCCCTCGACTGCGGATGTGCTGCAAGAAAGGATCGTAGCGCAAGCAAGGGATTTTCGCCGCGTTCAACAAACTGACTTGGCACCACCGGAACACCGTGCGCGGCGAGATCAGCCAAGTAATGCTTGTTAAGATTCCAGCGCACCACCGACAATGGATTAAAAAGTTGAGTGACGGCGCTGATGCGCTCGCACCAGGCGAGAAATTTGGGTATGCACTCGATGCAGTTCCAAGGCGAGCGCAAGACCACAGCATCAAAATGCGACCAATCGATGGTTGGGTCTTCCCACTCACATACTTCGGCTGTGAAACCACGAGCTCGGCATGCGTCAAGCAACAATGGCATATCGAAATCCATAGCAAGACTGTGCGAATCGGTAATCAAGGCAAGGGTGTACATAGTAAAATCCAATCTTGAAAAAAGGGTATCGCCGGAATCCGATAACTTCGCCTTAACGCCGATTGCTGGGGCAAATTACCATGGCACCGTATTTTCCATATGCACGTAGCTGCCGCTTGGACCATCGTTATCCAGTAGGGCCATTCTGACGCTTGTTTTGGCACCGATCTGGACTTCGAGATCGCCTTCGCCGTCATTCAGGCCAGTCTTGGTGTAACCGGGGTGGACAGCGTTGACTTTAATCGGCGTTTCACGTAATTCAAACGCTAGGTGAACAGTCCAGGAATTTACGGCACTTTTGGAGGCGCTATAGGCCGGAAGTGACTTAAACATAGCGCTATAGGCGTAGGAGTCCGGGTCGCTATGCGTGCCTAGCGAAGCAAGCAAGCTTGAGACATTGACGATGCGCCCTGCGCTAGACTTACGGATCAGTGGTAGAAAGGCTTGTGTAACCTCGACCACGGCAAACAGATTGGTGTCGAATGTTTCGCGCCATTGATCCAGAGGTTGTTCCGACGGCTGTTTGCCATATTTTTCAATGCGAATAGCGGCATTGTTGACGAGGATGTCAAGTCGGCCGTACTCATTTGCAACTTTTGCTGCGGCGGCGATGATGCTATTAGGCTGCGTGACATCGAGTGCCAAAGCTTGGGCGTCAAGTCCCATGTCTTGCAATTTTTTTGCCGCTTCGGCGGATGCCCCGTGGTTGCGGCATCCTAGTAAGACACGGATGCCGCTTGCGGCAAGTTGACGCGCGGTTTCGAACCCGATACCCCGGTTGGCCCCGGTGACGATGGCTAATTTTTTGAAAGAGTGTTTGGACAATTCGGATTCCATTTAAAGAAATTGCACGTTTGCACTGCTGGGCAATCCCATCGGACCCTCAGCAATTTGCCGCTGTTACCAAGGGCAACGGTGCTTCAACTGGCAAAGCTTCCTGGTTTAAGTTGCGTAAGGGGACGGCATCCAGCGAAGCTAACCATTCATCGTCCGAGCCTTCGTTAATACCTTCGAGCAAGAAAGTGGAAAGATAGCGTTCGCCCGTGTCGGGCAGCATGACCAGCAATACCGACCCCTCTGGCGCGTTTTCAGAGACGCGCAGCGCCGTGGCCAAGGTTGCGCCAGCGGAAATGCCAGTAAATATCCCTTCTTCTGCGGCGAGTCGGCGCGCGATGTCGCGCCCTGCCACTTCGTCGATAGTCACCAGTTCGTCGATCACACTCTTATCGAGTACGCTGGGGACAAAATCAGGTGCCCAGCCTTGAATCTGGTGTAGGTTCCACGGCTTGCCGGCCAATACGGCCGCATTGGCCGGTTCGGCCGCGATAATGCGTACATCGGGTCGCGCCAGTTTTAGCATCTGGCCAACGCCGGTGAGCGTGCCGGTGGTGCCGAAACCAGTCACGAAATAATTCAATCGCTTGCCCGCAAAATCACCAAGAATTTCAGAAGCGGTTGTTTCGCGATGATAGGCTGGGTTGGCTGGGTTATCAAACTGGTTGGCGCGGAACCAGCCATGTTTCATTGCAAGTTCATCCGCGATGTGATTGCCACCACTGCTGCCTAACTCGCCGGGATAGAGGATGACCTTGCCGCCATAGGCACGAATCAGTTTGCGCCGCTCCATCGAATAGGAGTCGGACATCACGGCCACGAATTTATAGCCACGCGCCGCCGCCACCATCGCCAACGCGATGCCGACATTGCCAGAGGTACATTCTGCAATGGTGTCGCCGAGTTTCAGCAAGCCTCTCTCCTCGGCGTCGAGCACGACGGCAATGGCGAGGCGATCCTTTACCGAACCGCCGGGATTAAATGATTCCACCTTTACGTAGATGGTGACATGCTTAGGTGCTAGTCGATGTAGTTTGACGATAGGTGTGCGTCCGATCGTATCTACAATGTTGTCATACAGAGGCATAAGAGTATCTTTTTTTTCGTGGATGGATGGGCCTGCATGCTATGTGCAAGCAGCTTTGTGTCTCAATCAGCGCTTACCGACCTGTATCGAAGACAGGGCCCACGATGTCGAGGATGATGGAAAGCGCTTTATCACTGCTGGTATCATCGATCGGGGCATTAAACTCCGCCAGTTCGATTCCAAGAATCTGCTTGCGCGGGATCGCCGCCAATATTGCGCGCAGCTGAGTCGGTAACAGGCCGTCGGCGACTTGGTAGTCAGCTGGGACATATCCGGGTTCGAGAACGTCCCAGTCGATATGTATCCATACACGGGCCCCATTAATGGTCCTCACAACGGCTTCCGGTGTCGCCTCCGCCGGTGGCAAAATCCTTACCCCTGCTTGCTGCAAAAGTCCGCGCTCGGCGTAGTCGATGTCGCGCGCCCCGACGAGAATCACTTGCTCAGGCCGTAGCCCCGCACCATGGCCGCTATCCCAAAGCCCGCATGCCGCTGCCACAACCATGCCACCGAGATAGCCTGTGTCGGTCGTTGCTGGCGTATTAAAATCCCCGTGTGCGTCGACCCAGAGCACCACCGCGTCCGGCAATTCGCGCGCCACAACAGGTAATGTCGCGATGCTGGCCGGGCAAGTGTTAGAGGTCATTACCGTCAGATTGCCGCCCTTAATACTGGTCGCGACCGCTTCCGCCAACCCGTCAAGTGTATCCTTCGCTTGTGGAAGGCTGACACGCCAGTCGTCAACGGCGGGCGGCGCGGGTTTTCCGATGGTACGGCCTTTCAAGCCATATCGCTGTTCCAACGCCTGTGCCGTACGTGCCGCACCGACAATGGTTCGTGCCGTTTTGTCAGCAACACGGCCCTGAGAAACAATAAGATCAATCATCAATGAAATTTTCTTTGTGAATAAATATACGATGACCTGCCTAACACCTGCTGGACAAGGATAAGCTGGATGAAATATATGATTTAGGTCAAGATTTCCTGTGTATAAACGGACACCTATCTGTCCTTTCAATGTTTTCTTCAATGAGACCGTACTGCCACCATTCGACCCCACCAGCACCAAAAGAACCCAGCTGGTCAGCATGCGGGATGCCGTCGTAGTGACTGATTCGGTCACGGATATTGGCTCGCACCTTACGGCCACCCGGATTGTCCCCTGCAAAGACATCAAACCGTTCACGTGGGTTAATGACGAGAATAAAGTGCTCACCGAGATTACGGCTACGGCGAACCCGATGTGCGGGATTACTCATGTTACAGAATAGCGGCATGCCGTTAAAACACATGGACCAAGTCCGGGAATGAGGATCGATTGCCACGTCGTTCGGCCAAGGCACAGGATCTAGGTCATGTAATTTCTGCAGCACTTTCCAGCCGAAGTCATGATAAGCTTCAACCGACTGAGTACTGACGGCTTCCTTCGAAAATGCCACGAGTAGAGGATATGCCGTATCAAGCCTACCGTCCCATTCTTTGGATATCGCTACATATTCCTGCAAGCCGTCAGCGAGGTGTTGTAGCCCACTGGCATCAATAGAATCCACGAAGATGAACTTTAGCAATTGCTTCCGAAATGCATTCTTCGAGAAAACGCAGGGGAAATGAGAGTCACCACTGAGCCGAGATTCAATATCGTTGAACACAGCCTGATGCCAAGGTTTCCTGTTTTCCCGGATTTGGCAGTGGGAATACAGTTTCGTAAATTTTGGGTGCAAATTTGACATTTTTATTTGCCATATCCTCTTAGCTATGGACAAATAGTTTTGTCGGAGTGGGTTTCTCTTGGGAAACTCTGGTCTTTTGCGAGCAGGCCAACTGGGGGGCTGTAAGGATGCACGCCTTGCCGAGAACAACCACAGTGGTCTGGGTCATGACGGGCATGGTTGGTCAATTTCGATCCAACACGCAAATATCGGGTGTCCATCAACGATCATCGGCGGCCCCGCCCGATGTGCATGAAAGCCGGCCCTACGCAGTAGCCGCTCGACGCCTACCACTGAGACCGCTATCAATCGTTTTGCCCCATGCGCGGTTGCGCAAGCAATGGATTCCTGCAGCAACTTGATAGCAACCGGCGAAGAAAACAGCCCTAATGCCGATGTCTGATTATTGAAATCTATCGCCGCGAAACGTGAAAGTTCCCAAACATCCGGTGAACACGGCGGCTGCAAACCATTGAGAAGTTGGGGAAAGACCTCACCTAATAGATAGGGGCGAGTAGTAGGGAGCAACCGAGCGCAACCGAAAACATGGCCTTTGTCATCTTGCGCCACAACATACACGGTATCGGGGCGGTCAAACTGATCGAGTTCCGCGCCCTCCTGGGTTTGAAGCTGCCACCCGAGTTGTTCAACGAAGACCTTGTGTCGATAGCGGCCAATCTTCGAATACAGCCCCTGCGAAAGCCCTTCCGGAGCCCCTGACATGACTTGCATAACCACCCCCCAATAAGCGTTGCATCTGAGGGTGTATTAGGCGGTGGCCCGGGGCTATTGCGTAACTGTCAACCTTGACAGGTTGACAGTTAGACAAAGCCTGATGGACCTCTTCTCGTAGTCTTGGCTAAAGCAGTAGAGCATGACGCCGATGATCATTCCGGCAGTCACACCACGCCGAGCGTTACTTTGCTACGCAGTGGTAGCCGTGCCCTGACTCTGGAGCAACTGCGTAGTTTCGTCGCCGTGGTTCAAAGCGGTGGATTTCAACAGGCGGGGGAACTCGTAAACCGGTCCCAATCGGCTATCACCCAAAGTATCAAACGGCTGGAGGAAAGTCTGGGATGTACTCTGCTCATTTGTAAGCAAGGACACCTGATGGGCACCACATCAGAGGGGCAACGCTTCTTGCGGCATGCTCTGGGCCTGCTTGAACAAGTCGATCGGGCAATCGGCGCACTCAAGCGTCCCTCATTGAAAGGGCGTGTGCGGCTAGGGGTTACGACATACGGCGGTAGTACTGATCTTTTACAGCATGCCAAGCATCGCTGCGCGAACCACCGCTGCGGCCTTGTTGGCGGCATTCAGTTTGGTCATAGCATTGCTGATATGGAAGTTGACGGTGCGCGCTGAAATATTGAGCAGCTCCGAAATTTCAGCGGATGTCTTGCCGTCTCCCGTCCATTGTAAAACCTCGACTTCCCGAGACGATAGCTCCACGTTTGCTTCGGGTAGCATTTTAAGACCGAGGAGGCGTGACATATTCAGGTGTGCCGCTTGGGTAAACCACATCATCTTGCGCTCTTTATCCCGAAGTTCTGCTTCAGAAATGGGTTCGCTCGAGCGAGCCAGCGTCAGCAAACCACTCCCGCCATTTACATCTCGAGCGGCCTGAGCCCAGCCAATTTGCAATCCAAATGAACGCGCGTCTTCCCAAAGCTCAGGCGCTAGAGCAAATATGTCATCTGACCAAATGATGGGCAATAGCGAGCGCATGCCATGTTGCACCGTCGGATCGGCGACGAGATAATTCATCTCTTGATATCTCTGTTGCCAGCCGATTGGATAATTATTTAAAAGCGCGATCTTCGGCTGCGTTAAAGGAAGCGGCATGCGCAAGCCGTAGCAACAGTGGTCAAAACCCAGATCGCGTGCGAGCAAAACCATCATTTCAAATAATGCGTGCTCACACTCAACGGAGTGCAATGCGCGAAGCTGATCTTCTTGCCAAGTTTTCACGGTATTGTTCCTAACACATCTCTGTTTCAGTAACTTGGTTCATAAAGACCCGGTAATCCCCCCCTAAATCAGTAGCAGCCAGAAGTGGAATTTTCTCGTAATCTAACCCGAGGAGGTTCCCTTGAAGAAATCGCGTTTTACCGACAGCCAGATCATAGGCGTACTTAAACAGGCCGAAGTAGGCACTCCAGTTCCAGAGCTTTGTCGTAGCCATGGCATCAGCTCTGCCACGTTTTATAAGTGGCGCTCCAAATATGGGGGCATGGATGCCTCGATGATGTCCAGGGTAAAAGAACTCGAAGACGAGAACCGTCGCCTGAAGAAGATGTACGCCGAAGCCCAGATGAGCACCGACATCCTGAAGGAAGCGATGGCAAAAAAGTGGTGAGGCCATCTCAGCGCCGAGAGATGGCCAAATGGGCAGTCGAAACCCGTGGCGTGAGCACTCGACAGGCGTGCGCCGATTTCACCATCAGCGAGACCTGTTATCGCTACACGCCTACGCTCTTCGAGGAGAATGAACGAATCGCCGACTGGCTGGTGCGGCTGACCCACCACCAGCGCAACTGGGGATTTGGTCTGTGCTTCTTATACCTGCGCAACGTCAAGCGTTTCGGCTGGAATCACAAGCGCGTGTATCGCATCTACCGGGAGCTGGAATTTAATCTGCGAATCAAACCGAAGAAGCGTCTGGTACGTGCAATGCCGCAGCCGTTAGCCGTGCCGGAGGCGATCAATCAGGTCTGGTCGATGGACTTCATGCACGATCAGTTGAGCGATGGCCGCAGCTTTCGCCTGTTCAACGTGCTGGACGATTACAACCGTGAGGGGCTGGGGATCGAGGTTGACCTATCGCTGCCCGCAGCGCGGGTGATCCGCTCGCTGGAGCAAATTATCGAATGGCGCGGCAGGCCGTCGACCATCCGCTGCGACAACGGCCCCGAGTACATCAGTGGCGCGTTGCTGGCGTGGGCTAAGACGCACCAGATACGGATCGACCACATTCAGCCAGGCAAGCCGCAACAGAATGCCTACGTTGAACGCTACAACCGCACGGTGCGCTACGACTGGTTGAGCCAATACCTGTTCGATTCAATCAAGGACGTGCAGGAATCCGCTACGCACTGGCTATGGACATACAATAACGAGCGCCCCAACATGGCGCTCGGCGGCATCACGCCCATACAGAAATTGATGCTAGCCGCTTAACTCCACTTCTGGAGGCTGCTAAAAATGGGGGGATTACCCAACCACAAGAACCCGTTATTTTCTATTAGTTAGTTTAAAAATATAGGACGTTAGATGTGTTTTATCGATCTACCAGCTAGCAGCGCCGCACACGGTCTCGTCTGTCTGCCCGGTTCCAAGAGCATTTCCAACCGCGTGTTGCTCCTCGCGGCCTTGTCCGAGGGCGTGACCGAAGTCCATGACTTACTTGATTCGGACGATACCCAACACATGCTTGGGGCATTGCGTAAGCTAGGTGTTGGCGTGGCCGAACAAGGCAATCATCATTGGGACATCGCTGGGGTCGGCGCCGTGTTTCCTATCAAGAAAGCGGAGCTGTTCTTAGGTAACGCGGGCACGGCGTTTCGGCCCTTGACCGCGGCACTCGCGATGATGGGGGGTGATTACACTTTGACCGGCGTGGCGCGCATGCACGAGCGGCCGATTGGCGATCTGGTCGACGCATTGCGTCAGCTGGGTGCAGACATTGCTTATTCCGGTGTGGAAGGTTTTCCGCCGTTGCACATCCACCCGCCCACGCAACCTCCACGCGGCGACCGAGCGCGAGTCCGGGGCAATGTCTCCAGCCAGTTTTTAACCGGGCTGCTGATGGCGCTGCCGCTGCGCGAGGCTTCGACTACGGTGGAAGTCGAGGGCGAACTGATTTCCAAACCGTATATCGGCATCACGCTGGCGATGATGGCGCGTTTTGGCGTCACGGTCGCGCAGCATGATTGGCAGACGTTTACCGTGTCAGCCGACAGCCATTACCGCAGTCCGGGCGACATTTATATAGAAGGCGACGCCTCGTCGGCGTCGTACTTCCTTGCGGCAGGAGCCATTGGCGGCGGACCGGTGCGCGTCGAAGGCGTGGGGCGCGACAGCGTGCAGGGTGACGTGCGTTTTGTTGACGCGCTCGCGCAGATGGGTGCGCAGATCGAGATGGGGCCGAACTGGATAGCAGCGCGTGCGCCCACTAACGGTGCCCTTACTGCGATTGATTTAGATTGCAATCACATCCCCGATGCGGCGATGACGCTGGGCGTGCTGGCTTTGTTTGCCAAGGGCACGACAACTCTGCGTAACATTGCCAGTTGGCGAGTAAAGGAAACCGACCGCATCGTCGCGATGGCCACTGAGTTGCTCAAGGTGGGTGCAATCGTTGAGGAGGGTGCCGATTTCATCCGCATCACGCCGCCCGCGCAGCTCATCGCCAACGCTCAAATCGATACTTACGACGACCACCGCATGGCGATGTGTTTTTCGCTGGTGTCACTGGGCGGTGTACCGGTGCGCATTAACGATCCCGGCTGCGTCGCTAAAACTTTTCCGGATTACTTCCAGCGCTTTGCGGCGATTACGCAATGACGCGCGTGCCTGTTATCACGATTGATGGCCCGTCTGCATCGGGCAAGGGGACGGTTGCCGAGCGGGTCGCCCAGGCGCTGGGCTTTTATTTTCTGGATAGTGGCGCACTTTATCGCCTGACTGCACTGGCGGCTATAAAAGCAGGCACGCCACTCAATGATGCGACTGCCGTAGCTCAGCTCGCCGCATCACTGCCTGCTGAATTCCGCGCGGGCAATATCTGGCTGGCGCAAGAAAACGTGAGTAACGCCATTCGTGCCGAAGCCATCGGCGAAGCCGCCTCGCAAGTTGCAGCGATTCCGGCGGTGCGCACCGCGTTACTTGAGCGTCAGCACGCCTACGCGAGGCCCCCCGGTCTGGTGGCGGACGGGCGCGACATGGGCACCGTGGTTTTCCCTACGGCGGCCGCCAAGGTCTTCCTCACCGCGAGCGCAGACGCGCGTGCTGAGCGGCGATATAAGCAGTTGATCGAGAAGGGAATGTCTGCTAGTCTACCGGCCCTTGTTGCGGATATGCAGGCGAGGGATGCGCGTGATAGCGGACGGGCTGTGGCCCCGCTTCAACCCGCACCAGATGCACTGTTGCTGGATACGACCGAGTTAGGGGTTGAGGCGGCGGTACAGGCGGTGTTGGATCACTATCGATCGCAATCGATTTAAATTGAGTCGCCGTGACTGCTCCGCAGCGCGGCTTTGTACAACGAACCCCGTCCTCACCGACGGACTGAAGGTCTTAATGTCTACTGCTACTGCCAATTCCACTCCCGCAACAGAAATCCCCGGCATGGAAAGTTTTGCCGCGCTGTTCGAGGAATCCCTGATCCATCAAGAGATGCGCCAGGGCGAAATCATCACCGCCGAAATCGTCGGCATCGATGGCAATTTCGTTACCGTGAACGCCGGCCTCAAATCCGAGAGCCTGATTCCAATTGAAGAATTCAAGAACGATCAGGGCGAAGTCGAAGCCACGATCGGCGATTTTGTGTCGGTCGCGATCGAGTCGATCGAAGACGGGTTTGGCGCGACCAAGTTGTCGCGCGACCGTGCGAAACGGTTGGCCGCGTGGCTGGATCTGGAAGCGGCGATGAACGAAGGCCGTATCGTCACCGGCATGGTGCAGGGCAAGGTCAAGGGCGGTCTGACTGTGCTGGTCGGCGGCTTGCGCGCCTTCCTGCCGGGGTCGCTGGTGGACGTGCGTCCGGTCAAGGACACCACGCCGTTCGAGAACAAGGAGATGGATTTCAAGGTCATCAAGATCGACCGCAAGCGCAACAACGTCGTGGTATCACGGCGTGCTGTGCTGGAAGTCAGCATGGGTGCGGATCGCGAAGCGATGATGGAGAACCTGAAAGAAGGTTCTATCGTCAAGGGCGTGGTCAAGAACATCACCGACTACGGCGCGTTTGTGGACCTCGGCGGCATCGACGGCCTGTTGCACATCACCGACATGGCTTGGCGTCGCGTCAAGCATCCGTCCGAAGTCGTCACAGTGGGCATGGAACTCGAAGCCAAGATTTTGCGTTACGACACCGAGAAAAACCGCGTCTCGCTGGGCATCAAGCAGCTCGGTGACGACCCCTGGGTCGGCATTGCACGCCGCTATCCGCAAGGCACGCGCATGTTCGGCAAGGTCGCGAACCTCACCGATTACGGTGCATTCGTCGAGATCGAAGAAGGCATCGAAGGTCTGGTGCACGTTTCCGAAATGGACTGGACCAACAAGAACATCAGCCCCTCCAAAATGGTGCAGTTGGGCGACGAAGTCGAAGTCATGGTGCTCGACATCGACGAAGACAAGCGGCGGATTTCGCTGGGCATGAAGCAGTGCAAGTCCAACCCGTGGGAAGATTTCTCGATGAACCACAAGAAGGGCGACAAGGTTGCAGGCGCGATCAAGTCGATCACCGACTTTGGTGTATTTATCGGCTTGCCGGGCGGTATCGACGGTCTGGTGCATCTGTCCGATTTGTCGTGGACGTTGCCGGGCGAAGAAGCCGTGCGCAATTTCCGCAAGGGTCAGGACGTCGAGGCGCTGGTGCTCGGCATCGATCTCGAGCGCGAGCGAATTTCGCTCGGCATCAAGCAGATGGAAGGCGACCCGATTAACAGCTTTGTGTCGGGTCACGAGAAAGGCAGCATCGTCAAAGGCACGATTAAAACCATCGAAGCCAAGGGCGCGACCGTGCAACTCGACAGCGACATGGAAGGTTATCTGCGCGCGTCGGAAATTTCGCGCGACCGTGTCGAAGACATGCGCACCCACTACAAAGAAGGCGACGAGATCGAAGCGATGGTCATCAACGTCGATCGCAAGAATCGCGTGATCAATCTGTCGATCAAAGCCAAGGATATGACCGAGCAGGATAGCGCGATGAAAAAAATGGCCTCAGAATCGTCGGCTGCTGCGAGCGGTTCGACTAACCTGGGCGCGTTGCTAAAAGCCAAGTTCGAAAATAAAAACGCCGAGCAATAATTCTAGAGTGGACACACATTCATGACCAAATCTGAGCTGATCGCTCAACTCGCCGCGCGACATTCTCAATTTTTGCTCGCAGATGTGGAAATGGCGGTAAAGACGGTATTGGAAGCATTGGGTAAAAACCTGGTGCGCGGCGAGCGTATAGAAATTCGCGGGTTTGGTAGCTTTAGTCTGAGCTATCGCCCGGCGCGCCTCGGACGCAATCCAAAGTCTGGCGAACGCGTTGAAGTCCCCGCAAAGTATGTGCCGCACTTTAAGGCGGGCAAAGAGTTACGGGATCGTGTGGATTTTCATGTGTGACTTGATGCAGATTAGCGGCACCTTCGGGTGCCGTTTTTTATTGTGTGCTGTTACAGGCGCCCTACGGACGGGTGAATTCCCAATATGGAAAAGTCCATTACCAACGGTAGAATGTCAGCTACCCTGCGCGACAACAATGAAAAAATTACTTACTTATCTTGGATGGTTAGCAAAACTAGCAATATTCCTGCTGGTGCTGGGGATTGCGCTGAAAAACACGCAGCCGGTCAGCTTCGTTTCCTATCTGGATTACACCTGGCAATCCCCGTTAATCGTAATGTTATTGCTGGCTTTCTTGTTGGGCGCGCTGATTGGCTTGCTGTCGCTTTTACCTTATCTATTCCGGTTACGGCGTCAAGCGTCGGATCGAGTACGCGTCATTGAGCCGCAAACGATCACCACCGATATTCTGAACACCTAAGCCTCGCCCTATGGAATTGGAATTTTGGTGGTTGCTCGCATTTCCGCTCTTTTTTGTGTTGGGATGGGTGGCGGCGAGAATTGACATTCGCCAAGTCGTCACTGAGTCTCGCGCACTGCCTAACTCGTATTTTCGGGGCTTGAATTTCTTACTTAACGAAGAGCCAGACAAGGCCATCGAAGCCTTTCTGGAAGTGGTCAAACTCGAGCCAGAAACCATCGACCTGCACTTTGCGCTGGGTGGATTATTCAGACGGCGGGGGGAATTGGATCGCGCGATTCGCATGCATGAGCATCTGCTTGATCGCGAAGGCCTGGCGGATGAAAAACGCTTGCGCGCCCAGTGCGAGCTGGGTCAGGACTATCTCAAGGCGGGCTTACTTGATCGCGCCGAGGCGGTTTTTACGCAGATGCTGGAAACTTCACAGCAATCCAAAGCCCGAGAATTCCTGTTGGAAATTTATGTGCAGGAAAAAGACTGGGACAAGGCGATTGACGCCGCCCGCATTCTGGAGAAAAACACCAGCAAGCCGTTAAACGCGGAGATCGCGCATTTTTACTGCGAACGGGCATTGCTTGAGATTGCCAAAGATAACGCCGTAGCGGCACGCACATTGTTAGAGACCGCGCTGCAAACCAATCGTATGTCGGTGCGTGCCAACTTGATGGCGGGCGATGTAGAAGCAGCCACAGGCCGACACGATGCAGCAATTTCTAGTTGGCGATTGGTGGAGGCGCAAAGTGCGAGTCATATGGCGCTCGTCGTAGATCGTATGTTGAGCAGCTATCGCCAGCTCGGACGTTTGGCAGAGGGCGAGCAGTGGTTGCGCGCGCTGCACGCACGCCAGCCTTCACAAGATTTGTTCAACGCGTTGTATCTGGTGGTATCTGAGACGCAAGGTGCAGAGGTAGCGACACAACTAGCGCGCGAAGAGTTGCGCCGCAATCCCACCTTGCGCACGCTGGATCGTTTGCTTGAAGCGCAATTGGTTAATGCTTCGGTCGAAGACCGTGAATTGCTGCAGGTGGAAAAAAGTTTAGTGCAATCGCACAGTCAGCGTTTGATGCGCTATCAGTGCAGCAGCTGCGGATTCAAAGCACAGCAGTTTTTTTGGCGTTGCCCCGCATGCGGACGCTGGGATAGTTTTGACGCTGAGCGGCGCGAAAGCGAAACTTAATAATGAATCGTGAAATGTCAGGAGAAGTGAATTGAGAGTTACAGTAATAGGCACCGGCTACGTCGGGCTGGTCACGGGCACTTGTCTGGCAGAGGTCGGCAACGACGTGCTGTGTCTTGACGTTGATCCTAAAAAAATCGAGATCTTAAACAATGGGGGCATCCCGATCTATGAGCCGGGGCTGCAGGACATGGTGAGCCGAAATGTCGCGTCTGGTCGCCTTTCATTTACCACCGATATCGAAGCGGCTGCGCATTACGGACAGATTCAGTTCATCGCGGTAGGTACGCCGCCGGACGAAGATGGTTCCGCCGATTTGCAATATGTGGTGGCGGCAGCGCGCAATATCGGTCGCTATATGACGGAATTTAAACTGGTGGTGGACAAGTCCACCGTGCCGGTGGGGACTGCGGACAAAGTTAAAGCCGCGTTACAGGAGGAGTTGAGCAAGCGCGGGGTTGATCTGGAGTTCAGCGTCGCGTCCAACCCAGAATTTCTGAAAGAGGGCGCAGCGGTAGAAGATTTCATGAAGCCGGACCGGATTGTGATCGGCACCGAGAGTGAACGCGCCACCCAGTTGCTGCGCCTGCTATATGCGCCCTTCCAGCGCAACCGTGACCGCTTAACAGTGATGGATGTGAAGAGCGCAGAGCTGACCAAATATGCTGCCAACGCCATGTTGGCGACGCGGATTTCGTTCATGAACGAGCTTGCGGTGCTGGCAGAAAAACTAGGCGCAGACATCGAGCAAGTGCGCCATGGCATTGGTTCAGATCCGCGTATTGGCTATCATTTTTTGTATGCGGGTTGTGGTTATGGCGGTTCGTGTTTCCCCAAGGATGTGCAAGCGCTGCGTAGAACCGCAGCTGAAAATGGCATTCCGTTGCGGGTGTTGGACGCGGTAGAAGAAGCTAACGATGCACAGAAGCAGGTATTGATAAACAAGCTCGTCGCACGTGTAGGGAGCGATCTAAAAGGCAAGCGGATTGCGCTTTGGGGGCTGGCGTTTAAACCTAATACTGATGACATGCGCGAGGCGCCAAGTCGCGCGATGATGGAACGGCTTTGGGAAATGGGTGCGAGCGTCGCCGCCTATGATCCTGCAGGCATGGAAGAGACGCATCGCATATACGGCGACCGCGCCGACCTAACCTTAGCAAATGATCCAATGGAAGCCCTGAAAAACGCCGATGCCTTATTGATCGTGACCGAGTGGAAAGTATTCCGTAGCCCCAATTTCGACACCGTAAAAGCGCTGCTAAAAAGTCCGCTGGTTTTTGACGGACGCAATTTATATGACCCGCAGGCGATGCGCGACATGGGTTTTGAATATTTCCCGATTGGCCGCCAGTAATGCGATTACCGGCCTTGCTCGCTAAAGCGCCCGTGCAGTGAAGCAAGTAGTCTGTATGAAATGGGGCACGCTGTACCCCGCAGAATACGTTAACAAGCTGTACGCGATGGTGCGGCGCAATGTGCAAGGCCCGATGCGCTTGGTGTGTTTAACCGACGACCCCACCGGCATACGGGAAGAAGTGGAATGCTTGCCTTGCCCCGAGGTGGCGCTCCCCAAGCCCTATAACAACACAGGGTGGCGCAAGATAGTGCTTTGGGCAAAAACGCTGCCGGGCATGGAGGGGGATTGGTTGTTTTTGGATCTTGATGTGATTGTGACCGGGCCTTTGGACGTGTTTTTTGAATTTGCGCCGGAGACTTCATTTGTGGTGATGCAAAACTGGACCCGACCAGGCAAGGGCATTGGCAATACCTCGGTGTTTCGTTTTCGGGTGGGGGCGCATCCGTATATCTACGAACGCTTGGTACCTCAATTCAAATCCATTCATGCGCGATTTAGAATCGAACAAACGTATATTTCAAAAACCGTAACGGAAATGAAGTTCTGGCCGGATGCGTGGTGTGTATTGTTCAAAACGCATTGCGTACCGCCTATGCCGCAACGCTGGTGGAAAACGCCTGCCATCCCGGATGAGGCGCGAGTGATTGCTTTCCCCGGCAATCCGAATCCTCATGATGCGGTAAGAGGCATTTGGCCAGCCAAGTGGTACAAAAGATTTTACAAACATATTTTGCCTGTACCCTGGATCGATGATCTCTGGCGCGAGTGAGATCATCGTTGCTGCGTTTTAAAATTGATCATGTATAAAACCATAGAAGACACGGTAGGCAATACGCCGTTAGTGCGTTTGAAACGCATGCCGTGCGAGACGACCAATACCATTCTGCTGAAGCTTGAAGGCAACAACCCGGCAGGGTCGGTGAAAGACCGGCCCGCGCTGTCGATGATCACGCGTGCTGAAGCGCGCGGCGAAATCAAGCCTGGCGACACGCTGATCGAGGCGACCAGCGGCAACACCGGCATTGCGCTGGCGATGGCCGCGGCGATGCGCGGCTACAAAATGATTTTGGTGATGCCCGAGCATTTGTCGATTGAGCGCCGCCAGAGCATGGCGGCGTATGGCGCGCAATTTGTGCTCACGCCCAAAGCCGGCAGCATGGAAGCGGCCATCGACACCGCGCGCGCGATGGAAGCGCGTGGCGAAGGCAAAATTCTGGACCAGTTCAGCAACCCCGATAATCCGCTCGCGCACTATCAGGGCACTGCGCCGGAAATCTGGCGCGACACCGGCGGCAAGATCACGCACTTTGTGTCGAGCATGGGCACCACCGGCACCATCATGGGCTGCGCGCGTTATTTTAGAGAAATTAATCCGGCGGTTCAGATCATTGGTGTGCAACCCGACGAGGGCGCGCAGATTCCGGGCATCCGCAAATGGCCGCAGGAATATCTGCCGAAGATTTGCGATTTTTCGCTGATCGACCGAATGATTTATGTGAACCAGCCCAACGCCGAAGAAACCACGCGACGACTAGCGCACGAGGAAGGCATTTTTGCCGGGGTGTCATCTGGCGGCGCGCTATGGGCCGCTTTGCAACTGTCGCAAGAAGTCGAAAATGCCGTCATCGTGTGCATCGCTTGTGATCGTGGGGATCGTTATTTATCCACTGGCGTATTCCCGGCGTAATGAATCGATTGACGCAATACGGACGCGGTGCTACTTTGGTATCACCTTGTCCCTGGGGAGCACGAAATGGCTGTCACCACCACACTCAAACTACCCGAAGAACTCAAGGCGCGTATTGCGCCACTGGCCGAGGCTACCGGAAAATCCCCTCACGCCTGGATGATCGAAGCCTTGGAAGATCGTGTGGTGAAATCTGAGGCCTATGCTGAATTTCTGGCCGAGGCGCTTGAGGCGGATCGCGAGATGACCGAGACGGGCGAGGGCTACGCGATGGAGGACGTGCATAAATATCTGCGCGCTAAACTCGAAGGCAAAACTGCTAAACGTCCAAAACCAATCAAAATTTAAGCCGTGACCGAGGTCGTCTACACCCCGCACGCGCTAAACGATATCGATCGGCTTGAAAGTTTTCTGCTTGAAGTAGATTCGCAAGCTGCCCGAAAAATCATCCCGCTCATCCTTTCGGCGATTGAAGCGCTTTGCCTGCATCCTGAAATAGGTAGACGGCGGAGCGATCAAACGCGCGAATTGGTCATCTCGCGCGGCAAAACCGGCTACATTGCCCTTTATCGCTATGACGAAATCCGCGATGCTGCACGCGTGCTGGCGATCCGGCATCAGCGTGAGCTTGGCGACATATAAACAAATAAATGGCCAAATCCAAAACTATCTACAGCTGCACCGAATGCGGCGGCATCTCACCCAAATGGCAGGGGCAATGCCCGCATTGCACTGCGTGGAATATGCTGATCGAAACCGTAGCCGAGGCCAGCAAACCGCGTTACCAGGCGCTGGCGGCGTCGAGCAAAGTACAGATGTTGGGCGAAGTGGAAGGCACTGAGGCCAGCCGAATTCCGACCACGCTTGCCGAACTCGACCGCGTGCTCGGCGGTGGGTTAGTGCCGGGCGGCGTGGTGCTGATCGGCGGCGATCCCGGCATTGGCAAATCGACCTTGCTGTTGCAGGCGCTGGCGGTGCTCTCGCAAAGCCTGCCGACCTTGTATGTCAGCGGCGAAGAATCCGCACAGCAACTCGCGCTGCGCGCCCGCCGACTGCAACTGCCCGAAGCGCATTTGCCGGTGCTGCCCGAGATTCGGCTTGAGGCAATCCTGAGCCATCTCACCGCAATCAAGCCCGCCATCGCGGTGATCGATTCGATTCAGACCGTGTATTCCGAGACGCTCACGTCAGCGCCCGGCTCGGTTGCGCAAGTGCGCGAGTGCGCAGCGCAACTCACGCGCTACGCCAAGCAGAGCGGCTGCGCGATTCTGCTGGTCGGCCATGTCACCAAGGAAGGTGCCATCGCTGGCCCGCGCGTGCTCGAGCATATCGTCGATACCGTGCTGTATTTCGAGGGCGATACCGGGTCGAGTTTTCGGCTGGTGCGCGCGATCAAAAACCGCTTCGGCGCGGTCAACGAAATCGGCGTGTTCGCGATGACCGAGAAAGGTTTGAAGGGCGTGTCCAATCCGTCGGCGATTTTTCTGTCGCACCACGGTGCGCCGGTGCCGGGCTCGTGCGTACTGGTCACCCAGGAAGGCACGCGTCCGCTGCTGGTCGAGATTCAGGCGCTGGTCGATAGCAGCCACGCGCCCAATCCGCGCCGACTATCTGTCGGCCTGGAGCAGAATCGGTTGGCGATGCTGCTCGCGGTGCTGCATCGTCACGCCGGCATCGCCTGCTTCGATCAGGACGTATTCGTCAACGCGGTCGGCGGCGTCAAAATCAGCGAGCCCGCAGCCGATCTGGCAGTACTCGCCGCGATAGTGTCATCGCTGCGCGGCCAACCCTTGCCAGACAAACTGGTGATGTTCGGCGAGGTCGGCCTGGCAGGCGAAATCCGCCCGGTGCAACGCGGTCAGGAAAGATTGAAAGAAGCCGCCAAGCTGGGCTTCACCCAGGCTGTTGTTCCCGCCGCCAACCAGCCCAAGCAGAAAATCGCCGGCATGGAGGTTCATGCGGTGCAGCGGCTGGATGAAGCGATGCAGTTTTTCCGGAAAAGTTGAGCATTCCTCGATCTTGCCTTCCTTATAATGCGTCATGGCCAAACTGAAAAATATTTACCCCGGCGAAATCCTGCTGGAAGAATGGCTCAAACCGATGGGTGTGAGCCATTACCGGCTCGCGGTGAAATCGGAGTATCGCCGCGCCGCATCAATGAGATCGTACACGGCAAGCGCGCATCACCGCATAGACCGCGCTGCGGCTGGCCCGTTTCTTTCGAACCGATGCGCAGTCGTGGCTCAATCTGCAATCTCATTACGACATAGAGGAAGCGGAGATTGAAACCGGCAAGGCGCTGCAAAAAATCGTTCCCTGGGCTGAACGGGCTGCGGCTTAACCTCTGCCTCGTTTAAGCTGCACGCCAGACACAGGATTTATGGGGGAACCGTGGTCCCCCGTTGTTCTCACATAGCTTTTGGTTCGCACTTCAACTTTACATACAAGCGAAATGTCAGGCCGCATACATGATCAACCTTACTTCTTTAAGTTCGCTACATACGAAGCAGCATGTAAGATCATTGAGTGTAAAAGCCTTAAGTGGAGCTCCCCGATTGAGTTCAATGATCCATTTGACCACCAAGCGGGATTTATCCTAGACCTGGATGAAGAACGATTTGCTCGCCTCCTCACGGAGTCAATGCTTCGCGTAATCTTCACCGAAACATCTGTTGGTGTCGGGGCATCTCCACTCTTTACCCACCTTCTTCTACTTTTGAGGAGTGCGCGAGAGCGTTTGCCGCGGGAGGAGATCGCTGCCCAACTGAACGAGTCGGCGCTTCTGGTAGCTAAGAACGTCACCGAGGGCGTAGATGGTTTCAATGCAGCCATACAAGCCCATCTCCTACATTCACGCGTACTTTGTGTCTCTGAGCAGGTTGATAACGTGGTGATGTGGTCTCACTACGCAGACCAACATCGAGGCGTTGCCTTTCAACTCGGCTGCATTGACAGTATTGACAACCGTCTACTTGCAGCTAAGCGGGTTGAATACACAGACCGGTTTATCGCATTCCCAAGTGCTGAGGAGTATGCGAAGCATCTCACTGGGGAGCAGCCAATTGATATGGCGCCTCTGATCTGGAAGATCGCTTACACCAAGCACCTTGATTGGGCCTACGAAAGAGAATGGCGTGTCCACATTCCTTTGCTTAGCGAGATGCCGAGCGCTAGATTTTCGATCTATGACGAACCTGCAGAGGTTTTTCAGTCCATGTACCTCGGCTGTCGAATGGAACCAAGCCAAATCCAATCAGTAATTCAGGCCGCCACCAAGGTTCTGCCAGATATGAAGATTTACCGTTCGCTACCGGGTCGAACGTCTTATGCTCTAAATTTTGAACTGGTAAATGGCACCTAGCCTATCATTCCGAAATAAGACTTCACTCGCTGTTCGGCACGCCCTCGCCCTCAAATGCTAAGCCGAGTTCTTGCTCTCAACTTTTAACTCAGCAATTGCCCATGTTCCCGCGTGTCGTGGAAAGCCACCTTCGGCCAGCGCTCCTGCGCCAGCGATAAATTCACCCGCGTGTCGGCCAGGTAGACCAGGTTGCCGTCCACATCTTTCGCGAGTTTCAATGAATTGGCTTTGGTAAATTCGGCGAGATGCGCAGCATCCGCGCACGTCACCCAGCGCGCGGTATGGATGCCGGCACGCTCGAACGTCGCATCGACGCCGTATTCGGTGCGCAGGCGATGCTCGACGACTTCGAATTGCAATTGCCCGACCGCGCCGATCAACAAGGTGTTGTCGACGAAGGGCTCGAACACTTGCACCGCGCCTTCTTCGCCGAGTTCGAGCAGGCCCTTGTTAAGTTGTTTAGCGCGCATGGGGTCGCGCAGGCGCGGGCGGCTGAAGAGTTCGGGCGCGAAGTAGGGGATGCCTTTGTATAGCAGGTTTTCGCCTTCGGTCAGTGTGTCGCCGATTTGCAATTGGCCGTGGTTATGGATGCCGATGATGTCGCCCGCGACCGCGTCGTCCATGCGCGCGCGTTCGTTGGCCATAAAGACCACCGCGTTGGCGATTTTGATGTCCTTGCCGGTGCGGCGGTGGCGCACTTTCATATTGGGCGAATATCGGCCGGAGCAGACACGGAAGAACGCGATGCGGTCGCGGTGCTGCGGGTCCATATTCGCCTGGATTTTAAATACGAAGCCGGTGAATTTTGGCTCGGTCGGATCGACCACGCGCTCGACTGCCTCGCGCGGTTGTGGTGAGGGAGCCCAAGTTGACAGCGCTTGCAGTATTTCGCGCACACCGAAATTGTTGATACCGGAACCAAAAAAAACCGGAGACTGCTGGCCGCTCAAAAACGCATCAACATCAAACGTCGCGCCCGCGCCGCGCACCAACTCGATTTCGGAGAGCAGCGCATCGGCCTCCATCGGGAAACGCTCACGTAACGCTGCTTCACCCAGCCCTTGCAGTGATTCGAATTTCTGATCGGCGTTTTCTTCGCCCGCTTTAAAGCGCAGGATTTCGTCGTTCAGCAAGTGGTACACGCCCTGAAAGCGCTTGCCCATGCCGATCGGCCAGGTCACCGGTGCGCAGTGGATTTTGAGCACCGATTCGATTTCGTCGAGCAGCTCAAGCGGCTCGCGCACTTCGCGGTCCATTTTGTTGATGAAGGTGATGATCGGCGTATTGCGCAGGCGACACACTTCCAGCAGTTTGATCGTCTGCTCCTCGACGCCCTTGGCTGCATCCACCACCATGATCGCGGCGTCCACCGCGGTCAGCACGCGGTAGGTGTCTTCGGAGAAATCCTTATGGCCGGGCGTGTCGAGCAGATTGAACACGCAGTCGCCGTGCGAGAACTGCATCACTGAGCTTGCGACCGAGATGCCACGCTCCTGTTCCACCGCCATCCAGTCGGAGGTTGCATAGCGCCCGCTTTTGCGCGCCTTGACCGTTCCCGCCATCTGGATCGCGCCACCAAATAGCAAGAGCTTTTCGGTCAGCGTGGTTTTGCCCGCGTCGGGGTGGGAGATGATCGCAAAGGTGCGGCGTTTTTTGACGTCGCGCGCCAAGGCAGGATCGCCGGTATGCGCCGGGAGAGGTAAATTGGAAGCCATCGGGGAAGAGCGAATAGAAAGCAGCCCGCAATTTTAGGCTATTTCGTGCGGCTTGCTGTGTTGATGACTCCTAAACTATTTAGGCGAGACAGGTCTAGCAGGTTGTTTGGGGGGCAGGACAGTGGCACTTGGCGGAGGCGGATTTAAGCGTGCTGGTGCAATGGGCGCACTATTTTGCGTGACTTCAAATGTTGCCACGTCGGGTGCCACTGCGGGACATTGGCTGTCCGCGTCGACTTCCAAACGGTCCTGGCCTAATTCCTGGACGGTGGGCAATCCTTCACGACGCACTTGCAGCGCAGACAACAGGCTGCCCATGCCCGCAAGAGCGCGCGCGTGCGCAATGGCATATTCGTAAGTGGCGTTGGTATAGGCACGACGTGCCTGAAAGTATTCATTTTCGGTGTCGAGTAGATCGAGCAGGGTGCGTTGCCCGATGTCGAATTGCTTGCGATAGGCTTCACGGGCTTTTTCGATGGAGAGCTGATGCTGATCCAGAAAGCCCAACTGACGCGAAATATTCTGTATGTCGTGAAAAGCGATGGCCAGAGTCTGACGAATTTCACGGCAGGTTTTGTCGCGCACATCCTGCGATTGCTTAAATCGTTCGGCATATTGACGTAGTAAAGCAGAGTCTGAGCCGCCCTTGAAAAGGTTGTAGTTCAATACTAGTTCCACTACTTGGTCATCGCGCCGACCCGCGATGCCATTTTCGTTTTGAGCAATATCTTTACGGGCGCGCAGATCCACGCGCGGCGCAAAGTTGGCCCGGCGGCCGTGCTCTTCGGCTTGCGCGGCCCGCACATTTTCAATCGCTGCGTTAAATGCCGGGCTGCCTTGATAGGCCAGCTTTAAGGCTTCTTCGACATTAGATGGGATCCCTTGCTTGAGTAATTCTGGCGCGACCATCTCACCCGGCGGCAGGCTGCCCACGATGCGCTGGTAACGTGCGCTGACATCGTACAGATTGCTGGCTTCAGTCAGCATGTTGGATTGCGCAAGCGCCAGTCGGCCCCCTGCTTGCTCAAAGTCTACACGGCGTCCGACTCCGGCTTTGACGCGTTCCTGTATCTGGTTGAATAATTGATCATGCTGCGCAAAGTTTTCCTGCGCCAGCTTGGATAGCTCTCGATAGCGCAAGACATCGAGATAGGCACGTACCGTTTCTAGTGCGGTGTTTTCGGAGGCATCCAGCACCTCGTAATAGCGGCCAAGCTTGGTATACCCCAGTCGGGCGACTTCATTGCGTGTGGCAAATCCATCGAAAACCATTTGCGTCAACGACAACACGGCACTTCGACGGGTGTAATCTGTCGTCGGCAGATTAGGTTGCGTCAGGTTTTCGCGACCTATTCCACTGGTCAAATCTACGCGAGGAAAGTAGCCCCCGCGTGCAACGTCTTGCTCGTACAAAGAAGCTTGGAAGGTATGCCAGCGCGCTTGCACGTCAGGATTACCCATGATGGCGGTTTTGACAGCTTCGCGCATCGTAACAATCTGAGCTTGAGCAGGGGCCGTGAGCAAACCCGTCATTGCGAGCAATAGCGTAATTATTCTTAGGGGCATTGCTTCAGCCTTGTGCAACATTTCCGATAACCTGTGTATGCCCTCGCAGTGAGAGCAAACAAATTCATATATAAACGGTGGAGCATCATTACCTGGCTCCGGCTCTATAATTTATTTGCATCCAGGAAATTGCTTGAGCGAGCATCATAAAGCCCATAAAACCAGAGTGTACGGTGCGTTACAGCAGCCCTGCGCACTTGCTCGTGACGCGAAAATCTCTCTTGGTTTGATCATGTTCTGGCTCCTGGTTTTGCGTTGTATTCCCGTTCTATGGTGAGTTATCGACCGTTCGTCGGGAAACTTTGCCCCTGGCATGCATTTTTTTTTCTGATATGGGGCATAGGCCTGGCCTTTGCCGGGGTCGAACTGGATCGCATGCTGTTACTAGCGGGCCAGCGCTACGGCAATGCTGGCATAGCGTCGGTGATAGCCTGGCGCGATTTGCTTACCACCTCAGCTGGCCAGCCCGAAACTGCCAAGCTGAAACGGGTCAACGATTTCTTCAATAGCAAAATTCGCTTTGGTGAGGACATGCAGATATGGGGCGTGCCTGACTATTGGGCAACGCCGCTGGAGACGTTGGGCCGCGGGGAGGGCGATTGCGAAGACTTTGCGATTGCTAAGTACGTGACCCTAAAACTGATGGGCGTGCCCTCGGCCAAAATGCGGCTGACTTATGTGAAAGCGCGCATAGGCGGCCCGCAAAGCACTGTGGTTCAAGCGCATATGGTGCTGAGCTATTATCAGGCGGCAGAAGACGAGCCCTTGATTCTGGACAATTTGATTACAGACATTCGGCCTGCGTCACGCCGGCCAGATTTAGCCACGGTATTCAGCTTCAATGCTGAAGGGCTGTGGGTAGGGGGAACAGTCCCCCGCATAAGCAATCCCTCACAAGGCCTTTCCCGATGGCAATCGGTGTTGGTCAGAATGCGGGAAGAAGGCATCGAATGAACGCTCTTGTGCTGAGGAAAATGTTATGACACTCACCAAACAACTCTGGCTGGCGGTCGCGGCCATCATGACCATCGCATTTGGCATCAGTTTTTTGGTCAGCGCCTGGTCAGCCAAAAACTATCTCGAAGATCAATTGCGACTGAAGAATGTCGACAACGCCAACTCGCTGGCGGTTTCGATGTCCCAACTCGATAAAGACCCTGTCGTGATCGAATTGCTGATTGCCGCGCAATTCGACATCGGCCACTACCAACAGATCAAGCTGACTTCGCCTTCCGGTAAGGTCATGGTGGAACGCGTGAGCGATGTGGCCACTGATACCGTGCCTGCGTGGTTCGTGAATCTCATCCCGTTGACCACCGAGCCTGGCGTTGCCCAGGTGCAGGATAAGTGGCGGCAATATGGCACGCTCACCGTCATCAGCAGCAACCGCTTTGCGTATCAGGCTTTGTGGCAGGGCAATCTGCGATTACTGGTCTGGTTTTTAGTAGGCGCGATGCTGTGCGGGGTGATAGGCACGCTTATTTTGCGCTCGATTACGCGCCCCCTGGGCGAGGTGGTTAAACAGGCAGAAGCCATTGGTGGGCGCCGGTTTATTACGCTGGCAGAACCGCGTACACGTGAGTTCCGCGCCGTGGTGCGAGCGATGAATGCGCTATCCGAACAAGTCAGGGGCATGCTCGATAAAGAGTCTGCCCAACTGGAACGCTTGCGCCGTGACGCTCAACACGATGCGTTGACTGGTGTATTGAATCGCGAGCATTTCCTGAACAAAATCCAGTATGCGCTGGAGGGAGAAAACGCCGCCCCGGTGGGCGCATTGTTCATACTGCGTTTGCCCGATCTGATTAAATTAAACAAGGCACTGGGACGCGAATCTACTGACACGTTGTTGAAGAGGGTGGCGAGCGCACTCGAAGAATCCTGCCTGGATGAATCCTATGTGATAGGGCGCTTGAATGGCTCAGACTTTGCGGTACTCGCGCCCAATATCGAAGCGGTTGAGGATTTAACGCGCCAGATATATGCGCATTGCCTGCTGTCCATTAATGACCCAAGTGCGGACACTGAACACGCGGTGCTATTAGGCGCCGCCGTGTATAGCCACGGCGATGCGATATCGCAGGTGTTGACGCGCGCGGATCTGGCGTTAGGGCGCGCGGAGCTGGAAGGCGGCAGCGCGGTTGAATTGGAAAGCCCCCATACCGAATGGAAGCCCGCCGCCAGCTTGCTTTCGGCCTGGCAAGTGTTGATCGAGACAGCGCTAAATACGAAACGGGTGCAGTTCGCCACTTATCCCGTGCTCGACGTACAAGGGAAGCTGATTCATTTCGAAGCGCCAGCGCGGATGCAAGTAGTGCAGAGTTCGGTGTGGATGTCGGCGCAGGAATTTATGCCGTGGGCCAGTCGCTTAGGCTTAATCCAGCGTATTGATGAGGCGGTATTTGACTATGCGCTGGGTTGGCTGGATACCAACGAAGGCCCGGTTTGCATCAACATGTCTCCGCAATCTGTGTGCGACCCTGTGCTGACTGCGCGCTATTACAAAGCCTTAAAACGCAGTCCGCAGATTGCGCAAAAACTGTGGATAGACATCCCTGAGTTTGTAGCCTATCGCCATGCTAAAGAGTTCCGCGTGTTTTGCCACACACTGAAACCGCTAGGCTGCAAAATCGGCCTGGAACACGTGGGAAACCAGATCGGCCATATGGGCGAACTATATGACGTGGGGCTGGATTACTTGAAGATCGATAGCGTGATGATTCGCGATATCGATCAAAATCTCGGCAACCAGACTTTCTTGCGTGGGCTGTGCACGATTGCCCATACCATGGGCATGATGACGATTGCTGAAGGCGTGCTAAATCAGCCGGAAGCGGAGTGCTTGAAAGGTTTAGGGTTCAAAGGGATGACAGGGCCGGGCATCGTGCTCGGTTGAGGCTACGAAGCAGTTTGGCAGCGCGTTAAATAATGCCCTGATCGTCGTCACCAAATAGCTTGAGTGCATTCAGCGATTGGCGCAGAGAGCGGCGCTCCATCAGTTTGGATTGCACCGGGGGCGGCAGGTCGGTGATGCAAATCACGTTTTTGGCGATCAACAAATCGATCACGTCTTCGATCACCCGGATCAATTTGAGATCCGAGGTTTCGAATACGTTTTCCTGCTGCTCAAGCATGCTTAGAAACGCGCGCAGCTCCGTAGCATCGGCGGATATTTGTTCGGACGGCGCATTCAGCGGATCATTGCTGACCGCTATAATTTTTCCGTCTGGGCCGCGCTGAATGTAGGGCATGGCGTTCCTTAATCGGTTATCAATTTGCTCTTGGTCAGCAAGTCCGTGATGATGGCGTTGTCATTAGCGAAACCGGTGACCAAGTCTACCCCCGTTAGCGTGATTTTCTGATCATCTAGCGCTGCGCTAAAGCCACCGGAAAAACCACCACTTGTACTGATATGTACAATAGTGTCGGTACCTAGTTTTTCGAAATGCAGGTAGCCGTTGAGCGTACCAGGCGCAGAGCCGGAATGGCTCTCCCCCACCAGCAAATCGCGCAGATCAAGCACGTCACCTCCGGCTGCGGGAAGCGCTGTGCTGAAGTCGGTGATAGTGTCGGTGGCAGGGGTACCCACAACGCCCTGATCAGCCAGTTGCCACCGGAATACATCACTGCCCGCACCGCCAGTGAGGACATCGTTACCGGTACCTCCGATCAGTATATCGTTACCATTACCGCCATTCAGCGTGTCTGCTCCAGCGCCGCCGTAAAGTATGTCATTGCCATCATCCCCGTTCAGCGTGTCGTTGCCAGCACCACCGTAGATGAGGTCATTTCCCGCCCCCCCTGATAATGTATCGGTGCCTGCCAAACCCTCAATGTGGTCATTACCAGCAGTTCCTGTAACAGTAGTGCTTCCAGCAGTATCGATGATCGTGTTGGTAGTTTCTGTCACTGTTACCGCAACAGTCTGGGTGGTCGATGCGGTGCTGCCATTGCTTGTCTCCGTCGCGGTCGAAGTTACGGTCAGGTTTACTGTTCCGGTATAGCCATCCGCGGGCAGGAAGTTAAGCCCGTTGAGTTGAGCAGGGGTGAAAGACCACACTCCTGCTCCAAGGTCAGTGCCTGCGCTAAAGGCGGAACCGACCGGTACACCCGCCACAGTTACCGCCAGCGTTTCAGAACCATCTGTATCCACAAGCGCCGTAGAGATGGGAAACGCCACAGGTGTGCCAAAAATGGTCGCGCCACTTTGAAAGTAGATATTGCTGATAGCAATTGAAGAATCGTTTATCGTATCAATACCATTTAGTACCAGCCAAGAGAATTGGTAGTTCCCGGCGGTGGGAGCGGTAAAGGTATAGGCACCTGAGGTACTGGCCGCGCCGCCTGCTTGCTCAGACGATGTAATCAAGGTACTGGTTTGAGTCCCATTTGGATCGGTAATTACCAATACAGCAATGTCGTTAAATCCGCCATTGATTTCCGAAATTATTCTTTCAGCATTAGTGAAAGCCCAGTTAAAAACCACGGATATGCCTGACGACAACGGATAGTTGTAGTTAGTCATTCCGCCGTCATTCACATTGACGGTACCTGGATCGTTAGTGCCGGGCCCGGGAGGTGGATCGAAGCTATTAAGCGTGGTGACGGGCAGGCCGATCGAACTAGCCAAGCTCGAAGCCGACACAGAGGCTGCGGCGCTGGCACTACTTACACCTGCCACCAAAGCATTCAACTGGGCCGGAGTGAATAATTGTGGAGCATCAGCTACCGCAGCTACATTTACGGTAACGAGCGCACTATTACTCGTAGCACTGCCGTCGCTTGCTATGTAGGTAAAGTTGGCGGCGCCACTGAAGTTGGCGTTGGGGGTGAAGGAGACCGTACCGTTTCCGTTAAGCACTACACTGCCCCCAGTACCACTGACAACCGAAGCGATAGTTAAGGGAGTGCCCTCGGCGTCTGTGTCGTTACCCAGAAGTTGTGCGGCGGTATAGATCACCGGCGTGTCTTCAGTGGCCGCCAAAGTATCCGGGTTAGCCACAGGTGCGTCGTTGGTGCCATTTATTGTAATGGTGACGATTTTACTGGTGCCGTCTATGGTGGTGACCGTAAAGGTATCGCTCAATGTTTGCCCAACATTGAGTGCCTGTACCGCAGCATTACTGTTGTTAAGGGTATAGGTCCACACCCCGCCCGCACTCATGGCATAGGTGCCATAGCCACCTGTGCTGGTTGTCCCCGCTGCTACCGCGGTGAAGGTGTTATTCGTGTTGTCTACATCAGTATCAGTCAGCGTGCCAGTAGCGGTAGGTGTGCCAGGTGTAGCGTTGGCAACGCCACCTGCTTCGGTGACGCTTCCTGCGCTGGTGCCACTAATGACCGCCGCATCGTTGGTACCATTGATGGTGACAGTGACGACCTGGGCGGTGCCGTCTATGGTGGTGACGGTAAAGGTATCACTCAATGTTTGTCCAACATTGAGTGCCTGTACCGCAGCATTACTGTTGTTAAGGGTATAGGTCCACACACCGCCCGCACTCATGGCATAGGTGCCATAGCCACCTGTGCTGGCCGTCCCCGCCGCTACCGCGGTGAAGGTGTTATTCGTGTTGTCTACATCAGTATCGGTCAGTGTGCCAGTGGCGGTAGGTGTACCCGGCGTAGCGTTGGCAACGCCGCCTGCTTCGGTGACGCTTCCTGAGCTGGTCCCGGTGATCACCGCCGCGTCGTTAGTACCCGCAATCGTCACAGTCAAGACCTGCGGCGTGCCATCAGCAGTCGTGACCGTAATACTGTCGGTGTAATTAGTCCCAGCAACAAACTCGTTATGCGCCGAGCTCATCGTATACGTCCACACGCCCGCGGCATTGATCGAGAAGCTGCCGTAGCCGTTACTGCCGGCCACACCGGTCTGCACCACAAAGGCATTGCTGCTGTCGACGTCGGTCGCAGACAGCGTGCCACCCGTGGACTGGATCGCATTGGTCTCGGTCAAGGCAGCAGTACTGGTACCGGTGATCACCGCCGCATCGTTGGTCCCCGCAATCGTCACGGTAATGACCTGTGGCGTACCATCAGCCGTAGTAACCGTAATACTGTCGGTGTAATTAGTCCCCGCGACAAACTCGTTATGCGCCGAGTTCATCGTATAGGTCCACGCACCTGCGCTATTGATCGTGAAGCTGCCGTAGTTGTTGGAACCGGTGACGCCGGTCTGAGCGACAAACGTAGCAGGGCTGTCGACGTCGGTCGCAGACAGCGACCCACCGGTCGACTGCACCGCATTGGTCTCGGTGAGAGCCGCAGTACTGGTACCCGTGATCACTGCCGCATCGTTAGTCCCCGCAATCGTCACTGTAAGAACTTGCGCAGTGCCATCAGCAGTAGTCACCGTAATGCTGTCGGTGTAATTAGTCCCAGCAACAAACTCGTTGTGCGCCGAGTTCATCGTATACGTCCACGCACCTGCGGCATTGATCGAGAAGCTGCCGTAGTTGTTGCTGCCGGCCACGCCGGTCTGCACCACGAACGCATTGCTGCTGTCGACGTCGGTCGCAGTTAATGATCCACCGGTCGACTGCACCGCATTGGTCTCGGTGAGAGCCGCAGTACTGGTACCCGTGATCACTGCCGCATCGTTAGTGCCGGCGATGGTCACGGTAATGAGCTGCGGCGTACCGTCTGCGGTAGTAACCGTAATACTGTCGGTGTAATTCGTCCCCGCCACAAACTCGTTGTGCGCCGAGCTCATCGTATAGGTCCACGCGCCTGCGCTATTGATCGAGAAGCTGCCGTAGTTGTTGGAGCCGGTGACGCCGGTCTGAGCGACAAACGTAGCAGGGCTATCGACGTCAGTCGCAGACAGCGACCCACCGGTAGACTGCACCGCATTGGTCTCGGTGAGCGCTGCGGTGCTGGTACCGGTGATCACTGCGGCGTCGTTGGTCCCGGCCATCGTCACTGTCAGCACCTGCGCAGTACCGTCAGCAGTAGTAACCGTAATACTGTCGGTGTAATTAGTCCCAGCAACAAACTCGTTATGCGCCGAGTTCATCGTATAGGTCCACGCGCCTGCGCTGTTGATCGAGAAGCTGCCGTAGCCGTTGCTACCAGCGACGCCGGTCTGAGCGACGAACGTAGCAGGGCTATCGACGTCGGTCGCAGTTAAGCTACCCCCAGTCGACTGCACCGCATTGGTCTCGGTCAGCGCAGCAGTACTGGTCCCGGTGATCACCGCCGCATCGTTAGTCCCCGCAATCGTCACGGTAATGACCTGTGGCGTACCGTCAGCCGTAGT
>JANLZE010000009.1:0-4228 GCA_031366105.1 Thiobacillaceae bacterium | reverse complement strand
ATTTCCGCCAGCGCAACGCCGTGTTCCAGACAATAAACATTCGCGTCATTCACCGCATAGCGCAGCTCATCCGCCAGCGCCTTCTTGTCGCGCACCGGCATCTCGCCACCGCCGCCTTTGCCATAAATCGCCAGCGCTTTCTCCAGCGAAGCGAACACGTTGGCATAGTCCACGATCAAGCCGCTGTGTTTTCCGGGGTACACACGGTTAGCGCGGGCGATAGTTTGCATCAGCGTGTGGTTGCGCATCGGCTTGTCGAGATAGATGGTCGAACAGCTCGGCGCATCGAAACCGGTCAGCCACATCGCACACACAAACACCAGACGCAGCGGATTGTTGGGGGCTTTAAACTTTTCAGCCAGATCCTCCTCATTCATGCGCTTGCGGTGCGGCACGATGTCGATGCCCAGCTTCGCCATCTGCTCGATTTCATTCTGCCCTGGCGACACCACCACCGCCATATCGGTGTCGTCGTCTTTCGGCCAGAATTGGCGCACCTTGTCGTACATGCGCAGCGCGGTGGCCTTGTCGATGGACACCACCATCGCCTTGCCCTGGAATCCGCGTCCGAGAAAATGGGTCACGATGTCCTGCGCCACCGTATCCAGCCGGTCGTCGCGGGTGATGAGGTGATACTGCCGCCCCAGCTCGCGTTCCAGCTTCTTCTCGGCATCTTCGGAAAGCTCGGCGTTCTCGATCAGCGCGTAGATATCATCGTTCAAATCCGGATTATCGAGATGCAGTTCCGGCGTGCGGTTCTCGTAGAACAGCGGCACGGTCGCGCCATCCTCAACGGACTGCTGGAAGTCGTAAATGGAAACGTAATCGCCGAACACCTCGCGCGTGCGTTCCTCTCCGGCGATCAGCGGCGTGCCGGTGAATGCAATGAACATCGCATTCGGCAGCGCAGCGCGCATGTTCAACGCCAGCGTGTCGTACTGGCTGCGGTGCGCCTCGTCGGTCAGCACGATCACATCGCGCCGGTCGCACAGCACCTCGGAAGTCTGGAACTTGTGGATCAGCGTGAACACATAGCGGTTATTTCCGGAAAGCAGCTCACGTAGCTGTGCGCCGCTTTGTGCGTGGCTGACCTGCGCATCGCTCACCGTCCCGCAGGCGGCGAAAGTCTTGGCAATTTGATCGTCCAGTTCCACACGGTCGGTGATGATCACGAACGTCCAGTTACCCGGAATCTTGCGCAGCACCTTTTGCGCGAAGAACACCATCGAAAAACTCTTGCCGGAACCCTGCGTCTGCCAGAACACGCCGCCGCGCCCGTGGCCTTCCTCGCGCGCCTTGAGCATGGCGCGGATGGCGTTATTCACGCCGATGAACTGATGGTTCTGCCCGATGATCTTGGATAGCCCGCTCTTGTGTTCGGAAAACAGCGTGTAGTTCTCCGCCATATCCAGCAGGCGGGAGGGTTCGCACAGCCCGCGCAGCATCACTTCCAGCGACACCCGGCGCGGCTCATCCTCGTGCTCAATGCGCTTCCACTCGAAGAACCTCTCCCAATCGGCAGTGAGCGAACCGACACGGCTATCCGTGCCGTTGGAGGCAATCAGCAAGGCATTCGACCAGAACAGCGCAGGCGCGCCGTTCTGCGCGTGCTTGTAACTGGTGAGATTGCCGTCAAAGGCTTGCCTGGCGGGTACTCCCGGCTTCTTCAGTTCGATCACCACCCACGGCAGTCCATTCACGAAGCCGATCAAATCCGGGCGGCAGGTATAGAGCTGGCCGACGATGGTCATCTGGCTTACCAGCAGGAAATCGTTGGCAGCGGGATTATCCCAATCCACCACCCGCACCCGCTCGTCCTTCTGCCCTCCCCTCACCAGGTCAGGCACGGACACCTTCACCCCGTCTCGCATCAACGCCCACAGTTCGCGGTTTGCAGCGGTAGGTAGCATCGCCGAACGGTCGCGAGACAACTCATCCACGGCGGCGGCAATTGCTTCGGGTGGCAGCGATGAGTTCAGCCGCGTCAGCACATTGCGCAAACGTGAAGTCAGCACCACCTCGGATTTCGTATCGCGCCCCAGCGTGCCACTCGCGCCCATCACCTCATCCGAAGCGGATAGCGTCTCCCAGCCCAACTCGGCGAAAAGCTGAATGGCGGGTTGCTCGACGAGGCTGTCTTCAGTGTAGGTCATGGATTGAATCGGCTAAATTATTAGCATAATGAGAAATTTATCCAATTAACAATTTATTTTAATACAACAAATTACACGGTCAACGCACCCAAAATAATGGGTTAAAAAGGGTTGAAATGGGATAAATTTTGCAGCCAAAGGCTAAATATCCTTTGAGCTTTTAATGCGGTTTTCATCAGATATATTCATTAGAACCCTATATATAAATCAATTGGATATTGAAAATTTACGCTTTCTAATAACAGTTCTAATAAAGAAATCGGCCTCATTTCGCCTCTTTCCAGAGATAGAAACGATGAAATCGCCAACTATCTTTTTCCTGACGTTTTCAACCGATAACTACCCGTCTTGGCAGCCCCAACGAACTCGATCAATTCCAGCTTGCGCAGCTCTGCAATATCCCGTTTAGCGGTTTTCTCAACTACATTCCACTGTGCCTCGATATCTGCTGCCTTCACATTTCTGCCGGTACTGAGCTGTTCCATGAACCACTGCTGCCGCTCACTGAGTCCTTCAGTTTTTACAGGGACATTTACAGGGACATTTACAGGGACATTTGCAGGCTCACTGGCTGCGACATCAGGATGCGGACGGAAGATGACGCGCGTACACATGCCCATTTCCTGCCATTCCGGCTCCGGATAACCGCCTTCGCGGCAGGCCTCGCGAATTCGTTCGTAGCCGCTTCCCCAGCGCTCCATGATCTCCAGCCGGTGCAGCACCTGCGCGATCACGCGATTGCGCACCCGGCTGACGCCCGATTTAAAATCCTCCAGTGTCATGCCAAAAGGCAACATGCCGGGGTTCTGTATCTCCAGTCGGTCGGAAAAGATGGATACGAACAGGCGCATACCGGTAACGCCATAATCGGCGTGCGCCAAGGCATTGATGAGCACTTCACGCACAGCCACTAACGAATACTCAGGGATGTCCTGCCGACGAATATTCTCGATCTTCGCCGCCAGGCGCGTATTGCGGGCAATGAATTTCGGCACCTCTTCCAGCGCACCAAAGATGCCACCCCCGAAATCCTTTCGATCAAGGAAGCGGCTTTTTGTCGCGCCGTGAAACAGGGCACAAGAGACATTGGCATCCGGGAAATAGCGGTTTCGTACTTCCTCGCGGCCGAAGAGGATCATGCCGCCATTGGAAACCACTTTGCGCGAGCCATGCGGCACCAGTATCTCCATTGATTCCAGGTCGGATGTTCGCATCTCTTTGCCGATGGTCTCAAACCAGCGGCGGATCAAGGAATCATCCAGCGCCTCTTCTCCGGCCTCAGCACAAGGCAACTGATCGAACGAGTGATTGCTGCGAAAGCGCTCCATCTCTGCCAGCATCGCAGCATCCGCCTTGCGGTTGGTGGAACCCAGCCGCACATACACCCCATCTACCGGCCCCATCTCCTTCAGGTAAAACGGCCCCGGCCAATGAGCCACGCGCACCAGCAACAGCGTTTTATCTTCCACGGTGATCGCCTCGATCTCGGGCATCATCGCAGGCGCGATACTGTCGGCAATCAGACTGGCCAGCCGCTCCTCTTCAGCCAGGACATCATCTACCCCGACAATTTCCCCGTCATCCGGCTTGCCAATAATCAGCGTCCCGCCAGCCGTATTGGCAAAAGCCACCAGCGTGCGCAACACCGGCTTCGGCGACGACAACTCACGCTTGAACTCAAGCGTCTTGCTTTCAGCGAGCGATAGAAGCCGCAAAATATCCATCAGCCGCGCTCCCAGTAGATACGGCATATCTTGTGCTCGCGACGCAATCCCACCAGCGCGTATTCAATCTGATCTCGGCTAAAACCCTCGACGGAATTATTCGGCGAGAACGCCCCACCCCTGCCAAGCAGGTGTATTCGTGAAATTGCTTTTTTATTAGGTGATTGCATAAGTATTGCTCAAGCAGTTTTGATGGGAAAACATGCTACTTTTCCCATCGCAAAAAGGGAAGCGCTGAATGACGGGATATTCGACGAACAGACCTTCGATGTAAGCGAAGGAGTTCACAAATTAGTGGATGGCGGTACGGGACTCAGTGTCCCAGTGCAAAGACTTGAGTCGATCCCATGC
>JANLZE010000135.1:0-1178 GCA_031366105.1 Thiobacillaceae bacterium | reverse complement strand
TCTTCATCTGTTTTTTCAGTAATATTCATCATTCTGTTCTTCATTTAAAACATAACCAGTATTGCAGTGTTACCCATCGCATTAAGTCTGCATGCTACGAATCATAAAAAATAGGCCAACGAATAAATAATGTTGGCCTATTCCCACGCAAATAACTTTACATGGCTTTTTTAATCAAGCCATTAATTGCTTAGCCCTATTCATCACTTACCAAGTGGTAAAGAGGCGCTTTTTCCATCGTGTATTCACCTGTTTTGCGATCACGATGAGAAACAGTCAGTACGTGCCAGTTTATATCATCCAGCTTCATCGCATCGCCACGGTAGTAGTAGCCAGGCCAACGTGTTTCCTTACGGAACAAAGTATGTTGGAACACACTTTCAGAAGTACGAACACGGTGATTTAATTCCCATGCACGCAACAGCTCGTGGAGATCGCTTGCCGCAATCTTCTCCATATCTTCCTCAAGCGTTTTAAGCTTCTTAAGACCGATTTGGAGAAGTTTTTCGTTAGTCATGTAGTTAACACCAAAACCACCACAATACTCATCCATCAGTTTCTGCAAACGATCCAGACCCTGTCTTGGATTGATGAAGTTTGGATTTACTGTCCCGCCAACGACGTCATTGCTGTAAACCGTGTAGGTCTCCAATGGTTTGTAGATCTTCTCTTTCAGATCATTGATTTGCTTGTCAGAGACTACAATGCCTTCGCCTTTGCCGTCATCGATGTACTTGCAGGCGGCCTTGGCGGCCAGACGACCTTCAGTGAAAGAACCCGATGAGAATGCGTGTGGTGTACCACCCACCGCATCACCCGCACCAAAGAGGCCTTCAACGGTAGTCATACGGTTGTAACCCCAGTAGTACTCCGGAGGGGAAACATCTTCAGGACCTGAGCACCATGCACCACAACCCGTTGCATGTGAACCCATGATGTATGGCTCAGAAGTCGTTAATTCAGGGTTCTCGTATTTCGGATCTACGTCCGTGGCAGCCCAAAGTACCGCTTGACCAACGGTCATGCCCAAGAAGTTGTGCCAGCCGATCTCTTCAAGATGAGGGTCCTGGAAGGCTTCCATGGTCACCATGTGAATGGGACCGCGACCGGCATTCACCTCAGAGATAAAGGCATGGTTACGTAAACAGGTCGGTATTGGCTTGTGGGACAAGTGCTGT
>JANLZE010000121.1:0-1190 GCA_031366105.1 Thiobacillaceae bacterium | reverse complement strand
TACTCCGAAATCTTCGCTACCACACCCGCGCCGACCGTTCTGCCGCCTTCGCGAATCGCGAAGCGAAGACCTTCGTCCATCGCGATCGGTGCAATCAGCGCGACGTTGATGCTGACGTTGTCGCCCGGCATTACCATCTCGGTGCCCGCCGGTAGCTCAATGCTGCCGGTGACATCGGTGGTGCGAAAGTAAAACTGCGGACGGTAGCCGTTGAAGAACGGGGTGTGACGACCGCCTTCGTCTTTGCTCAGCACATAGATCTCGGCGCTGAACTTGGTGTGGGGCTTGATGCTGCCGGGCTTGGCCAGAACCTGGCCGCGCTGGACTTCTTCGCGCTTGGTGCCACGCAGCAATACGCCGACGTTGTCGCCTGCTTGACCTTGATCGAGCAGTTTGCGGAACATCTCGACGCCGGTGCATGTGGTCTTCAAAGTGGGGACGATGCCGATAATTTCGATTTCTTCGCCGACTTTGACGACGCCGCGCTCGACTCGTCCGGTGACGACGGTGCCACGTCCTGAGATGGAGAAGACGTCTTCGACGGGCATCAGGAAGGGGCGGTCTACTGCACGCTCGGGCATGGGGATGTAGGCGTCAAGTGCTGCGGCGAGTTTGAGGATGCTGGGTTCGCCGATGTCGCTTTGGTCGCCTTCTAATGCTTTGAGGGCGCTGCCGATGATGATGGGGGTGTCGTCTCCGGGAAAGTCGTATTTGTCTAGCAGTTCACGTACTTCCATTTCGACGAGCTCGAGGAGCTCGGCGTCGTCGACCATGTCGGCTTTGTTCATGTAAACGATGATGTAGGGTACGCCGACCTGACGGGCGAGCAGGATGTGCTCGCGGGTCTGGGGCATGGGGCCATCGGCGGCGGACACAACCAGCACAGCACCGTCCATTTGGGCGGCGCCGGTGATCATGTTTTTGACGTAGTCGGCGTGGCCTGGGCAATCTACGTGGGCGTAGTGGCGGTTCTCGGTTTCGTATTCGACGTGGGCGGTGTTGATGGTAATACCGCGTGCCTTCTCTTCGGGGGAAGAGTCAATCTCGTCGTATTTCTTGGCCGCACCGCCAAATTTCTTCGCCAGGATGGTGGTGATCGCCGCGGTCAAAGTGGTCTTGCCGTGGTCGACGTGTCCAATCGTCCCTACGTTAACGTGCGGTTTGGTCCGCTCGAATTTTTCCTTAGCCAT
>JANLZE010000107.1:0-3760 GCA_031366105.1 Thiobacillaceae bacterium | reverse complement strand
CACGACAATTTCACCCGCCAACACTTCGGCAGTTGGAACCTCAACCTCTACACCGTTGCGCATGACATTGGCCATCGCCGGAGTGAGATCCATCAGCGCCTTGATCGCGGACGACGCACCCGCACGCGCACGCATTTCCAGCCAATGGCCAAGCAGGATAAAAACCAGCAGTACGGCGGCGGCTTCGAAGAATTGTCCGCCCCCCTTGAAGAAGAATGTGCTGGCGACGCTGAAGAGATACCCGGTGCCGACGCTCAATACGATTAGCGCCGCCATACCCAGGATGCCCTTCTTGAGCGCGCGCCAGGCGGAGACGAAGAACGGCCAGCTCGGATAAATAATCGCGGCGCTGGCCAGCAAGAACAACCACAAATCGAGCTCCAGCCCGAACGGCGGAGCCGGTGGCTGCCACATTTCGCCCATCGGGGCGTAGACAAAAATTGGCACGGTAAAAAACAGACAGATCCAGAAACGATTGCGCATATCGCGCACCATGGCCGACAAATCCGAGCCGTCATGGCCCATCTCGTGCGCCATATCTGCCGACATAGCGGGCTGCGCACCCGCCTTCGCGTGGCCCTTGTGGGCATCGGCGGTGGGCGTTGACGTCTGCGCGCCTGGCTCCACCTGGCCCTTGTCTTCGCCGACTAGGGTATCCCGTACCCATGCGGTAACTTTGCCAAGCGTCCCCGGCTCCTCATGATCCTGGTGTTCGTTGGCTGGAGGAGCGGCCGGTGCGGATGCCGGAGTAGCGGCGGAAGCGTCCGTGGGAGGCTTCGGCTCAGCGGCAACAGGGGTTGACGGCGGTGCTGGATCGCTTTTTCCGCCACCTGCTGAAGCGGCCGACGCGGGCACTGAGGCCGGCGCGTCCTGGGGTGGTTTCGGCTCGGCGGCTGCGGACGGCGGCGCGATCGGGGTCGCTTTGTCCGGTTGTCCGTCGCCCGCGGGGGCAGCGGGCTTGGGCGCGGTGGCAGAGGCGGCCGGGACGGCTTTCGGCATAGCGGGTTCGGGCGGTGAAGCGGAGGCCGGTGCCGCTTCCGGCGTTGGTTTTACCTCAGGGTTTTGTTCGGGCTTATGTTCGGGTTTTTCTTCGCTCACATCTTTGGCTTGCGATTCGCCGGGGGACTGCTGCCCGCGTTGATGTACGAGTACCTTAATGTCGGCGACTTCGAGTAGGGTTTCGTCGTAACGCACTGTGGCATTTCCCGCGGCGAAATTCACTGTTGCGCTTTCGACCCCCGGCACTTTGTTAATCCGTTTTTCCACCTCGTCCACGGTCAATACCGCCAACATGTCGCGCATTTCAATAACGCTCGTTTTCATCGCGCTTCCTTAGTCGTCTTCATTGATGGTCCATGACGTCATCTCACCGCAGTCTTTTACTCCAGAATTGCCAGGCGATTCCATGGAGTGCGCCGAGTACAAAACCAGCGACGATGAACAGCGCGAATCCCGTCAGGAAAGCGAGGGGACTACCGGAGATCCATTCCATGATTTGCTCCTCTACTGAATATGCGCGTTAGCCGCAGCAGCCACCCTTGCCTTGAGGTTTCTGCGCAGCGTGGGTGGCGTCCACGCTGTATCCCGCGCTTTTCACCGCCGTTTTCAGTTGATCGGGCGAGGTCAACTGCTCGTCGTATTGCACCGTTGCCTCGCCGGCCGACAGCGACACTTGTACGTCACTCACCCCGGAGACCGCTTTCAACGCATTTGTTACGTTGCTGGTGCAACCGCCGCAAGTCATTCCCATAATTTTTAAAAATTCAGTTTGCATTGTGATGCTCCTTTTTAAAGGTTGAATACAAACATCGCGGCAACACGCTTTATTCGCCGGATTTTTGCTGACGATAAGCGTAGTGCCCGATGCCAGGGATGCGACGGGATGACAGGGTGAAGCTAGTTTTCTTTAAGCATCTTATGTTTGCCGAAGCGCTGTGTATCGCCCGGCTTTTCTTCCCAAACCATTTCGCACACTGCCACGGGGGTCGATGCACCGGCACGCCACAACCATCCCACAGGGAGGTAGCGATCTGCTTGATTTGCGAGTTCTTGCATGGGTTGGAAGGACACTTCCAAACCAGATTCCACCTGCACGACTTCATCGGGAAGCGGCTGGAATTCACCCGTTTGTTCGTCATGCCTATGCGGCATGAAGATGCCAAGTTTGTATTCAGAGAGTCTGCGCAGCATCTCCTGGACTTCTGGAAGATGGATTGACTGCTGAGCCGTTCTCAACGCGTGTGGCAAGCCACAGGCGTTTCCTTGTGAAACATTCGCTATCGTCATGATGCTCTCCTGCCTGGATGTTATTGACCGATTTGAATGGGCAAGGTCAAGTGCCGAGTGATTTCCTGGTGTCGAAATGGGCGTGCAATTCCTCGGTGGCTTCTGAACACGAACCTATCGTCTAGGAGGGGTTGACTGGGGTCCCAGTGACGACGCTCAGTATCTAAGTGTAATTAATTACGTTCACACATAAAGCGCAGCTTGTTCTGTGCGTTAACGCACATAAAACATAAAACTGCCGACTTGGCTGTCCTTATGCCCGTGTAGCGGCTTGATGAATATTTTGGCGAAGCTCAAATCTTTCCGCCGCGCACTCAGTTCCTGCGCGGCCTGCTCGCCACGCTCGGTAAGCGGAATGTCGGTATGCAATGTGCTGTCCGTTGATCGACCAAGCGGTCTCGCCATGCCTGCCAGATAAACTTGCAGAAGCGCCTCGTTCGTTTGCATGGCGCTTTTTTCTGTTTGTTTTAGTTACGGGCACATCGTCAGAAACGCTCATCGCCGGTGGGCTCCGAGCGAGATGCGCCGTTTAGCCCGTGCCGCGCCTTGCTCACCGCAGTGTAGACAACTCGCCGTGCACGATTCACCGCCCCCAGCGGTTTATGTTCTGGCAGAGCGTGCCAGGGCGTGTAAGAAAGGTTTTCGCAGAAAGTCATTTGCTCGGATGAGTCGAATTTTTGAGCCGGAATCGTGATTTTGGCCACCAGCACCGGGGGAGCGGCGTCTTCCTTCCACTCCACGGTAGATTGCTCGATGGGCGTGCTTTCAAAATCCTTGAAAGTCTGGAGGTAGAAGTTAAAACACGCGTCGCCCGAGCTCAATGTGCTGGCCATTGTCTTTTGCAGATAGTCCGCGTCCGGCCGCGAAAAAACCCCGGGAGCTTTGGGTCTGTTGTCTGAACAGGACTTGGCAAAAAACTTGATCGCCTTTCTGTCAGGCCCAACACCCAGACGGTAAGGCGTCATCGACCAGTACTGCTCGTACAGAGGATTTGCGATACGCGTGCCGCTTATTTTCAGCGCCAGACGGGTGTTGTGCACGCCCAGTTGCGATGCAGCCGCCAGCTTGTTGAGCGCGTTGGGTTTTTCAGAAATAATTTTTTCGTGAAATCCCTTCAGCATCGCGAGATATTGCTTGGGGCTGTCCACAAAGAAAAACGGATGATTGATCATGATGAAGTCCTGGGTCTTGGCGTCCTTCTCTTCGGCAAGGATTTTCTCGCCTGCTACGCCGGTCAGCTTGATCGCCATGCCTCGCGCGTCTTTGTCTTTGTCTGGGCTGATTTCCGATGCCCCATTCGAGAAACGGATCCATGCCTGGTAGCGCTTGCCGGGCACAAACACGCCCTGGCGGAGTTCATTGGGCAATCCCGGCTCCACGTCAAATGTGGCGCGAACGCATCCATGTGGCTTGGCGTGGGCGTCCCTCATTGCGGGTCGTCTGCCCTCAGCATAACGGCGGTTGATGTAGTCGG
>JANLZE010000086.1:0-1060 GCA_031366105.1 Thiobacillaceae bacterium | reverse complement strand
GTGTGTTCTCAACCCGCCATCTGTGGGAAAGGTTGCCGCAGTGAATCGCCTCGCGCGCACAACCGGCTCTAATCCTGTCTCCAATGGAAAAATACGTATGGGATACAGGTTTGAACCCGACAAGTTCGGGGTTGCGGGAGGGTTAGCAAAATGACTGCGCTGTCTAACAAAGTCGCCATTATCACCGGAGCAAGTTCCGGAATCGGTTATGCAACAGCAAAGCTATTCGCCCGAGAGAGTGCCAAGGTCGTCGTCGCTGCGCGACGCCAACCGGAACTTGATGCACTCGTTGAGGAAATCACCCAAGCGGGTGGTCATGCTGTCGCGCTTGCCGGCGACGTCAAGGACGAGGCCTTCGCGAAAGCCTTGGTCGAACTGGCTATTGGTCGCTTTGGTGGCCTCGATGTGGCGTTCAACAACGCAGGCATGATCGGTGAGATGGGAGCCACGCCTGATATGTCGCTTTCGGGTTGGGAGGATACGATCAAAACGAATCTGACCAGTGCTTTCCTCGGCGCGAAGTATCAACTTCCCGCGATGCTTGACCGAAGCGGCGGGTCCCTGATCTTCACGTCGACATTCGTCGGCTACACCGTCGGCTTACCGGGTATGGCGGCCTATGCGGCGAGTAAGGCCGGGCTCATCGGCCTCACTCAGGCGCTCGCGTCCGAGTTTGGCGCCAAGGGTATCCGGGTGAACGCCCTCCTGCCGGGTGGCACGGATACCCCCATGGGCCGGGCCTTCGCCAGCACACCGGAAACGTTAGCGTTCGTGCAGGGCCTTCACGCGCTGAAGCGTATGGCGTTGCCGGAGGAGATCGCGAAATCAGCTCTCTACCTCGCATCCGATGCATCGAGCTTCACCACCGGCGCGGCGCTGCTTGCCGACGGCGGAGTTTCCATCAATCGAACCTGAATACGCTCAGCCAACCGGATCGATGGTTGCAACCACTGGGTAAGTACGCAACAAGTCGTGTTTTGATGTGTGATTACTTAAGGCACACTTTTCACCCTGGCCGGTGCTCGACCCAGTATCTACGCGCCTACCAAGCCGGATAGAG
>JANLZE010000078.1:0-56591 GCA_031366105.1 Thiobacillaceae bacterium | reverse complement strand
GCGCTCTTCCTCCACTCGACGCATTTGTGCCCGCAAACGCAATATCTCACTCTTGGCTTCAAGCAGATCGGCAGCCTGCTTCTCGGTCTGGTCCGGGGTGACTGCCTTAACCCACTTGTACAAACTGTGGGTTGAAACGCCTAGGCGGGCAGATATTTCGGCAACCGAATAACCGCGATCGAGCACCTGTCTAACTGCTTCTTCTTTAAATTCCGGGGTAAATCTCTGTGAACTCATGACACTCCTCCTATGCTCAAATCATAGGCCCGGAATTCCTACTGAACACGAGGTAGTCCAATCATAGGCCCGGAATGCCTACTGAACACGGGGTAGTCCAATTCATCGGATTTCAGTAATGAAATATTTATGAGTTAGCCACTACTTTGTTACAGAAACGTTTCAGTTCTGCGCGTCCGATCTCGCCGTCCAACGTAAAGTCGTTGAGGGGACGGCCAAATGCTTTCAAAGATATCCAACGAAACAACAGGCGCATTTCATTAAATAAGAAGTAGGGATGGTAATCACCGGATATTGCCAAGCGGTCGCTGACTGTGGCTCCCAAAGACTTAATTCGGTTTTCCAACGGTTCAAAAGGTGATAGCTCATGTTATGGAATCACCCTCATTTTCGCGCCAACGCCAACCGAAAATTCCCCAGTATCTGATCCCGCCACCCCGCATCCACACCTGCATTATTCGCATACTCCCGCCAGTTCGCGAGCACCTCGGTCACTTCCTTAACGATGGTTTCGGCACGGCCGCGTTTCATCACTGCGCTTTTGGCGCACGCGCGAAAATCGTCCATGGTGAAGCCGTCGCGTTTACCGTTCAACGACATCTGGTGTTGGCCGGTCCATGCACCCTCAGGGTTGTAGCTATAGGTAATGTCGTAGGCGGGCGATAGCGACCACGCGCCTTGCTGGTTCATCACAAAGCCGATGTTTTTGACGTGGTCGTCCTGATTGCGCGCGATGATGTTGAAGGCCATGCGACGGAACTGTTGTTCGACGGTGGCCATTGGCAGACCGAGCTGGCGAATAATGAGCAGCGCCTGCTCATACGCATACACGCCGGGATTGTTGTAATCAAAATGCGCGAGCGCACCAAGCGTTTGCGCGTGCAGTTTGGCGCCGTTGTCTGCGCGGTCGAAACGTTTGGTCATGAAATGCCGACGGCCGTTTTCTTCGAGCAGACGGCACTCGCTGATGTTGATACCTGCAGCCTGCGCCATCAGCGCATACGCGTATTCGACCGCACCATAGCCGCGCGGATCGGCGGACTCTTTGTCGCTGTTACCCGTGACCCCGTCAAATTTTAATAGCCAGTATTCAAAGCCTTCGCCTGCGTCGACCTGACCTGACCTGAACGTACTTCGTTGGTCGCTCGGTTCCACGCAATCACCGCTTTGGCGCGCGCGCCGCCGGCTGAAGTCCCGACATGCAGGATGTCTTTCATTGCGTCGGCGCGGTGGGCACTTTCGAGCGAGGTATGCAGATGGCTGCGGCGGTTGAGCACGTCGGACGCGAGTTGCACCAACGCATCGACTTCGATTTTTTGATCAATGCGCACGGTGGGCCCGGACAGGGGCGCAAACTCCAGCGCGCCCATACCGCGCGAGCCGACATAACACAGCCTTTCAACAGCATTGAAATCCTCGGCGGTGCGGCCCTGCGTGGCGAGCCAGGCATTGATCAGCGCGTTGCCGAATTTATCGGGCAGCGCATCGGCCAAGAGGCCGGGCAGACCATGAAATGTGACGCGCGGCAGTTGCGGAAACACATACACCTGATTGCTAAGCGGCATGGTGATCGGCGAGACTTCGATGCCGCTGGCGGCGAACTCAGGCGTGTATTGAAACGCGGCATACTCGGCGCCATCCACCAGCGACACCGCGCCGATAACCCGGCCCCACATGATGACTTCGGCGAGCGTGTTCATCGTTTGTCGTTCCATTCCCATTTCGGTGGAGGCGCTACGAACGGCTTGGCGGTGGCACGTTGGCGTTGCTTGCCCTGTAGCTTGAGTTGCGCGACTGGACTGACGAGCGGCTCGGGGATCAGGGTTTCAAACCGATCCAGCAAATTGAGTGCGCGACACACGCGTACCAGATTAACCAACTGCGTGGGGCCGCCCGCCTCCATTCGCTCGACAGTGCGTTTGGATACGCCCGCCTGCTCGGCTAGCGCGGCTTGCGTGAGATTTTGCTCTAGCCGCACGCGGGCCAGACGCTCGCCCAACTCGCGCAGGATAACCGTGTCTACGGCTTGACTGGAGATTTTCACGATACGCCATCCATGGCGAATTATAAGGAAAAATATGCGTATTTCGTCAATTTATTCGAGTTAATAAAGTCGAAATATTTGGCGATTTATATTTAAATTTGGCTGTTATTCGCTACAAATAGCGAATAACGATGCTAATCGTTAAGTTTGAGTATAGATTGCACGCCTTTACGGACTTTAGCCTCATCTGATTTGGATAGTTTCACCAGTGCACCGCGCACCAACCGGTTATCTAACGTAAAAAGTTTGGAGCGGAGCTTTGAAGGAGTGGGCAAACCTGCGATAGCCAAATCCTTTAAAGGACAATCCATCGGCCATGGGGCGGGTCCTGAGAAGTAATCATTGCCAGCACCGTGTGGCCTGCGGAAGCATTGAATGACGTATCGGATAACACCAGCGCTGGGCGGTTTTTGGTCGCGGCACGATCGGTAAAGGGAAACGGCACGCGAACAACACTAAAACGTTCAAAGCCCACGATAAGCTTCCTCATCGGCCGCGCCCGCCCACTCGGAGAGCGTTCCTTCCAGTGCGTTTAAATACTCAGTGTCCAGTGCTTGAACCCGGCGTACACGGGCTGAACCATCGTCAGAAACTTCCCATGTGATCGAATCGCCCGGTGCAACTTTCAGCGCGATGCGCGCATTCTGCGGGATAGTGGTTTGGCCTTTGGCGGTGATTTTTGCAACAGCAAGCATGGTATTCCTTCCAGTAAGGATCGCATTACATCCTTACCATAACCATTCAGCCCGCATTTTTAAAGGCACACATTAAGTCGCCTTCTTGGCAGCCTTGGCCACCGCTTTAGGTATCCACTCCACCAGTCGCGGGTCGAACGGCTTGGGTAAAATGTACTCCGGCCCGAAGGCGAGCTTCTTCAATTTATAAGCTTTCAGCACCGATGCAGGCACCGGCTCGCGCGCGAGCGCGGCCAGCGCGTGAACCGCGGCGATGAGCATGGGCCGGGTGATCTGTTTGGCGCGGGCGTCGAGCGCGCCGCGAAAGATGAACGGGAAGCCGAGCACGTTGTTCACCTGGTTGGGATAGTCGGAACGCCCAGTCGCCATAATCAGGTCGCTGCGCGCGGCGCGGGCTTTTTCGGGGAGGATTTCGGGGTTGGGGTTGGCTAGCGCAAACACCACTGGTTTCGCGGCCATGCTTTTGATCATCGCGGGGCTGACGAGATTTTCGCCCGACACGCCGACGAACACATCGGCATCTTTCATTGCATCGGCCAGCGTACGCAGCTTGGTTTTTTTGGCGAAGGGTTTTTTGTATTTGTTCAGATCGTCGCGCCCTTTGTGAATCACGCCTTTGGAATCGACGAAGGTGACGTTGGCTTTTGTCGCGCCCATGGCAATCAATAGATTCATCGACGCGATCCCGGCCGCGCCCGCGCCGAGGCAACAAATTTTGGCCTCAGCCAATGTTTTGCCTTGCACGTGCAGCGCGTTGATGAGGCCAGCGCAGATGATGACCGCGGTGCCGTGCTGGTCGTCGTGGAACACCGGAATATCGAGCGACTTGCGCAGCGCCGCTTCGATTTCAAAACAATGCGGTGCGGCGATGTCTTCGAGGTTGATGCCGCCGAAGGTGGGGGCAATGGCTTCGACGACGCGGATGAACTCCTTGACCGACTTGGCCTGCACTTCGATGTCGAATACGTCGATGCCGGCGAACTGCTTGAACAGCACTGCCTTGCCTTCCATTACCGGCTTGGCGGCGAGCGGGCCGAGATTGCCCAGGCCCAGGATCGCTGTGCCGTCGGTGATCACCGCGATGAGGTTGCCCTTGTTGGTGTAGTCGTAGGCGGTGCGGGGTTTTTTGGCGATTTCCAGCACGGGCTGCGCGACGCCGGGCGTGTAGGCCAACGACAAATCGTGTTGCGTAGCGCAAGGTTTACTGGACTCTACCGAGAGCTTGCCGGGGCGCGGCAGGCGGTGGTAATCGAGGGCTTTTTTCTTCAGATCGGACATGATTCTTGGTAAAAGATTAAGTGACGGACTGCGATAGAATAACGGTTCCTCGCCCTTTTCCCCAGCCGCCGCCATGTCTGACACCTTCCACACGCTCGATAGCTTTGCTACCGGCACGGGCACTGCCCGTTTTTTTTCGCTTAACAAACTCGCTGCCGCGACCGGTGCGCCGATTGCACGCCTGCCCGCGTCGATCCGCATCGTGCTTGAATCGGTGCTGCGCAATTGCGATGGCAAACGCGCAACCGAAGCGCACGTGAAGCAACTGGCCAACTGGCAACCGAACGACCGCCGGGTGGACGAGATTCCGTTTGTGGTGTCGCGCGTGATTTTGCAGGATTTCACCGGTGTGCCGCTGCTGGCAGACCTGGCGGCGATGCGCGATGCCGCGGTGCGCGCCGGGCGCGACCCCAAAATCATCGAGCCGCTGGTGCCGGTGGACATGGTGGTCGATCACTCGGTGCAGGTCGATGTCGCGAACACGCCCGACGCACTGATCCGCAATATGGAAATCGAATTTGCGCGCAACCGCGAGCGTTACCAGTTTTTGAAATGGGGCATGCAGGCTTTCGATACCTTCAAGGTCGTGCCGCCCGGTGTCGGCATCGTGCATCAGGTCAATCTGGAATATCTGGCGCGCGGTGTGATGGAAAAAGATGGCGTCGTCTACCCGGATACGCTGGTCGGCACCGACTCGCACACCACGATGATCAACGGCGTGGGCGTGGTGGGCTGGGGCGTGGGGGGCATCGAGGCTGAGGCCGCGATGCTCGGCCAGCCGGTGTATTTTCTGACGCCGGACGTGGTCGGCGTGCATCTGAAAGGTCGCATCCGCGAGGGCGTGACCGCGACCGACGTGGTGCTAACCGTAACCGAAATATTGCGCAGCGCCAAGGTCGTCGGCAAGTTTGTCGAGTTCTTCGGCGAAGGCGCGACCGCACTGCCGGTGACCGACCGCGCGACGATTGCCAACATGGCGCCCGAATACGGCGCGACGATGGGCTTCTTTGGCGTCGACGAGGCGACCTGCCAGTATTTTCTGGCGACCGGGCGACCCGAAGCGCACGTCGCCACGCTGCGTAATTACTATCAGGCGCAGGGGCTGTTTGGTATTCCCACCGACGGCCAGTGCGATTATTCCAGCGTGCTGGAACTCGACCTGGGCAGCGTGGTGCCGTCGATTGCCGGGCCGAAGCGGCCGCAGGATCGCATTGAACTAAACCACGCGGCGGACAAATTCCGCTCGTTGTTTGCCGCGCCCCTGGCAGACGGCGGATTTGCTAAACCTGCCGCGGATTTGACCAAACGTCACCCGCTGTACGTCGCCAACGTGGCCCAAATGGAACTGGTTGGCGGGGGCGATCAGGATGAAACAGAAGCTGTACCGCGCCAAGAACAGGAAATGATCGGCAATCATCCCACCGATCATTTGCGCACCAATCCCGCGACGGTGTTTGACGAACACAGCAATACACTCGGCCACGGCGACGTGGTGATTGCCGCGATCACCTCCTGCACCAATACCTCGAATCCCGGCGTGATGCTGGCCGCAGGCCTCCTCGCGAAAAAAGCCGTAGCGCGCGGCCTGAAAGCCCAGCCGTGGGTGAAAACCTCGCTCGCGCCCGGCTCGCGCGTGGTGACCGAATACCTGAACAAAACCGGGCTGCAAACCTATCTCGATCAAGTCGGCTTCAAGCTGGTGGGCTATGGCTGCACCACCTGCATCGGCAACTCCGGCCCGTTAGCACCTGAGATCGAAACCGCGATTGCCGATCAGGATTTAGTCGTCGCGTCGGTGCTGTCAGGCAACCGCAATTTCGAAGCGCGCGTGCACGCCGCGGTCAAAGCCAATTTTTTGATGTCGCCGCCGCTGGTGGTCGCGTACGCCATTGCCGGGCGCATGGATATAGATCTCACGATCGAGCCGCTGGGCACGGGTAACGACCGCAAACCGGTTTATTTGAAAGATCTATGGCCGAGCCTGGAGGAAGTTAACGCCGCATTGCCCGATGCGATGGACCCCGCGAGCTACCGCGCGCTGTATCAAGATTTGAACAACGTCTCGCCGCTGTGGGGACAAGTACAAGCCGCGAGCGGCGCAACGTATCAGTGGGACGCTGCGTCCACCTATATTCAGCCGCCACCGTTCTTCCAAATGGCTGCATCGTCTAAAGGCAACATCCTCGGCGCGCGCGCGCTGGCGGTGTTTGGTGACTCGGTCACCACCGACCACATCAGCCCCGCCGGGTCGATCAAGGCCAGTACCCCCGCGGGCCGCTATCTGATCGAGCAGGGCGTCGCACAAGCCGACTTCAACAGCTACGGCGCGCGCCGCGGCAACCACGAAATCATGATGCGCGGCACTTTCGCCAATGTGCGCATCAAAAACCGGATGATTCCCGGCAGCGAAGGCGGCGTGACGCGCCACGTGCCCGACAACACGCAGATGGCGATTTACGACGCCGCAATGCAATACGAACAAGAAGGCACGCCGCTGATCGTGTTTGCCGGCGAAGAGTACGGCACCGGCTCGAGCCGCGACTGGGCGGCCAAAGGCACGCGGCTGCAAGGCATACGCGCGGTAGTTGCCAAAAGCTTCGAGCGCATCCACCGCGCCAACCTGGCCGGCATGGGTGTGCTGCCGTGCCAGTTCAAGCCGGGCGTGGACGCGGCGAGTTTGAACATTACCGGCGACGAGAGCTTTGATTTGCAGGGGATAGCAAACGGCGTGACGCCGCAGCAGGAGGTCACGCTGGTGATTCATCGCGCCGACGGCAGCACGCAGCAAGTGCCCCTGATCCTGCGCATCGATACGCCAATTGAAGTTGATTATTACAACCAGGGCGGGATACTCCCGTTTGTGCTGGGGCAGTTGATCGGGTGAGTCTCTACGACACTATAAAACCTTACCACCGAGACACAGAGGCACGGAGTGAAACCAGAGGAAGTAACGTTCATCTATAGTCGTCTCTGCCTCTGTGGTGAATGAATTTCCTTCCAAATAAATGACTGACCACGCACTGCAGCGCTTGCAAGCCTGTTCTCGTTTCGGTCGCCGTCTGCTCGACTCGCAGTCGCATCTGACTGAAGAAATCAGCCTAAATCTGAACGAAGCGTTTACCCGTGCGACGATGCAAGCGTTTATTGATGCCTTAGCGTGCGACAGCGAAGCCACGGTGCACACGCGCTTGCGCCAGTTGCGTAAGCAAGTGTGGGTGCGCACCACCGCGCGCGACCTGAGCGGCCTCGCGAATCTGCAAGAGGTGATGCTCACGTACACTGATCTGGCCGAGGTGTGCCTCACCGCCGCGCTCGACTTTCATCACGCAGCACTCGCGGCACGATACGGTCAGCCATTGGACGAGCAAGGCAACCCCCAGCAAATGGTCGTCGTCGGCATGGGCAAGCTCGGTGGCCGCGAGCTGAACGTGTCGTCCGACATCGACCTGATTCTGCTGTATCCGGAAGAAGGTCAAACCAACGGCGCGCAGTCGCTTTCGAGTCATGAATTTTTTGTCCGCCTCGCACGAAAGCTCAACGCCGCACTCTCCGAAAACACCGCCGACGGTTACGTGTTCCGCGTCGATCTGCGGCTGCGGCCGTGGGGAGAATCGGGCCCGCTAGCGATGAGCTACGCGATGCTGGAAGACTATCTGGTGGCGCAAGGCCGTGCGTGGGAGCGCTATGCGTGGATTAAGGCGCGGCCGCTGACCGGCACGCGTCACGACGAACTCATGGCGATTGTGCGGCCCTTTGTGTTTCGCAAATACCTCGACTTCGGCGCGTTCGCCGCGATCCGCGATTTGCACGTGCAAATCCAGCGCGAAGTAGCGCGCCGCGAGTTTCAGCACAACGTCAAGCTCGGACCCGGCGGTATTCGCGAAATCGAATTCATCGCACAGGTATTTCAATTGATGCGAGGCGGTCAAAAATCCGCGCTGCAACAGCAGCCCACGTTAACCGTACTGAACGTGCTCGCGCAGAGCGATTTGATCACGCCCGACGCTCACCAAGAACTGTCTGCCGCCTACGATTTTTTGCGCCAGCTGGAACACCGTCTGCAATATCTGGACGACGCGCAAACGCAGTTGCTGCCGGACGACGCCGAATCGCAAGCTATGCTCGCCATCGCGATGAATACCCGCGATTACGCCGAACTGGTGGCCGCTTTTGAGCGTCACCGCCACAAGGTCACGCGTCACTTTGAGCAAATATTCACCGCGCCGCAAACCGATCAGCAAAGCCATCCGCTCCATGCGCTGTGTGGTGGAGTGCTGGACGAGGTTGCCGCCCATGCGCTGATGGAGCAATACGGCTACACCGAACCCGCGCGCGTGCAGGCTGGTCTCGATGCTATACGCAAGTCCGCAGCGGTGTTGCCCGAATCCACGCAGCAGCGATTAAACGCCCTGCTGCCACCCGCGCTGGAAATTATCGGCAATCTGCCTGAGCCTGAAGCCACTTTCGACCGCTTCATCACACTGATTCAAACCATTGCACGCCGCTCCACTTATCTGGCATTGCTCGGCGAATATCCTGCCGCGATGCGACAACTGGCGAAACTGCTATCGGCCAGTCCGTGGGCCGCGCAAATGCTGGTGCGCCAGCCACAATTACTCGATGAGCTGATCGACCCGCGTCAATTGATGCAAGAACTCGACTGGGCCAGCCTCGCCGCTGAGTTGCGTGCCGAACTGGATGCGCAGGCCGGCGATACTGAACAACAGATGGACAGCCTGCGTCGCTTCAAGCAAGTGCAGACGCTACGCTTACTAGCGCAAGACGTGGCCGGTCGCCTCACGCTGGAGCGCCTGTCCGATCATCTCTCTTGTCTTGCCGACACGCTGCTCGCCGAGACGCTTAAGCGCTGCTGGGCCGGGCTCAAAACGCGCCACATGGATACCCCAAGATTCGCGATCATCGGCTACGGCAAGCTCGGCGGCAAAGAGCTTGGTTACGCGTCTGATCTCGATCTGGTTTTTTTGTACGATGACGCCTCTGATACCGCCGCCGAAATCTACGCCCGCCTGGCACAGCGCATCAACACCTGGCTCGGCACGCTCACCGCTACCGGCGTGCTTTATGAAACCGATCTGCGCCTGCGCCCCGACGGCGCGTCGGGACTGCTGGTTAGCAGCATAGAGGCCTTCCGCAATTATCAAACCCATCACGCCTGGACATGGGAACATCAAGCACTGACCCGCGCGCGTTTCGTGTGTGGCGACGGTGACATTGGCATCGCATTTGAAGCCTTCCGCCGTGAGTTGCTCATTACGCCTCGGGAGATTGCTAAGTTGGGTAGCGAAGTGATCGCGATGCGTGAAAAAATGCACGCGGGACATCCCAATCCCACCGAATTATTCGATCTCAAACACGATAGCGGGGGTATCGTCGATGTCGAGTTCAGTGTGCAATATCTAGTGCTGGCCCACGCGCCGGTTCATGCTGAACTGGCCGACAACCTCGGCAATATTGCGTTGTTAACTCAAGCCTCATCATTAAAGATAGTCCCGGAGCACATAGCAAGCGCTGCCGCCGATGCGTATCGGGAGCTGCGTCGCAGCCAACACCGGATTAAACTGGCTGGCGCAGAATTCGCGCGGGTAAAAGCCAACAGTCTGAATGGATATCCCGCAGCTGTACGAGCCCTTTGGCGTGAAACTTTGGGCTCTGACTAGAGTAAGAGGGGGTCCATCCCGATATGGCCCCGCAAGCTATCTATAGGGTAACGATCGTGTAAAGTCATAGAGCTAGCTTGAACTGCCGACATTGGTCGGGAACCGTGTCCCTATATAAATTATTTATAAGATTATATTTATTGCAAATAATTTACAGTCGATTAATATCATAAGTAAGCTTTATGGTAACGGTCATGAATTATAAAAAAATAATAAAACCTATACCCGCGCGGCAATTCCCGAGCCGCCCGAATATTGCGAAATGCGTAGCGGCGTGACAACACTGCGTTTCTAAAAGTTTAGTTCTTGGAGATTTCCATGCAACCAGTTCTCAAATTAATGAGCGCGTCGCTGCTCGGACTCGCGTCCATTGCATCCTCAAGCTCAATCGCTGCAACCGTCAATTACACCCTTTACATGACTGAGGCTAAAGAATCGATCACTATCCCCTTATATAGTAGTAGTTATATCCGCACTTTTTGGGTCGAGGGGTTTACGGATGTTTCCGGTAGCCCCCCCCACGTTTCGGGCATCAAGCTGACCGCCAGCGAAGGCGATACTGTCAATATCACTGTCTATAACAATACGACCAAAACCCACGACTTTACGCTGCGAAACGGTCTTGCAGCTCCGGTTGGCCCAGCCGTAGGTACGCCGACCGTTACCGTCGTTCCTGCCGCCACCATTGCTGCGGGCGCTAGCCAGGCGTTTAGCTTTACGGCGCCGTCTGCGGGAAGTTATTTTTATTACGACCCCAGCACCGACACCAAAACCACGATCCCTAATCGGGCAGTCGGCATGTATGGCGCAATGATTGTTTACCCCGCAGGAAAAACAGCGGGTAGCCCGGGCAACTTGTGGACCGGTGGCCCAGGCTATACCGCTGATTTCACCTGGGTGCTCACCGACTTTGACAAAAGGGTGAACGATGCCAAATGGCTGGGTACCGTGTTTTCCAGTACGTATAAAGCGACCTATGCGTTTATTAACGGCGAGTTTGGCGGTCATTCAATGAAAAACGCTGAAACCTCTCCCGTCTCTAACGTAGGCGATACGGTGGCTATCCGCGTGGTGAATGGTGGAATGATTTCACATCCGTTGCATTTTCATGGATACCACGGTGAACTGGTCTCCGTAAACAATGTGCGCCAAAACCGTGTGCTGGAAAAAGACGTACTGGATGTGCCGCCGATGACCACTATGGATTTGGTGTTCCATATCAATCAAAAAGGGATTTACATCGTTCACGACCACACCGGCATGATGGTGACTCAAGATGGCGTGTACGCCGAAGGCATGATTGCAGAATTTGATGTGTGCAAGAAAGAGGGCGGGCTAATTGCCAATGATCCGTACTGTCCCATTCCCACGATAGGAGTGCCACGATAGTAGCTACCTCTTTGTTCATCCTTATCTGGAGATTTTTAATGAAAAACGTTTTCTCATCTCATAAATTAGTACTTTCTGTGCTCACTTCCGCCCTACTCGGAAGTGTCCCGAGCTGGTCAGCTGTTACGCCCGTGACGGTAAAGCAAGCGGTTGACCTTACTTACCGAAGTATTTCGCTTAAAAATGCGGTTTCAGGGGCAACCGAATCAATAACCGCCTGGACATTTTCTCCCGCCAGCGGGTCGCGAAGTGGCAGCGGAACAGGTGGATCGGCTGATGCCAGCGCTCCTTTCCCTGGTCCGGTATTGGTGTTTCGCGAAAAGGACATGGTGGAGTACACCTTTAACGACAAATGCCCATGCGAAAGCCGCCCCAGTGATCATCCTTATGCGGGGCATACGATCCACTTGCACGGTTTGGATGTGACGACGCAACAAGATGGCGTTGCTGAAACCTCATTCACCGTCCTCCCCTGGTCTAGCTACACCTACAAAATGGGGACGCGTGAGGCGGGCTCGTTTGTTTACCATTGCCACGTTCACACCGTGCTACATCAGCAAATGGGGATGTACGGTGGCATTATCGTGATGCCTGCGGATAGCGTCGACCAGAACAAGTCTTTTACCGGTAGTCCCAATACGTTTGCCAAACAGTATTACTGGATTACCGCCGAGGTCGAAAAATCCTGGCACGACAAAGCGGCTAACCGCGATTATGGCGATTCGGTGGAGTTCTCGTATTTCACTCAATACAATCCGCAGCACTTCATCCTGGCTAACTATCCTATCGATCCCGCAGCCTTGGGCGTCGGTACTACTACGCCAGGCCGAGGGTTGGTTAATCCCAGTACCGCCGGCGTCAGTTTTGCCGTGGGGACTAAAAACTTGATTCGGGTTGGGAATCTAGGCTATCTGAATCACCGGCTGACGATTACCAACTCAGCCGGTGCCAGCGTACCGTTTGACGTGATCGCCACGGACGGAAAACCGATGCGCGACGTGAACAAAAACCTGGCACCGCTCACCGCCCAAACCAAAGTCGAGTATGCGGCAGGCGAAAGGTACGACTTGATGGTGACCTTTCCAACCGCAGGCACTTACACCGCTAAAGTTGAGTACCTCGATCCCTCGACCAAAACGCCGACGGCCGGCGGTAAAGGCGTGTTGACTCAAGCTATTACCGTTCAATAGCGTGTTGTGAGGGCCAGCTATAAGGCTGGCCTTTTTTCTAGGTTCGATCTCTGCTTGTGTTTCTGATGTATGACACGTATTTGGCTGCTGGCCGTTTGTCTCACTGGGTGTATTCACGCGTTTGCTGAAAGCTGGCCGCCTTTAAAGCCGCCAGATCCACTCGATGTTAAATGGGTAATCAAAAACACTTTAACCCGCTATCCCGAGGTTCATGCCCAGCACCGTATTTATCTGGCGGCCCTGGCGCGTATTCCTCAAACCCCCGTTCTAGTAGATGAGCCAGGCAAACTGCGGCTTACTGTGGATGAGTTGGCCAAACTTCGGCGAGAAGTCCTCGAACTGGATGCTGACATCGTTTTTGCCGACGCGCTTGAGCATCATCTTTCACTGGATTACCAAGCTCAAAATGCCTATCTTGATTATCTGTGGGCACAAGAAAATATTGCGTTGGTAGAGAATCAGAAACGCCTGGTCGAGGCCTATGAACCCGCGTCTCAAGTTCGACGCGATGGCTTTAACACTGAAAAAGACCTGGGTATCGAAAAAGCCCGCTTGAATATACAGCTGATGAAGCTAACGCAAGATAAAGCCACCGCCGCATTGCGTCTGAACACATTGCTTGATCGCGCCTGGAATGCCCCGCTTACCCCTGCCGCGCTAGACGCGCCAACCCCGTTACCTCCCGACCGCGAGGCGCTCACCCGAACCGCGTTAAATTCAAGCCCCATGGCGCGGCGCACGCTTGCACAATCAAAGCGTGCAGGCGCGCTCCTCGGAATAGCCCAACGCGACCCCACCGTAAATGCTGCCCCCGCCACGCACGAGGTTGCCCGGTGGGATGAGCAGCGGCGCGCAGTCAGCACCAATATCGTTCGCGATATTACGGTGTTGTATGAAACCGCAAGGACACGGCTGGATATGTCAAAACAGTATCAAAATAATGTGTTGCCTAGATCGCAAGCGCTCTCTGCTGCGGCGATGGCCGGCTACAAAAACCGCCAGATCGGCATTATGCAATTACTCGAACGCTACCAAACGGGCCTGGAATTAGCGCAGGAAGCGCTGAATGCGCGCATTGACTATGAAAGGTCATTAGTCAATTTACAAATTGCCGTAGGCCAGGTGCCGGACTACGCCATCAAAACCATGAGCGAACGCCCATTGAATACGATCCGCGATCCCAATGCCCAATAAACGTACATGGTTGACGGGAGGGACGATCGGCTTATTGCTCGCAACAGGTATTGGCATTGGGCTATTGATTGCAGAGCAGCGGCCAGCCCCTACCCCGCAGCCGTCCGCCGTCCCCGAGCGAAAAATTCTCTACTATAAAAACCCGATGGGTTCAGGTCATGTGTCGACCACACCGATGCAGGACGAGATGGGAATGGATTACATCCCGGTCTATTCCGAGCCCACGGCGGCGAAAGTGTTAACCCCCGCAGATGTCGTCACTATCAGCCCACGCACTGCCCAAAACATAGGCTTACGCATCGCGCCAGTCAGCATTGGGTCGCTAAAATCTGAGGTCGCGTTAAATGGCGCGTTGGCCATCGATGAGACCCGCGTTACCGCTGTGACCAACAAGGTCGAGGGCTATATTGAAAAACTCTACATCAATGCGGTAGGGCAAACGGTACACAGCGGCGCGCCGATCTATGACATCTACAGTCCCTCGCTGATGGCGATGATAGAAGAGCTGCATGCGGCGGTTCGTTATCAGCAGTCAATACCCCCGACCGCACCGCAAATGGTGCAAAGCAACGCCGCTGAACTCATTGCCGCCGCCCACAATAGATTGCAATCGATGGGGCTTCAGCGCCCGCAAGTCGTGCAGCTACAGGCCTTGCGCGAAGTGCCAAGAGTCATGACGATACACGCCAGCGCGCAAGGTATCGTGCTAAAAAAGAACATTACTGAAGGCACATTTGCGCCCGCATCCACCGAGCTTTTTACACTTGGCGATTTATCCAGCCTGTGGATTATTGCCCCCGTATACGAGCAGGAACTCGGCAAAATTCACCTAGGCCAATCCGCGACAGTGACGCTCACTGCGTTCCCGGGGCGTGTCTTTCACGCCAAGGTCGATTTTATTTACCCCACGCTTGACGAGCAAAATCGGACCGCTAAAGTACGATTCAAAATCGCTAATACCGAGCGGGTGTTACGCCCCGGCATGGTGGCAAAACTCGCGCTAGCAACTGGCACGCAACAAATACAATTGCTGATACCGCGCGAAGCAGTGTTGCGCTCCGGCAATCGCGATTTAGTGATTCTGTCTTTAGGCGAGGGGCGGTTCAAACCGCAACCCATCTCCGTTGCGGGGACGGATAGCGAGCATTACGCGATCTCGCACGGCCTTAAATCCGGCGACACCGTGGTCACCTCCGCCCAATTTCTGCTGGATTCTGAAAGCAATCTACAAACAGTTGTGAATCAGCTGACTGAAGGCAGGCAAGCCACCTCGCCTCAATCCCCGATTGCGCCCCAGCATTCCGCGCACTAAGCAACCTAAATCATGCTGACGCGCTTGATCGAGTTGTCGCTGCGGCATCGCATTGTGGTGCTTATACTCGCCGCGATGCTGGCGGTATTTGGCGCGGTGGCGCTGATCCAGACGCCCAAAGATGCGCTACCCGATCTGTCTGAAATTCAGGTGATCGTGTATAGCGAATTCGCCGAACAAGCGCCGCAAATTGTCGAAGCCCAAGTCACGTATCCGCTCACTACTGCGCTGCGCGGCGTGCCGCGCGCCAAGGCGGTGCGAGGCTTTTCATCGATTGGGTCTTCGTTCATTTACGTTATTTTCGAAGAAGGCACCGATCCCTATTGGGCGCGCAGTCGTGTACTTGAATATTTGAATGCGGCCTCAAAACGCCTGCCTGCGGGTGTGACTCCCACCTTAGGTCCCGACGCGAGCGGGGTAGGATGGGTTTACCAATATGCGCTGGTCGACCGTAGCGGCAACACCGATCTTTCGCAATTGCGTTCGCTGCAAGACTGGTACTTGCGCTACGAATTGCAAAGCATTTCCGGCGTGGCCGAGGTGGCCGGTATTGGGGGTTTCGCCAAGCAATACCAAATTGAAATCGATCCGGGACGGCTCGCCGCAAGAGGCCTCTCCATCAAGCAGGTTCAGGAAGCCGTGGCTGCGTCCAATAATGATGTCGGTGGTCGCGTGCTGGAGCAAAGCGAGACCGAATTCATGATTCGCGGCCTGGGTTACATACGCAATATCGGCGATATAGAAAATATCGTGGTGGCCTCGCGCGGGGTGCCGGTGCGCGTGATGGATATTGGCAGAGTCGTCGTCGGGCCTGAATTTCGTCGTGGCCTAGCAGACCTCAATGGCGAAGGCGAAGCCGTGGGCGGGATAGTAGTGATGCGCAGCGGATATAACGCGACCACCGTTATCAAACAGGTTAAAGCTCGACTCGACGAGCTGAAGTCGGGATTGCCGCCCGGCGTCGAAGTCCATACCGTCTATGACCGTTCGGGTGTCGTCGAGCGCGCCGTGGACACGCTTTCGCGCCAGGTGCTGGAAGAAATGGCGATCGTCGCGTTGGTGTGTCTGATTTTTTTGCTGCATGTGCGCTCGGCGCTGGTCGCCGTGGTGACCCTCCCTTTGGGCATTCTCTTTTCGTTTTTGATGATGCGCTTACAAGGTGTGAACGCCAGCATCATGAGCCTGGGCGGCATCGCGATTGCAATTGGCGCCATGGTAGACGCAGCGATTGTAATGATCGAGAACACCCACAAACATCTTGAGCGCGAGCAGGGGCAAAAACCGCGCGTGACCATCATTTTGGAAGCTGCGCGCGAGGTCGGGCCGGCGCTTTTTTTTAGCTTGCTGATTATTACCGTGTCTTTTTTACCCGTATTCAGCTTGCAGGAACAAGAAGGCAAAATGTTTGCGCCGCTGGCCTTTACCAAAACCTATGCGATGGCGGGCGCGGCGTTGCTTTCAGTCACTCTGGTGCCGGTGCTGATGTTCTATTTTGTGCGCGGGCGTATTGTCGGTGAGGCCGCCAATCCTATTAATCGACTGCTGATAGGCATTTACCGGCCCGTGCTTGAACTGGCTTTGCGCTCCAAACCCTTAACGCTGCTCATCGGGCTTGTGCTGGTAGTCGCTACCGTGTGGCCCTATCAACGCCTTGGCGGTGAGTTCATGCCCGCGCTTGATGAAGGCGATTTGCTTTACATGCCGACAACTTTTCCCGAAATCTCCATTACCAAGGTCAAGCAAATATTGCAGCAATCCGATCGCATTATTCGCGAATTTCCTGAAGTTAAAACCGTGTTTGGCAAAGCCGGGCGGGCGGATACGGCCACCGATCCCGCGCCGATCATGATGCTGGAAACCACGATTCAGTTGAAGCCCAAAGGGGAGTGGCGCCCCGGCGTGACGCAGAAAAAACTCATCGAAGCGATGGACGCCGCGTTGCATTTGCCCGGCATCGCCAACACCTGGACGATGCCTATCAAAGGCCGCATCGATATGCTGTCCACAGGTATTAAAAGTGCGCTGGGCGTAAAGGTGGCGGGGCCGGATGTGGTGATGCTCGAGCGCATCGCGAAGCAAGTCGAAAGCATCGTAAAAGGTGTGCCGGAAGCCGTAAATGTATATGCCGAACGCGCAGCCTCAGGAAAATTTGTCGACATCGCCATTGATCGCGTGGCGCTGTCCCGCTACGGGTTAAGAGTGGGCGATGTCGAAGACACGCTGCTGGCGGCCGTGGGAGGAAAAACCGTCACCACCACAGTCGAAGGATTGGAACGCTACAGCGTCAATGTGCGCTATCCGCGCGCCGATCGCGATAGCGTCGAAGCCTTATCCCGCATCCTCATCTCATTGCCCGAAGGCGGCTCGGTACCGTTGCAACAAGTCGCGACAATTCGTGTAGCAGAAGGCCCCGCTTCGATTCGCAGCGAAAACGCACGGCCCAATGCGTGGGTGTATATCGACATCGCTAATTCAGATACCGGAACATTCGTTGCGCGCGCCAACGAGGCATTGAAAGCACAGCTGCGATTACCTCCTGGCTATAGCATCGCGTGGTCCGGCCAGTTCGAGGCGATGGAGCGCGCCGCTGACCGCCTCAAACTGATTGTGCCGCTCACGATTGCGATTATCTTCTTGCTGCTCTATTTCACGTTTCGCGATATCACGCGGCCGCTAATAATTATGCTCTCGTTGCCGCTGGCATTGGCTGGCGGCGTTTGGGCGATTTATCTGCTGGATTATCAACTCAGCGTGGCGGTTGGAGTGGGTTTCATCGCGCTCGCCGGGGTGGCTGCGGAAACCGGCGTGTTGATGCTGATATACCTTGACCTCGCCTACCGCGACATGCTGCTGCGGCACGGCTCGCCGTTGTCATTCGAGCATCTTCGCGAAGCGATTTTGCGCGGGGCAGCCGACAGATTGCGGCCCAAGCTGATGACGGTCAGCGCGATCATCGCCGGGCTGTTTCCGATTATGTGGGTGAGCGGAACGGGTAGCGAAGTGATGCGTCGTATCGCCGCGCCGATGATAGGCGGCATGATCTCTTCGACCTTGCTAACTTTATTTGTAATTCCTGCGGTGTATATGGGGTATCTACAGCGGCGACATGTTCACGCAAACAATTTAGGTAATGGCACGCTTGCGCCAGAGTGAGGCATCTGATCTCTGATCTGTTCATTAATTACGCCGGGCACGACGCACAGTTTCATTCTTCTCTTTCACGCAGTCCGCCGTGCTAGCGGGCGCGGTGATCATAATGGTGCGATCCATCTTGCTATCGGGATGCTGCACATTAATGTAGGCCGCATTCGGGTTGAATTTATCGAAGTATAAGCCGGTGCTTTCGGCCCCCACCGTCGACAGGCTCGCCCACTTGCCCACCGCTTCGGCAACCCCATCGTCGTTCTCGTCCTGCGCAAACCAGATGTCATCAATGCCGCCCGGTTGGTCTTCGACGATGTAAATATTGCCGTTCGCATCAATGGCCAAATTGTCAGGGTTATTAAACGCACTGCCCACCGGTTTTCCGGTCGCCATGTCGCGGGTGTTGCGGTCGGCGAATAGTTTGACCGTGTCGCTGGACAGATCAATCGAAAACACTTTGTGATGTGCAGTGACAGCAACGAATAGCCATTGCTTGCCGTTGCGCCGGGTTTTAATTTCAATATCTTCCGGGCGATCAAAACGCGTACCTAAAAAGGCCTGCAGCTTGGGCGTGGCGCGCCCGTCGATGGCTTTCAAGCCGTTGGGATCCGTGACCACGATCGCGCCGGGCAGCGGTGCGCCATGGATATTGGTGAGGGGAATCCAGGTGGCAGCGCCGGTGGCTTCTTCCACCGTGCCGTCACCCACACGCAACACAAAGCTCTGACCGGCAGCAAAAAACTCGTCGCCATGGGTGGCATTCGGCTTGGCCGAGGTGTAACGAAAAATGTGGCTGCCGCTGCGCTCGTCGATAAAGTACAAATTATTCTGCTTATCGAACGCCAAACCTTCATGCGCGACGCGCGGCAGAATGCTGCGATGTACGATCTTGATGTCGGCGGGCGTCGCCAGCGGATTTGTCACTTCAAACAAACGGCCATAAAGGCTGGTGGGACCGGCGGGGTCGCTCCACTTTTCTTCGCCCGTCAGTAAGCTGCCCCAAGGTGTCCAGCGCACTGCATCAAAATTGACGTGGCTATTCAATACTGCATCAGCAGGTGGCCGAGATGCTGCGACAGGACTGAACCAAAGGGTGGTGGTGAGCATGGTGCGCAGGTCGGTACGCTGTATGCCCGCTTGATCCGTTTCAAATCCGGAAAATAAATAGCGCCCGGCCTCAGGCCCGGTTTCGTTCGCCGTCTGCATGTCGTAATGGCCACTATCAAAACGTTTGGCCTGAGTGGGATCGCGCGCAACAATCGTCATCTGGCTAAAGCGGGGAGAAGACAACGCAAAAGGCGCCGCTTCAGGCAATGTTCCAGCGCCGACGTCTCCCTTCATAGGCGTGAATTGGTCGAAGCTGGTGCTGGACGCAAAAACGGATGCGCTCATCAACGCACCGATCAATAAAACAAGTTTGAGCATCATGGGTTCCTTAACGCGTGCGTGCGTGATGGTACACGGCAACCACCGCCACATTTTGCGATAAGCAAAAGCAGTACTACAAACGAGGGGGGCTTGAGCCCACAAAGTCTCTACGCCCCTGTCGATATACTGAATTGCTCTATTTGCCCGGTTCATAGCGACATGACCTTACTCATTACCAAATGGCGTGCGTGCGTTCGCACCTTGCGCAATGCTGCAGCCCTGCTGACCGCGGGCTTACTCGCTAGCTGCTCGCCTTTCACCGTATTGAACGGCGTCGGACCGGATAGCGGATATAGCAAAATAAGCCATGTGCGTTACGGCAACGAAGCGCGCCAGCAACTCGACGTATATCAGCCTGCGGTGTCGCGCGATGGCATTGTGGTGGTATTTTTTTACGGCGGCAGTTGGAGCATGGGCGAACGCGCGCAATACCGGTTTGTCGCGCAAACGCTTACCCGGTATGGGGCGACGGTTGTGGTGGCTGATTACCGTCTCTATCCCGAAGTGATATTCCCCGGGTTTATGGACGACGCCGCGGCAGCGGTAGCCTGGACGTATCGCAACATTGCCCAATACGGCGGCAACCCACAAAAAATCTATTTAATCGGACATTCCGCCGGCGCGCATATCGCCACCTTGCTCGCCCTTGATAAACGTTATCTGGCCGCGCAAGGCTTGGATACCACGCTCCTTTCTGGCGTGGTGGGGCTCGCTACGCCGGCGGATTTCGCCACCACCTTGGGTGCGCAATATCGCCCGGTTTTTGTTGACCAGGCCACGCTCAATCGTGCGCAACCCGTGCGCTACGTGCGCGCCGACGCCCCGCCCATGCTGCTGCTTCACGGCGCCGATGATACGGTTGTGTTGCCACGCAATAGCCAAGAATTAGCGGCCAAGCTTCAGGCCGCGGGTGCGCAGGCGCGAGCGGTGGTGTATCCCGACAAAGGCCATTCAGGCTTGATATTGATATTTTCCGAAGTGTTCGGGCGCTCGCCCATTCTCGACGACACGTTAAATTTTTTGGGCCTGAACGTTAAGCCTTAGCAAATTGAGTCAACGCAGGCAAGCCTGAGTTGCGCGACAATGTGACATGGATATTTTTCGCATCTTTCATTTGCAATGTGCCCGCCGCCTGCCGCATCTTCCGGATGCACACCCCTGCTCGCGCTTACATGGGCATTCATTTCGGGTCGAGTTAAGGATAAGCGGTGCGCTCGATCCCGCATTCGGCTGGGTGATGGACTTTGCTGCGCTGGATGCAGTGTGGCAAACGGTTCATGTCCAGCTTGACCATCGTTATCTGAATGACCTACCGGGGTTAGAAAACCCAACCAGCGAAAATTTAGCAGTGTGGTTGTGGAACACATTGCAACCTGCCTTGCCGGGGCTACGCAAAATTATTGTGATGGAAAACCACGACTCAGGCTGCATATATCGCGGCCCCAACAGATAGGCCTTTTCCTACGCCGAATCAGGAGTTGGGCTCATGAAAATATGACACGTACTAGGTAATATTTGGTTATGGAGCTTCGGCAATGAAGTTCCACCCCTTTAATATAAACGTAACACAATAATTTTTAATCGCGTGAACGTACTAAAACTTAAATGAATGCGGATATTTTTTTATAGCGAGTTTCATTAATCGTCTCCTCCGAGTCGCCCCACAAGGCGACTATTTTGACTCAGGTCTGAGCGCACTCATGTTTATGCATGGGCGTGTTCACCCTGATTTTTTTTTTGCGTCCGGTATAGATAAATTGGCTAAGAAAATGAGACTGCCGAGTCCGGTAGAAGCGGTTGACGCGATTACTGAAAAGAATGTTGAAGACATCGCGCGTCTGGAAAAACAGGCGGTTCAAGATCGGTCAAGGGGGGAATGTTTAGCTGAGTCCATCACACGCATGGCGGGGAGCATGCCGATTATTGTTTTTCATGTGGCCTGGTTTTCTATTTGGGCGCTTTTGAATTTAGGCGTATTTCCCGATATCCCGCCGTGGGATCCTTTGCCCTTTAATTTCCTTACCTTAATCTTGTCGCTGGAAGCTATTTTTCTGACGCTACTGGTGTTGACGACTCAGAACCGTCTCACCAAAGATGCCGATAAACGCGCCCACCTAGAGCTGCAAATCAATATGCTTGCGGAGCAGGAAAGCACCGCCACGCTGCAGATGCTGGAAAAAATTTGCAAGCATCTGGGGATTGAATACGAGGTAGAGGAAGCAAGGCAACTGGCAAAAACGACTGATGTGATCAAAATCGCTAAAACCTTGGAGAAGCTTGGGGAGGAAAAAAAAGAGACTGATTAATCCAGCAGACTAGCGCGTATTCATACCAAAGGATGCGGCTTTTCTACTCCATAGCCTTGCGCAAAATCCACCCCAATCTCACGTAACTTTTCCTGTATCTGATCATTTTCGACAAATTCGGCAATGGTCTTAATGCCCATCACATGGCCGATATGATTGATTGCCTCGACCATCGCGCAATCAATAGGATCGAGCAACATCTCCTTGACAAAGGCGCCGTCAATTTTGAGGTAATCGACGGGCAAATGTTTGAGATAGGCAAACGAGGACATGCCGCTGCCAAAATCATCCAGCGAAAAACGGCAGCCGATATTTTTTAACTCGCGAATAAATGCTGCCGCGCTGGCCAGATTGATAATGGCCGCTGTTTCGGTGATTTCAAAACAAATGAGATCCGGCGCCACTTTAAAAGTATCGAATTGCTGCAGCACGTATTCCAGAAAATGCTCATCACAAATCGACATGCCGGATAAGTTAATCGCCGAGACACCGGCTTCCTCCCCGCTCAATGTGCGAGCGGCACAATTTGCAAACGTGGTCCGAATCACCCAGCGGTCTAAAGTAGGCATCAAGCCGTAGCGTTCTGCCGCGGGGATGAATGCCATAGGGGGAATCAAGGTGCCGTCCTCGTCCTTCATTCTCAGCAGCACTTCATAATGAATTTGGCCTTCATCTTCTGGCGTCAGCGGCAGGATTTTTTGTGAATAGAGCACAAAACGGTCCTCGTCCAGAGCTTGCTGGATGCGACCTATCCACCCCATTTCGCCTTGGCGCTGGGCCACTTCAGTATCCTCTTGGGTATAAACATGCACGCGGTTTCTGCCTTTGTCTTTGGCGACATAGCAGGCCGCGTCCGCCATGCGCAGCACGTCAGCAAGCAATACCCCGCCGTTACTGAATGTGACCAAGCCAATGCTGACACCAATCGGGAATGTCTTGTCCAACCACACAAAACGAAAGTCGCTGACGGTTTGACGCAATACTTCGGCCACTCTTAACGCGGGCTCGGTAGCACAAGACTCCAGCAACACGCCGAACTCGTCGCCCCCCATACGTGCCAAGGTGTCGCTTTGACGCAGCTTGCCTTGCATGATGCTGGTCAATTGGCGCAGTAGCTCGTCTCCGGCGACATGACCACAGGTGTCATTCACGATTTTGAATTGATCGAGATCGAGATAAAGCATGGTGTGCACTTTTGCTTCCAGCTTGCTCGATTGAATCGCCAATTCCAGGCGGCGCTCGAATTCTCGACGGTTGATCAGACTGGTTAATGCATCGTGCGTAGCTTGGTGTGTCATTTCGGTCGCCATCAGCCGCGCTTGGCTCACATCATGGAACACCAGCACCACACCGATAATATTGCCCTTTTTATCTTTGATCGGTGCGGCCGAGTCTTCGATCGAAAATTTCGCGCCGCCCCGCTGTATCAGCACCGTATGTTCGGCGAGGCCCGCTGTTTGTTCATCGCGCAATACCAGTTCAACAGGATTGAATGCCACCTCATTGGTCAGCATATTCACGATATTGAAAACGGTAAGCAGCGGCTTGCCTACCGCTTCGTCGTTGGTCCACCCGGTCATCACCTCACCCACGGAATTCACATAGGTGACACACCCTGCCGGGTCAGTGGTAATCACGCCATCGCCAATAGAACCCAGGGTGACGCGCAGCCTTTCTTTCTCGGCAAACAGCGCCATTTCAGTTAATTTGCGCTGCGTGATATCGCGTACGATGCCCACAAAAAAAGTCCGACCTTCAACTTCGATCGCGCTAATCGCCAATTCGAGACGAAACGTTGTGCCATCCTTATGCAGTGCGGGTAGTTCGACACTCTTCTTGCCAATCACTCCCGCTTCGCCATGGGCAAGGTAGCGTGCTATCCCTGCATCGTGCGCGGCGCGCATATCCGGGGGCATTAACATTTTCACATCCTCCCCCAGCGCTTCTGCTGCGGTGTAGCCAAAAATGCTGGACGCGGCGCCATTAAACGACTGCATGATCCCGTGCTCATCCAGCGTAATAATGCCTTCGGCCACGCCCTCCATCACGGTGCGAATGCGTAACTCATTTACGGTGGCTTCGCGCTCCGAGCGTAATAGCTTCGCCGCCAGCGGCGTGATTTGCCCACGCAATAAGGCCGCGCCGCCAATAGCGAGCAATAGCAGTAGCGGAATGCTCCATTGGAGTTGCTCGCGTATCGGCAGGAACAGCTCCTCGGTATCTTTTTTGACCACCAGCCCCAAGCCGGTTGTAGTAAGCGGGGCATAGACGGCGATCACATTTCGTCCGCGGTAATCCAGCCCCCTGAAAACGCCGGATTTACCCTGGACCGCAAAACTCATCGGCGTGGGTTTACGGTTAATACTGACGCGTTTAACCCTAAATATTTTCGGCTGACGATAAGTGGGGTAACAAAGTAAATAATCCGGCGTGGGCGCGCACATGCCCACTTCACCGGTTTGGCCCAAGCCCTCCTCTTTCATGAGTAGATCTTTGATGAGCGGCAACGGCTCTTCCACCACGAGTGACCCGATCGGGATATTGTTTCCGTGAATGGGGACTGCAGCATTCAAATAAAACCCCTGGTCCCACAATAACGAGGCACGGTTGGCCAACCCCAAGTCGGTCTGTATAGCGGGGTGTGCCGAAAAATGCCCCAGCTCGACGAACACGTGATTAGCGTGACCACGGATGACGACCCCGGTGGTGCCTGAAAGCAGCAAACTTCGCGCTATCGCATTCAATTCTTCTTTGAAGGCTTGATTTTGCGGATCAACATTCAACGCCTGTACCAGCCGAATTAAACTCGGGCGTAACGCACTCCCTTTCGCCCGGTTAATAACTTGATTCACATCCGCATTAAAAATTGTGGTTTTGCTTTTCAGCCCAAGCGATAGGTTTTCGGTCAGGGTTTTTTCCAGGGTGGATTGTTGGGCAGCAAAGCCCGCCACGCCGGTGGTCATCGCCGCAACGATCAATAACGCGGCACCTACAAACGCAATTTTCTCGTCTTCTCTAAAATACTGCCGCGTTTTATACCAGTCTGCGTGCCGCCACCCACTCCAGAGCCCCAAGCCTACCAAAATCATGCCAATCGCAGTCGGCAACGCCATGCGTGTGGCCTTAAACCACGAATACAACAATTCCAGTTGCAGCGAGTAGCCAACGAGGCCCGTTAATCCCAGCAGCAACACGGTAAACGTGGCGATCTGGATGACGATGGCGTTGACTTTGTGAGTCACATTCTGGGATAGCACCAGCGTTAATCCGGCGAGAATGAAGCCAATAGCCGTATTGGGGGCCATGCGGCCAGCGTGAGAATTACCATCGGCTAACCAGGCATGGGCAGGTTGCCAGTCGATGCCAAAATTGAGGTCAAATAATATTTCTAACAGCACTAAGCCTGCGATGCTGATGACGAGCCATCCAAGCAGTTTTTGCAGCGCAGATTTTTGCGGAATGTCGAAGTGCGGCAACACAAAAGCCATGCCTAAAAGCACAAAGCACAGTGCAGTATTGATAACCATCGCCACGTACTCCGGCCGTACTTGCACCCAAGTGGGATGGTGTAGTCCCCAACCGAGCAGCACCCAACTGCCCAACCCGGCGATCAAAATGCCAGCCAAAGTTTGAGTCGATCCGATTTTTTTCATTAACCCCCCGCATTGCGTGAGAAATACACGTAGCGAATCACTCATCATAAAGCATCATGGTGCCAAGCCGTTTATGCTCGCCTGTACAATTCGCCGATGTCCCGCACGCTGCCCGAATCCTTGCTACCGCTGTTGCGCCGTTTGGCGGATGGCCGTTTTCATTCCGGGCAGGCGCTAGCGTTTGACTCCGGCATGTCGCGTGCGACGGTGTGCAATCTTGTGCGCGTCGCGAAGGATTTGGGTTTGAACATACACGCGGTGCAAGGACGCGGGTACCAGCTCGAAACCCCTCCCTCTTGGCTGGATAACGCACAGATCAACGCCGCGCTTGGCAGCGCCGCCGCGCACTACTCGCTGCGCATTGTCGATGCGACTGACTCCACCAACAGTCTATTAATGCAAGCCGCGGCTGCGGGCGCAGCGGATGGCAGTGTGGTTTGCGCCGAGTATCAGTTTGCCGGGCGCGGCCGACGCGGGCGCGCGTGGCATTCGGTGCTGGGCGGGAGTTTGACGTTTTCCGTGCTATGGCGATTTGAAGAAGGCATTGCCGCGTTAGTGGGATTGAGTCTGGCGGTGGGCGTGGCCATCGCGCGCGCGCTCAACCAGTTCAGCCGGTTTCCAGTCAAGCTCAAATGGCCCAACGATGTGCTGGTCGATTACCGCAAACTTGCCGGGATACTGGTCGAAATTCAGGGCGATATTCAGGGGCCTTCGTTCGCGGTGGTAGGGATAGGCTTAAACGTGCGACTGCCCGCCGCAGAGCGCGAATCGATTGATCAAGCTGTGATTGATCTGGACGAAATGCAGGTGCATATCAACAGAAATATTTTACTGGCGACGTGTTTACTTGAATTAAAGGCGGTGATGGCCGTGATGCGGCGAGGGGGATTCAAAGGTCTGCGCACCGAGTGGGAAAGCCACCATGCGCATGCCGGACAGCGGGTGAGTTTGGTGTTGCCCAATGCGCAAACCGTGGAGGGCACCGCGTGCGGCGTGGACGATACCGGCGCGTTTTTATTGCAAGCGCAAAAAGGTGAGTGTATCGCTTATAACGGGGGCGACGTCCGCATGCGTCTGCCGCAGAGCCGAGCATGAGCACGCGGCTATTGCTACTGGATGCAGGCAATACCCGACTCAAGTGGGCAGTGCTCGACACGGTCATGAATAGCTCCAAGCCACACCAATCGGGCGCTACTGAGCCGGGCTTGTCCTCATCTTTTCCTTGGCTGGGCCAGGGCGCAGCCGCCTACGACGACCTCGCTGCATTATTGGCGTTGTGGCAAAAATGGGGCGTGCTGTCAGCGTGTTATGGCGTAAATGTTGCGGGTGACGCAACCGATGCATTGCTGTCGAACGCACTGGCTAAACTCGAATTAAACCCCGTATGGCTCAACGCAAATCTGCATGCATGCGGCGTCCAAAATTTATATCGCCCGCCCGAAAGTTTAGGCGCAGATCGTTGGGCCGCGTTGCTAGCGGTACGCCAGCGCACTCACGAGGCCGCACTGATTGTGTCCGCAGGCTCAGCGCTCACGGTAGATGCTATGGATGCTGAGGGGCAATTTTTGGGTGGGATCATTGTGCCGGGCCTGCATATGATGCGGCAGGCGCTGGCGCGTTCCACCGCCCAAATAGGTATCCAGCTGGGTGAAGTGCAGGAGTTTCCCAACACCACCGCAGACGCGGTAGAAACCGGATTGATCACCGCGTGTACCGGCGCGATTGAAACCCTGCGAAGCCGGCTCGAAAAAATCACCGGGATTTTGCCGCGCTTATTTTTAACCGGGGGAGATGCCGCTATGCTGGAAACTTTCCTGCCCCCAGACTTTGTGATCATTCCGGGTCTAGTGCTGGAGGGTGTTTATTACCTGTCTGTTGAGGAAGGCCTAACGTGAAGTGGCTGACGTGGATATTATTGATAAGCAATCTGGGCGTCGCGGGGTTTTTTCTCACCGCGGATTTTTGGCAAAGCACGCCCCCAGATGCGCACGCGCCGCTGAATGTAGATCGGCTGAGTCTGCGCTCGTCCTCCCAGCGTTCCGGCGCTACGCCAAGCACGCTTGACGCGGTGCCTTCTTCGGCACTGTGTGTCGACTGGCGCGGCTTGGATCAAACCGATTTTTCTCGCGCACGTGAGCAACTTAAAAATATGGCGGGTGCGCGCGTGATGTCATTCACCGAAATGCCGGTGAGTATTTATCATTGGGTGATTTTTCCACCTTTACCCAGCCGAGCTGCCGCGCTCACCAAGCTGGCCGAACTAAGCGCGCTTGGCATCCAGGATATTTCCTTGATTCCGAACGGACGCTTGACCTCGGGACTCTCGCTCGGGCTTTTTGAAAATGTGGAAGCCGCGCGACGGCGCACGCGCGAGCTTGAAGAAAAAGGCGTACACGGCACCTTGATAGAAACTCAGCCGAAACCGGGCACCGAGTATTATTTTATGATCCGCAGCGATGATGCCGACGCGCTAAAAAGTTTGAACGAGGCAAAAACAGCCTTCCCTAACAGCGTTTTATCGCGCGTGGCCTGCAATGGCGGCAGCGGAAAGTAGCTTTACGTCTGCTACAAGCCCAGCACCTCGCGCGCGTTGCGTGAAGTCACCTCGCTTACCTGGTCGATCGATATCCCGCGCAGATCTGCCAGGGTTTGTGCAATGCGCGGCAGCTCGCCGGGGGCATTGCGTCCGCGCCCTATCCATAGGGGCGGAATGTCAGGACTATCCGTTTCCAGCACGATCGATTCAAGGGGCAGGCTTACGGCTAAACGTCTCAGATTATTAGCCCGCGGCCAGGTGAAAGCGCCGCCGAACCCCAGCTTAAAGCCCAGCTTGATAAATTCTTGCGCCTGTTGCGGGCTACCGTTAAAAGCGTGAGCGATGCCACTTTTAACGCGGATTCGACGCAACTGCTTCAGCACCTGATCGGCGGATTTACGGTTATGCAGTAGCACCGGCAGCTCATATTCCCGCGCGATTTTAAGTTGCTCGATATAGAAGTATTCCTGCGTCGCAAAATCGAGTCCGCGTACAAATAAATCCAAGCCGATTTCGCCAATCGCGACCGGCCGTTGCCTATCAATTTGGGCACGCAAATAAGCCAGATGCTCGGGACGGTGGAGCGCGATCAACATCGGATGCATCCCCCACGCTGGGAGGCAGCCAGAATAGCGCTCGCACAGGGCTGCTACAGCAGAAAAATTATCGCGGCTGATTGCAGGGATGATTTGAGTGGAAACTCCACCAGTTAGCGCGCGCGCATATTCAGCATCACGGTCCGCATCAAACTCGGCCGCGTCGAAGTGGCAATGGGTATCAATCAACACAGAGTTTTAAAAATAGGCACGCTAAGGTATTTAGCAGGGAGGCAACAAATTAACGGCGCTCAAAGTATGGCTAATAGGTCTTCTTGCACCGACTTAGCGCCGGGCTTTTGAGTGCTCGGTTTAAGTTTGGTTTGTTGGAGCAGACGATATAAAGTCGCCCGCGATACGCCCAATTGGCGGGCTGCTTCACTCACATTATTTTTGTTGCGGCGTAACGCGCTGCGAATAATTTCATTGTCTGCGTGTGCGCGCGCTTGTTCCAGCGTGAGAGAGGCATCGCAAATGATCCGTTTCTCTAAGCCCAAATTGGCGGGAGTGAGCAGCCGATTTTCACTCATAATCACTGCCTGACGTACGCGATTGATTAACTCCCGAACGTTCCCCGGCCATGAATATCGATTCATTACGCGGAGCGCACTGTCGCTATACCCGCGAGCGGCACTACGCGACTCTGCCGAAAATTTCTCAAAAAAATGGGTGGCCAAGATTTCAACGTCATATTCTCGCTCTCGTAGCGGGGGAGACTTTAAGCCCAACACGTTTAAACGGTAATACAAATCTTCTCGGAATGTTCCGGCCTGCACCGCGACTTCTAGATTGACATGGCTTGCGGCAATCATTCTCACATTCAGATTGATTTCGCGATTGGACCCTAAGCGCTCTATGACCTGCTCTTGCAGTATGCGGAGTAAATTGACCTGGAGAGGCTTGGGCAAATCGCCAATCTCATCCAGAAAAATAGTGCCTCCCGTTGCAGCTTCCAAACGGCCAATTTTGCGTTGATATGCACCGGTAAAAGCACCCTTCTCATGCCCGAACAACTCGGATTGGATCAGGTTCTCGGGTAATGCCGCACAATTGACCGCGATAAACGGCCCACCCTTACGCGGCGATAGCTGGTGGATTGCACGTGCCACCAGTTCCTTACCCGTACCACTTTCACCACTGACCAAAACGGGCGCGTCAGCATCGCTAATCTTGGCAATATGTTGGTAAAGCTTGCGCATCGCTTTGCTAGTACCAATCATTCCATATTGGCCGGTTTTTTCGATAGGCTCATTGCAGAGGCCATCTAACTGACCCTTACCATGCGCGTGCCCCAGCATTAGCAATAAACGCGGCAAGTCTATTGGCAAGGTGTGATAGTCATGGAAATGAGTTTTGATAAGTTTACAAATAGCCTTGTCTGATAAGAGCGCGGGAGGTGTTAGCGCGATCCATTCAATTGCGCCATTGCTGGAAGTTAATTGCTTATATCGGTCGATTCCCGCTTTATCGACGCCCGTCAATTCAATTAAACCTGCATGGATAGCCTCACCCCCGCTCTCTATTTGCGCCGACGAAAACTCCGAGGTTCGGTAGGCGTGCCATCCAGCGCTATTTAAAGCGATATGCAATCGATCAAAAAACGAACCTTTGGCAACAATGGCTACTTGACGGTCCATTTTTTGATCCTTGGTTAGCAGCTATGAGACTAGAAAATCAAATGGTAGATAAATTACACGTAGGTCTTAATAAATGCCTGTGGACTTGATTATTCTTTCTACTGTCTCATAGATACGTCACATCTACACCAAATTTAGTAGGTTTCACCTCGCCGGACATTGGTGAATGGAGAAATCAAATATCTGTTGAGTAACAAGCTTTAGCGTTTAAGTTACATGACAATTATCAATGCAGACCCGTATCCAATTTGCCTAGGCCAAATGTTTGTATCGAATTTGATACAAGTCTCTGATTTCCTGTCGCGCTCACAAACTTCTTGTTTTATTTCGGTTTTCCGGATGCGTATTGAGCGAGAGCTTAATGTGCTGTCTTAAATTTGAGATGACAACAGGTCCCATACGCACGCCAAATAAGTAAAAATATATACATTATTTAGTTAAAACATATAGTTATATGTGTGGCATGTTACTTGTATAGGAGCGACTCGGGCAAGAAAACTTGTTCCAATGTTCTTACAGCCATTTCATCCTTCAGGAGAGTTAACTATGAATAAAACCCTTCTATCTACTGCCATTGCGATGGCTTTAGGTATAACTGCTCAATCATGGGCCGAGCCTACAACCAATAACACCGGTAACCCCAGCGGCCCGGTCACGCAAACATCCACAGATAGCCCTAATCAACAGGGGCAGCAGGGCGCAGCGGCAAACGAGCACTCAACTGCTACCCAAGCCAATAATAATAATTCAAGCGATAACTCAAGCGATAGTAGTAACAAGAGCGACAACCGAAACGAGAGTAACAACAGCGTAAATCCCCTACTGACCGGTAGCGGTGCCTTAGCCACTGGCTCTGCCACTGCAAACATGAATTCCCAAAACGTCAGTATTTCGGCAACGACCACGTTAAATGGCTACGTCAGCGGCAACGATGTTCGCGATATTGGTAATCGCGCCGAAGGCGGGGCGGCGGCTGGGAATGGAGGCCGTGGCGGTGACGGTGGCAATAGTGAGCAATCTCCAGAGAGCACGTCTACTGGCGCGCGCGGTGAAAGAGGAGGCGCAGGCGGTGACGGCAGTGCCACTTCCAGTGGTGGCTTCTCCCAGGCAGGCAATGGCGCTCGAGGTGCAGCAGGGGGCGATAGTGGCAATGCCACGGGCGGTCGCGGGGCCTCTGGCGGCAATGGTGAGGGCGGCTACGGGGGCGACTCCGGTCCGGTAAGAGGAGGCAACGGTAGAGGGGGTGATTCCGCGGGTGGTCAAGGCGGTAATGGCGGTGACGGTACGGCAAGAAGTGGTGCCGGTACTGGCGCTGCGGGAACTGGCGGATATGGCGGTGATGGCGCTTCTGGCGGTCGTGGCGTAGGCGGAGCAAGTTCCACTTCCACGGATAGCGGTGCTGGCGGACGCGGTGCCGGCGGAGCGAGCTCCACTTCCACGGATAGCGGTGCCGGCGGACGGGGTGCTGGCGGAGCGAGCTCCACTTCCACGGATAGTGGTGCAGGCGGACGGGGTGCTGGCGGAACGAGTTCCACTTCCACGGATAGTGGTGCAGGCGGACGGGGTGCAGGCGGAACGAGTTCCACTTCCACGGATAGCGGTGCCGGCGGGCGTGGTGTAGGTGGGCAGAGCTCAACTTCTACCGATAGCGGTTCCGGCGGTCGTGGGGCGGGCGGTGAAAGTTCTACTTCTACTGACAGTGGCGCGGGTGGCCGCGGCGTAGGGGGACAAAACACTGGCTCGACCGACAGTGGCGCAGGAGGGCGCGGCGCAGGGGGAACCAGCAGCACTTCCAGCGACAGCGGTTCAGGTGGGCGGGGCGCGGGTGGGCAAAGTACGGGTTCTGCAGACAGTGGTGCAGGGGGTCGTGGCACCGGCGGAGCCAGTACCACTTCGAGCGACAGTGGTTCAGGCGGTCGCGGTACAGGGGGTGCAAATACTTCTTCGGCCAGTGGTGAAGGGGGTAATAGTGCGGGAGGAACGGGGGAAACTGGTGGCACCCCAAGTGGAGTAGGAGGGGTAGGGGGAGCTAGTGGGGCCGGTGGAGCTAATAATTCAGCTACTGGCACAAGCTCCGCTGGCACAGGGACAGGCGCAGCAGGCGGTGCCGCATCAAGCACCAGCAATCCGGGTACAGGCACGGGCGCAGCAAGTGGCACCGCTACTGGCACAAGCACAGCAGGTGCCGGTACTGGCGCAGCGGGCGGCGCCGCTACTGGCACCAGCACTGCAGGCGCAGGCACTGGGGCAGCAAGTGGCACTGCTACCGGCACCAATACTGCAGGCGCAGGCACGGGCGCAGCAAGTGGCGCCGCTACTGGCACCAGCACCGCAGGCGCAGGCATGGGCGCAGCGGGTGGCGCGGCAACCGGCACCAGCAGCGCAGGCGCAGGCACAGGTGCAGCCAGTGGTACTGCAACGGGAACTAGCACCGCAGGTGCAGGCACGGGCGCAGCAGGTGGCGCTTCAACCGGCACCAGCACCGCAGGCGCCGGCACGGGCGCAGCAGGTGGCGCGGCAACGGGCACCAGCACCGCAGGCGCAGGTACGGGCGCAGCGGGTGGCGCGGCAACGGGCACCAGCAGCGCAGGCGCAGGTACGGGCGCAGCAGGCGGCGCGGCAACGGGCACCAGCACGGCAGGTGCTGGCACGGGCGCAGCAGGCGGTGCCGGGGCAGCAGGCGGCAGCGGAACGGGCGGCGCGGGCATGAGTGGTACCGCTTCCAATGCTTCGGGTAGTGGTGCTGCAGGCGGTACCGGTACCGGCGGTACCGGTACCGGCGCAGCAGCCACAAGCACAGCAGGCAACGGTGCTGCTGGTACCGGTGCAGCGGGTGGAGCGGGTGGCAGCGCCAGCTCGGGTGCAGCCGGCACGGGCGGAGCAGGCGGAAATGGCGGCGCGAGCGGTGCTGGCGGTTCAGCTACCGCCACCGGGCCTGGTGGTTCAGGCGGCAATGGCGGGCTGGGCGGCAGCGCTACCAGCAGCGCAATGGCTTCCGCAACCACGGGTAACGGCGGTGTGGGCGGTAATGGTGGCAGTTCAATGGGAGGCAATGCAGGATCGTTCGACTCGTCGAACCACATCAGCAACAGCCTGACCAACGGTGCCGGCATTATCACTGTGAGCCAAAACACCGGCGCGAATGCGCTGAATCAACAGGGCGTTACGGTAAATGCCAATCTGACGGTGAAGTAAAGCAAGCCCCCCGGAGCCGCGTGGTTCCGGGGTTTTTGGCTGGAAGTGAAGGATAAAGTTATGAAATATTTAAGCTGGGGTTGGGCCTTGTATTTGGGCTTCGCAACCTGTGTAGCCGACGCGGAATCGCTACAAAATTTAACGAATATTCCCGCTTCTGATGAAACATCCGCAGCATTAGGTGCTGCCCTCCCCAATTCTGCTTTGTCCGATGAACGTGGCAAGGCAATCACCAGTACCAATACCAACAAGGTCGACGGAGAGCTTTATAGCAATAACGCAAGCTATACCTATTCAGGGGGTAACGCCGTCACCGAGGGCGCGTTTTCAAACAGTACCGGCCTCTTCACTGTTATCCAGAATTCAGGCAACAATGTGCTGATTCAAAGCGCTACCATTCTTAATCTGGAAATTAAGTAAGCGGTTATGCGTCACGCGCCTATCCCCCTACTCTTAGTCGTGCCGCTGTTAGTTGCGATAGCCGCACAGGCAGGCTCCATCAATATTCCAGGCGTTGATTCAGGCTCGGTCAACGTAGGCGTTAAAAGCCTTAAGGAACGCCAATTTAGTTCGACCGTGCGCCAGCAACTGGATTTCAGTTGTGGCTCGGCTGCGTTGTCGACTTTACTCACGCATCATTACGGCGATCCGGTCAATGAGGAGACCATATTCAAAGCCATGTGGGACGCGGGAGATGAAGCCAAAATCAGAAGCCAGGGATTCTCATTGCTGGATATCAAAAGCTTCCTTGAAAAACGCGGGTATGGTGCCGACGGCTACACCACCACCCTCGATAAACTCGCACACGTAGGCATCCCAGCCATAGTGTTGATAAAGGACGGCCTCTACAACCATTTTGTGGTGATCAAAGGCCTCAAAGACGGAAACGTCGCTTTTGGTGACCCCTCGCTGGGTGCGCGCGTGATGCCACAACGGGAGTTTGAAAAAATGTTGATTAACCGGATTGTTTTCGTCATTAACGGCCGGAACAATCAGGCCGTATTTAATAACCCCAAGGATTGGCGTGTTCGCGAAAAAGCGCCGACCAGCCTGGCCAATGGCGCGAATGACCTCGCCAATACGATGCTCTTACGTCGCCCCGTGGGAGACTTTTAATGCGGAACGCACTGCGTTTTTTTTTATTGTGCCTGCTAAAAACTTCGGCATTACTGGGGTTTTTGAGCTGTGGGGCAGTTCACGCGGCGGCCAACTCTTTTGACGGCTATGCGGTCGCCAGCAATGAAGAACTGGACAGCATGCGCGGTGGCTTTGAATTTAGTGCGAATGGCACCCAGTTTTTATTAGCGTTTACCTATGACCAGGTCAGCGTCGTCAATGGGGTGGTGGTGGCCGTTACCAGCCTTAATCTGCTTCAGTTGCTAAATGGCGGGACGTTAGCCAGTGCGCTTACGACGCGACTATTAGCGCCGCCCCCAACAGTGGCTGATGCCACTCATGCAGCTACATCGGGTGCGGGTAGCGCCACGCTGTCAGTTTCACCCAGGTTGGCGGCAAATTTGGCACAGGTGGACAAGGTATTTTCCCCGGATCACCCGAATGCACAAGACGTACAGGTAAGCACAACTCAAGTCCAACGGGATCAACTCGATACACAAAATAATGTCGGCACAAGCTTGATCGATAAAACGGGGGGACACCAGTCGCTGCCCTCTCCCATAGCGACACCCGCGTCTAACCCACCGATGTCTACCGCAACCACCTCCTCTGGGTCGGCGAGCGTTCCAGTGCCCGCAGTGGCCGCGACACCGGCTGCCGGGGTACAAGTCAACAGCGTGAATGGAATGACACTTATCACCAGTGGCCCCGGCAATACCTTCGACAGCCAGGCGCTGAATAACCTCTCAACCTTTATACAAAATACCGTTAACGACCAGGTCATTCGCAACGTTACGATACTCAGCGCCACCATAGCCTCCGCCAACTGGCGGCTCACGGAATTGAACGCTGCTCTGAGCCGCGGAATTGCTGCCGCAACACGATAGGGATTAGTTTTAATCCTGGAAGTGATAAGAGTCCGTCAATTTCGGTTTCGTGGAGTCCGTAGGTGGCTCCACCGTTCAAGTCATCCTGCTCTCAAAACCTGATCGGGAGCCGTACAGTAACTTGAGTATTCGGCGTGTCACTGGTTAATCCCGCAGCCAGGGAAACATTTAAGTTAGTCGTTTTGTTCAAACGGTAGGAATACCCCAGTAACCAACTCGCCAATTGAGTGGTGACAGCGGTGGGGGGCGTTACCCCATCCGCTTTGTTTTTGCCGATCCACGTATGTTCGTAACCCAGGCTGAAAGCGCTTTTTTCGTTGAGCGAAAGACCCATACCGAAGTTGATTCCTACCGAGTCTCCCGGATCTATTTCGCCTATATAAGTCCCCGTCGCACCGCCGACAGTCTTATTGATGTTGCGCTTCATGTTAAATAAATAGTTGATGCCGCCAAAAAACACCGCGGGGTCTGAAGGCAACACAGCGCTTAAACTAGACTGCAGACTATAAAACCCGGAGCCGGTAGGAAGCTGAGTTTGAAGCGAGCCGTAAGTGGTGGCGGTAGAGCCGGTGGCGTAATCCACCTCGAAGGGATCTGTTCCGGTGCGGGTTTTGAAACGCAGCCCGGCGACATAGAAAGGGTCATCCCCCTTCGGTACGTTAAGTTGATAACGGGCCGCCAGCTCAATATCGCCCAGCCCTTTGCCGTCCGCCATGAATACGCGGTCGGAGGCGCTGGGCGAAAGAGCAAGGGGGCGACTCAGGGTGTCGTCGCTGCGGTACAGGTAGGGAATCTTGGCTTCGATTTCCAGGCGGGGGGTCAAGCCGTAGCGACCGCCCAGCGTGGCTATCCAGGTGCTGCGACTCACCGTTCGCACGTCAATCAATCCGATCACGAGCGCCGGCAGAATGCTGTAACCGACGATGTTAACTCGGTCGGAGGAACTAAAAGAATAAGACAACGCGGGTTCGAATACGAACGTACCCTTGGGCGTCAGAATACTGGGCTGGCTAAACACGGTCGCCACATCAAGCGTATTGTCGACACGGGTGTCGTTCGCCCCCCGTCCGCGAAGATCGGTTTGCTCGGCAAGACTTAAACGTTGCGGATTGAGTTCCACCGGCATGCCAAGTTGCCCTTGCAGGGACTCGAGTTTGCGCTTGCTCTCTTGCAGCGCCTGTCGGTGACTTTCCAGTTTTTTAAATTCAGCATCCAATTGCTGCTGCTGGTCCGCTAGAATTTTGGATTGCGCCTCTACCTGTTGACGGATAACGACTATGTCGGGTTCTTCAGCGCCATGGGCGCTGATCGCCAAGCTTGTAGCCAATACGCTTGCACTCGCATTCAGTATGGAATGTTTGAAAGGTTTCATTTTCATGTGAGCCCCTGTCGATTAACTACTTGCTTGCCTTACTGTACCAGTAAGAATCCCACCCTCATTCAACCTGAATTCGTTTATGAAAACTTTGGTTCAGGATCACGTAAAAAAACAACAGAAATTCCGAGAGGCATCAGTGTGGCGTCAAGAGCAAGCGGGTTTTCAAGCCATTACGTCTGAAATTGTTTTGTTGAGAGCCCTTCGATGAATCTCCGTGATCCAGAAAAGAAAAACCCTGGCTTCGTTAAAAGACAGGGTTTGTCAGCAACTGCGAGCCCGCTTAGCGAACTTTTATGGTAACTCCTTATTTAAGCTTGGTTTCCTTATAAGCCACATGCTTGCGAGCAACGGGATCGAATTTGCTGATCTCCATTTTCTCCGGCATGGTTTTTTTATTTTTGGTTGTGGTGTAGAAGTGCCCGGTGCCCGCCGAGGACTCCAGCTTGATTTTTTCGCGTCCGCCTTTAGCCATTAGGGTGCTCCTTAAATCTGTTCGCCACGGGCGCGCAAATCGGCCAGCACGACATCAATGCCGTTTTTGTCGATGGTGCGCAACGCGGCATTGGATAAACGCATCCGAACCCAACGGTTTTCACTTTCGACCCAAAAGCGCCGGTACTGGAGATTGGGCAGAAAACGACGTTTGGTTCTATTGTTGGCGTGGGAAACGTTGTTCCCGACCATGGGCTTTTTGCCCGTAACGATACATACGCGAGCCATGATGCTGTTCCGTGAATCCGAAAACCGCGATTTATACCATAGGTGACCCTCTTCAGACAAGTCACGCGGGCTGGTTAAATCTGCCCACATTCCTTGAAAGATAGAGAAGATGCGCCTGCGACGATGAAATGGTCGAGCACGCGTATATCGACTAATGCTAACGCTTCCGCCAGTCGCCGCGTTAATTCACGATCGGCCTGGCTGGATTCAGCGACGCCGCTGGGATGGTTATGCGCGAGTATTAATGCGCCAGCATTATGGAACAGCGCGCGTTTGATAATCTCGCGGGGATACACGCTGGTTTGCGTGAGCGTGCCGCGGAACAATTCCTCCACGGCGAGGACGCGGTTTTGCGCATCCAGAAACACGCAGCAAAACACTTCGTATTCTTTACCCTGCAAGATTAGCCGCAAATAATCACGGACAGCCTTGGGGGAATTGAGCGCGTCGCCCGCTTTGATGTCTTCTTCCAGCGTCCGCCGCGCCATTTCCATCACAGCTTGCAATAGCGCGAACTTGGCCTCGCCTACACCGGGCGCGGCGCATGCCGATTTTTTATCAGCACGGCATAAGCCGCCCAGACCTCCAAACAAATCGAGTAACTCGCGTCCCAAATCAACTGCGCTTTTGCCGACCATGCCGGTGCGCAGGAAAACCGCCACCAGTTCGGCATCCGTGAGCGCCGCAGCACCCTGGCGCAAGAGTTTCTCGCGCGGGCGGGTATCGATAGGCCAGTCCCGAATCGCCATTTAGTCTCCTCTCCCGTAAAATTGTTTGTCCCCATTGTTGCGCATTCCGCGCGTGAATCGAGCTGTGTCCCTAAGCCACTTTAAAATTCTACTGGGCGTGACCGGGGGTATTGCTGCGTATAAAGCAGCCGAACTGTGCCGTTTACTGGTAAAAGCCGGAGCCGACGTGCGTGTAGCAATGACAGACGCTGCCCAGCAGTTCGTCACGCCGCGTACTTTTCAGGCTTTGTCGGGTAAGCCTGTGCTCACTTCATCATGGTCGAGCCACGCGGCAAACGGCATGGACCATATCGACGCCTCGCGCGACGTGGATTTAATTCTGGTCGCCCCTGCCACGGCGGATTTTATTGCCAAGCTGGCGCAAGGACGAGCGGATGATTTGCTGAGTAGCTTGTGTCTGGCGCGCCAGGTTCAACTAGCGGTCGTCCCCGCGATGAATCAGGCGATGTGGGCGGCTGCCGCGACGCAACGCAATATTAAGCAGCTCGACCAAGACGGGGTCGTGTTACTGGGGCCCGGCTCAGGCACTCAGGCGTGCGGGGAAACGGGTTGGGGGCGTATGCTCGAACCTGCCGAATTGATGGAAGCATTGCCCGGCTTATTCGGTTTGGGCTTAATGGCGGGGAAGCGGGTGCTGATCACCGCCGGGCCAACCTACGAGCCCATCGATCCGATACGCGGTCTAACTAATCGCAGCTCGGGAAAAATGGGCTATGCGTTGGCTCAGGCGGCGGCCGCTGCGGGCGCCGAAGTATGTCTGGTGTCGGGCCCCACCTGCCTGCCCACCCCAAAGGGTGTGCGCCGGGTGGATGTGCAAACCGCGCTCGAGATGCGGGCAGCCGTGATGCGTGAGGTGGAAGACGCGGCTGTATTCATCAGCGTGGCCGCAGTCTCGGATTACCGCGTCGCTACGCCTGCGCCGCAAAAAATCAAAAAAAGTACTCACCCGCTGACGCTGCAGCTCGAGCTTAATCCGGACATTCTTGCTGAAGTTGCGGCGTTACCCAATGCGCCTTTGTGCGTAGGCTTTGCCGCAGAGACCGAGCACCTCGCTGAGTACAGCGAAGCCAAGCGCCGCAGCAAAAACATTGCGTTAATAGTCGGTAATCTGGCGTTGCAGACGCTGGGTCAGGATGAAGCGGAACTGTGCCTCTTTGACGATGCAGGCCAGCATGCGTGGCCGCGGGCCGATAAATTAACGCAGGCAAGACGCCTGATAGCCCACATTGCAAGTCTTATAAAATGATGAAAAACCGACAACTATGAAGATAGATGTGAAGATTCTCGATGCCCGTATGCGCGATCAGCTGCCGCAATACGCTACTCCCGGCGCTGCCGGACTGGATTTACGCGCCTGTATTGATCAGGCCATCACGCTGAACCCGGGTGAAACGCAACTGATAGCGACAGGTTTATCGATTCATATTCGCGACCCGGGGTATGCGGCGCTGCTATTGCCGCGGTCGGGATTGGGTCATAAACATGGCGTCGTGCTGGGGAATTTAGTGGGCCTGATTGATTCTGATTACCAAGGGCCGTTGATGGTGTCTTGCTGGAACCGCAGCCAGACGGCCTTTGTGCTGGCACCGATGGAGCGCCTTGCGCAACTGGTCATCGTGCCGGTGATGCAAGCAGAGTTTCAAATAGTGGACGATTTTTCAGCGAGTGCACGGGGCGAAGCAGGGTTTGGGAGTACGGGCCGACACTAATGTCGGGCAAGCTTACGTTTATCTCGCCCGCTTTTTACTGCAACGCCCGGCCTGACGCTAAGCAGGCAAGGCATAGTTATTGCTGCACTCCAGAGTCTATACGGGGGATGGCTTTCCATTCCTATCGCGATATAACAAATAACCTGGGTTCGGCGATTGACATGTCGAAGTTGTCCGTCTTGCGTTTTGGTCTGCTGCAATCGCTAGCTTTGATGGTGCTGGCGGGCCTCGTCACGATCAGTCTATACCTGAGTAAAGCGCCGTCTACTGAAGAGGCAGGCGACCTGGCCGCCAAACCGGTGATGGCCACGCAAATCGAATTTATGGCCGAAGCCATGCGACGTGCTGCGGAGCGGATCGCGGCACATCCGCAAACGCTGGCGTGTTTTGAATCCTTAGCCCCTACTATCTGTCAGCAACAAGCCGCCAATCTCTATGTGCTGAATCAGGATGCCACGGTGTTGTTCGTCACTGATGGCGAGCAGGCGTCACGCCAGTTGTTGCCCGGATCTTTACCTGGCGACACGCGACGCTTACTCAACAGTGCCGCGGGGGGAAATACCAGCGCGGCTTCTGCCACCTTTAATTTGTCACTCTCGCATCCGGTAGTAAGCGCCGCTGGCAAACGTTTGGGCTTTGTAATCGTGGAGCAGAGCGTGCCCCAGTTGCAAACCCTGTTTGATACGCTGCCCTTACCCGAAGCCGCCACTTATGCTGAATTACAGCAAGGGCAGGGGAATGCCACGCCCACGGTGCTGATGCGGCGCGGCAACCAAGCCATAAAAAAAGGCAGCAGCCCACGGCTGATTGCACTGCAGGGCACCCCGTGGAAAATTGCGGTATGGAATAACGATAAACAGGAAATAGCCAATATTGCGCCGTATCTACTCGCGTGGCTGATGGTGAGTTTGATGATAGTCGCGCTGGTTGCGTCCAACTTATGGCTGCTGCGCAATCGCGTTCAAGACAATTTGCGAGTGCTGGTCAAACTCACTAATGATTTGCGCCAGCAACGTTTACGCACAGATTACGTAGTGAACCTCACCGAGTTCGAAGGCCCGCTCAATACCATGCTGAAACTGGGCAAAATCATGCTCGGCAAACAGAAGGAAGCGACGGTTCAGGCCCGCGTGGATCATTTATCCCAAGTGCACAATCGACGTAGTTTTGAAGAAAAACAGAAAGAACTATTCGCCACCTTGAAAGAAGGCTGGACACACAGTTTGCTGATTCTGGATATCGATAATTTCAAACAAGTGAACGACACCTTCGGCCATGAAGCGGGCGACCAAATGATTATCAAATTTGGACGCGCGTTGAAAAGCTGTTTGCGCACGAGTGATTTTATAGCGCGTCTGGGTGGCGACGAGTTTTGTGTGTTGTTTCCGTATACCCCGCTGGACCGCGCTAAAGAGTTATCCGAGCGTCTACGCGAAAATATGCCAGCCAGCGTCGAGCTCATCCCGGGCGTGATGCAAAAACTGTCGTGGAGCGGCGGCCTGGGTGAATACAGTCAAGAGGATAGCCAGGAAAACGAAGCGCTTGCGCGCGCTGATGCGGCGCTACTAGAAGCCAAGCGCAGTGGGCGAAATACTACGCGTGTCAGCGCTGCCGCTTAAGCTTAATCCAGCGCGCGCCGTGCTGAAAAATAGCCAGCGCGAGCGATAACCAGCTAAGCACTAACACCGGCCAATTCCCCCACCGTACATACGGTGTACTGCCGGTGTAACCGATCACCGTGCCCTGTAACACGCCCGTAGTAAAAGGCGGCAGATGCGCCAACATTTCACCCTTGGCATCAATCAACGCAGTTAAGCCGGTATTGGTTGCGCGCAACATCATCCGGCCGGTTTCGAGCGCACGCATTTGCGAAATTTGGGCGTGCTGCCACAGCGCCAGCGAATCGCCAAACCAAGCGATATTGCTGGCATTTACCAGCACGCTTGCGGCTGGCAACTGGCGGATGATTTCTTCTCCAAATACGTCTTCATAACAAATATTCATTGCCACGGATTGGCCGCCGACCTGCAACGGGCGTTGGATCGTGCTGCCACGGGCAAAATCAGAGAGCGGAATATGCAAAATTTCAATCACCCAGCCCCACACCGATTTCAGCGGAATATATTCGCCAAACGGCACCAAATGAAACTTGTGATACGCCTGAGTAGGCGCAGTCCCAAAACTTAACACGCTGTTGTAATACTGCGATCGAAGCGAGCCTGTAGGTAAACCGGCCAGAATATCACCGCCATTTTGCAGGCCTATTTGCACTAGGCCTGCGCGATAGGCTTCGGGTAATTCGTCTTGAAAAACGGGCAATGCCGTTTCGGGTAACACGATTAATTGCGCAGGGTGCGAGGCGACCAGGCGTGCATAAAGCGCGAGCGTCGTCGCGGTTTTTCCCGGTTGCCATTTAATGTCTTGGGGGATGTTTCCCTGGACCAGCGCCACACTAGAATTGTGGCCGGTTGGGGTAGTCCAGATCTGCGTATGTAAGGCATAACCCCCCATCAGAATCAGCGCGATACCGCCGAGCCCCAGTAATGAGTTGCGCGAGCGCCGCCACATGAAACTCCATACGATCAAACTTGCCAGTAATGCGCTGAGATAGGACAAACCATAAACCCCAACCACCGGCGCGTAGGCGGACAAAGGGCTATGGGGTACATGCGCATACCCAACCGCAAGCCAAGGGAACCCCGTGAATATCCAGCCTCGAACCCATTCCTGCAGCATCCAAAGCGCGGGCGCCAACCATAACAGCGCCCCTTTGCGTTGACGTAAGTGCGCAAACACTGCGCCGGCGCTGGCTGGAAACAGCGCAAGAAAGGCGCAAAACAGCAAGGTCGCGAGCCCCGCTAACCACGCCGCCATGCCACCGTATTGATGCAGGCTGATATAGATCCAGCTCACCCCGGTACCGAAAAATCCCAGGCCAAAAACAAAGCCGGATAAAAATGCCGCGCGGGCTGAAGGGGCAGTCTGCCACTGCCAGAACAACAGGGTGAGACCAAGAATAGACAGCGGATAAAGATTGAATGGCGCAAAGCCTGCGACCGTGAGTATCCCCGCCGCGAGGCTAAAGAGGAGCGACCGCACTAAGTGTTGGCTTCGTAATCGACGTGGCCGTCGATTACGGTGTAGCGCACCTGGCCTTTCATCGGGTGGCCCAGGAAAGGCGTGTTTTTTCCCTGGCTACGCAACGTATGGCGACTCACCTGCCACTCGCACTCCGCATCAAAAATGCACATATCGGCAGGCGCATCAAGCGACAAATGACCGCTGGCGATGCCCATAATTTGCGCGGGTTGCCACGACACCAATTCAATCGCCTGACTCAACGTCACGCCCATTTCATGCGCCCATTTCAACGTGAGCGGCAAGAGCAATTCCACGCCCGACGCGCCGGGGGAAGATTCACCAAACGGCACCTGCTTTTCATCGTCGTCAACCGGCGTGTGATCGGAGCAAATAGCGTTGATGTGGCCGTCACGCAAGCCCTCACGAATCGCATCGCGGTCGCGCAAACCGCGTACGGGCGGCGCCAGATGCAGGTTCGCATCGAAGTTGGTCAGATCCATTTCAGATAAATGTAAATGCGTGGTGGCGACATCACAGGTGATAGCCAAGCCGTCGAGCCTGGCCGCACGCACCATCGCAATGCCCTCGCGTGTCGATAGCCGCGTGATGTGAACCCGCGCACCGCTGTGCCGGGCTAGTTGCAAAATAGTCGCCAACGCCACCGTTTCAGCCAGTGCCGGAATGCCGGGCAAGCCCAAACGACTCGCCACCGCGCCATCGTGCGCCACCCCGCGACCGAGATGAAAATCCTGGGGTCTCAACCACACCGCACAGTCGAAAGTGGCGGCATATTCCAGTGCCCGCAACAACGCCTGCGTATCCACCATCGGTACATTAGCCTGAGTAAACGCGACGCAGCCCGCTTCGCGCAGCTCGGCCATCTCGGTCAGCATTTTGCCTTCGAGTTTTTCGGTCAACGCGCCTAACGGATACACACGCGGACCCGGCAGCGTTTTGGCGCGAAACTTCAGCATTTCGACCAAGCCCGGCTCATCCAGCGGCGGTTCGGTATCGGGCGGGCAGGCCAGCGACGTGATCCCGCCCGCCGCCGCGGCCAACATTTCAGACACCAGCGTGGCCTTGTATTCAAACCCCGGCTCGCGCAACCGCACAGAGAGATCGACGAGGCCAGGGCAGACGATTAGCTCAGTTGCATCTATTTCGCGATCCGCCTCAAAATCGCTGGGGGGGGGGCCGACGCCGATAATTTTCCCGGCCGCGACATAGATATCCGTAACTTGATCCAGCCGATTTTTAGGATCGATTACGCGGCCGTTTTTGATATGGAGCTTCATGCGGGGCGCCTGTTTGTAATACGGCGCATCATGCTGCGCCCCCTGCCAGCAAGGCCATCACCGCCATGCGTACCGCGATGCCGTAAGTGACTTGCGGCAGGATCACTGATTGCGCGCCGTCCGCGACTTCCGAGTCAATCTCCACGCCTCGATTCATCGGGCCGGGGTGCATCACAATCGCATCAGGTTTGGCGCGCGCCAGTTTGTCGAGCGTCAGCCCATAAAACTTGAAATATTCCTGCGTAGAAGGTAAGCGTGCGCTCTTCATTCGCTCACTTTGCAGACGCAGCATGATGATCACATCGCAGCCGACAAGGCCCGCTTGCATATCATGAAAAACCCTCACGCCCATTTGCTCAACGCCCATCGGCAGCAGCGTTTTTGGAGCGATCACGCGCACCTCGGGCACGCCCAGCGTAGTCAGTGCATGAATTTGCGAACGCGCGACGCGCGAATGCAGCACATCCCCGACGATCGCGACGGTGAGGTTGTGAAACTCGCCCTTGTAGCGGCGGATCGTAAACATATCCAACAGGCCTTGAGTTGGATGCGCGTGGCGACCATCGCCCGCATTGATAACCGAAATGTGCGACGCGACGTGGCCAGCAATAAAATGTGCAGCGCCGCTTTGGCTGTGCCTCACCACGAACATGTCCGCGTGCATCGCGGCCAGATTGTCGACCGTGTCGAGTATGGTTTCGCCCTTGCTTTGGCTCGAAGTCGCGATGTTCAAATTGACGACATCTGCCGATAAACGTTTGGCGGCGATTTCGAACGTGGTGCGGGTGCGGGTCGACGGTTCAAAAAACAGATTGAAGATGGATTTGCCGCGCAGTAACGGGACTTTTTTGACATCACGCTGGCCGACATCCATGAACGATTCGGCAGTGTCGAGAATTTTAATCAGCATTGCGCGCGGCAAGCCGTCGAGCGTCAGCAGGTGCTTCAGTTGGCCGTCGGCGCTTAATTGTCGATTCATGCGAGCGTGATTATGAGGCTTCCATTGTCTTCGCGCGAGAGGGTCAGACTTTGCTTCGGCGGGATATCAATACTCAAGCCCGTGAAGTCCGGTCGGATTGGCAGCTCGTGCCCCCCGCGGTCGACTAACACCGCCAGCCGAATCGACGCGGGTCGGCCATAGTCGAATAACTCGTGCATCGCAGCGCGCACCGTGCGACCGGTATAAAACACGTCATCCACCAGAATCACCTCGCGGCCTTCCACTTCGAAAGGCAGATTCGAAGGTTTCACTTGGGGGTGCAGCCCGATGCGCGAAAAGTCGTCACGATAATGGGTAATGCTCAACATACCCAGCGGCGTTGAAACCTGCAATGCCTTATGCAAGCGCTCGGCAATCCAGACCCCCCCACTGTAAATCCCCACCAGCGCGGTTTCAGGGCCAAGTTTGGGGCGGATAGTATCGACCAGCCGGGTAATCAGGCTATCGACGTCAGGAAGTAAGGCGGCCATCAAAAAAATCCTGCAATATGAGTTGAGCGGCAACCGCGTCCAGCATCGCCTTATTCTGTTTACCGTGTATTCCTGCTGCGTGCAACTCGGATTCGGCGGCGGTACTGGTAAAGCGCTCGTCGATCAGAAACACGGGGCGCTGAAAACGCGCCTCCAGTTTTTTGCTGAAATTGCGCGCCACGCGCGTCATGGTGTGCTCAGAGCCATCTTCGTGTGTCGGCAAACCCATCACCAGCAACACCGGTTGCCACTCCAGAATCAATTTTTCGATAGCGATGAGTCTGGCATCGGTGGATTGCGCGTGGATGACAAACAAGGCATGCGCGACGCCTATCCCCAATTCCCCAGACGCGACGCCGGTCCGCTTTAATCCCAAATCAAAAGCGAGGACCGTGCCGCGTTCGAACTCAGGCATCGCGCGCCAAAGGGATCAAGCGTGGCCCGCCTGATGCGATAAATTGGAAAAATCAATTCCCAATAAGCGCATCGCGGCATGCAGACGCTCACCCGGCTCGAGATCAAAAATAACCTGGGGATCTGCGGCGACTGAAAGCCAGGCGTTGTTTTTGATTTCTTCTTCCAGTTGCCCCGGCTCCCAGCCGGCGTAACCCAAGGACACCATGAATTTATTAGGCCCCGCACCTTGGCTCACGGCTTCTAGCACGTCCTTCGACGTAGTCAGACTCAGCGTATCGTTGACAGTAATCGTCGAGGTAAAGGTCAATGGGGGGGTGTGCAATACAAAGCCACGCTCGGTTTGTACCGGCCCGCCAAAATACACCGTTTGCCTGTGCAAGCGCTCGGGTAAAGACAAGCCGATCTGTTCAAACAGCGTGGATAAATCCAGCTCTATCGGACGATTGATTACTACGCCCAGCGCACCTTGTTCCCCGTGGTCGCATATATAGGTGAGCGTGCCATTGAAATTTGGGTCGACCATATTCGGCATGGCGATCAGAAAGTTATGCGTAAGATTGACAGTATCCATGTGCCTCTCCATTTTATGCTCACTCAAAACCCAAACGAGCGATTTCGTTTGTACTAACAGTAACGGCTAGCAAAGTGCATACCTGAATACATTTTTTTGGCCTGTGGACAGTGCAACAGGTCAGCCAAGTGTTGGCAATCGGCGGGCGCCTATTTTTCAGCAGCTTGAGGATGGCTCATGGCCTTATCGATGTAAGCAATTGAGACGGCAGAAATAATAAAGGCCAAGTGGATCACCGTTTGCCACAGCAGTGTTTTTTCATCCATATTCGGGGCATTAATAAACGACTTCAACAGGTGTATAGACGAAATTCCGATGATTGCGGTGGCGAGTTTCACTTTCAGCACATTCGCATTCACATGCGATAGCCACTCCGGCTCGTCCGGGTGACCTTCCAGATTCAACCGGGAAACAAAAGTCTCGTAGCCACCTACGATCACCATAATCAGCAGGTTGGAGATCATTACCACATCGATCAACCCGAGCACGATCAGCATGATTTTTTCTTCGGTCAGCGTCATCGTGCCGACCACCAGATGCTGCAACTCCACCATAAAATGCACTACATAAACGCACTGCGCGATGATAAGCCCTAAATAGAGCGGCACTTGCAGCCAGCGGCTGCCAAATAAAATGGAAGACAGCACGTTCCCTCGGCGTACACCGGGCGGGTTAGGAGTAATGGGGTTCATAAGGGTTGGCCGAAGGTGAAAGTGGTTTACGATTTATTTGGGGGATGTGCGATGTTTACAAAACATAGCGCGCCAGGTCTTCGCGTGCAGCGAGGCTGGCGAGGCGATCGGTAACCAGTTGCGCGTCCACGTTGAATGCGCCGGTTTTGTCGCCAGCTTCGAACGAAATCTCTTCCAGCAGTTTTTCCATTACCGTATGCAGGCGCCGGGCGCCGATGTTTTCGGTACGCTCGTTCACTTCAAATGCGATTTCGGCGATGCGGCGAATGCCGTCGGTAGTAAAACTCAATGTGACGCCTTCGGTAAGCAGCAGCGCCTCGTACTGCCGGGTGAGGCAGGCGTCCGTCGCGGTCAAAATGCGCTCGAAGTCCTCAATCGACAACGCTTGTAGCTCCACGCGTATCGGCAAGCGGCCTTGCAACTCAGGGATCAAATCCGATGGTTTGGACAGATGAAACGCGCCACTGGCGATGAATAAAATATGGTCGGTCTTCACCATGCCGTACTTGGTGGACACGGTTGTGCCTTCGATCAAGGGCAGCAGATCGCGTTGCACGCCTTGGCGCGATACATCGCTGCCGTGGGTTTCACTGCGATTAGCGATTTTATCGATTTCATCGAGGAACACGATCCCGTTCTGCTCGACGGCTTCGAGCGCTTGCACTTTGGTTTCCTCATCGTTGATGAGTCGCCCGGCTTCTTCTTCAATCACCAGTTTCAAAGCTTCGCGTACTTTTAGTTTGCGTGTTTTGCTGCGCGCACCGCCCATATTTTGGAACATGCCTTGAAGCTGCTGCGACATTTCTTCCATGCCGGGCGGCGCAAAAATTTCCATACTCGCCGCGGGCGTGGCGAGGTCGATTTCGATATCCTTATCGTCCAATGCGCCTTCGCGCAGTAACTTCCGCAAGCGCTGGCGCGCTGCGCTGTCCTCACGCGGCGCCGTGGTGTCGTTAAAACCGACATTACGTGCAACCGGCAGCAGTACATCGAGGATTCGTTCCTCAGCCGCTTCCTCCGCGCGAAATTGCACTTTGGAGGTGGCTTGCTCGCGGGTCTGTTTGATCGCGGTTTCCATCAAGTCGCGAATGATCGTATCGACATCGCGCCCGACGTAACCGACTTCAGTAAATTTAGTCGCCTCAATCTTGATGAAAGGCGCGTTGGCCAATCGCGCCAGCCGCCGGGCGATCTCAGTCTTACCCACGCCGGTGGGCCCAATCATCAAAATATTTTTCGGCGTAATTTCTTGGCGCAACGGTTCCGCCACTTGTTGTCTGCGCCAGCGGTTACGAAGCGCCACCGCCACAGCGCGCTTGGCCGCGGCCTGCCCAACAATGTGTTTGTCGAGTTCGTGCACAATTTCTTTGGGCGTCAAAGGAGTCATAAGGGGTCAACATGAAGCTAGGCGGGGAGTGGGTATATAAGATGGGGCTGGTGCCCCATTCTTCAAGCTTCGCCCAGCGTTTCTATCGTGTGGTTCTGGTTGGAGTAAATACAGATATCGCCCGCGATGGTCAGCGAGCGCTTCACGATCTCTGTGGGCGAGAGCGCTGTATTTTCGAGCAGCGCGCGTGCGGCAGACTGGGCGTATGCGCCACCCGATCCAATCGCGGCGATGCCGAGTTCGGGTTCCAGCACGTCGCCATTGCCGGTCAAAATCAGCGTGTACTCGTGGTCGGCAACTGCCAGCATCGCTTCGAGTCGGCGCAACATGCGGTCGGTACGCCAGTCCTTGGCAAGCTCCACTGCGCTGCGTAATAAGTGGCCCTGATGTTTCTCCAGCTTGGACTCGAAACGTTCGAACAACGTAAATGCATCGGCGGTCGCGCCTGCAAACCCAGCCAGGACCTTCTCCTGATACAGCCGACGCACCTTGCGCGCGGTGGATTTGATAACAATGTTGCCGAGCGTAACTTGGCCGTCACCGCCTAATGCGACGAGGGCACCGCGTCGGACGGAGAGAATGGTAGTGCCGTGATATTGATCCATCAGTTCAGACTTGAAGCAGAATATGTAGCGGGTAGAAGTGCGATGCGGAAGGAAGGTTCCCGCCGGGTGACTTAAATGATTTTGGCAGGCTGGAGCTGAGCCAGTTGATCGATATTCATAATGCGGAATAACTCATGGATAAAGGTGTGGTGACCCCGGATCGTGACGGTTTTCCCCTCGCCCATCCATTGCATTAAAAGCCCGATCAGACCACTCACGCTACCGTAATCCACGCGTGTGACTTTCGCCATATCCAGCACAATATTCGCGTGGTCGGCCGCATACCCGGTCATCAGTCCAAACGCAGCTTCATTTTTGCTGGATATTTCGCCGCTCAATACCAAGGCATCGTCCGCAACGGGTGGAGGCTCAGCGACTTGCACCACTTGGGCTGCCGAAGTTTCGATCCACGAAGGAGGGGACACCTCAAAATGCACGGCATAGTTTACTGCCAAGTCTTCAAAATCATCTTTGCGGCCCAACAATTGAAACAGCTCCAGCAGTAGCAGCCAGTGGGACGCGCGGGTATGGGTGGCACGATTTAAGTCTTGCAGTAACTGGATGAGCCGCTCGACGCCACTGACCTGAAACTTATGTTTTACTTTTTGTGAATTGGCCAGAATCTCAGCGCATTGCCCGGCGCCGGTTTCGTCCACCATTTCGATACGTGAAAAATCAAGCCTGATCGTGGCGTTATGAGGAGCCTGGGCCAGCTCGGTGCGCAGGTTGGCACACGCCTTGGCATCCAGCAAACTGGGCAACGAGGCGCTGCTGGCCTTGCCCTCTACCGCGTCTACTTTTGCTGCTTTGACGCCCTGCCAAACGGGCGGCGAGGTCTCAAAGCGCAACGCGTAATCCAACGCGAGTTTTTCAAAATCCCGTTCGCGCGTTTGCAAGCGGTAAAGATCAAACAACATGTGCCAGGTGCGTGGCTCGTTATTCCCCAACGTGGACTTAAGCTTAGCTTCGGCCGCGTCTGCCTGATCGTTGGCAAACAGAATGGCTGCTTCGTCAAGCGAAGACTCAGGCGCCCCGCTCGATTCATCAACGATGATGCCGCCATTGTCCGGCGGCGCGCCAAGCATCTGCGTTAGATCGGGCTCTACTTCACGTAGAGCCGGGGCCTCAGCGGATTTATCTTTGCCTTTTTTAAAAAAAGAAATGGCCACAGTATCGGTCGGTTGAGGATGTAAAAACAGTCGCTAAAAATGTGCGGACTAAATACTAAATAATAGTCGAGCCGGTTTTGCCGGCAGCAAGAAACCACATATTACCAGCAAGCAGCGCCATCAAAGCAAGCGCCACCACGATGCTGGGCCCGCTGGGTAAATCGGCCAGTGCCGAGAGTATCAACCCAGCGGCGTAGGCGATAGAGCCTAGTGCAATTCCCCATGCGATAGCGCGCCTACCCCGCCTGCGCCGGACCGCCAGCGCGGGCAGTATCAAACTGGCAAATACCAGGTACACGCCTATCAATTGCACTGAGGCGGTGATAGCTAGCGCAAAAATAAGATAAAAGCCCAGCCGACCGAGCCGTTTGCCCAAAATTGCCCAGGTTAGCAACAAAATTCCGTACAACAGCGCAATTTGCCCAATCTGCGCGGTACTGACCCACAGGATTTGTCCAGACAACAGCTCGCTTAAATGTTCGCCGCCTTGTGGGTCATGAGCGAGCAGCAGTACCGCCAGGCTTGCGGTAACTACAAAGGTCGAGCCAATCAGCGCCTCTAAGATGTCCGGCCAGCGTCGCTCGCACCACGCCAAAAAGCTGGCCCCCACCAACGCCGCGGCCGTGGCAGCGAGTTGAGTTTGCCAGCCCGCCGCCTCCCCCCCGAGCGTGTGCGCCAGGATGACACCTAGCACAGCCAATTGGGCGACTGCAAGGTCGAGAAAAATAATCCCTCGCGCCAGTACGCGCTGCCCCAGCGGGACATGCGTTGCCAGTACCAATATTCCGGCGATGAGCGGCGGCAGTAACAGCGCGGGATCAAGTGCCGCCCAGTTTAGTGCGAGACTATTCATGGCGCGGTTTTCAGCAATTGATCGATCGTATCGTCGTATAGACCGAACAAGTCCTTGGCGCGCGCCGAACCGCCTACTGTAAATGGCACCACCACGACCGGAATAGAGGCGTGTTCAGACAACCATTGCGCCGGGCGAGGACTCTGGTAGGCGGCCCGTATGACCATCTTGGCGGGCGTGGTTTTAAGCTGAGCAGCGATTTCGGCCAGGTGGCTAATTGAGGGTTCAACGCCCGGCTTTGGCTCGAGCACCGCCACCTGCTTCAGGCCAAGCCAGTCTTCCAGGTATGGAAACGCCTGATGCTGGACCGCGATGCTCATGCCCTTGAGCGGGAGTGCTTGCGTTTGCCAGCGCGCCATCGCCGCGGTCCAGCGGGTATTGAAGGCATTCAGCCGCTCTTTATATAACGCAGCATGTCCGGGATCAATTTCGGCCATTCGTGCCGCTAGCGCCTGCGCGACCCGGGCAATATTGCGCGGGTCAGTCTGGATATGCGGATTGCCCCCCGGATGCACGTCGCCCTGCGAGCGGTCAAGCATGGCGGGTTTTTCGCGCATCGTTACAAAGCGGGTCGCCTCGAAGTAGCCCGGCTGTCCCGGCTGGATCGCCGCGTTGCCCGATTGCCGCAGCAACACCGGCAACCAGCCGATTTCCAGCTCCGCGCCGGTACACACCGCCAGTTGGGCACGCCGCATCTGCGCAATCAAACTCGGGCGCGCCTCGATATGGTGAGGGTCCTGAAAAGCCGTGGTGGCGGTATATACAGTGATGGCCTCGCCGCCCAGTTCGGTTGCGAGCGCACCCCATTCGGGCTCACAGGCGAATATGTTGAGCGTGGCATGCGCCAATGTCGGCAACGTAAGAAAAAAAAGTATCAGTAAACGAAAATGTGTCATGTCGATTCCTTAAAAAGAGTGCGCGCCGTGGGCGCCGAGGCTGTAGATGTATTGCACAAACCATTGGTTTTCATCCTGGCCTTGCATCGCGCGGTCTTTGGAGTATTGCACCCGAAAGCGGGTGAATTCGGACGGCGAATAATCGACCATCAGCGAGTGTCGCGTAGGGTCGTAATTGGGGCGAGGCAGGTTAGCGTTGTTGGCGCCGAATTCGCGCGTACCGGGAGATAGCCGGTCATAGCGATAACCCGCCCGCCAACGCGGCATGAACTGGTAGACACCCTGCGCATAGCCACCGTACTGGACAGTGCGATATGCGCCCGTAACGCCTCCTCCGCACGATGAGGGATTTGCTGCAAGCAGGTCGCTGCAGAGCAGCGAGCCGTCTTCGGTACGACGGAATAATTCGGATGCGAATTTGAAATTGTTGACCGTGGCATTACCCAGTGGCGCCCATTTCCACACAAGGTCCGCGACCCAGGTTTTGCTGTCGCCGCTATAGTGTGTCTCGACCGGCACACCGGCGAAGTCCGAGAGCGTGCCGCTGCGTTCGGCCGCGCGCGTGGACAGATATGACAGCCCGCTACGCCAGCTGTGTGAATCGCCGATATCCCCACCGACGTGGCCAAATAACGTGTAACTGCCAAAGCCGTTTTTGTTGCGATCGGTGCCGGGGAAATTCGCGCCGCGTCCGACTTCTGCGCCGAGTTCGGTGAACAAATCGGTCGGCGCCACCCACTTCAGTTGCAGCCCGTCCTGGCTATAGGCTTCGCCAAACAAGGCCTGATACATGAGATTTTGTGTAGCGAAATCCCACGCGTGCGGATGCTGCTCGTTCTGGTAACCGAGACTGGAACGGAATCGCCCGCCTTTGACCGTGAGCCCATTACTTAAGGATAAAGTTTGAAACCAGGCCTCCTCCACACCGATCTGGCCGTCGTTCACGGTGGCAATTAAGTTACCGCGAAAATACGGATCGATGTTAGCCGCGATGACCAGCTCGGACTCGTTGACCGAAAAACCGCGCGTGGTGCCAGCGGGCTTACCATTAGGTAAAAATCCGGTGATGCGGCGTTCGGGCAGATCACGCTGATGCGCATAGTCGCCTTGCAAAATCAGCGAAATTTCCGGATTGAACGCACTCGGGCTACTGGTTGTGGACGCGATCGCGGCATCCTCGGCAGCAGGCTTTCCAGCGGTGTCAGCTTGGCGCTCCGCACTTTGCAGCCGTGTTTCCAGCGACTGGATGCGTGTTTCGTAATCTGTTTTCATTTGTTTGATTTCGGCGCGCAACGCGTCTAAATCAGCATCGGCATAGGCCGGGAAGGCGACAGCAAGCGCTGCCACCAACAGGGTGGGTCGTAACATGGTGTACTCCGTGTTTAAAGCAATGACAAAACCTGACGCGCGCGTCAGGCAATCAACAGCAGGCTTTAAACAGCGGCAGGGGGTGCGCGGGCGCGCGCAACAGGGGGAAGCGTTTCAACAGGGTTAAAAGCGGGTGAATCAGCCCAGTGAAAAGTAGCGTCACATAGCGGGGTGTGCAGCAAGGCTACAGGGGCGGCACCGCCAAGATTGGCTTGCGCCAAACATAATTCACAAATATGGGCCGGCAAACCCGAGTCGGATTTGCTTAAGTGCGTGGCGGCATGCGTGATCGCGCTGACCTGGCCAAAAAGCAAGGTCAGCGCAAAAAACCACGGGGTGAGCCAACGGCGAGACATGTACTTATCCTAAACGCAAAACAATAGGCGAATCAAGCACAGCCCAATGTCGCCATTCAAACCGCTGGTATATAAACGCACATAACAAAAATGGCTTTGCAATGCAAAGCCATTGGTGAAATTAAGATGGAGTGCCCCGCGCACCGCTTATAACGCGACGCCTTTGTTAGCGTGTGACGGTGCCAGACGAAGTGCCCGTACCCGAGTTCATGCTACTTGCTGGGCGCCATGGGCATGTTAGCGCCTGTATGCCCGCTCATGTCCGAGCCTGATTGCATCTTTTGCAACATACTCAAATGCTCCTTCACTACCGGCAGTGTTTCTGCGGCAAAAGCCTTCGCCTCTGCATCCTTGCCAGAAGTAGCTTCGCGTTGCATCAACGCGGCGGTCGCTTTGTGGTCGGCAATCTCTTCTTTGATATAAGCCGCATCAAAAGCCGCCCCCGATTTTGTTTGCAGCTTTTTTAACATTGCGCGCTGTTTTGCATCTGGAGTTTTAGGTAATTTGATATGTTTACTGGCGGCAATGCTGGCAAGTTTTTCGTTAGCAGCGGTGTGGTCCTCGACCACTTTTGCGCCCATGCTTTTCACCGCATCGCTCCCGCCTTTTTCCTGCGCGAGCTTACCACCCTGGACTTCTTCAAGTCCGCCAGCCGCAGCCTTAAGATAAAACGCTTTATCGGGGCTGCCAGCATAAGCCACCGAAGTCCCCAATGACATCAATAACAATGCGCATAATCGTTTCATGTTCATCTCCAATAAAGTTGAGTATCAAAGGCAGGGCTGCTCTTCCCGCTACCAAGCTACATTTAACAAATTGCTGATGATAGGAGATATAGGTTGAGGGTTTGGATTAATGTAGGAGAGTTGCTGAAGGCAGATTATTTCAAGGGAGGCACCGGGTCGTAACCGTGCGCGCAGCCGGGGCGGCAACGACTGATGCGTTTGATCGCCAGCCAGCCGCCGCGTAGTGCACCATGTTTTTCGATCGCCTCGCAGCCGTATTCAGAACACGTCGGCAGATAACGGCATTGCCGGCCCAACCATGGCGAGAGTACGAGTTGATACAAACGGATCATAGCGATCAAAGTTTTTTGCGAGAGCTTCATGCGTCGCTACAGTGGCAACGCGGGAGCAAGTGTGCCGCTCGCCGCCTGCGTAAAGTCATTCAGCAACTTGGCGACGAATTCGGGCTCCAGATCGCGCACGATGAACACAAAACGGCTCCGATGGTCCGCGTCCGGCCAGGCATCAAGTGTCACTTCGGGGTAGAGCACGTGCTGCACGCCATGCAGCACCACCGGTTGTGGCTCGCCTAGCAAATTGACGATGGCCTTAAAGCGCAGCAGATATTCCGAGCGAAACGAGGTCAGCATCTCGAGCGCCGATTGCAATCCCAAGCGGTCGATCGGCGCGTCGATCACCACCGAAAAAGCGTGAATGCGCTGATCGTGCCCATCGTTTTGCGCCTTGGGCGCTGCGCCCGGCAGCCCACGCGCGGCAGGTTTGTAGCGCTGCTCCTTAAGCCAGCGCGTGACTTCTATCGACTTGGTTTCGGCATTCCACAGTCCCAGATTCTGGATCAGCGCCGGGTCGAGTTCGCCGTGCGTGACCGGCACAATCTCAGCAGCGGGGTTGAGTTCGGTCAAGCGTGTTTTGAGCTCGCTGACTGCGGACCCTGAAGCGAGATCGATTTTAGTCAGCAGCAAAATATCGGCGACCGCGACCTGCTTCACCGCTTCAAAATAACTGTCGAGCTGTTGCTCGCCTAAAACCGCATCCACCGTCGTCACCACGCCGTCGAGCCTAAAGCGCGCATTCACCCAGCGGTCGTGCATCAGATTGTCGAGCACAGGCGCGGGGTCGGCAATGCCGGTAGTCTCGATAATCACCCGCTCAAATTTCGGAATGTCGCCATTCTGGCGCGCCATCCACAGATTTTTTAGCGTCGGCGACAGGCTTCCCGAGATCGTGCAACACACGCAGCCGCCAGACAGCAACGCAATCGGGCCGTCCATTTTTTCAAGCAGCTGATGGTCCAACGCAACATCGCCAAACTCGTTCATCAAAATCGCCGTGCGCGGCAATGTGCGTACCAGATGATTCAACACCGTGGTTTTGCCGCTGCCGAGGAAGCCGGTGAGCAGAGTGACAGGGAGTGGGGAGTCGAGGGGCATGGATTTATGTTAGTCAGAGAATATGTATGTGAAGATAATAGATTGGTAATCCCCCCATTTTTAGCAGCCTCCAGAAGTGGAGTTAAGCGGCTAGCATCAATTTCTGTATGGGCGTGATGCCGCCGAGCGCCATGTTGGGGCGCTCGTTATTGTATGTCCATAGCCAGTGCGTAGCGGATTCCTG
>JANLZE010000076.1:0-16667 GCA_031366105.1 Thiobacillaceae bacterium | reverse complement strand
GAACGGTAGCGAGTCGCGAGGCAACGTCACGGCCGCGAGTGTCTGGGTTACCGGGGCGATCGGCGCGGCCACGGGCTTCGCTCTATATGACGTTGCGCTCGTTCTGAGCCTCGTTACGTTCCTTACCTTGCGGACGAAACGCTGATCCGTCTATACGTGGCCTGTGCATAGCCGAGCATGGCAGTAAGTGGCGCGGCCTGCCCCGACGCTTTGCAATTGGCATACGCTTTACACCCGCATGAACCGTTGGAGCAAGAACAATGTGCTCGACCCGGGTGTTCGAACAATTGCAGCGCTGGCAACTCGTACGTATTGCACCGAGGCGGGGTCATTGAACAGTACCATCCTCAAGTTTCATCCAGATGGCACCGCTTTAAAAAAACGGCCCCCCAGCCATGGGTAACTACCGAGCGGATGGACAACCAAAAGCGGGCATCGAAGCTGGATAGATCCAGTTAGTGATCGATGAGGTGATTGATTGCGTGCTCGAAGTTGCCCGGTAGTAGCTGCCCTACAAATCTACGGCAAGGAAACGTGGGCTGGGGTCGATGTGCTTGTAGCGTGCCATGTGGTCAGTGACATCACAAAATCAATACCGCGAGGTTGATGCTGGCGCAGGGCTCGTGCATGATGCAGGAATTGATATTTTTGGGGCTTTTTATACAGCCTCGTTGGGCAACACCAAAACCAAATCACCTTTATGGATGTATCTTTCCGACCGAAAGCTCCTTGTCCAAAACCGCTTGGCCGAGTCCCAGCCTTAAAAAAATCAGCAGCATCTAAGCTGTCTATGAACCTTAAGTTAATACCCCTTCACTTACGGCCTAGACCTTTTGGCAAATTGACTTACCTTCCTTTTCAAACCAAACTCGTTATAGATTTTGGCTATGTCAATATTCCGCAAGTAACGGCCTGAGGCGCAAGCCGACAAGATGCCTGCCAATGAACAAGACTGTCAACGCGGAAAGGGCCGTCATGCCCGCTACGCTATGCTTGGCTGAGGTAATTAAAGAGAAAGGATTGAAATGGCGTGCACAAAAGAACAGGCGCGGGTTGATGATCTCGTGCAGCGCCACCTTGAGGCGCAAGGAGATTGTAAGGACGGAATCAGGTCGCAGTGTGCTCTTGCAGGAAGCTTGGTCCGTCAGCTGGTCATTGCGCGTGCGGCGTTGCAGGATTGCCTGAATCTGCCTCCCGTGGTACAGCCTCCCGTGGTACAGCCTCCCGTGGTGCAGCCTCCCGAACGGTGCGTAGCAGAACGGGAGCGGGTTCAGGAACTTGAGGGCCAACACGCCGATGCGAAAGAAGACTGCAACCAAGGAATAAAAGGCCAGTGTGGTAGGGCAGCACCGCTTTTTAGGCAACTGACGACCGCGCGCCAAGCTCTCCAGCGCTGCCTGGATCTGCCAATAAGGAGTGGTAGCTTATCCCCGCGGTATCTAGTAACAAATCTGATTTATTGTCCGCCCGGCATAGGGAGCGAGGCCTCTTACGGTGTTGGCAGCACTGCTGGCATAACAACTGACGTGACGAGATCATTCAAAGCGGGGGCGGATCTTTCGGCTACGGCGGAGGTTCTTGGCGTCGGGGTCGAGGTTTCGCTCGGGATCAAAGGCGGGGTCAAAAGTGGGACATCATTCGAAGTTTCAAAAGAAGCTAGCTCAGGCTTAATCTTAGAGTCTGAAATCGACGGCGTCGATCACTCGAGAGACAGATTCATTATATGGACGAATGTTCAAGTTAATATAGATGAATATAGCGACGGCCGAATTACGGTCAGCCTAGGCTTGGCGGGCCCCGATTCTCTGGACCTCGTTTCTCTCACCGTCGCACAACTCCGAGACCCTAGTCTGATACCGGACGACAAAAAGAACAAGATCGCTAATCTAACGCCGGAGGATTTTTTGAATATCTTGAAGTTACATCCTCTTCTCGCTGGTGACTTCGTTGATCCTACCCGATTCAGAAAAATTGACACCACGCTGCAAGTTAGCGGACCTGATCAACCTGGCGATGGCCCACTGTTTCTAACCAAGAAGCTCAGCAATACAAAAGCAACCGGACTGATTAATGGTACATCGCAAGAACTAACAGTTGGATTAGGGCTTGTTACCGGACCGGATTTCCTAGGCCTCCTCAAAGCGGAACTCAAAGCCAGTCTTACATGGGAATGGAGCTACGAAACGGAGACAAACATCACTGCGGGGCGGACAGAAGAAGCGGAGGCAAAACTCGGGTCTAGCACTGTGGGTTATAACGAGGTGATCGATATTTACGAGGATACGATGTTTAAGGTCTTCGCGTTCGTTTCCAAATCCGGGAGAGTCCCCAGTGAGTCTGCCATGATATCTGGCGTCGTCACAGACAACGCGCAACTACCCATTGCCAACCAAACCGTAACTGTAATCAGAGAGGATGGTGAGGCGCAAATGGCGGTCACCAACGCACAAGGTGTCTATCGTATATTTGGGATTTCGGAGGGGAAGCTTCGTATCGAGGTCGCAGGCGCCGCGGCAGAAGAAGTATCCTTGATTTCTCAAGAACCAATAGAGTTGTCTTTTCGCATTGACGGTGACAGATAATACTTGAAGTCTGTTAAACCCATAAGGACGCGCTGAACACACCAGCGCTTTAACAAATGTGAGTATTCTTAGTCTGAGATTCTGCGCTGCAAGTCTAGTCTTAGTACATTTGAGACTTCGTATTGCTGGTTTTTATTTTCTGCCCTCTTAAATCTGAACTACCCCAGCCCCAAGCTTGGTGCCACTGTCCCAGAATAGTCGCCAGTCAAATTGACGTGTCCTATCCCTCCCGGCGGTTATTAATCCCGTATTGAGTCGTCGTCTCAGCCTACAAAAGTTGACGTCCATTGCACACTGGCTGCGCACATTCTCCAAACTATACTCATTTTTTCCAAAATGAATCGGTGATTCACTCATGGAAGCCACAGAATCTATGCACTCATGCGCAATGTGCAGTGGGAAATTTCCCGGGCCGGGAATTGAAGCCGAAGGTAAATTATATTGTTGTGATAAATGCGCGGATTATGACCATCATAAATCCCACATGGTGGCCGCAATGGCGCCTAAGTTGGTGGGCATTCTGGGAATCGGTGCGTTAATCGGGTATATGGTCGGGCGCAAGAGGTGGCATGAGCGTTATATAAAGACGCTTTGGATGCGTTGCGCGAGGCGGGAAGACTGGTCGATGAGGTAAAACGAACAGCAGGGCTGATTGTTGATTTAGCAGCTGAGGTGCGCGATATTGATCGGAGGCTGGCCAGACTAGAGGGTAAATGGGAGGCTGCGATGGATCTTAGAAGGGGGGGCTCTCCCATGCCGAACCTCTTAGTCTTTCCTCGCCGCGCGACGATCAGAAGTTGATCGGTGAAGGCAAGCCGAAGTAAGGCGAGGAGTTTAGGAATAGGGCTTCCATAGCAAAGGTTTGGAGTTTAATAACGATCCCGATTGAAACGTGCTTTTCGGCGACCTAGTCGGCTTCGGGTTGTTATATTCAAAAGGTGATAGGTCTAGGAAATCCACCTTCGGGTTGAGTTTGCTCTGGACCCCTAAAAAACCGAAAAACGAGCCTCGCAGCAAAGAACGTGAGATATCCATCGTAACGGGTTTTATTTTCAGTTGTTTGAAACGGCCCCTTGTGACGCTTTGATATCTTTGTTGCATGTAACAATGCATTATGTTACATGTACGACACACGGAGCGATTTAATGGCAAAAATGGATGTGAATACCAGAGTTCAGAGATATCGCGACGCGCTGCGCACCGCTGGCCTCCGGCCGGTGCAAATTTGGGTGCCAGATACGCGACGACCAGATTTTGCGGAAGAGTGCCGCCGTCAGTCCCGCTTGGTCACACAAGCGGATTTGGCCGACACGGAAATGCGGCACTTTATGGATGAAGCCTTTGCAGACGTGGATGGCTGGACAGAATGATGCGGGGCGACTTCGTGTCGGTCGCGATGCAAGGTGACTTTGGCAAGCCAAGACCCGCTTTGGTGATCCAGGCGGACCAATTTGTCGAGCACTCTACCGTAACAGTGTTGCCAACAACCAGCATGCTGGTTGTAGCACCGCTGCTGCGTATAACCGTTCAGCCCAGCGCCGAAAATGGATTGCTGAAGCCTTCGCAGGTGATGGTGGATAAGGCGATGACCGTGAAGCGCGACAAGGTGGAGCAAGCCTTTGGGCGCATTGATGTGAATGTGATGGTGGAGATTGAGCGTTGCTTGGCCGTATTCTTGGGGATCGCCAAGTAACCTCACGAATCAGCAACAAATAGCCGAATTTGTCTGTGGTGAACTAACCCACCCGGCTAAAAATAGGGAAGGAGATAGGCATGAATGTACACAAAATTCACCTGGCACGCCCTAGCCCTCGGCGGCGCGACCCCATGCGCTGGAAGGTGACGGCGCTGGTTGCGCTTGCGCTACTCGGCATTGGTGCAATGCATACCTATGTCCTCATGTTCCGCAGCGGCGAGGATGTGCTGTCCGCGCTCGTCGAGGCGGGCGGCATGATTTTGATCGCGGCTATCCCGATAGGGTACCTGGTGTACCGTTTCTGGTTCGCCGAACATCCCCTAATGAAACCGCTCAAGGGATTTACCGCAGACGCTGGCTTTGATGAATACGACATGTGGGAAGATAATGGGGTTCAAGGTTATGAAATGGGTACATCCGGCGGCGTCGTGTATGGGTGGAACTCTGACGACGAGTATTCCCACCTCTAACCCATCACTTCGTCAATCGGTCATAGCTCGCCGAAACCATTTCGGCCGAGCCCTTCAACTGGTTTTCGGTGGGGGAGGGCAAGGTACCCAGGTGTGCAATCTGCGCCGCCACCGCGGGATCGTTTTGCATCACATAATTAATCCGCCCCTCAATTTCACTCGGACTTTTAATTGTCCAACCGGCAAACGCCATCTGCACAGGCGTCACTGCCCCATGCTCGTCCTTTATCGCTTGCTGGACTAGCATCCCGGCGCCTCGCTGGCCGTCGCCATGCGCGACCAGAGCCTGGTGCGTCTCGGTAGCCTTCCCCGCTATTGCCGCATGCTCATTCTGGACGTGCGTGGCATTTGGCATCGATCCGGGTGAGACATGTTGATGGCGTTTGACATCGGCAGTGTTTATCGCTGCATTCTCAGTCCGGACTACCTCACCAGCCTTAACTATGCCTGCAAGGTTCGACCACCCGGCATGCGCAACAGTCTGCTGCGTCTCGGGGGACGCGACGCCGCCTTGCGTAAGTGCCCCCTGGCCTTGCGGAGAGGCTGCGTACGTTTCGCGCGCCTCCTTGACGAGACTGGCGAACGCTGCGGGCGATGCGCTGCGCAGCGCGTTCAGAGCGCTTGCTGCTTCCATAGGCGGCAGACCGCTCTTTTGGGTGAAATAATCCTGAACTCGCTGATCTGACTGGATGCCCGTTCCTATGCTATTGGCACGACCCGATGCGATTTGATCGCCTGCCTGACTACTTTGTGTGACCGAGCCTGAAAGTATTTGACTTGTTGTGTAGCCTCTCGCCAGATCAGCCACGAACGAATGTCCGGCCGCCCGCGAGCCTTCATCGCGCGACCCCGCGTCAGCCGTTTTACCGGCTTCCTGAAGAATCTTGGCGGACTGCTGCTGATTGATGCCGTATTTGTTGCTGGCACCGGTGCGTGCGGTATACGAAAGTTCGTCGACGGAGCCTGAGGTCATGCCCGTTTTTCCGTCAATACCAATACCCATCGATTCGCGAGCCTGGGTTGTTTTTGGAGATACGGCGGCCGCACCGGTTCTCCCACTTGATGGTTCTAGACTCGGCTTTCCAGGCAAACCCTCACCACTTACCGACTGGCTGTTTGCAGTATCAGTTGAGGCCCGGCCACCCACATTCAATGAGGACTCATATTTCCCCCCGGCCTTAAGGGTTTGCTGATCCGAAGCATTCCCTTCTCTACTGGCCGACCGATCCGTTCCACTCTGCCAGTCGAGACTCTGACCGGTGTTGACACGAATGCCCTCACCAACAGCCTGGCTAAACCGTCGAGCATAATCCGCGGTGTCGCGCTGCGAGTAGGATGACGATCCGGTTGATGCATTGGTCGCGCTATCGGTGGTGCCGGCCATGGTCGAAGTGCCTGAGCTCATTGAATGCGATGCCGACGTGCTGGCACTCTCAGTCAGCCCAGCGCCGAGGTTGGCCACATTGGCTTTGGCCACAACAGGTGCACCCGGTTGCCCCGCCGCTTGTTCGGCTGAGCCATACGCACTCGTATGCTTATTGGTCGGCGCGACCACGCTCATTCCGCCGGCATCAACGCTGCCAGACGACTGGTACGAATTCCCGTTATGGGTACGTGCCGCGAAGGTGTCGTAGCGCACGTTGCCCATATTCAAATTGCCGACACCTGATTCGCCGCCAAAGCGCTGCGCGGCCGCCGACGCTGGCGCCATCATCTGGCCGACTGCGCCCGAGAGGGCATAGATCGTCCCCGTGACAAGCACTAAAGCGATCATCGGCACGATCAACGTCAACATCCCGCCGATGGCCTGATCGGACAGGACAGAGTGCGCTAATTGACCCATATTCTGCATGTTCAGGCCACTGGCGCTAATCGGATTGGTGAAGTAGCCCTGCAGACCAGCGCTGATGTGGTCGCGCGAGGACGACTGCATCACGAAGTTCACCACCGCGTACAAGGGTGGCCACAGTTCGATCCACATCAGCGCGCCGACATAGGTTTTAAGGATCGTGCCGCCGTTTTGACCCGCCATCAGAATCCAGAGCAATATGATCGGAAAAATCGCAATCCCCAGCACCTGGATGGAATTGCGGATTTTAGGCAATGTGCCCTCAGCGATATTCGCCATACTGCGATAGGATGATTCCGTCGAGGCTGCGGCTTGCGCATCGGCTATGGCCAACTGTCCCGCAACCGGATCGCCAACCGCTTGTGAAATCGAGCCAGGTACGCGCGACCATAGATTGACCATCATCGCCTGGCGAACCATGTCATACGAATTGGCTGTCGTGACGCCCATGATTAAATCGGCCGCGATCGGCAACTGCGAAGCAGCCAGCGCGTTCATCGCCGCTGCAGCGGTGGCACCCCGCGCGGCCTCCGGGTTCAGACGACGCGCAAGATGTTCATGCGCGCGATTGACCTGGGCGCTCATTGCAATATTGAGAGCTTGGTAGGCATCAGGGCAGGTCATAGTAGTAAAATTGACCGTCGTCGCGCGCGCCGGATTTGTGCCGCCCATGTACGACCAAATCTGCTCCGTCGACAATAGCGTATTGACATCCTTACTGCCGTCCAGTAAATCGGGCATTACGCAGTTACGGACATAATCCATCAATGAAGTGTTGTACTGGGGCTCAAGCACGACGGATTGCATGGTGGCTTGCAGGATGCGGTCACCGAACATCATGCCGTTCCCGCCGAATCGTACCGGCCCCGGAATACTCATCAGCGACTCATAGGAGCGCGTCAACCAGTCGCCAATTTGACTGGTCGTGCTCGCAAAAAACGCGAGCCCTAGCGGTACATTCGGCACCACCATCGGTGCGGCTGTACCGGTGCGGTCGATAATATTGACGTCGACTTTAGGCACGAACAGAATGCCATGGAACAGCACCAAAAAGACAATCCAGACAAACGGCTGCTCCGCGCGGAAACGCGCAAGCGCGACGCCCATAATGACTAGAAAGCCCAGCAACACCAGTGCGAACATCAAGGTCTGATAGGCGTTATTGCCCGTCATCGCCGCCGCAGCGTTAAAGACGGTCCAGAGCTGCTGCAGATTCCAGTATGCAAAAACGTCCACGGACTAGCTCCTTAGCGCACGCCGAAGCGAATGTTCGACACGACCTTGTCCGACATGCCTCCCCACATCATCTTCTCCACGGCCTGCGCTTGCTGGGTCATGGTGTAAATCGCATTCAGATCCGCCTTCATCGTCTGCGATTCCTGATAAATTTGGGTGCGCAACGTGTCGATTTGATGTTTTGCCTTGTCTATTTCTCCCGCTTCCAGCCCGGCCGCCTTTACTTCGCGAGCGGCGAGTCCGCTCGATACATCCTTTAATGCCATGCCCAGAATGTTCTGCGCATAGGCCAGTGCGATCACGTCGATATTGTTGTCCGTCAGCAAGTCGGCCACCGAGCCGCCCGGACTCGCGGCGATGCTGATAATTTTGTAGATGGGGGTAGGGGCGGTACCAATAAAGGCCAGCTCCGAGCTCGTGAGCGCGGTACGCGACAGCATTTTCGACTTGATGCTGTCGACGTACTGTTTGACAATCACCCGTAGGGATTGAACCGCGGGCGCGGGAACTTCATTGGGAGCCAAACAGCCCTCAGCGGGTGCGCTTTGCTCGCAGGCATAGACCGTCGTCGCATTCGTCGCGCCCATGAGCGTGCTGACAGAAATCCTGGGTTCATACCATTTCACCTGCCAATCTTGCGCATTGGCTGGGTCGCGACGGATCACTAGGGTTCCGCTCGCCGACATGATCCATTCCAAGCTTTCCTGGTTATTCAATACCAGATTGATCCCCGACGCTTTCAGAGAACGCCAAGTCATATTGCCTTCGGAGACTTGTTCGGCCTGCTCCGGGTCTGCTTTACGATTGTTGACGGAGGCGTTGGAATCGGCGGCCGTTTGACTGCCTATCGCATCAGCATAGTCGCTGAACACGCTTCGCGCCTGGTTATCCCAGACGGAGGCCAGCTTTTCCTTGTCGAGCACTTTCTCAGCCAGACCTTGTGCCCACGCCTTACCTTCGGTGCAGGAGTCGACGTTCATCTTGTTCATGAAAGCTGCCGCGTCGCGCAAATATTTCTGCACATTGGCGATATCAGGGGAAAGCGACTGAATAGCCAGCATGAAGAAATGGCCGACAGCGTTCTGAGCGATATTGCGCATCATGGCCACGAACTGAGTCTTATTGATGAAACTGAATGACCCGCCCCAAATATCAATTCCGCCGCACCCCGCGTTGTACCCGGGCGGCGATATGGACGCGAGATTGTATGTACGGGTAGGCGTGCGCAGATACACACTGCCCCCGGTGTAGAGGTTCATGGTCTGGCCTTGGTAGGCGCTGGGTCCACCGACGTTGTTGAACGTCGAGATGCTGTTGTAGAACGCCTGCAAGTCGCTGTTCGCGGCGTTGCTCACCAGCATCATGCTGGCACCCAGTATCGTCGCCGCGATGGCAGGCGGAGATTTACGGTTCAATAGTCGCATCGGAGGCCTCCTCATAAATGAAATTAAAACTGCTGACCTGGCTCCGTCTGGGTCAACGCATAAATGCGTTCCAGTATTTCGCTGCTCGACGCCATGCCGAACGAGATCGGGATGGGAGGCGCGCCCGAGTTATCCTTCGGTACCAGAAACAGAGCGGGAACTGAAAGCCGTTGCTGGACAAATCGTTCGGCGAGCATCCGGGAAATACCGTTATCGGGTAACGGGCGCGGATAGAGAGATATGCCCTTGCCATCCAGGCTGATGGGCAACACTTGGAGTCCCACCATCGACTCCAGATTTTTCAGGGCCTGCGCTTCCAGCTTGCAGTAAGGACAAGTCGACGACATGAAGAAATACACGCCGTATCGCTGCATGGCGACTATCTCAACCGCGTGATTTTGGAGCGAATTGTTCACCTCTATGCGAAGAAATATGGTGTGGGGGCGCAAGGAGAATTTGCGGAGGTTATGCAGCGCATAATTAACCACACTAAGACATCCAACTCTCCATCGACCAAGGGCGTAGCGAACGTTTTAACAAAGACAGCGGATAAGCGGTCTTCCTACTCATACGAATTGATGAGCAACCCGATTCATGGCGGCTCAGTTCCGTCAGGCGCAGACAATCGAACCAACTGGGAAACACTACAACCAGCACTTGAATATTTGCTGACCAAGCTGAAATGATAGGGCTGGCCAAGCGTTGGAAGTTCCGCTAACGTATCGCGTATGCCAATAACAGACACACCTTTGCGTTATCCGGGGGGCAAGACTCAGCTCGCCCCTTTCGTGGTCGAACTGCTTCGTACGAACCATCTGCTGCAGTGCGTATATTGCGAGCCATTTGCAGGTGGTGCGGGGATCGCCTGCAGGTTGCTCCTAAACGGTACGGTCTCGGAAGCGTGGATCAACGACATTGACCCTTCAATCTATGCATTCTGGCATAGCGTGTTGAACTCCACAGAGCAACTGTGCGAGCGCATCGAGCAAACGACGATAGACATGGACGAATGGCATCGCCAACGGCAAATTCACGCTGAAGAACGGCTAAATTTGCTTGACCTCGGATTTGCCACCCTGTTTCTAAACAGGACTAACCGATCTGGCATTCTCAAAGCGGGCGTGATTGGAGGAAAGGCGCAGACTGGCAAGTACAGTATCGATTGCCGATTTGGTCGAGCCGACATCATCCGTAAGATCAGGCGAATTGCGCTCTACAGAGAGCAAATCCACCTGACATGCATTGACGCCCGCCTGTACATTGGTTCCAAGCTAAAGATGCTACCGCGACACGCGCTTGTAAATGTTGACCCCCCATACTATCTGGCAGGCCCTGACCTTTATACGAACTCGTACAAACACCAGGATCACGCCGCTCTTGCGAGGGCCGTGCGAAAAATGCCGCATCGATGGATGTTAACTTACGACGACGCGCCCGAAATCCGTGCCATGTACGCGGGGCTAAGGCAGCACCGCAAGACTCTCACGTACTACGCTCAGGTAAAGCGATCTGCAGCAGAGCTGTTGGTCCTTTCAGATAACTTAGATCCCCCTGCGATGCTGCTAGCTGGGCAACGAGAAGTTGCCTAAATCCTCAAACTAGTAACCTGCATTCGTTTCGAATACATTTCCGAAGCACGCAAGAAAGCCGACCAAGGGAACCTTCCTCCAACGTCAGGTATGTGGTCGAGATCAGACTTAAATCCCACGACAGTTGGATGGCCGCTTCGGCCGAATTTCAGACATTGCTAATACGGTCCTCGGCAATAAAACTTAATGAAAATCCCGACTCGCAACCACAAGTTCTCCCAGCAAATGGCTATGGTTGATTACATGCTGCGCAACGAGATGCAACACGTCGCCCTGACATTGCCAGCGCCCATAAACGGTTAGCAATGAAGCCGCCAGCAGGTCGCGACGCAGCCTTTCGGCCACCGATTCCCAAACAATGATATTGATTGTTCCGGTTTCGTCTTCCAGCGTCACGAACATGGTGCCTCTAGCGGTGCTGGGGCGCTGGCGCACGGTCACCAAGCCCGAGAGGTGCGAGCCAGTCTGCCATCGGGAAGTTGACGCAATTCGCTGGCGCTTAAAAGCCGCAAGCGCGTTAACCTTGGGCGCAATAGCGCGTCTACTTGCGGACAACATCGATTGGGAGTTTGTTCGCAAGCAGTCGCGACACGAATATTCAATCAAGGAATTGAACACCCGCCTACTGATCCCGACACGAGACGAGGAGGCCGCGCGTGTCATCGCGGATACGTTCAAGACCGAGGCGCGCCGCAGCCTCATCGTGTTTTGCGCGGGTGTTGAACACGCGAAAACCTTCGCCGCGATGTTGCGCCTGTACGGATTCAAGTCCGCTTACATCACAGGCGAGATGGAGCCCCGCGAGCGGGAAAAGACCATGGCGGGGTTGCGCCGTGGGACCATCAACGCGGTAACTACGGTCGACATCTTCAACGAGGGCGTGGACGTGCCCGACGTGGACATGCTTGCGTTCATGCGCGTCACACATAGTCGGCGCATTTTCGTTCAGCAGCTCGGCCGAGGCCTGCGCCTGGCGCCGAACAAGAAAAAGGTGGTGGTGCTCGATTTTGTAAGCGATCTTCGTCGCATTTCCGAGGTGATTGATCTACAGAAGTCAATTTCGGGCGATGTGGAACGACTCGATTTGGTGGAGCGAGTGGTCCAGTTTTCCGATCAGGGCGCCGGTCACTTCATGTTCGAATGGCTCTTGGATCAGGCTGATCTTTTCAATCGCGAGGGAGATGCAAAATTGGAACTTCCAGAGTTCAATTTCCCGATGCCTGCATTCCCAGGGTCTGTCCATTGAGCGCGGCGCTGCCAACCGATATCAGGAATAGTATTCGTCAGAAGATTTGGGCGAAGGCGGACGAGTTGGATTGGCCCAGAATTTCCGACGTTGAACGCACCTCCTGGTATGAGAATTGGACAAAGGATAAGGATGTGGGCGGCGTGCTTTCCCATTTCATGGATGCAAGAAGGGTCCGGGTATATATCAAGGACTCACTGCTCAAGCCATATCTCAGGTCTCGACTGCAGGATGGGTGGAGGCGGGTGCTGCATGCCATAGATATGGAAGAAAAGGAGGCCATCTTCAAAAGGTCATATGACAAACCGCATGGCCGTCAACTCCTCGATGGCCGGATAATATGCTGGGGCAACAGCAGGGAAATGGAAGTCGATCCTCATCTCAGTCTTCGAGCGCGCGTATCAAGTTGACGTGGGGATTCCATACGCCGCTGTACTGATGGAAACGGGAAAGACAACGAATGCTGGAGTGCGTGAAATGATATTGGATGCGAGTCAAAAGTTGGGGTTGCGCCATCTTGCTTGGATTGACTAGCTTCGCCGGAGGAATCAGTGCGGCAACTGCACGATGACGGTGCGGATGATCGCAACAAGGGCTCCTGTGTCCATTGCGGCGCGGCCGATGAAACGCGCGATCATTCCCCGTCAAGAGTTTTTCTCGACGAGCCTTTCCGGAGAATCTGCCACACAGTCCAACGTGGTCAGTTGTGACGGCAGGCGTTCAACCCAGGTCAGTGCCCATCGGACTGACGTCCAGATCCGGGCGCTCCCAGTGCCATTTTTCAAGGATGATATCTACCGCGTCCGACCATTGCTTTGCGACCCCTCTTCAACCCCATTTTGGTCAACTGGCGGCCCAATTTTTTACGTACTAAATTTTGGGCGTCGTGATTCAATCTTGCGTTATGGATATGGGTCCAATGTCATCGGCTGACTGGCAATAATCTCCTAATACGGCCTATTGCAGGAATATCTTGGACATGTACTTGATACCACTGTCCGGAAGGACAGTGACAATCGTCGCGGGCTTTCTAAGCCGGTAGGCGAGTTGTATGCAGCCCCAGACGTTTGCGCCCGAACTGCCACCGCATAGCAGACCTTCTCGGCGAGCAAGGAGTCTCGCCGTGTCGAATGCCTGATCGTCGGAGAACTGCATCACATCATCTATGATCGAAAAATCCATACATTGGGCGAGGTGGTCTTCTCCAACCCCCTCGACCTTATACGGCGTAATGACATTAGGATCAACTAAGCCCTCATGAAAGTATTTGTGATAGACGGAACCAATCGGATCAAGAAGAACCACTTGGCAATCGGATTTCCGCGACTTCAAAAAACGGCCAACGCCCGAAATGGTTCCACCCGTGCTACCAGCGCAGACGAAGGCTGAAACTTCGTCGCCAAGCGTATTCCAAATTTCCGGACCGGTTGTATAGAAATGTGCTTCTGCATTGAGCGGGTTGTTGTACTGATTGAGCATGAAAGATTTGGGTGTGGCCAAGTGAAGCTGGCGTGCTCGCTCAACATAGTGGTCAGGTGAATCAGGGAGTGCTGTAGTTGGGCATATGATGACTTCAGCACCCAGCGCTCGCAGGCAGTTTTGTTTTTCTTCACTGACTTTGTCAGGCATGGTGAGGATCACCTTGTAGCCGCGCGCAGCCGATAGCATTGCGATAGCTGCACCCGTATTACCGGATGTGTTCTCGATGATCGTATAGCCAGGTTTGAGTGAGCCGTTTTTCTCGGCGCGATCCAAGATATATTTGACCATCCGATCCTTGATGCTCAACCCTGGGTTCATGTATTCGATCTTAGCGAAAACGCGGATTCCATCGGGTAAGCCCATTTTGGTGAGCTCTATCAGGGGGGTGCCGCCAATCGCATGGTCGACACTCATGTTGCATCGCTCCCAAGTCGGGACATAATAACCGCCACGGTATGCCCCAATGTTTTTCCTTGGCAATGGGCTTCATATGCGGCAATAGCATCGAGTCGATGTGGAAGTAGTGCATGCTCGATTTCAAGAGCTTGATCTCCAGCAGCCACCATGTCGATGTTCGAGAAGGTTTCATAAAGAACCTCAACGGGATAAAAGTAGAAAGGGCCTAAACCTTGTTCCTGCCATGCAGCATACCCACTAATAACGTCTTCGGGCTCGGATTGCACTTTCCATGTGTAGGTAAGAATACTGCCTGTAAATCCGGCTTCACGGGCTACTTCAAGCAGAATACTAAGTGGGACGCGCGCGCCAATGGAGGAGAGTATCGCCCCATTTTCTGATAGGCGGTTCTTCGCTTGCAGAACTGCAAGGTAGTGCAAAGTTAAGAGGTTTTTATTAATGAATTCAGGCACGTCCTCGCGACGAGTTCCGATGTAGGATGAACTGGTTTGATCGTGCTCTAAATTGCCGTCTTGATGAAATGGAATATTAGGCAGGTTTTCATATATTAAGTCGAAGCGATTGGCCGCTAATGAGAGAGGGGCCAGGAGGTCGCCGACCAAAGCACTAACGGTGACTAAGGGCGCGTGTTCGGCGATGTTATTTGCTATGTTTCTCGCTGCCATGTTAACGACATCCTCATGCATGTCGGTAACCACGACCTCTCGGCAACCGAAAACTTCGATGGCGGCGAGAGCGTCGATACCCGCCCCGGTGCCAATCGAGGCAAAACGCCTAATATTTGATCCGTTCATTTGCTGGATGGCTACAAAGGCCGGGTAAGCCACGCTCGCGACCCAATCACTTCTTGGATCCTCAGCCTTCGGAAGATAGGAGTGCCCCGTTAGGTATATTGAGAGGTGGCGGCGGATACGCTTTGGGCTCTCGAGAGCAAAAAAATGCTGGGTGTCGACCGAAATGCTACGGTTGTCACGGCTGAAATTCTCAATTGTGTGTTCCATGTTTCTCTCCTTTTGGTAAGTGCGTAACAATGAAAAGTCCCAGAACGATGATGGCGACACCGATCCAATCGGTGAGCCTAAATTCGGTACCAAAGACTAAGTAGGACAGCAACAGTCCGCAGGCTGGATTGGCGAGGTGATAAGTGGAAGCGGTAGTTGCTCCTGTATGACGGATGAGGAAGAGCCACATCCACATACCGCCGATCGTCACTACGACGGCGAGATAGATCACGACAGACGCGAGCGGTAGCGAATAAACATTGGCCGGTAAAGACGATGCATGAGTGACCGCTAGCGGTAATAGCAGTACGGTCGCGATAATTGACTGCCAGAAGTTCACCTGTTGGGGAGCGTGTAACGTCGCCTTGTTTCGGTAGAAGACGGTGGCCGCTGCGAAGGAAACGGTACCGAGAAAGGCTAGAGAGAGTCCAAAGGGGTCGATGGTCCCTACCGGCCTGGCGAGTGTGATGACTAATACGCCACAGAAACCCGTGACAATCCCCAGGTTGCTGCGAGAACCGACTTTCTCAATACGCAGAATCCCGCCTATGGCGATGGTTATGAAAGGCGCGCAGCTGACGACGATCACGACCAGTTCGGGCGAGATGAAACGCAATGCGCTGAAGGTTAGCCCTAGGTAGAGGACGTTATTCAGGGCACCGAGGGTCAGGGCATCACGAATCAGGGAGCGGTCGCCCGAGAGTAAGGGCCGCATTGTCGCAACGCCGACTGGGAGTAGCAGCAAGGACGCTAGGAAAAAGCGAGCGGTCAGAAGAGTGTAGGGATCGGTGTAGCGCAAACCGATTTTTCCGACAACGAATGCCGAGCTCCAGATCATGCTGAAGGCGAGCACCCAGCCGAGTAAGACCAAGGATGACGCGGGGGAATACTGACGTGTCGTGTTCATGACATGAGAATGAATGGGGGAAAGTAATTTTGTAAAATGAAATAATCGCCACTTCATAATTAATTTATTTAATTATGCGCATATCGAGCGATAATATATGTATGGACTTTTTCCTGCCAGGCGAGACTAGTAATCCCCTCCTCAAGCAGCACCAAGGTCTTGGACGGGCCCAAATCATGCGCCCCGGTATCGACTAACATGATGTTGCTCCGAGGAGCGCCCAACCTTACGTAGATCGGGTGCCCTTGTGACACGTCCAGCCTCCAGTCCCATCCTAAAGTAAGAGTCGGGGTCGTGGTACTAAGCCACTCAGTGTAGCCGGAGAAGTTAGTAAGGCTTGCTCCCTCCCGGGAGTGAAAGTGAATTGGTTTGTCATCATCCAGACCGGACAAAAGATGCACAAGCCGGGTGGCGAAGAAAGTTTCCAACGTTAAACGTATATAACTGTCATCCGACAGGGTAATAATGGGAATTTGAACTGCGAGCATAGGCTCGGTCTGATAGTTCATGCTTTGGTTCCCGCAAAAAATAACGTGGGACACACTATCATGACAGCGCTGTGACATGGTCCTGTCAAAGTTGACAGGACCCGTTAAACATACTCTTCTACGACTTTAAGAACTAGGGTGGTAATCCCCCCATTTTTAGCAGCCTCCAGAAGTGGAGTTAAGCGGCTAGCATCAATTTCTGTATGGGCGTGATGCCGCCGAGCGCCATGTTGGGGCGCTCGTTATTGTATGTCCATAGCCAGTGCGTAGCGGATTCCTG
>JANLZE010000075.1:0-385206 GCA_031366105.1 Thiobacillaceae bacterium | reverse complement strand
GAATCCGCTACGCACTGGCTATGGACATACAATAACGAGCGCCCCAACATGGCGCTCGGCGGCATCACGCCCATACAGAAATTGATGCTAGCCGCTTAACTCCACTTCTGGAGGCTGCTAAAAATGGGGGGATTACCGCATGAGTGCTGATGGTATTGCGGGAAATCTGATGGACCGCTGAGCAACAGAATGACTTAAGCTATAGTTTTTAAGCGTAGTCACTCCCAAAGATAAAGCGCCCTTAATGGGCGCTTTATCTTTGGCCAATGTTGTTGCCGTTGACTCAGGAGCCAAGCTGTACAAAGCTAAACTGAACAAAGAACGGGGTAATTAAAAAGCGGCCGAAGCCGCTTTTTTTGATTTCATCCACCTTACGGTTTCAGATAAACATAGCCTTCTTGTGCTTGCAAGCGACCAATTTCGGCGACGCCCGATGGCACAATCTTGGCATTCGGCAATACGGTCTTGGGATCAATATTGCGGCTTTTTAGCGTGTTATTGCAAACGCGAAACTCTACGCCTTTAGCCTGCAACTCTTCAACCTTGACGCTATAGGGATTGCCTTCCTTATCGGTAGCACCATCGAGCATAAAGTCCACACCCTTGCCATGGCTGACGGCTACGATTTTCGTATCAGGAGGCGAAGCGGACAAATGATTTTTAATATTGTTTAAGCCAGCCGTAGCGTTAGCGCTATCGTTAAAGTGATAAACAACCTTTTCCTGCCTACTCCCTGATTCCGGCGTCATCGCACAGCCACTCAGCCCGATGGTTGCAACTAATGCTCCCAGACCCAACCAAAGACGATTTATTTTATACATTGCTCGCTCCTTAAAATGTTTATTGTCCCAAGAAATCGACCGGGAAAACTGTCGTTGCATGGCATTTGTGTGTAACCGCTGCATAGATCAATTTAAATTTTTCCTGAGGTGTTGTAAATAAGAATTTGCAATTAGCTATTTGAATTTAAATAGTTGGAATAACTTCACCTACATCCACGTCTTTATCTCTTGGTGTGTTTTCTACAAGCAGATGAGCTTTTAATTTAGGATTAAAATAAGTTTTTCACAGGTTACTAAGTTTGTAATGGAAACCAATCGACTGAATGCGCTCAGACAGTATGAAATTCTAGATACTCCGCCAGAGGGAAACTTCGACAGAATCACTCTACTTGCCTCTAAAGTGTTCAATGTTCCCATTGCTATCATCAGTCTGGTGGATGAAGACAGGATCTGGTTCAAATCCAGTCAGGGCTTGAATGTTCACGAAATAGACAAAGCGCCGGGCTTATGTGCTTCTGCCATTTTATCTGATGACGTCTATTTAATTGAGGACGCAAGAAAGGATCCCCGCAGCTTGGCGAATCCTTTAGTGACTGGGGAGTTTGGCTTGCAGTTCTATGCAGCGGCCCCTCTCACAACTCAAGACGGCTATAACTTGGGTACCTTCTGCATCATTGATCGCATAAAACGCTACATCAATACCGACCAGCAATCAATGCTTCGCCAAATGGCGGAAATTGTGATGCATGAGATGGAGTTACGCCTGTCGGCGCGTGTAAAAGTGCGTGAATACGAGCGACGAATTTCGGAGCTGGAAAAACAAATAAGCCGAACCCAAGCTTAAGCATCACTGACCCATTGCGGCAGTGATGCTGGTCAGAAACTTCTCGGCCACTTCATAGCCAATCACCTTGTAAGCCGACTCTTCCCCTGCTGTATTCCAAAAAATAATCCCGGGTGGTCCAAACAGATTGAAGCGCTTTAACAGCGCCTTGTCATTGTCGGTGATGGCGGTGACGTCTGCCTGGAGTAGTACCACATCCTTCAGCCGCGCTTGTACTTTAGGGTCATTAAAGGTGAAGCGTTCCATTTCTTTGCACGACACACACCAGTCGGCGTAAAAATCGAGCATCACTTCGCGCCCCTTGGAGGCTGCGATTTTAGCGTCGAGTTCGGCGATAGACTTTATGCGTTCAAATTTGAGCGGATGGGTCTCGGCGCCGGCCGCAGCTTCGGAGGAACCCGCTTTGCGAAGGCCACCTTGGTAGATAGCTAGCGGTTGCAGCAGGTCCCTTCCCCCACCCAGAATCCCCAGCAATAACGCGAGGCCGGTTGCCAGCAGCACCACACCGATTGCCTTCCACAAACGTCTCCATCCTGGGGCTTGAGAGGAAAGGGGTTCGAGAGCATTGAGATAAACCGCGGAGGCAATGAGTAACAACGCCCACAGCAACATATTGATCCAGGCGGGGATGATGGGCGAGATCAGGTAGATCGCAATAGCCAACATCATCACGCCGAAAAAGTATTTGACCGCGTTCATCCAGCCGCCAGCCTTGGGCAATAGCGCGCCAGCGGACAATCCGATCACCAACAAAGGCACCCCCATCCCGAGCGCCAGTACAAATAACGCAGCGCCGCCCAATACGGTATTACCGGTTTGCGCGATAAACGCCAGCGCCGCGGCAAGCGGTGGGGCCACACAGGGCCCGACGATCACCGCGGACAGTGCGCCCATCGTAAACACACCGATGAAACTGCCGCCCTTCATTTTATTGGCGGTGTCAGAGAATTTGCTCTGCACTGAGCTGGGTAACTGCAACTCAAAAAACCCGAACATCGACAGCGCCAATGCCACAAACACCAGCGCACCGAAACCCAACGCCCAGGGGTTTTGCAACGCGTTCGAAATGAGCGTGCCGGACAAGGCTGCGGCTACCCCTGCCAGTGCGTAGGTGATTGCCATGCCTAATACATACGCCAGTGCGAGCCAAAAGCCGGAGGCCTTAGTCACCTGTTTTTGCCCGGCAATAATGCCCGACAAAATCGGAATCATCGGAAAGACACAAGGGGTGAGCGACAGAAGCAAGCCGAATCCAAAAAACCCCGCGAGCACGGCCCAGAAATTCCCTTTCCTAAGGATTTTTTCGATCTTGGACGTCTCAGATTCGGTTCCCGATTTTAGTAACACGGGTTGCGCCACAGGGGGATTATTTACAGAAGAAGACGCCTCAGGAAGGGGCGCCTGACGCATTGCAGTCGTCAGCGTAATAGTTTGGGTGATCGGGGGGTAGCAGACCCCAATCTTTTCATTGCATCCCTGAAACGTCGCGTCGAGTACCAGTTGTTCGTTCGTCGTCAGCGCGCGCGAGAGGGAGAGCGTCGCGCTAAAGTCGTGGTGATAAACCTCGGTTCGGCCAAAGCTGGGATCTTCCTTGACGTCTCCCTGGGGCAACTTCATCTGCAAGATGCTGACATCGGCTGGCGTTTTAACCAGCACTTTCAGTTTGTCCCGATACAGGTAGCTGTTTGGGACAATGTGATAATCCACGCGTACGGTTTGTGCGTCTGGCATGCTTGAGCGCGTGGTGAATGCTTGATCAGCGGGCAGAATATCCGGCTGCTTGCTCCCCCCTAAGCTGCGTAAACCGGCCAGCGCCGAAACCGCAGACGATGAAGAGACAGCAGACGACGAAGCCACAGCAGCAGGCGCTTCGGGGATGGGCGTGCTCGGCGATACTTTTGCCACGGAGGGCAACAGCAAACGCTTGGTCTCAACAATCGGCGTGTAGCACAGCCCGGCATCGGCGCAGCCTTGGTAAGTGACTTTCAGCGTAACGGCGCTTGCGCCAGACTCGGGCTTGATCGGCAACGCAAACCGCACTTCGTTGCGATAGGTTTCAACCTTGCCAAAAGTTTCGTCCACCTTCATTTTGCCAGGCGGGTATTTAACCGCGCCTAGCGAGCCGCCAGTCAATTCAAATTTGAATTTCTGGCGATACATATAATAGCCATCAGCGATCTGCCAGCGTGCATCCAGCGTATTCGCATCGATAGCGCGCGCACTAAACTTAAAAGCTGCTTCCGGCTCCAAGAAGTCTTGCGCATGCGCCCACGCGCCCCAAGATAGCAAAAATGTACACAGCAGGCGTACGAGGCGATTCATATTTTGGTCTCCGTGGCCACCCAGGCAAGATACTCGGGCAGACCTTGTTCTATAGGCACAGCAATGATTTCAGGTACAGCAAAAGGATGACATTCTCGCAGAATCCGCTCCACACGCGGATACGCTTCTGCGCAGGTTTTGATCAGCAGAGGCACTTCGTTTGTACACTCTACTGTCCCCTGCCACCGATACACAGACCGACATTCGGCAAGAATGTTCACACACGCCGCCGCGTGCGCGTCGATCAACGCATGCGCAATGCGTTCGGCGACCGCGTTATCGGGTACATTCGTCAACACTAACAGAGGTTTCATCGTATGCGCCTGGGATGGATTGGCTTACTTATTTTGTCGTTTCCTGCGATCGAAGCGGTCGGTATTTACTGGCTCTCCACGCGGATTGGAGGGTGGGTGATCGTGTGGTTGGCGTTGTCGGCGGTAGCCGGGATTGCACTGATCCGCTTTGAGCGCGTCGCTTGGGGCATGCGTTTGATGTCGACTTTGCGCTCCGGCAAGAATCCTGTTGCGTCGTTGTTCGCGAGTTCGCGCGTATTGCTAGCGGGAGGCCTGCTGTTATTTCCGGGATTCATCAGTGACATCATTGCGCTGGTTTTATTGTTATTGCCAAGCACCTGGATGAAGCGGACTGGCGTCATTCCACGTGCAGCAAACGATGATGTGCTAGAGGGAGAGTTTCGGCGGGAGCGGGACGACAATAATCGCCCGCATTAGTCTTCTTTAGCAAACTATTCATTCGATCAGGCAGTTTGTCCGGCGATCTGTTTCAACAGGTGCTCTGAAGTCGGATACGCATATCGGAATCGCAGTTCTTTGATCACGCGTACATTCGATAACTGGCGCGACTCTCGCAGAAACGACAGCAACGCTTCCGACAACAGGCCTTCGGCTTCCGCTCGCGGCACCCGCGGGGGGCGGGCCAAACCAAAAGCATCCGCGCAACTATCGAACCAGTCGCCCATTTTCATGGGCTGCGCATCGACTGCGTGGTATATGCGCTGGGGCCGGCCTCGAAACATCGCGATCCATGCGAGCCGGGCCAGATCGTCCGCGTGGATGTGGTTGGTGTAACTGTCATCCACGGCGATCAATGCAGGCGAGCCGCGTTTGATTCGCTCCAATGGCAATCGATCGGCTGCGTAAATTCCGGGCGCACGTAGTATCGACACGCGCACATGCTGGCGCGCGCCCCAGCTGCGGAGCTGGTTTTCGGCATCGACACGGCGAATAGCGCGAGCGTTGACCGGCGCAGTGGCGCGCGACTCGTCCACCCAGTCGCCGCCACAATCGCCATACACCCCACTGGTACTGATATAGACCACATGCGCCGGATTGCCGTGCTGCGCGAGCGATCGGAGTAAATGGCGGGTGCGTGTGTCGACCCTTCCTTCAGCAGGGGGCGGTGCGAAATGAAAGACGCCATCCACGGGGGGCAAGCGTTTGAGCGTGTGGAGGTGGTCAAGATCCCCCACCACCGGAACGATGCCCAACGAGCGCAATCGCGCCTTGCCCGCTTCACTTCGGGTTAACGCAAAAAAGTGCGCTTGCCCTTGATAGCGCCGCACCACACGCTCTCCTACGTCGCCACAGCCGATGATCAGAATGCGTTTCACAATGTTGTTACCACAGTGGGGTCGGGGTTAAAACGTCGACATTCAGGGGATAATTCGCGTTGTTTTTTTACGCGCCTCATTTTAAGCCATGTCTTATCAAGTCACGATCCAGCCCAGCGGCCACCAATTTACAGTGAACCCTGATGAAACTCTCCTCGCTGCTGCGCTACGCGAAGGCGTGGGCTTGGCGTATGGCTGCCGCAACGGGGCGTGTGGATCGTGCAAAGGCACGGTGATTTCCGGCACTCTGGATTACGGCACGTACAAAGAAACGGCGCTCAAGCCTGAAGAGAAAGCCGCGGGTAAGGCCTTATTCTGCCAGGCCCGGCCCTTGTCTGACCTGATCATACAAGCGAAGGAAGTCGGTACAGCGAAGGATGTGGTGATCAAAACGCTGCCTTGCCGCGTGGAAACCCTGGAGAAACGCGCAGACGACGTGATGATCGTCAAAATCAAATTACCCGCCGCCGAGCGGCTGCAATTTCTGGCCGGGCAATACATCGATTTTTTGCTGAAGGATGGCAAAAGCCGCAGTTACTCACTGGCCAATCCGCCCCACGACGACGCACTGCTGGAACTGCATATCCGCCATGTGGAAGGCGGGCTGTTTAGTGACCAGGTTTTTAGCAAGCTCAAAGCCCGGGACATTCTGCGTTTGAAAGGGCCGCTGGGCAGTTTTTTTATCCGCGAGGACTCCGACTTGCCGATGATTTTCGTCGCGGGCGGCACTGGCTTCGCGCCAATTCAAGGCATGCTACAGCACGCGTTTGCCACCCACATGGATCGACAAATGGTGTTGTACTGGGGCGTGCGCGCGTTGAAGGACTTATACCTGGCCGAACGTCCGCAGCAATGGCAACGCGAGCATCCCAACTTTACATTTATTCCGGTGCTGTCTAACCCTGATCCATCAGATCAGTGGCAAGGGCGTACCGGATATGTACACGAAGCCGTGCTGGAAGATTTCGCAGACCTTTCGGGTTATCAGGTGTATGCGTGCGGCGCACCGATCATGGTCGACAGTGCGCACGGCGCATTCACCGCCAAGCGTGGTTTAAATGAGGATGCGTTTTTTGCCGACTCGTTTGTCTACGCAGCCGACGCCACACCGTAAACCGCGCTATAGCAGTTTACAAGTCGCCCTTAGCCCCAGCCTGCATAATATTGATCAAGGTTGCACGTACGTCTTGAATGCGTTTTTTGAGTGGCGCGGGTACGCGCATTTGGCGCGCGACAGCATCCACATCGATATCCATCATCACTAACCAAGCTTGTCCTTTCGCATCCTCAACCAACGCAATCCGACACGGCATATACACCACAAAATCAACATTGACCTCAATCAGATCCTTCGCAGTCAGCGCATCGCAAAATTGAAAAATAGTCACACGATGCTGTTTTGTGCCTGTTATAGCCTCGACTTGACTGGACAGCGGTAGCTCGGCGACCAATTTCATATTCAGCGAATTCGCTCGCAAACGCATCGATTCCGCGGCGTCGTCAAGCGAGACACCCGCTTTGATTGGCATTTTAACGACGCCTTGCGCAGGCGTTTTGGGGGCCGTCGCCGCCTGTGCGGAGAAGGCAAAGGCCGCCAAAAACAGCAGCGCGAAAACGGAAGACCAGGTTTTAAACAACGGCAATTTATGCATATTTCTATCCTAAATAATGACCAATATTGAAAAAGTGTGAGTCACTCAAGCGCTCGTCTGTCCTGTTGAGACAGAGGCCAAACCAATTGGTTTGTAACTTTCTCCGTGCTCCAACTGACACAGCGCCAGCGCTTTTTGATAATGCTGGCAGGCTTCCGCCGTATGCCCGTTTTTTTCTTTCATTTCAGCCATACGAACATGGGCCTCGGCAGAAGGTTCCAGCGCGAGACTGGCTTCGAGATAATTTTGTGCCTTGCCCCACAGCGCTTCGGCGCTGCACAACTCGGTCAGCGTCAATAACAAATGCGCATCGCGCGGCATCGTGTGCAGCCATTTTTCAGCCTGTTCAATCTGACGCGTGGGGCTACTGCCGCGAATGTGGCCGTACAGCATCACCAGTTCTTCGTGCCATTCATGCTTGAGTGCGGCTTCGAGAATGTCGAGTGCGGTATCCAAGCCCCCGCTATTCACAAACGCCTGGGCCGCAACGCGCGCCAATAGCGGGTCGGTCTTGAATTTCTCGGGCAGTTTTTTCCAGTATTCCAGCAGCGCACGGTCGTTGCCGGTGCTGCGTTTTAACATTTCAGCATGAGCCGCGCGCCGCAGCTGGTTGGCATGCGCGGGCGCAAGCGCGTTCGCGCGAGTTAATTGATCGGTGAGCTTTTGCACTTCGTCCCATTGCCCAGCCTGTTGGCGCGCAGCAAGTTCCACCCGTAATAGTGCGGTATGTTGAGGCGCTATTGCTTTAGCAGCGGCGATGGCGGTTAAGGCGCCGACAATGTCACGCGTATTCAGGCGCATTTCGGCTTCGGCCAAATGTGCCGCAAATTCAGCGCCATGCTGGGTCGCTTCGGCCAAATGCTGATCGCGTCGAGGCAACGCGCGTATTTCCTCCGCGGCCCGCGCAGCCAGCACTCGTGCTAGGCCTACCCGGGTTGACTCGCCTTGCCAATTGCCTAATGCCTGCTCTGCGTCTTGATGGCGACCTTCGAGCCAGGCGCGCAACCCGTCAATAAAGTCGGCGTCACGGCGCTCGGACTCTCGGCGCGCGCGCTGCTCACGCACGATGCGCGGCAGATCTAAGGTCTTAATGGCGAGGCGGGTGATCCCATAGGCACCGGCCACCAAACCCGCCTGTAACAAGATAAACGCGATAAAGGAGACTTCGATGCGCCACGGGGGGTACATCAATACCACATAGCCGGGGTCATAACGGCCTGCGAGCGCCAATCCCACCGCTAGCACGACCAGAATCAGGAAAGAGATTAACCAACGCATTAGCGGGCTTTCAAGGTATCGAGCGCGACCAGGCTGGATTGAATATCCGGCGCTTTTACCGCAATGCGCAAACTGCCTAAACGCTTCAATTCATACAACGCCGCCTCTACCCCGTTGTCACGGCGATTGAAGTATTGCTCGAGCATTTTTTCAGTGGCGGCGATATCGGCGTGGTAACCCGCCTGATCCTGTAGCAGCAATGCCAGCCGCGCCGAAAGCAGATGCAGTTTCAGATTCTCGCGCAGGAAATATTCCTGCTCGGGTGGCAACAAAATCGCCTCGCTTTTGCCGATGCGGCGAATCTGCACGATGCTTTTGAGGTCGGTCAACAGTTCCTGGCTAAAGTTGCGAGCCGCCCGACTGTCCAACTGCGCGGGTCGGGTTTCACTAGCGTGAGCACTCGCCAACGGCCATTTTGCTTGTTGGTTGATCAGGACTTCCAGCTTGGCAGATAAGCCTATCGTATCGAGTTGCGGCGTTGAGCGTAGCCTGGCCAGGTCAGCAGCAATCGCGCGGCGCAAGGTGGTGAATTGGGGTTTATTCAAACGCAGTAAACGCTGGTCGGCAGACTCCAACGCGATGATTGCAGCATGAACATTGCCCGCCAGTTGCAATTGTTGGGCGGCCGTGAGCAGTACTTGTTCGATCTCGGCCAGGGTCCATTGATCGCGGCTTTGCGAGAGTTCTTTGTACAGCGCTTCAAGCGACACCTGCTGTTGCTGTGAAGTGCTCAATTGCGTGTCGAGTTGGGCAAGTCGTGCGGTGGCTTGGCGCATCGCTTCATCCGCATTGCGCGCCAGTAATCTCGATTCTTTGATGCTGGAGTCAGACTCAGCCAGCCGCCTGCCCAATTCGGCTTTCACATCGCGCGCGCGTTCGCGATTGTCCGCCCACGACCAGACAGTTAGGCCGAGTGCCAGTGCGGCGAGTAGCAACGCCCAGTTAAACGTGGGGCCGCGAGCAGGTGTAACCGATGTGTCGTTCATACGTGTGTGTTAAACCAAGTAATCAAGCCTGACAAAAGTCCGGCATCCCCGCTTGCCGTAGTAATGACCTGAGTAATCGCGAACTGTCGGGCGGCCGCGGCGATTTTCTCATGCGGCGCAAAAACCGGGGTAGCCCGTAAATACGCTTCACCCCTCTCGCCCAGTAACGCGGCAAGATTATGCAGTGTTTCTGCGCTGGTAATCGTGACTGCGTGAATCCCGCCCCCCGCCCATTGTTGCAATAAGGGCGCCGCGTCGGCTTTCGGCATTACACGCGCGTAAGACTCGGCATATTCGACGTAGGCACCGCGTGCTTTCAAAGTTTCTGCGAGTAACGCGCGCCCTCCCACCCCCCGAAAAATAATGATGCGCTGACCCGAAATTTTTTGCAGTTGCGGCAAGGCTAACAATGCTTCGCTGTCCGCGCCTTGAGGTTGTATCGCATCAGGCAAACCGTGCTGGGCAAGTTCGCGCGCAGTGCCAGGGCCCAATGCATATACGTTAAGCGGCGTGGGAAATTGGCGTCGAGCGCGCACGGCAGCAACGCCGTATTGCGCTGCATTCGGGCTGATAAAAATGGCCGCGCTAAAGGTATGTAGTTGATCGATCTGTTGCGCCAACACGTCGCTGACGATGGGTTGAATTTCAATGGCAGGGAAGATTATCGCCTCGCCCCCCGCATCACAGATAGAGTTTGCCAACCCAGCAGATTGTGCTGCGGGGCGAGTGACCAGGATACTACGCCGGGCAAGCGGCAAATTCATATCGGCGGCAGCGAATCCAGAATCGCGCGCGCGCCGTGTGCCAGTAATTTATCCGCCAGCGCCTGGCCCACGGCTTCTGGATTGCTGAAATGCCCTTGCGCCTGATCGTAAATAAAGTCCGTGCCATCAGGCTGGGCCACAAAGCCATTAATGATCAGTTGCTCGCTGTTCAACACCGCATACGCGCCGAGCGGCACCTGGCAGCTACCGCCTAATACCCGGCTGACCTGACGTTCTGCGCGCACGCATGCGGCAGTGGCGGGATGGTTAAGCGGCGCGAGCAACGTCGCGAGCTCAATTTGCGCGCCGCGTATCTCGATGCCGAGCGCACCTTGGCCCGCAGCCGGGATACTGTCTTCAACACTCAGCAGGCTACGAATGCGTTCACCAAGTCCCAAACGTTTGAGTCCTGCGGCGGCAAGCAAGATGGCGTCGAACTGGCCTTCGTCTAACTTGCGTAAGCGCGTGCCCACATTGCCCCGTAGAGGCAATACAGTCAGATGAGGATAACGCGCATGGATTTGCGCCTCACGCCGCAAGCTCGAGGTACCGACGCGCCCGCCCGGGGGTAAATCCGACAGACGCTCAAATTGGTTCGACACAAACGCATCGCGCGGATCTTCACGCTCGCCAATGGCGACGAGCTCAAACCCCGCAGGCAAATCCATCGGCACGTCTTTCATCGAATGCACTGCCAGGTTGGCGCGGCCTTCGTCTAATGCGATTTCGAGTTCTTTCACGAACAAGCCTTTGCCGCCGATTTTAGAGAGCGCTACCTCTAGAATTTCGTCGCCACGCGTTGTCATGCCGAGGATGTTGACTGATAAAGTCGGGTAAAGCGTGCGCAAGCGATCACGAATGTGTTCCGCCTGCCACATCGCCAGGGCACTTTCACGCGAGGCAATAGTCAGAGTTTGCATAGCTGGAAGATGACTCTAAATTTAACGGGGTGTGAGGTCGTCCGCCACCGCACCCGCAAAAGGAAACTACTACAATGATTCGCTTGATCACACTGCTCGCAGCAATTTTAGCATGGAGCACCGCGCCTCTCGTGGCTGCGGAACCCCTCGATAGCCTGCCTATTGCGAAGAGTTTTGAATCCGATAGCAAACTGGCCGCGGCCAAAAAAATTCCGATCCTGGTGCTGTACACCAGCCCCGGTTGCCAGTTTTGCCATCGCGCCAAAAGCGAGTATTTGGTGCCGATGTTGAAGGACCCGGCTTATAAAAATAAAGTCATCATGCGTGAGGTGGATATCACTTCGCAAAGTCCGCTGACGCTCTATAACGGTAGCAAAAGCACCGGCGCCGAATTTGCCGCGCAGCATAAGGTCACTATCGTGCCCACCATTAAAGTAATGGATGCTCAGGGCGCGGAGTTGGCTGAGCCCATCGTGGGCTTATTAATCGCAGATTATTATTTTGGCTATATCGATTCGGCCATCACCGGCGGCCTGCAGAAAATGCGCGGTCAATAAGCGCTTCAGTTTCACAATTGAATTTGCCGTAAAGCGCGAGGCCGCGAACAGTCTAATGACTATGGGATAATCGCCGCCTATTTGACCACTATTCCTTCCCATGCATCTTCATATTCTTGGCATTTGCGGCACCTTCATGGGTGGCATCGCAGCCATTGCGCGCGCCGCCGAGCATACGGTTACCGGGTGTGATGCCAATGTCTACCCCCCGATGTCGGATCAATTACGTTCTCTTGGCATCGAACTGATTGAGGGCTGGGACGCGAGCCAACTGGAATTGAATCCCGACATTTTTGTGATCGGTAATGTCGTCACGCGCGGCAACCCGTTGATGGAAGCCATTCTGAACCGCAATCTGGCCTACACCTCCGGACCGCAGTGGTTGGCGGAAAATGTGCTGCATGGCAAATGGGTGCTGGGGGTGGCGGGCACGCATGGCAAAACCACTACCGCTTCGATGCTGGCGTGGATACTTGAAGACGCCAAGCTCGACCCCGGATTTTTAATCGGCGGCATACCGCAAAATTTTGGCATCTCCGCGCGGTTAACCGACAGCCCATTTTTTGTAATCGAGGCCGACGAATACGACACCGCGTTCTTCGACAAGCGTTCCAAATTCGTGCATTACCGGCCGCGCACTGCGCTATTGAACAATCTGGAATACGACCACGCGGATATTTTCCCCGATCTGGCCGCCATCGAAACCCAGTTCCATCATCTAATTCGCACGGTGCCGGGTAATGGTTTGATCGTATCCAATGGTCTTGAAGCCAATCTGGAGCGAGTGCTAGCGAAAGGCTGCTGGACGCCGGTTGAGCGTTTTGGCGTAGACAGTGGATGGGCTGCTGACGCGGCCGAGGCTGACGGCGCATTTAATGTGCTATTGAACGGCGCGGTGCAAGGTCGCGTTCAATGGCCCCTGATGGGAGAACACAATCGCCAGAATGCACTGGCCGCGATTGCCGCGGCGCGCCATGTCGGCGTGCCGCCCGCACTTGGAGTCGACGCACTATCGTGCTTCGAAAACGTCAAACGCCGCATGGAAATCCGCGGCACGGTGCACGGCATCACGGTCTACGACGACTTCGCGCATCACCCCACCGCGATCACCACCACACTAGAAGGCCTCAGGCAAAAGGTCGGCCAGCAACGCATTTTGGCGGTGTTGGAGCCGCGCTCTAACACCATGAAACTCGGCGTGATGAAAGCCGCGTTACCGGAAAGCCTTGCTGCGGCCGACCACGTCTATTGCTTCGGTGCGAATTTGGGCTGGGATGCGACCGAAGCGATGGCGCCACTGGGCGACAAGGCCCGCGTCTTTGACAATCTCGACGAGTTGACCAAACAGTTAGTAAGCGATGCGCGACCGGGCGACCAAGTCTTGATGATGAGTAATGGCGGTTTCGGTGGCATTCATCAAAAGCTATTAGACGCCTTGCGTCAGCGCTATCCATCGACTTGAAGCGTGCTGGCAGTCACGCTTCTTGCCGGGCATAAGGCTTAGTGCAGCCTGAATAAAAACTTTTTAGACTCGAATTTCCTTCGCAGGCATCACCCTGTCCGCCACAACCCTTACTGTGGTGACGCTTCGCACGGGTCTGGGGCAGCTTGCCTAGGACTACCCTGCTGAAGGATAATCAGGGTTTTTGCATATTTCACCCAAAGCTGCCTTAGCGCGCGCTGAAGGGTAATCTGCTCGCCATTTTTAATAAGCTGAAGGGATCGAAATGCCTACCCGTAATGACCTAGCCAATGCCATTCGCGCGCTCGCGATGGATGCAGTGGAGAAAGCCAAATCCGGCCACCCCGGCGCGCCTATGGGCATGGCCGAAATTGCCGAGACGCTGTGGAATCACCATTTGCGCCACAATCCGACCAACCCCAAGTGGGCGGATCGCGACCGCTTTGTATTGTCGAACGGTCACGGCTCAATGCTGATTTACGCACTGCTGCATCTGACAGGCTACGACCTGTCGATGGAAGATATCAAGCAGTTTCGCCAAATGCATTCCAAAACCCCAGGTCATCCCGAATACGGTTATGCGCCCGGGATTGAAACCACCACCGGCCCGCTCGGACAAGGCATCACCAATGCTGTCGGCATGGCGATGGCCGAGAAAGTGCTCGCCAGCGAATTCAACAAGCCGGACCACGTTATCGTCGATCACCACACCTACGCTTTCCTCGGCGACGGTTGCATGATGGAAGGCATTTCGCACGAGTCGTGCGCGCTGGCCGGCACCTGGAAGCTGAACAAGCTGATCGCTTTCTGGGACGATAACGGCATTTCCATCGACGGCCACGTCGAAAACTGGTTTACCGACGACACGCCTAAGCGCTTTGAGTCCTATGGCTGGAATGTCGTTGCGAACGTGAACGGCCACGACGTGGTTGCGTTGGAAGCCGCCATTCAAAAAGCCAAGGCCAGCACCGACAAGCCCACGCTGATTTGCTGCAAAACCGTGATCGGCAAAGGCGCGCCGAATAAAGAAGGCGGCACCAAGGTCCATGGCGAAGCGCTCGGAGAGGCCGAAGTCGCTGCAACGCGCAAGAACATCGGCTGGAACTACCCGCCGTTCGAAATCCCCGCAGACATCTACGCCGGATGGGACGCGAAGACCAAGGGTCAAGGCCTGGAAACCTTGTGGAACAACAAATTTGCCGAATACAAAAAAGCCTATCCCGCCGAAGCCGCCGAGTTCGAGCGCCGCACGAAGGGCGAACTGCCCGCCAACTGGAAAACCCACGTGGCCGAGCAGATTGCGGCTTTTAATACCAAGGCCGAAACCGTCGCGACGCGCAAATCCTCGCAGTTTGCGATCAACGCGCTGGCACCCGTGCTGCCCGAGTTCCTCGGCGGTTCGGCGGATTTGACTGGCTCCAACTTCACCAACTGGGAAGGCTGCCACACCGTGCGTCACGGTAATCCCGGCAATTACATCAGCTACGGCGTGCGTGAATTCGGCATGGCCGCAATCATGAACGGCATGGCGCTGCACGGCGGCCTGCTGCCGTTCGGCGGCACTTTCCTGATGTTCTCCGAGTATTCGCGCAACGCGATCCGCATGGCCGCGCTGATGAAACAGCGTGTGATCCATGTGTTCACACACGACTCCATCGGCCTCGGCGAAGACGGCCCAACGCACCAGCCGGTCGAGCAGACCGCGACACTGCGGATGATGCCGAACAATGATGTGTGGCGTCCGTGCGATACCGTGGAAACGCTGGTCGGCTGGGTGCACTCGGTCGAGCGCGCCGACGGCCCCACCTGTCATATTCTTAGTCGCCAGAACCTGCCGTTCATGGCCCGAGACGCGGCAACCATCGCCAATATCGCTAAAGGCGGCTATGTGCTGAAGGACGCAGCAGACGCAAAAGCAGTGATTATCGCAACCGGCTCCGAAGTCGAGCTGGCGGTCAAAGCCCAGGAAGCATTGGCCGCCGAAGGTATTGCAGTACGCGTGGTATCGATGCCGTCGACCAATACCTTCGACAAGCAAGACGCCACCTATCAGGCCAGCGTGCTGCCCAAAGGTGTGCCGCGCGTCGCAGTCGAAGCCGGCGTGACCGACTTCTGGCGCAAATACGTGGGCCTCGAAGGTGCGGTCGTGGGGATGGACACCTTCGGCGAATCAGCTCCGGCACCGGTGCTGTTCAAACATTTTGGCTTTACCCCGGAAGCGGTGGTGAACGCGGTGAAAGGCGTCCTGTAAAAAATCAGATGGTTCTTCGAGTGATGCACCGCGATGAGCCGCTCAACCTAAAAAATACATTTTAAAACTGGAGACTGAAACATGACTATCAAAGTGGGCATCAACGGCTTTGGCCGTATTGGCCGCATGGCGTTTCGCGCCATCGCCAAGGACTTTCCTGAAATTCAAGTGGTCGCAATTAACGATCTGCTCGACCCCGATTATCTGGCCTACATGCTGAAATTCGACTCGGTGCATGGCCGCTTCAACGGCGACGTATCGGTCAGCGGCAGCAATCTGGTGGTAAATGGCAAAACCATCCGCCTAACCGCCGAGCGCGATCCGGCCAATTTGAAATGGAACGAAGCGGGCGCAGACATCGTGATCGAGTGCACCGGCTTTTTCCTCGACGAAGAAACCTGCAAAAAACATATCGCTGCGGGCGCGAAAAAAGTCGTGATGAGCGCACCGTCGAAAGACGCAACGCCGATGTTCGTTTACGGCGTGAACCATGACAGCTACACCGGCCAAGCGATCGTCTCGGCCGCTTCGTGCACCACCAACTGCCTGGCGCCGATTGCCAAGGTGCTGAACGACAATTGGGGCCTGAAGCGCGGCCTGATGACCACGGTGCACGCTGCCACCGCAACGCAAAAAACCGTCGACGGCCCGTCGATGAAGGATTGGCGCGGTGGCCGCGGCATTCTGGAAAACATTATCCCGTCCTCAACCGGCGCAGCCAAAGCCGTCGGCGTGGTATTGCCAGCACTGAAAGGCAAGTTGACCGGCATGGCGTTCCGCGTGCCGACCTCCGACGTGTCGGTGGTGGACCTGACGTGCGAACTCGACAAGCCCGCAACCTACGCTGAAATTTGCGCAGCGATGAAGGCCGCGTCCGAAGGCGCGATGAAAGGTACGCTTGGCTACACCGACGAAAAAGTCGTGTCCACCGATTTCCGCGGCGTCGGCGCATCGTCCATTTTTGATGCCGAAGCAGGTATCGCGCTCGACAGCACTTTCGTCAAAGTCGTGTCGTGGTATGACAACGAATACGGTTACACCTGCAACATGCTGCGTTTTGTGCAGCACGTAGCGAAATAAGTTTGCGGGACTGGGACGAGGGCTAGGGGCATATTTTCCCACTCCCAAGTCCTTAGCTCCTCTATTCGTGAGCCTTAAGGTCTGGTGCGGTTCGCCGCGCCAACCCTTAAACCTTACTGGAGAATGACCATGGCTTTTATCCGTATTACCGACCTTGATCTGCGTGGCAAACGCGTCTTTATTCGCGCCGATATGAACGTGCCGGTTAAAGACGGCAAGGTCACCTCCGACGCGCGTATTACCGCATCAATGCGCACCATTGAGCATTGCCTGGGCGCGGGCGCCAAGGTAATGGTCACCTCGCATCTCGGTCGCCCGACCGAAGGCGAATTCAACGAAGAGGATTCGCTGAGACCCGTAGTCGATGTGATCGCCACCAAGCTCGACAAGAACATCCGCTTGATCCGCGACTGGGTCGACGGCGGCTTCGATATCGCTGACGGCGAGCTGGTAGTGCTGGAAAATTGCCGGGTGAACAAGGGCGAAAAGAAAAACCTCGATGAGACCGCGCAAAAATACGCCAAGCTCTGCGACGTCTTTGTGATGGATGCATTTGGCACTGCGCATCGCGCCGAAGCTTCCACCCACGGCATCGCCAAGTTTGCGCCGATTGCGGCGGCCGGCATCCTGCTAACCGAAGAACTCGACGCGTTGCAAAAAGCGCTGGCAGCGCCCGCCCGCCCAATGGTGGCGATTGTCGGCGGCAGCAAAGTTTCCACCAAGCTGACCGTGCTCGAATCGCTTGCCGACAAGGTCGATCAAATGGTCGTCGGTGGCGGCATTGCAAATACTTTTTTGAAAGCCACCGGCAAGGAAGTTGGCAAGTCGCTGTGCGAGGACGATCTGGTGCCCACGGCGCAAATGCTGATCGAGAAAATGACCGCGCGCGGTGCGATTATTCCGATAGCGGTGGATGTCGTGTGCGGCAAAAAGTTTGACGCCAACGAGCCTGCCGTACTGAAAGACGCGGCAGACGTAGCTGAAGATGACATGATTTTTGATATCGGCCCGAAGTCCGCGCAGGAGATCGCCGACATCATCATGCAAGCCGGTACCGTGGTGTGGAACGGCCCGGTCGGTGTGTTCGAGTTCGACCAGTTCGGCGAAGGCACCAAGACCATCGCGATGGCGATTGCGAATACCCAGGCGTTCACGCTGGCAGGTGGCGGCGATACGATTGCGGCGATTCAAAAGTATGACATTTACGATAAAGTTAGCTATATCTCCACCGCTGGCGGCGCCTTCCTGGAATACCTCGAAGGCAAAGTCTTACCGGCCGTAGCAATCTTGGAGGAGCGCGCCGCCAAGAGCTAGGGCCAGGATCTAGGTAGCCTAGGGCGCCACCTGCCCTAGCTCCTAAATCCTATTCCCACTCTGGTCTCACACCATGATCCGTAGAACCAAAATCGTCGCCACCCTCGGCCCGTCCTGCTCCGATGCCAAAACACTGGATCGCATGATGGAAGCGGGGCTGGACGTAGTGCGCCTGAATTTCTCGCATGGGACCGCGCAGGAGCATATCGAACGCGCAGAGCTGGTTCGATCGCTGGCGCGCGCCCGTGGTCGGGCCGTGGGGGTGCTGGTTGATCTCCAAGGTCCCAAAATTCGTATCGGCAAATTCAAGGACAACAAGATCACACTCGTTAAAGGCGAGCAATTTATTCTGGATGCCGCTTGCGCGTTGGGCGACCAGTTGCGGGTCGGGTTGGATTACAAGGAATTGCCCAACGATGTGAGCCGTGGGGTGACGCTGCTGCTGGACGACGGGCGGATCGAATTATGGGTGGAAGAAGTAAAAAGCACCCAGATCATCTGTAAAGTCGTGCAGGGTGGGGTGCTGTCTAATAACAAAGGCATCAATCGCAAAGGCGGCGGACTGTCGGCTGCAGCGCTTACCGAAAAAGACATTGAAGATATTAAAACCGCCGCGATTCTGAAAGCCGATTACTTGGCTGTTTCGTTTCCGCGTTCAGGTGCCGATATGCGACAAGCGCGCGAGCTAATGCGCGCCGCGGGCGGCAAAAGCCAATTGATCGCAAAGATCGAACGTTGCGAGGCGATCGAGCATCTGGAAGAAATTCTGGAGGCGTCCGACGCGATCATGGTCGCGCGCGGCGACCTAGGCGTGGAGGTTGGAGATGCGGCCGTGCCTGCCTTGCAAAAACGCATGATCCGCATGGCGCTGGCGCGCAATAAAGTCGTGATTACCGCAACCCAGATGATGGAGTCGATGATTTCCAGCCCGATTCCGACCCGTGCTGAAGTATCCGATGTCGCCAATGCAGTGCTGGACGGCACTGATGCGGTGATGTTGTCCGCAGAAACGGCGGCGGGGCAGTATCCCGTCGAAGCGGTTCAGGCGATGGATCGGGTGTGTTTGGAAGTAGAAAAAGAAGCCGAGCCTGATTTTTCGGGTGACCGGCTGGGCCACAGCTTTTTGCGCAGCGATGAGGCCATCGCGATGTCGGCGGTGTTTACGTCGGTGCATCTCAATATCAAAGCGATTGCCGCGCTCACCGAGTCGGGCAATACGTGTTTGTGGATGAGCCGCTTATCCACCCGCGTACCGATCTACGCCTTGACACCCAAGGTAGAGACGCGTAGAAAAGTTACTCTTTTTCGCGGCGTATATCCGATCAACCTCAAGAACGCGAGCAAGGATCGGGATGAGCTGCTGGCCGAAGCGGAAGCTGAATTGCGTCAGCGTGGCGCGGTGCGCGAGGGGGATTTAATACTGCTGACCATTGGCGAGCCTATTGGCGAATCAGGTGGCACCAACACCATGAAAATCGTCCGCGTCGGCGGCCCCCCCAAAAAATCCTGATTGAATTCTGAGTAAGTCGGCTTTTATTTTTAACGTTTTAATTTACTGGAGACTGCAATGGCACTTATCTCGCTTCGTCAACTGCTCGATCACGCCGCTGAAAACAGCTACGGCCTGCCCGCGTTTAACGTCAACAACATGGAACAGGTCAAAGCCATTATGGAAGCGGCCGCTGCGGTCGATTCCCCTGTGATCCTGCAAGGCTCCGCTGGCGCGCGTTCGTACGCGGGCGAGCCCTTCCTGCGCCACCTGATTCTGGCTGCGGTTGAAATGTATCCGCAAATTCCGATTTGTATGCATCAGGATCATGGCGCATCACCTGCCATCTGCTTCCGTTCGATTCAATCCGGCTTCAGCTCGGTAATGATGGACGGCTCATTAAAGGAAGACGCGAAGACCCCCGCCTCTTACGAATACAACGTCGAGACCACTTCCAAAGTATCGCAAATGGCGCATGCGGTCGGTGTATCAGTCGAAGGCGAACTGGGCTGCCTCGGATCGCTCGAAACCGGTATGGCCGGTGAAGAAGACGGCCACGGTGCCGAAGGCGCGCTGGACCACAGCCAGTTGCTGACCGACCCGGACGAAGCCGCTGACTTCGTAAAGAAAACGCATGTTGATGCGCTCGCCATCGCGATCGGTACCTCACACGGCGCGTATAAATTCACCCGTCCGCCCACCGGCGACATACTGGCGATCGACCGCGTCAAGGCGATCCACGCACGCATCCCGAACACGCATCTGGTGATGCACGGTTCGTCTTCGGTGCCGCAAGACTGGCTAAAAATCATCAACAGCTACGGCGGCGACATGGGCGTGACCTATGGCGTGCCGGTCAGCGAAATTGTGGAAGGCATCAAGCACGGCGTGCGCAAAATCAATATCGACACCGACCTGCGCATGGCCTCTACTGGCGCAGTGCGCAAGCATCTGGCCGAAAACGCCTCCAATTTTGACCCGCGCAAATTCCTCAAAGAAGCGACCAAGGGCATGACCGACATCTGCCGCAATCGTTATGAGGCTTTTGGGTCGGCAGGCATGGCGAGCAAGATTACCAAAGTCTATAACCTGGAAGAGATGCAAAAACGTTACGACAAAGGCGAGTTGGATCCCAAGATCAACTAGGCTGTAGCCTGGCGGTTGATGATCAAAAGCCTCAAGTAAATGCTTGGGGCTTTTTTTATATGTAGCAGTCGAACTTAATCCCCTAGCTGGGGACGCTCGGCTTTATCGGCTGCAGCAAAATCGAGCATTTTCTGGATCGACACCGCAGCTTGGGCGCGAATGGGCTCTTCGATCAGAATTTCGTTTTCGCCTGTTTCCAAAACTTGCGCCAGCTTGCGTAAGCCATTCATCGCCATCCAGGGGCAGTGCGCACACGAAATACAAGTCGCGCCTTCGCCCGCGGTCGGCGCTTCAATAAATACCTTACCGGGTGCTGCGGCGCGCATTTTATGGAAGATGCCGTTATCCGTGGCGACGATAAATTCGCGATTCGGCAAGCGTCGGGCAGCTTCGATAATCTGCGTGGTTGACCCTATGACGTCTGCCTGCGCGATTACTGCTTCGGGCGATTCCGGGTGGACGAGTACTGCGGCATCAGGGTGCGCGGCACGTAACTTCAGCAACGCTTCCGCCTTGAAGGCCTCGTGCACGACACAGGCGCCTTGCCATAACAGCATGTCAGCCCCGGTGACGCGCTGTACATACGCGCCTAAATGTTGATCCGGTGCCCACAATAATTTGTGCCCTTGCTGATGCAAATGTTGCACGATGCGCACAGCAATGCCAGACGTGACCACCCAATCGGCACGCGCCTTCACTGCCGCGCTGGTATTGGCATATACGACCGAAACGCGATCGGGATGGGTATCGCAAAACGCGCTAAATTCCTGCGCCGGGCACGCCAAATCCAGCGAGCAATCGGCATTTAAATCCGGCATCAACACCCGCTTTTCCGGGTTGAGGATTTTGGCGGTCTCGCCCATGAATTTGACGCCCGCGACGAGCAAAGTGCGGGCGGGGTGGGCGTGACCGAAGCGCGCCATTTCCAAAGAGTCTGAGACACAGCCGCCGGTTTCCTCGGCTAAATCCTGCAACTCTGCCGAGGTGTAGTAATGCGCCACCAACACGGCGTTTTGGGCTTGCATCATGGTTTTGATACGGGCCTTCAGCGCGAGGCGTTCGTCGTCCTGCAGCACCTCTTCGACCATGGGCGGCGCTTTGATGGTGGATTTAGCACGGAGGGGGAAATCTAGTTTCATTTCAAGTGAGCGTCAGTGTCTAAATTAAAGTATAGCCGGGAGAACAGTGTATTTTTGATTCTTGCTGGGCACTTGGCATGAAGCAGAGCTTTTGTCATATCCTTGCGCCCCATGCAGCAACTTCTTCTCGATATTCGCCCCGCGGCCGTACCTGATCTCGCTCAATTTGCGGTTGGACACAATCACGAGCTGATTGAACAATTGCAAGCGATGCTTGAAGGCCGTGCAACTGAGCGCATGGTGTATTTGTGGGGCGGCCCGGACTGTGGCAAAACTTATCTGCTGCACGCGTGGGCTCAAGCTTGCCGGCTGCAGGGTTGGTCGGTTGATGGGTCAAACCAGGGTGAGGCGCAGGTGGTGGTCATTGATCATGCAGACGAGTGGGACGCGGCGCAGCAATTGGCCGCTTTTGCCACGTATAACCGGGTGCGCGATGCAGGGGGCTTGTGGCTAGCTGCGGGGCGTTTACCGCCGGCCAATTTGCCGTTAATCCCCGAATTGCGCACGCGTTTGGGCTGGGGCTTGGTGTTCCAGGTGCATGCGCTGAATGACGCAGAGAAACACGCTGCCTTGGCGCAACACGCGCGCAGTTTGGGGTTTTGTCTGGAGCCACAGGTTGCGGACTATTTGCTCAACCACTATCCGCGTGATCTGGGCAGCCTGCTGCGGGTGCTCGAAGCGCTGGATCGCTTGAGTCTGGAAACAAAGCGCCCCATTACGCTACCGTTGTTGCGTCAGCTCGCGCTCCCTTGAAACTCGGGCCCGGGTTCAAGCGGGATCGCCGCTCTGTTGCTCGGCGATATCCTTGTGGACCTGGGCCATATCCAACCCCGACACTTGTTCGATGAGTGCATCCAGCGCGTGGGCGGGCAACGAACCCGCCTCGGAATACAGAATGACGTTTTCGCGAAAAACCATCAGCGTCGGAATCGAGCGAATTTGAAAGGATGCGGCGAGCTCCTGTTCCACTTCGGTATTCACTTTTGCAAATACGATGCCGGTATGTTTTTCAGAGGCGGCCTCATAAATCGGCGCGAATCCTCGACAGGGGCCGCACCACGGCGCCCAGAAGTCAACGATCACAATATCGTTGCTAAGAATGGTGGTTTCGAAACTGTCCTTGGTAAGGTCGATGGCAGGCATAACTTGTCCAGAAAATAAAATAAAAAAGACGTAGGGACGGGCCCTTGCGTCTTAGTGCCACCCTATCATGGATGGCGGACCTCCGGCAATACAGAGGCTAGTTATAGGGATAGATGGCCTGGCTGCCCGCTACCCACATTACCCCCGCCAGTTGGGGCGAGTAATCAAATTATTTTGCATGACGTACTGGAGCATGCTGCGCCGTCCGTTAACGGCATTGCTCTCGCCGTTGCGTACAAAATGTTCTTTACGTTTGAGGTTCTCGCGCACTTCGGCCCGGTTTGCTGCCATGATGAGTTCGGTCGCCACCACGCGGGCTTGCTGCGCGGTCAGATCGAGTTCGCCGTTGGCTAATGTTTTGAATTTGATGATCACACGGCTTTTACCGGTGGCGTCTTCTTGGAGCTGGATGTCGAAGCTGTCTTTTTCGTCGAATTCCGTCATGTTCGTTCCTTGTCTTGGTGTCTTGCTTAGTGATGAGCAGGCTTTGTGCCATTGGGTTTTGAGCCCATATTCGGAAAATAAACAAATTAAATCAACGGTGTATTATTGGGCATCGAAAAAGCCAACCCTTAGCTTTGACGAGGCTTCGTCAATGCCCTGCGGCCCTCGTCAGTCTCCACTAAGCGATGGCTGAGGAACTCGTCCGCATCTATCGGCTCCACCAATACGTATCAAGATGTAAGCTTTTAGCCTGAAGTCCGACCAACGTCATACCGCCTATTGGGAAACCATCATGCTCATCCTCAAACCCTCTCATATCCCGTCCTCTGAAATCACGCCACCGGAGGTTTACCAGCAACGTCGCCGTTTTATGCAGGGGATGACGGCGCTTGCGGCAGCACCATTGGTGGGGGCAGCGACCGAAGTGCAAGCTGGCGTCAAATTGGCGGGCGTGCGCGCGAGTCAGTACACGTTGGCTGAAAGCAAGACCCCGTATAAAGACATTACGACGTACAACAATTTCTACGAGTTCGGCACCGGCAAGGAAGATCCTGCGGAACGCGCGGGTGCATTTAACCCGCGGCCGTGGACGGTATCGATTGAAGGTGCGGTCAAAAACGCCAAGACTTACGACATCGATGCGCTGCTTAAGCTGGCGCCACTTGAGGAGCGTGTTTATCGCCTTCGCTGCGTAGAAGGCTGGTCAATGGTCATTCCCTGGGTGGGGTTTTCGCTAGCTGAGATTGTTCGCCGCGCCGAGCCAACAGCTAACGCGAAGTATGTCGAATTTGTCACTTTGCAAGACCCGAAGCAATTTCCTGGACAACGTTCCCGTGTATTAAATTGGCCGTATATCGAAGGATTGCGTTTGGACGAAGCGATGAATCCGCTCACGCTGCTGACAGTGGGTCTGTATGGTGAAGTGCTGCCAAATCAGAATGGCGCGCCGGTGCGTTTGGTAGTGCCATGGAAATACGGTTTCAAGAGCGCTAAATCCATTGCCAAAATTCGCTTTGTTGAAAAGCCACCGCTCACCGCCTGGATGCAAGCTGCTCCGCAGGAGTATGGCTTTTATTCCAATGTGAATCCAACAGTCGATCATCCGCGCTGGTCTCAAGCACGCGAGCGGCGCATCGGAGAGTTCTTTAAACGCGATACGCTGATGTTTAACGGCTATGGTGAACAGGTCGCGCAAATGTATCGAGGCATGGATTTGAAGCGCTATTTTTAGGGCTTCTTCATGACGCGAAATTACAAACCCTGGCTGTTTTTGATTTGCCTGCTGCCGCTGGCGAGGCTGGGCTATCTAGCTTTCAATGGGGGGCTGGGGGCGAACCCGATCGAGTTCATTACCCGATCGACCGGCACCTGGACGCTGGTCGGGTTAATGATCACCTTGGGGGTCACCCCCTTGCGCCGTCTCACCGGACGTAATGAATTGATCCGTTATCGTCGCATGCTGGGTCTGTTCGCGTTCTTTTACGCGAGCTTGCATTTCACCACCTACATTTGGCTCGACCAGTCCTTCAATCCCGCCACGATCTTTAAGGACATATACAAACGCCCATTCATTACTATTGGTTTTGCCGCCTTCCTGTTATTACTGCCGCTCGCCATCACTTCAACGAACGCAATGATGCGCCGATTGGGCCGACGCTGGCAGCAGTTGCATCGGCTCGTTTACGTGATTGGTTCGCTCGGCGTACTGCATTACTGGTGGCTAGTTAAAAAAGACCTGACCCAACCGCTAATCTATGGGCTGGTTTTGGCAACGCTCTTGTCCTTGCGTCTGCCCTTTATCGCGAGTCGCCTACCAAGCTTGCGCCTGCGTTTGAAGTCGGTGCAGACTAAAACGACTTAACGCCTATTAGCGGGTTTATCGTGGTCAATAAAAAAACGGGAGCCAAGCTCCCGTTTTCAGGATGGGCAAAGCCCGACCTGTTATAGCCCGAAAGGCTTGATCACTGATACCGGTGTCGGTGAGGACGGCATTGCTACCGGAGCCGGTTTGGGTGGCGCCGCTTTTTTAGGCGCGGGCTTTTTTGCCGGAGCGGCTTTTTTCGCTACCGGCTTTGCTGCGGGCTTTTTTGCCGGAGCGGCTTTTTTGGCAGCTGGTTTAGCAGCGGGCTTTTTGGCTGGAGCAGCTTTCTTGGCGGCGGGCTTTTTAGCTGGAGCAGCTTTCTTGGCTGTGGGCTTTTTGGCTGGAGCAGCTTTCTTAGCGGCTGGCTTTTTAGCCGGGGCAGCTTTCTTGGCAGCGGGCTTTCTCGCAGGAGCAGCTTTTTTGGCGGCCGGCTTTCTAGCGGGAGCCGCTTTTTTCGCTGCTGGCTTTTTAGCGGCTGGCTTCTTGGCCGGGGAAGCCTTCTTGGCTACGGTCTTTTTAGCAGGGGCTGCCTTTTTCGCTGCCGGCTTTTTAGCCGCGGGCTTTTTGGCAGGTGAGGCCTTCTTGGCTGCTGGTTTTTTAGCAGGTGCGGCTTTTTTTACTGCTGGCTTTTTGGCCGCGGTCGCTTTTTTGGCGGGTGCGGCTTTCTTTGCTATGGGCATACATCACTCCTTAGAAGTTAAACACATTCACTACGATCATTACGTCTTCAAAAACGTGCAGTCTGAGTGCACTTCCAAAGCGTGGTATCAAAAAAGCCATAGTCAAAAATTCCGACAACGGCTGAAACCCTGATGACACGGGCGATACCGAGGCTCCGCTTGGTGAGTCTCATTCTAGTTGCTTTTTTTTTGTGTTCAATGTTAAGGCGACTATTCCGAAACTATTTTTCGAAATAATGTGGCAGTCAAACAAAATGTATCGATTCGACACAAATTATTTTGATTATTAAAGATTTTGAATTTTGCTAAACGCTAGTAAATAAGCCGATCTCCAGCCATTAGCGTGTTCAAAGTTTCACGTTCACGGATGAGGTGAGTTTCATTCTTGTCAATCAGTACTTCGGCGGCGCGGGGCCGCGAATTGTAGTTGGATGCCATGCTCATGCCATAAGCGCCGACAGATAGTAGTGCCAAATAGTCACCTTCCATTATCGAGAGATCGCGCGCAAACCCAATAAAGTCGCCAGTCTCGCAGATCGGACCGACGATGTCGTAGCGAGACTGAGGGCCTTGTCGCGCAGATAGCGGAACAATTTCGTGATACGCCTCGTATAGTGCCGGGCGCACTAAATCGTTCATCGCAGCATCCACAATCGCAAAATTTTTAGTTTCGCCCGGCTTGAGATATTCGACTTGGGTTAACAGCACGCCGGCATTGCCCACCAATGAGCGTCCAGGTTCCAGCAGCAGTTTTTCGTGCCGACCGCTGAAGCGTTCGGCGAGCAATTGGCCATAGGCCGCAAGGTCGGGCACGGCTTCATCTTGATAACGGATACCTACGCCGCCGCCCAGATCGATATGGTGCAGCGAGATGCCCTGATCCGCGAGCGTATCCACCAGCGCAAATATGCGATCCGCCGCATCAGCCAAGGGCGAGAGGTCGATGAGTTGTGATCCGATGTGACAATCCACGCCGACCACTTCTAGGTGAGGCGAGTCCGCGGCAAGACAATATAAGCGTGGCGCCTCGGCAATTGCTACACCGAACTTGCTCTCTTTAAGGCCGGTAGAAATATACGGGTGGGTTTTTGCATCGACGTCGGGGTTGACGCGAAACGAGACGGGCGCGATTTTGCCCAGCTCCCCGGCTACTCTATTTAAGCGATGCAGTTCGCTCTCGGATTCCACGTTAAAGCACAGGATGCCTGCCTCAAGCGCTTGGCGCATCTCGGCCGAAGTTTTCCCCACGCCGGAAAACACCACCTTGCGTGCGTCACCGCCCGCGGCCAATACGCGAACCAATTCGCCGCCCGAGACAATATCGAAACCGCAGCCCAGCCGGGCAAATAGATTCAGAATCGCCAGGCTGGAATTGGCCTTGGCTGCGTAGCAAATTAGGTGCGGCGTGCGGGTAAATGCCTGGGCATAAGAGCGATAGGCTTCTTCCAGCGCAGCGCGCGAGTAGACATACAGCGGCGTGCCAAAACGGGCGGCGAGTTCTTCCAGTGCCACGCCCTCGATATGGAGCTGGCCATCTAGTCGATTCAGGTGATTCAAGGGGAGGTCCGTTGTGAGTCTGGGGGCGTACCCGGGAGGTACAATGGCCCCTTCGAGCCGCAGCCCGTCAGGGTTAAGCCACTAATCAGCAATGTCGTTATCAATAGCGCGCGTAGGTTCATGCGCTGGATGTTAGCACGGCTTGCAGAGCGGCATAAATGGGGAAAAATGATGGACGAAGCTGAATTCAATCAGTCGGTCGACGTAGCGCTAAGCCGTATCGAAAAAGGCATCGAGGCCGCAGATTTAGACTTTGAAACACCAGCCGACGGCATTCTCGAAATCGAATTCGACGACGGCAGCAAAATCATCATCAACCGCCACGGGGTGGCGCGAGAAATTTGGGTGGCTGCGCGTTCGGGCGGATTTCATTTCAAGCCGCAGGGCGGGGCGTGGGTCGATACCAAAAGTGGCGAGGATCTGTATGCGAAACTGTCCGCACTGATCGCCACGCAGGGCGGCGGGGTCGCTGAGCTGTGATTTATTAAACTTGAAGAACCAGGCGCCGATGCTGTTTGATCTGAGTGAGCGACTGGGTACGCTAACCCGCGCGCGCTTGCGTCAGGCTGGCCAGACGCATGGATTGCAAACGATCCACCTGCAAGTTTTGAGCTACCTAGAACGAGCCAATCGGCTCAGCAACACCCCGCAAGGCACGACTGAATATCTGGGCCTGACCAAAGGCACCGTCTCGCAAAGCATTTTGGTATTGGCGCGCAAACGGCTGGTGACCCGCCAGACCGATGAACGCGACGGCCGCGTCGTGCGGCTGGTATTAACCGAGCGCGCCCATGCTTTGCTCAAGGAGATCAATCCAGTCAGCCTCTGGCGCGACGCACTTCAGCCCGCAAGCCGGGCCCGGGTTAGTTCCGCAATGCAGGTGTTACGGCAGGTGCTGGCGGGGCTGCAGGCCCAATCTGCGCAGCGCACGTTTGGGGTATGTTCGACTTGTCGGCACAATCAGCGCTTGGGTCCCCGCAGCTATTTTTGCGCGCTGATTCAGGAAAAACTGAGCAGCCCGGAGGTGCGACTGATCTGCCGCGTACATGCGCCGCCAGAGGCGGATTTGCGGAGGGGGTTAAGCGACATCTAAAATTGTTTATACCCCTATGATTTATGCTAAATTAAGCTCGGAGTAAAGCCTAGCAGCCTGTTGAATAGTGAGGCAAACAGGCATTTTGATAAAATTAGATTAGAGGAGATAGCATGCGCAATTCACTCATCCCTACCGCCCTGTTCGCGCTCATCAGCAGCATTGCCAGTCTGGAAACCCAGGCTGTGGCACTTAATAATGGCGATGTATTGACTATTACGGCAGGCCAAGGACTTTACGATACAAATGGAAACACACTAAGTGTTAGTGGCTCCTATTATGGGGTGGATGTTAATGGTGATAACAAGATTAGCCAAAACGAGAAAGTACTGCTCGCGCAAGGCACTACCGGCTTAGTCGTTGGCGCTCTCAGCACGCCTGGCGCTTTTCATTCTGGTATGCCTACCCCTACTGATATGAATGCGGTTACCGCACCGGATGAGTTTAATAACATTACCGGGTCTTGGTACTTTGATATTGCACCTACTGGCAGCACGCAGACTGGTCTGGACATGCGAGGTTGGGACTGGGCTTGGGGCACCACGTATAGCACTCAAGGAAACGTAGCATGGCAGCCAGGCAACTGTGCTGTATTGGGGTGTAGTGGATACACTTTCGTCAATGGCGTTGGACGCTTCCAGTGGGATGGTGTATATGGCCACACTTACACGCTTGATAACACTAGCACTGTTCCCCCTGCCAATCCGTCCGGCATAGGGGGTGCCCAATTCTATACTCACTTAGAAGGTACGGTGACCGCTGTACCGGAGCCTTCGCCTGTTTGGCTTTTTGGTTCGGCTCTATTCGTTTTGTTTGGGATTGCAAAATATCGCAAAGCCTGACTTTCTATCCCTGCCGGTTTAGGTGGGGATAGCGGGGTGGATCAATATTCCGGCAGATCTATCCACCCAACGCACGTTCGGGTGTCCTTAAACACAACAGCGTTTGGGTCCACGCAATTTTTTGCTCCCCGATTCAGTAAGCCCAGCCACAGGGACGCGTGAAATACTGCCAAGTAAATACTTTGTCTGCACACACAGTAGGCTCTGGATGGTAGAAGTAAAAGGCATTTATAAATAATTTGTGTAGAGGAGATAGCATGCGCAACTCACTCATCCCGACCGCTCTGTTCGTAATTATCAGCAGCGTTGTCAGTCTGGATACTCAGGCTGTTGCACTTAATCGGGGCGATGACTTTACCATCACTCCAGGTCAAGCGCTTTACGATGAATTTGGAGACTTTGCAGGCATTGGTAGTGGCTCGTATTACGCGATGGATACTAACCTTGATGGCCAAATCAACAACTATGAAAAAGTGGCTCTCGCCCAGGGCACTATTGGCTTGAAAATCGGCTCCATAGGTTCGCCAGGCGCGTTTCATCCTGGTGCACCAACACCGAGCGATACCAATACGGTTACCGCTCAATTTATTTAATGGGCATACTGGATCATGGTACTTTGGTATTGCACCGACTGGCAGCACGGAGACTGGCCTCAATACGGAGGGTTGGGACTGGGCTTGGAATACCTCAGCTAGCGCTGGTTTAGGTAGCGGGGCATGGCAGCCGGGAAACTGTGCCGCATTAGGGTGCAGCGGATACACCTTCGTCAATGGCGTCGGGCGTTTTCAGTGGGACGGCGTATATGGCCACGCTTATACGCTCGATATCACAAGCACTAGCCATATGGGTGATCCCTCTGGCTGGGGTGGTACTCGCTTCTATACCCACCTGGAAGGAATAGCGGCTGTTATCCCGGAACCTTCCCCGGCTTGGCTTTTCGGTTCTGCTCTACTCGTTTTGTTTGGCATGGCAAAGTATCGCAAAGCCTGATTTGACGTGCTCCGGCGGAGGTTAGTGGGTGGATAGAGGTCCCTAGCCTGATGCCTCCTCCAGGAATTTAATTTCCAATACACTACCCACGAATACGGTCCCGCGCCCGTTTAATCGCGGCGCGAACCTGCTCAGGCGCGGTGCCGCCAACATGATTACGCGCAGCGAGTGAGCCTTTTAGCGTCAACACGGCGAAAACGTCGTCTGTGATGTTGGCACTAAACGCCTGCAATTCTGCCAATGACAAATCTGCCAGATCGCGCCCGGACTCATCAGCGGTCCGCACCGCGCAGGCAACGACTTCGTGCGCGTCGCGGAATGGCATGCCTTTTTTGACCAGATAATCAGCCAGATCGGTGGCCGTGGCAAAACCTTGCAGCACCGCGGCGCGCATCGCGGCGGGCTTGACCGTTACGCCACGCAGCATTTCTGCGTATATCGTCAGCGTATCAAGCAGTGTGTCTACCGTGTCGAATAGCGGTTCCTTGTCTTCCTGATTGTCCTTGTTGTACGCCAGCGGCTGGGCCTTCATGAGTGTTAATAGCGCCACCAGATGGCCGTTCACGCGCCCGGTCTTGCCACGCACCAGCTCCGGAACGTCCGGGTTTTTCTTTTGCGGCATGATCGACGAGCCGGTGCAAAAACGGTCGGCCAGATCAATAAAGCCAAAGCGCGGACTCATCCACAGGATCAGCTCTTCGGATAGCCGCGACAGATGCGTCATTACCAGCGCGGCAGCGGCCGTAAATTCAATCGCAAAGTCGCGGTCCGACACTGCATCGAGCGAGTTTTCGCAAATGCCTTCAAAGCCGAGCTCGCGCGCGACGTATTCGCGGTCGATCGGATAGCTGGTGCCCGCCAATGCGGCGGCGCCCAACGGCAGGCGGTTAATACGGCGGCGACAGTCGATAAAGCGTTCGACATCGCGCGCGAGCATTTCAAAATACGCCATCAGATGATGGCCAAAAGTCACTGGCTGCGCGACCTGCAGATGCGTGAAGCCTGGCATTACCGTATCGGTGTGTTGCTCGGCCAAATCGATGAGTGAAGTTTGGCACGCGGCCAACCCAGCCATAATCCGGTCACTGGCGTCGCGCAGAAAAAGCCGGATATCGGTCGCGACCTGATCGTTGCGCGAACGCCCGGTGTGCAGGCGCTTGCCTGCGTCGCCGATTTTGGCGGTGAGCGCGGCTTCAATATTGAGGTGGACGTCTTCGCGGTCCAGCGACCAGGCAAATTGCCCGGCGCGAATTTCGTCCAGTAATTCGCCCATGCCGCGCTGGATTGCGGCCAGGTCGTCCTTGGACAACACGCCCACGTGGTGCAACATGGCAGCGTGCGCCAACGAGCCCTGAATATCGAACTCGGCTAGCCGATAATCAAATGTGATCGACGCGGTATAGCGTTTGACGGTTTCGGATACCGGCTCGGAAAAGCGGCCGGACCACGCAGCAGACGGGCCGCCGGGAGGCGCAGAGGGCGTGCTCATAGCGCAGACAGGGAATATGGAAAAACGGAATCATAACAAGCACCCCGGAGAATTACCGAACTTCTGTCATTTGGGCGTGAGCCTGCGCATCGCGTTAACGGTGGAGCTTGCACTCGCGCTAGCAGTGATCGCACGCGTGCCGAACGGCGCGGCGTTTCGTGATGAGTTCATCGCGCTTTCGGCATTGGCACAACCGGCCTTATTGCTCACGCTACTGAGCTTGTGTGCTTTGGGTCGCTGGTTGCGTGCCCAGCCTTATCGCTTAGGGTTAGCGTTGACTTTGATCATCGCGCTGTCGATCCCGCTATTGCTAGATCACTGGATGGACGCGCTATTGCCCGACTTGGCACGCTTGCCGTTTTGGGGACTGGCAGGGTTTGTATTCACGCTGAGCGCCGGTTTACTGTCGTACTTTAATCTGCGCGCGCGCGCACTGTCGCCGGCGATCAGCGAAGCGCGCTTGCAGGCTTTGCAGGCGCGCATCCGCCCGCATTTTTTGTTCAATAGCTTGAATGCCGTGTTGTCGTTGGTGCGCAGCGACCCCCGCCATGCTGAGCGCGCGCTGGAAGACCTGGCCGAACTGTTTCGCGCGTTGATGAGCGATGCCCGCCAGTTGGTCGCGTTAGAAGACGAAATTAGACTGACGCGCGCGTATCTGGAATTGGAGCAATTGCGCCTGGGCGACCGGCTGCGCGTGCTCTGGCATATCGAAAAAATGCCCGGCGACGCGCTTATCCCGCCGCTATTAATTCAGCCGTTGGCAGAAAACGCGGTGTACTACGGCATCGAACCCGAGCGCGAACCGGGCGAAATCAGCATCAATATCTACCGCAGCCAGGACCAGGTCCACGTCGTGATCAAAAACCCGCTCGCCGCCGGCCCCGGCCAGCGCAAAGGCAACGGCATCGCGCTGGACAACATCCGCGAACGCTTACTGCTGCACTTTGATCTCGACGCCACGCTCAAGTCAGAGCCGATGGGAGCCGTTTATCAAGTCCACATCAGCTTTCCCTACACCCGTGCGCCCGCCCAACCCACTTCGCGCCCTAATCGTTGACGATGAAGCCCCCGCCCGCCGCCGACTACGCGACGTGCTGGCAGATTGCGCCAGTGCGTGTCCCGTCACCGTCGTCGGTGAAGCCGCCGACGGCTTAAGCGCACTAAGCTATCTAGAGCGGGGCGATATTGATCTGGTCTTGCTCGACATCCGCATGCCCGGCATGGACGGCATCGAATGCGCCGGGCACATTCAAAAGCTCGACTCAGCGCCCGCAGTGATTTTTATCACCGCGTATGACGCCTACGCCTGCCAGGCGTTTGAACTGAATGCGATCGACTACCTGTTAAAACCGGTGCGAGCAGAGCGACTGCTAAGGGCGCTGGAAAAAGCCCACAAACTGAGCGAAGCCGCTGTGCAGGCCTTGCGCGCCGCGCATCCCAAAGCACGCACGCATTTATCCGTCAACGAAAAAGGCCGTATCGTACTGATTCCGCTGGAGGAGATTCTGTATCTGAAGGCCGAGTTGAAATACGTCACCATCCGCACCCGCGCCCGTGAGTTTTTGCTCGAAGAATCTCTGAGTCGATTGGAAGAAGAGTTTGGCGAACACTTCCTGCGCATCCATCGCAACTGCCTGGTTGCTCGCGCACGCATCCGCGAAGTCGGCAAACTACCCGGCGCGGATGACGGCCACTTTTTGCGCTTGGAAGGCCTGGACGAACAACTGCATGTTAGCCGCAGGCAATATTCGGCTTTTAGGGACAGAATCAGAGGCTAAAAGTTAGCCTCAAGGCCATCCACCAACCGCGTGCCCTCTTGAATAAATTAGCCTGTACTTTGCACGCGCTCCCACGGCTCGACAGGGCCAGGTTGAACGCGAAATAACGGATGACAGCTGGGCTCACCGTCTTTGCTCCAGCGTTTGTACAGGTCCGGGCTGCGCAACAAGAGCTTTTTAAGCAGGTGTTGCCACTCAAAGTCCATTTGACCCGAAGTGACGAAAATGACGGACTGCGTACTCACGCAGCCGATCTTGCTACGATCAAATGAGTAGCCACGGGATACCGCTTCTGCATGGACCCCTAGCAGATATCCGCTGATGGCGGAAAGCGGTGCCGCCTGTGACCGAAAACGTTCCAGTTGCGGATGATTGCGATAGCCCCGCGTCGCGCCACGCAATACGGCATTGGCCAGCAGTGCCTCGCGCCAGAGGGCCACCAGGCCTTGAGGGTCGAGATATTTTGGATGCAGGGACCACAGGCGCATTTTGGGTTGGAGCCTAACGGGATACAGTGATGAAATAAAAACACAACGGCAGTCAAAATTTGGGATGCCCTTGTATTAGAGCTAACCGGGCTGCGCCGCTTATGCGCAGCGTCCATAGTTGACTGCCGGGTTGGACATCAAATTCACAATGCATTGATGAATTCGTCTGGCGAAATATCGGCTTGGAGGAGAACACCCGCAAGAGTCCCGATCTTGATTTCGCTGTGCATCGGAACGATACAGCCTTTGGAGCCACGCCGCACATTGACATGGCTGCCGATTAGCGAGTTTTCGTAAATCCCAATCGTTCAAGCGCCCGAACTGCCGTGGCACCGGAGACATGCGGTAACTTAGGCATGTGCTGGAACGCTGAACATTGTGACCAGTGGGTGCCCATGGACAGGTAGAGGAAACTCGGACAAATAGAGTGCTGTTGCCTCGGTCAAATTGGCAATAGCCTCCTCAACTGTTTCCCCTTGGGTCGTCGTGCCGGTTTCGGGATTGAGGGCAAAATATCCGCCTTCTTCAGCAGGGGTAAGAACCGCAGTTAATTCCATGACTATGACTCCGAGGGTGAGAAAGTTAATTGTCCCGAATTCTGGCTGTGGGTGTCCAATGTTGGAATTAACCGACCGGCTCAGAACATTTACGGCTTACATTCGACTAGCATCGTATTCGGCCCACGTGCCATGAGAAATCCCGGTCCTGCGGGAACCATGAGGGCATTCGGATTGGCTGAGCGGTCCGCAAACGTATATCCATTCGGGCATACCCTTGATGCTTCTTCGTAACAAGCCTCGATTACCGCACTTCCGCACTTGATGAAGTAAGCAGTTCCACCATTCGGTCCTTGCATTGGCCTTGACGTGGCACAAGCAGCAAGAAGTAAAGCAGGGAGAATTACTACGATAGTTGCTTTCATTTCTTCGTATCCTCTAAAGACTGATGCTGCTGTGATATAAAAACTAACGCGAAGCTAATACGCGCCGAGTACAGCGCAATAACCAAGCGCGGTGCTTCGGCATCGCGTTGAGCACAAAGTTATGTATGAATCGATGAAATTGTAATCATGTTAGAAAGCCTCAGAATACCCAAACATTCGCCAAGAATTTCACGACAAGCGTTAGGCGATGGATCAGTTTGCTTTTGTATCACCGAGGTCACCTGATTGCCGAGCCGCCGCGCGTTTAGTAAGGCTCCCGCAGAAAAAATATTATCAAGTCGGCTCATGATGTCTGGTGCTCCACAGTCGAGCTGACCACGCGCATACACGATTGCCATAAGGGCTTCCAGTTCAGGGTCTGTCCTTGCTCTGTCATGATTAGTGGGGTTCTTCTCCAATATGGATAACTGCTTTGCAATGCCTTTACATTCGGTGATCGACGGTTGATATCCCCACCCGGTAAGGACAGGATAGATGATGTGGTGATGTACGATGTTTTGTAGCATGATTGCCGTCTGAGCGATCAAATGACGATTCGTCGGGTATGACAAGTTCACCCCCGACAACATGAGCTGCAAATGCATTAACTCCTCAGCGATACCGGCTTCTACCCATTCACGATATCGAATTACGGGTACACCGTCTTTGATCTGAGAGCATTACGCCGCCGATTTCTGGAAGACACTCCCAGCAGATTGGTGTTTTCGCGAGGGCCTCTACTTCTACCACTAGTACCTGTAGTTGCGAAGGTAGACCAACGGGGTCAGGTCTTGCATTAATACATCCCACCCGCTCCGCGCTCACGCAGCCAAAGCTCGCAGCACGGCCTTAGGTTCCCGGTCGATTAAATTCAGCAATACCAAAGCAGGGCCGTGGGGCGTTCTGTCGCCGCGCTCCCAGTGACGTAGCGTGGCGACCGAGAACCCGAAGCGGGCGGCGAACTGCTCTTGCGTCAATCCCAAGCGCTTGCGCAAGTCCGCCACATCGACTGCGTAAGGCGGGTATTCGTTGACACCGGCCTGTTTGCCTTTGGCATGAGCGGCCGCTTCGGCCAACCCTTGCTTGATGCTTTTAAATGCACTCATGCTATCTCTCCAGCCATGCCGAGACCAGGCTATATATAGTTGCCGCTTTAATCCGCTTTCACAGCAGCACCACGCGCTCCACCACATATATCAGCGCTGCAACAATTCCGACGATCAACGCAAAGCGCAACACGCGGTTTAGATAACCCAGATATTTTGAGTCGCGCGTGAATAGCCAAGTTAATGCCAGCGCGCCGGTTGCGATCAGTACTGCAACAAGCATCAGGCGAATAACTATCATGGCGAGGGGTATTTAAACTGCGAGCGGATGCAGTCGCAGGTAGGCTTCGGGCACGTCGTCGTTGCGTTCGAAGCTGACGTATTCCCAGGATTCTTGATGTTCCAGCAACTCGCGCAGGAGCCGATTATTCAATGCGTGGCCGGATTTATACGCTTCGAACGCGCCGATGATGGGATGGCCCAGCAGATAAAGATCGCCGATGGCATCGAGCACTTTGTGCTTGGCAAACTCGTCGTCGTAGCGCAGGCCGTCGTTGTTTAATACGCGGAATTCATCCATCACGATGGCGTTGTCGAGCGAGCCGCCCAGCGCGAGGCCGTGATTGCGCAGGTACTCCACCTCGTGCATAAAACCGAAGGTGCGGGCGCGCGAAACTTCTTTGGTGTAGGCAGTGTGATCAAAATCCACTACGACCGTTTGCGCACTCTTTTCAAAAACCGGGTGATCGAATGCAATGGTGAATTCGATGCGAAAGCCATGGTGTGGCGTGAAGCGCACCCACTTGTCGCCGTCCCGAGCTTCGATAGGTTGCAGGATGCGCACGTATTTTTTGGGCGCGTCCTGCTCTTCGATGCCGGCGGATTGCAGCAAAAAAACAAAAGGCGCCGATGAACCATCCATGATCGGTACTTCGGGCCCGGTGAGGTCCACCAGTACATTGTCTATGCCCAATCCTGCCAACGCGGACATCAGATGCTCGACGGTTGCGACTTTTGTGGCGCCCATCTCAAGCACTGAACAGAGCCGCGTATCAGTGACGAGATAAGGGTCGGCTTTAAGGTCGGGTGCAGCGTTGAGATCCATACGCCGAAATACTATGCCGCTATCCACTGGCGCAGGGCGCAGGTGCATCTCAACCTTGATGCCGGAATGCAGCCCTACGCCGGTGGCGCGAATGGGGCTTTTAAGCGTGCGTTGTTTGATCATGCGGAGGCCGATGCGGGTAAGCCGGAGGCTGAAAATACCGCGGCAATTTGCACTTGAATAGATTTCGCGGCAGCATGCGGATCGGGTGCATTGCGGATGGGGCGGCCCACTACGATATAGTCCGCGCCGTTCTCGAACGCCTGGAGCACATCGACCGTGCGCTTCTGGTCGTCCGGCTGGTCGTTGTCCACGGGGCGGATACCGGGCGTGATCACAAGCAAACGCGCGCCCAAATCGGCGCGCAATTTGGCCGCTTCCATGCCCGACGAAATCACGCCATCGCAGCCGATTTCGAGCGCGCGTCGGGCGCGCGACAACACCAGCGTTTCTGCGTCGCATTCAAAGCCGAGATCGTTCAGATCGCCGCGGTCCAGGCTCGTAAGTGCGGTGACGGCGAGAATTTTGAGGTCGGCTTTTTCGCGCACCGCGGCACGCATAATTGCGTCGTTGCCATGGATGGTCGCAAAGCTCACGCCACGGTGTGTAAGTTGCCGCACCGCGGACGCCACCGTTTCAGGCACGTCAAAAAACTTCAGGTCGACGAAGATTTGCTTGTCCCGCGCGCGCAGCCAATCAATCAGCTCGTAATAGCCGCCCGCCATAAATAATTCCAGCCCGAGCTTGTAAAAGACGACCGCGTCACCTAGTGTTTCGACCAGTTGTTTGGCCTCGTCGGTGCTGGGCACGTCCAACGCAAAAATCAGCCGCTCACGAACCGGGATAGGTTTAGTCGACAGATAAAGGGGCATATCCGTAAGTCCTCGTAAGGTGCCTCCAGGCAAGTTGGCTTGGAGCACGGCACGGCCTGAAAAATTCCAAGCCTGCCGCAAACACCCCCGATTTTACAGACTGGCTTACCAACTGCCGATTAGTCCGCCTGTTTACGCAGGAAGGCGGGGATATCCAGCTTTTCGATTCCCGAGTCTTCCATCGCGCGGATCGTGCGCTCGCGGCGGCTCGTCATCACGTTGGGCATGTCGTCGCCCATCGTTGCGCCACCCATCATCGGCATGTCGTCGGTGCCGGTGCGAATAATCTGCATCGGCTTGGGCTGCAGGCGCGACACTGCGCTACCCAGTCCGGTGGCGACCATGGTCACGCGCAACGCGTCTTCCATGCTGTCGTCCAGCACCTGGCCGACGATGACGGTGGCCTCTTCTGCAGTAAAGCTTTTGATCGTGTTCATCACTTCATGAATCTCGCGCATTTTCACGGTAGACGACGCGGTGATATTCACCAGTACACCGCGTGCACCAGCCAGGTTGACGTCTTCCAATAACGGGCTTGCGACCGCTTGCTCGGCCGCAATGCGCGCGCGATTTTCGCCGCTGGCCTGCGCCGAGCCCATCATCGCCATGCCCATCTCTGACATCACTGTGCGCACGTCGGCAAAGTCGACATTGACGAGACCCGGGCAGTTGATCACTTCGGCAATGCCGCCGACCGCGCCGTGCAGCACATTGTTGGCGGCTTTGAATGCGTCGAGCATCGACACGTCGTCGCCTAACACCTGCATCAATTTTTCGTTCGGGATAATGATCAGTGAATCGACGTGCTTCGACAACGCCTCGATGCCGGCATTGGCAGCACGCACGCGTTTGCCTTCAAACAAGAAGGGTTTGGTCACCACGGCTACGGTCAGGATACCCAGCTCTTTTGCCACTTCGGCCACCACTGGCGCGGCACCTGTGCCAGTACCGCCCCCCATGCCTGCGGTAATGAAGAGCATGTCGGCGCCGTCTATCATTTCGGCGATGCGCTCGCGGTCTTCCAGCGCAGCTTCACGCCCGACATCCGGATTCGCGCCTGCCCCCAAACCTTTCGTCACGCCATTGCCCAATTGCAATTGCATCTTCGCTTGGTTGCGCTTCAGTGCCTGAGCATCGGTATTGATCGCGATGAATTCCACGCCGGTCAAACCCGAGGTAATCATATGATCCACTGCATTGCCACCGCAGCCGCCCACGCCGATGACTTTGATGACTGCGTCCTGCGTATCTACATCCATAAGTTCAAACATGTGTCTCTCCTTTAATTAATCAAACCTACTACTCAATATCCTTGATGTGTTTACTCGATGAGTACAACCATCAAAACCCGTTCAGCTTAGGCAGCATCCAAGGAATTGGAATGCTTTGCCTGCGCTAGAAATTCCCTTTAAACCAGCTCTTCATGCGATCAAAAATGTCTTTCAAACTGCCGCCCGTCAGCTTGGGCACGTCGCGCCCGCGCTCTTCCAGCCCCGCGAGTAGCAAGCCCATGCAGGTCGCATAGCGTGGGTTGTGCATCACATCCGACAACGCGCCGGAATAGCGCGGCCAGCCGAGACGCACCGGCATGTGGAATACTTCTTCGCCCAACTCCACCATCCCGCGCATGCCTGCCGAACCTCCGGTAATCACGATGCCGGACGACAGCAGTTCTTCAAATCCGCTGCGGCGCAGTTCGGCCTGCACCAGCGAATAAAGTTCTTCCATGCGCGGCTCAATAAATTCGGCCAGCGTTTGACGCGATAAAGTTCGTGATGGCCGATCACCAATGCCGGGCACTTCGATCATGTCGCGCGCATCGGCGAGCTGACGCAGCGCGCAGCCGTGTTGTATTTTGATGTCTTCGGCTTCTTTAGGTGGCGTACGCAACGCGACCGCGATATCGTTGTTAACCTGATCGCCCGCGACAGGAATCACCGCGGTGTGGCGAATCGCGCCGTTGGTAAATACCGCGATGTCGGTGGTGCCGCCGCCGATATCGACCAGGCACACGCCGAGTTCTTTCTCGTCTTCGGTCAGCACTGCCATAGCCGACGCCAGCGGTTGTAGCACCAGATCGCTGACCTCGAGCCCGCAGCGGCGCACGCATTTGATGATATTTTGCGCTGCCGACACCGCGCCGGTAACGATATGCACTTTGACTTCCAGCCGCATTGCACTCATGCCGAGCGGATCGCGCACATCCTCTTGCCCGTCGACGATGAATTCCTGCGGGATGGTGTGCAGAATCTGCTGGTCGGTCGGGATGTTCACCGCGCGCGCGGTTTCCACGACGCGGTCGACGTCCATCTGGCTAATTTCCTTATCCTTGATCGCGTACATGCCGTGCGAGTTAAAACTCTTGATGTGGCTGCCGGCGATGCCCGTGTACACCTCGCGTATCTTGCAGTCGGCCATCAGCTCGGCTTCTTCCAGCGCGCGCTGAATCGCGTTCACCGTGGCTTCGATGTTCACCACCACGCCGCGGCGCAGCCCCCGGGACGGACTCGACCCCATGCCGATAATGTCGAGCCCACCCTCGGGGGTACTTTCGGCGACGATGCAGACGATTTTGGACGTGCCAATATCGAGTCCGACGATGAGGTTTTTGGGATCGCGCGGTTTAGTCATGGCTCAACTTTTAATCAAGGGGGGTGAGTCCGCGGCAGGCAGAGGCGTGTGCGGGAGCTCTTTTTTGGCTCGGGCATGCGCGGCTTTCGTCGCTGCCGATTCGACCGGCAGCCGGAGCGCCAGGCCGTCCGCGTAGCGCAAGTCGACATGCGTGGGAGCTTGCAGCGGGTCAGCAAACAGCTTGGGGTAGAGCTGGATAAAACGCGCTAAACGCGCCGTCGCGTCGCTGCGCCCGACCATGATTTCGGTGCCGTCATCGAGTCGCATGCGCCACGCACGTCGCGGCGACAATTGCAGTTCGCTGATGCTGTGCCCCACATTCGCCAGTTGTTTTTGATACGCCAGATAGGCTTGCGCGACTTCAACGTTGCTATTTTCGGGGCCATTCAGGTGCGGCAAATTGGCATCCAGCGCTGCCGCAAACACTTCGCCTTGCTGGTTCAACAATGCTGCGTCATTCCAGCGCGCCAGCGGCACATGCTCAGAAAACGCCACCACCAGCGTATCCGGCCAACGACGCGTAATGTGCGCTTCGCGCACCCACGGTAGTTTTTCAAACGCACCGCGCAGTTGTTCCAGATTAACGCTGAAAAAATTGCCGCGTACGTGGCGGTCGGTCACCAGCCGGACCTGTGCCGGGGTGACATGCGTGATGGGCGCAACGACGTCGACTTTACGCAGCGCAAATATCGGCTGCGCCAGCAGCCAACTGCCCACGCCATACAGCAGCAGTGCGCTCGCCGCCCAGGTCAGCGCGCGGCTCAGTTGATGAATAGGCTGCGTGGTCTGCTCGCTCATCGCAGCGTCAGCTCCAGTATTTCGAGGCACAGCGCATCAAAGTCCTTGCCTGCGGCGCGCGCCGCCATCGGCACCAGACTGTGATCGGTCATGCCGGGGGAGGTGTTCACTTCGAGTAGATACGGCTGGCCTGCGCTATCGAGCATGAAATCCACCCGACCCCAGTCGCGGCAGCCCACCAAACGGAAGGCTTCCAAGGCCATTTTTTGGCAGGCCACTTCTTGCGCAGGCGCAAGGCCGCTCGGACAGTGATACAGCGTGTCGTTGCGCAAATACTTCGCGTCAAAGTCGTAAAACTCGACGCCTTGTGCGGGCTCTAGTCGAATCAGTGGCAACGCGGTATTGCCCAGAATGGCGGCGGTGTATTCCGGGCCGTCGATAAATTTTTCGGCTAACACCAACGGATCATGCTCGGCGGCGGCGGCATACGCGGCCTGCAATTCGCCGGCATGCTTTACCTTGCTCATGCCGATGCTCGACCCTTCGCGCGCGGGTTTAACAAAAATCGGAAAACCCAACTTGCGTTCCACCGCGGCAAAATCGCTTTCGGCCGTCAGAATTTCCCAATCCGCGGTGGGCAGCCCCGCGGCGCGCCACAATAATTTGGTGCGCCATTTATCCATCGCCAGCGCCGAAGCCAGTACGCCACTGCCGGTATACGGCAGCTCGAGTAACTCGAGCGCGCCTTGCATACAGCCGTCTTCGCCGTAACGGCCGTGCAGATTGATGAACACGCGGTCGAACTCCCCAGCGGCGAGATCGCTTAAATTACGCCGTGCGGGGTCGAATGCATGCGCATCCACGCCCAGCCGCGTCAGCGCCGCCAGCACCGCGCCGCCGCTATTCAACGAGACCGGGCGCTCCGCCGAGGTGCCGCCCAGCATCACCGCGACCTTACCCAAACGTTTTACATCAATGGCCATTAATGCGTTCTCCTATGATGCGCACTTCTCGCAATAGCCGCACATGGGTGCGTGCTTCCACCACGGTTTCGACGTGCTCGATCAGCCGCTCGATATCGCTCGCGGTCGCAGCGCCGAGATTCACAATGAAGTTGGCGTGTTTGGTTGACACCTGGGCGTCGCCGATGCGATGGCCCTTGAGCCCGCACGACTCGATCAGGCGCGCTGCAAAATCGTGTGGTGGATTGCGGAACACCGATCCAGCATTGGGTAATTGCAGTGGCTGCGTAGCGATACGTTGTTGCAGCAAAGTCTTGATGGTCGCGCGTGAGGCCAAACCATCGCCTTTAGGCAAACGAAACCAGGCGCCGATAAACCATTCTTTTATTGGTTTGGGGGGCAACTCAGCGCTCGCGTCACCACGCAGAGTCGCGCGTAACACCACATGCCGATACCCAGTGACATAGTCCTCAAAGCGGCGTTCGCTCAACTGCCCATACCGATTCAGCGTTCGGACCTGAGCGACTTTTTCCCAGGTTTCGTGCCCGTAACAGCCCGCATTCATCGCAAGCGCACCGCCCACGGTGCCAGGAATACCAGCCCAGAATTCGCCACCGATCAGATTTTGATTCGCGCAAAAACGTGCCAGCTTCGGCGCCGCCACTCCGGCTTCGGCATAAACCAGCTCTGTATTAACCTCGCCGGGCGGCAAACCTTGCACGGAGCTTTCGATCGCCAGTTTTTTGAGTGCGCCATGCAGCAGAATTGTCACACCCTGAATGCCGCCATCGCGTACCAACAGATTACTGCCCAAACCCAGCATATGAATCGGTTCATCCACCGGTAGCGAGCGCACCAATTGCGATAAATCTTCCAGATCCGCCGGGATGTAGACGCGCTGTGCCACGCCTCCGGCGCGCCACGAAACATGCTTTTTCATGGGTTCGTTATGCAAGAAGCGGCCGCGTAAACCCGCGCAGCTGTCTACGCTGAAAGTTGTCGCGGCATGCCCGCCGCCTGCGGCTTCGCCTGCACTCATCCGGTATTCATGGCGCATGAGTGAGTCCCTCCTCGATGCGTGCTGCGACTTGTCCGATACTGCCCGCGCCCATGACCAGCACTACATCGCCGCCGCGTATCAGATCGATTACCGTGGCGGGCAAATCGGCCACTTGCTCAACAAAAACGGGTTCGACATGCCCGACGACGCGTACCGCACGTGCCAGCGCACGACCGTCGGCCGCGACAATCGGCGTTTCGCCGGCCGGGTACACGTCGGTGAGCACCAGCGCATCAGCTTGCGACAGGATGCGCACAAAATCTTCAAAGCAATCGCGCGTGCGGGTGTAGCGGTGCGGCTGAAATACCAGCAGCAGACGCCGCCCCACAAACGCACCGCGCGCGGCGGCTAATGTCGCTGCCATCTCGGCGGGGTGGTGGCCGTAGTCATCGACCAGCTGAAAGGTGCCGCCGTCTTTGGCAGGCAATTCGCCGTGACACTCAAAGCGCCGTCCCACGCCATGAAACTCGGCCAGCGCTTTGACGATAGGTGCATCCGCTGCGCCAACTTCGGTCGCCACCGCGATCGCCGCCAGCGCATTGAGCACGTTATGCATGCCGGGATGATTCAGCATCACCTCCAGATCGGCGAGGCCTTCGCGCAGCACCCGAAAGCGCATTTGTCCGTTGTCGAAGCGGGCGTCGACCGCGCGCACCTGGGCGGTTTCATCGAAGCCATACGTCGTCATTGGCTTGGTAATCTGCGGCAAAATCGCGCGCACATTGGGGTCGTCGACGCACAACACCGCCATGCCGTAGAACGGCAAACGCTGGCAGAAATACACGAACGCCTGTTTCAACTTTTCGAAATCATGGTCGTAGGTGTCCATGTGATCGGCGTCGATATTGGTCACGATCGCAATCACTGGTGTTAAATATAAAAACGACGCATCAGATTCGTCGGCTTCTGCGACCAGAAAGTCGCCTTGCCCAAGCCGCGCATTCGCCCCGGCGGCCATCAGCTTGCCGCCAATCACAAACGTGGGGTCCATGCCCGCTTCGCCCAGAATGCTGGCGACGAGACTAGTGGTAGTGGTTTTGCCGTGCGTGCCTGCCACCGCAATGCCCTGACGCATGCGCATCAATTCCGCCAGCATGATCGCGCGTGGCACCACCGGGATTTTGTTCTCGCGCGCAGCGACCACTTCCGGGTTATCGCTCGCCACTGCCGTCGACACCACCACCGCATCCGCGCCCGCGATGTTTTCCGCGACGTGACTATGCTGGATGCTGGCGCCCAAGCGGGCTAAGCGCCGCGTCACCACGTTGTCGGCCAGGTCGGAACCGGAGACGATGTAGTTTAGATTCAGCAGCACTTCAGCAATGCCGCTCATGCCGGTGCCGCCGATGCCGACGAAATGTAGGTGTTTAACTGCGTGCCTCATGCGAGCTCTTCGACCCTGCCGACAAAATGAAGATGTTCAACCACGTGTCTCATCGCACCAATGCCTCACAAATATCCGCAACGCGTTGCGTAGCATCCGGTTTGGCCAGTGCAAGCGCTTTGGCTGACATCCCCGCTAGCGTATTGCGGTCGAGCGCGGCGATGAGTTGGGCCAAGCCCTCTGCACTTAAATCTTTTTGCTGGATTAACCAGGCTGCCCCGCCGCTGCTTAAAAATTCGGCATTGCCGGTCTGGTGATCGTCGACTGCGGAAGGGTAGGGCACCAACACTGCGGGTACCCCTGCGCAGGCCAGTTCGGCTACCGTCATCGCGCCCGCGCGACATACCGCAAAGTCGCAGCTTTGATAAGCAATGGCCATGTCTTCGATGTAATCGCGTACGTCAGCTGTCACACCTGCTGCGGCGTAATTCGCGCGTAGCGTGTCAACGTGACGAGTGCCGGACTGGTGCGTGACCGTAGGCCGTTGCGCGAGCGGCAATAGCGCTAGCGCCTGCGGGATCAGCGTATTCAGCGCGGTCGCGCCCAGGCTGCCACCGACCACCAACATGCGAAAGGGGCCGCTGCGATGCGCGTACTTGTCTGTCGCAGGCGTGATATCCGCACGAACCGGGTTGCCGACCCATTCGCTGGCAGCCTTGCCGCACGGAATGGGTTTGTCTTTGCCGCCCTTGAATGCTTGCGGAAACGCGGTCAATACCCGGTCCGCCACACACGCCAATACGCGGTTGGTTAACCCCGCCACCGCGTTTTGTTCGTGCACTACCAAGGGCTTATTTAAAAGACTCGCCATCATGCCGCCCGGAAAAGCGGTGTAGCCGCCCATGCCAAGCACGACATCGGGTCGACGATTTCGAATCGCGGTCGCGGACTGCCAGAAGGCGCCCAACAATGCATAAGGCAGCAAGACCCAGCGCAAAATACCGTTGCCGCGCAGGCCGGACATCGCCACCCAAACGATCTCGATATGATGCTGCGGTACTACGCGCGCTTCGAGTCCGGCGCGGGTGCCAAGCCAAAAAATATTCCAGCCGCGAGTCCGCAATTCCAACGCTACCGCCAATGCGGGGTAGACGTGGCCACCCGTGCCGCCAGCCATCACCATCAGGGTGGGCTTCGCGGTCATGTGCCGAAACCTTCAGGGGTGAAGTGGATTGGCGTTGTCAAAACGTTTTCCCTTTCATCATCTGCCGCAACTCCCAATCGATGCGCAGCAGCACGCCTACGGCCAGACAATTCACCACAATGCCGCTGCCGCCAAACGACAGGAAAGGTAGCGTCAATCCTTTAGTGGGCAGCAGGCCGACATTCACGCCCATGTTGATCAGCGCTTGCACGCCGAGCCAGATGCCAATGCCTTGGGCTACCAGCGCACTAAAGTTGCGTTCCAGTTGCGCCGCGCGGTGGCCGATCATGAAGGTTTTGATAATGAGCCACGCGAATAGCCCGATCACTGCGGCCACGCCGACAAAGCCGAGTTCCTCCGCGATCACTGCGAGTAAGAAATCAGTGTGGGCTTCCGGCAGGTAAAACAGCTTTTCGATACTGCCGCCGAGCCCTAAGCCCAGCCACTCTCCTCGTCCAAAGGCGATCAACGCGTGCGACAGTTGATAGCCCTTGCCGTAGGCATCCGCAAACGGGTCCATAAACCCGAGCACGCGCTGCAAGCGATACGGCGACGACCAGATCAGGATCACGAAGCCCACCATCAGCACCGCAACCAGTGCGGCAAATACTTTCCAGTTGAGCCCACCCAAAAACAGGATGCCCATCGCGATTGCGACAATCACCACAAATGCGCCGAAGTCCGGCTCACGCAGCAACAGGCCACCGACGAGCATCATCACGCCGGCCATCGGCATGAAGCCTTTTTTAACGTTATCCATGAACGCGGCTTTGCGCGTGGTGTAGTCAGCAGCGTAAAGAACAGCCAGAAATTTCATCAGTTCGGAAGGCTGCAAATTGGCGAAACCCAACGGAATCCAGCGACGGCTACCGTTCACATCGCGGCCTATGCCCGGGATCAGCACCACGATCAGCAGCAGCAAACCCGCCAGAAAAAGATACGGCGCGGCCGTCTTCCATGCGCGCATCGGCACTTGGAAAGCCGCAGCACCCACCGACAATCCGACGCCAATAAACATGCCCTGACGAATCAAATAATAATAACCATTGTGGCCGGTGTATCTAGCTGCTTCCGCGGTGGCGATCGACGCCGAGTACACCATCACCAACCCCGTGCACAACAGCCCAAGCGCGAGCCAGAGCAGGGTGAAATCCAGCTCGGTGGTGACTTTCGGGGCGCGTGCGGTGTAGAGCATCAGTCGGTTGTTTGGTCGAGCGCGAGTTCATGCACGGCCGCAATAAAGACTTCGGCGCGGTGCACATAGTTACGGAACATATCGAAGCTTGCGCACGCGGGTGACAACAACACCGCATCGCCTGGCAAAGCCTGTTGATGCGCTAACGCGACAGCTTCGTTGAGACTGGTCACGGTTTCAATTGGCACTGCTGAGCCGTTTAATACGGCCCGAATCAACGGCGCGTCACGTCCAATCAAAATGACCGCGCGCGCATTGGCCTCGACGGCAGCACGTAACGGGGTGAAATCCTGGTCTTTACCTTCGCCGCCTAGAATCACCACGACTTTTTGCTCGCCCATGCCGTATAAAGCCGCTTCGGTCGCGCCTACGTTCGTGCCTTTTGAGTCGTCGTAGTACGTCACGTCGTTGATCACCGCAATTTTTTCAACACGGTGCGGCAAACCCTGAAAATGCACTAGTCCACGCAAGGCCGCATCAGCCGGGCAACCAATGGCGCGAGTCAGTGCCAACGCCGCCAGCGCATTCATCACATTGTGCAGGCCAGTGACGGGCAATGCGCTGATCGGCATTAGCATGTCGTCGCCATGACAAAGCTCATCGTCGCAGATGCCTAGATTGTCATCATTGGGACTTCCCAGCCCGAAAGTGACGATGCTGCGGCCGGGCAGACGCATCGCCAGCGAATGCGTGTCGTCGCGATTCAATACCTGGATGCCGTTGCCATTAAAGACGCGCGCTTTGGCGGCGGCATATGTAGCGATATCGGGATAGCGATCCATATGATCCTCCGACACATTGAGCACCGTTGCCGCATCGGCATTGAGACTGTACGTGGTCTCCAATTGAAAGCTGGAAAGCTCCACCACCCACACATCGGGCGCACCGACATTGCCGCGCTCCACCTCTAGCAAGGCTTCCAACACTGGCAGCCCAATGTTGCCGACCACGCACGTTTGCAGCTTGGCCATCCGGCACATGTCTCCGCACATTGCGGTGACCGTGCTTTTGCCATTGCTGCCGGTAATCGCTATCAGTTTCATTGGGTGTTCGCGTTCGGCGTTAAGCGCATAAATCGCGCGCGCAAACAGCTCGACGTCGCCTACCGTTTCAATGCCGCTGGCTACAGCATCAGCGATAGCCGGTTCGCTTAATGCGAGCCCCGGACTCACTACCAGCATGTCGGCTGTTTGCAGCAGCGCGGAAGAAAACGGGCCAATGTGCACGGGCACTTCGGGCAGCATCGCATGTAACCGTTCAGCTTGAGGAGGGTTGCTGCGCGTATCCGCAGCGGAGACTTTGGCACCGCGCGCAGCGAGCCAACGTACCGCAGACAAGCCGGTGTCGCCCAGCCCCAGCACCACAATATTGCGACCCGCAAGATTAAGTTTGTCGTAATTCATCGTTGTTAAATTAGGTAAATGATTAACATCGCATCGAACCGTTTCTAGCAGCGCCCCGCATGCATATAGTTGTTCATCGCAGTTTCAAACTCGCTAAACCAATCAACACCAACATCATCGAAATAATCCCGAACCGCACGGAGGGTTCTGGTATCGCCAACTTGCGGGTTACACCCGCAAATGAGTCTCTCCCGAATCCTTCCGTGATGCGATTCATACAAGATTTACTCATCTCAGCTTCAAACTTGCCAAACCGATCAATACGAGCATCATGCTGATGATCCAGAATCGCACCACCACCTGATTCTCTTTCCATCCCGCGAGTTCGTAGTGATGGTGTATCGGCGCCATTCGAAAAACGCGTTTGCCGGTGAGCTTGAACGAGGCTACCTGCACCATCACCGACAAGGTCTCGATCACAAACACGCCGCACATAATGAAGAAGATAATTTCTTGACGCACGATCACTGCGACAACGCCGAGCGCGGCGCCCAACGCCAGCGCACCGACATCGCCCATAAAAACTTCGGCGGGATACGCGTTAAACCACAGGAACGCCAGCCCCGCCCCCGCCATTGCCGCGCAAAATATCGCAAGCTCTCCTGCACCGGGGATATGCGGCAGGCCCAGGTATTTAGAGAACACGGCGTTACCCGCGACATACGCAAAAATCGCGAGCGCGCTGGCGACCATCACCGTCGGCAGAATCGCGAGGCCGTCAAGCCCATCAGTCAGATTGACCGCATTGCTCGACCCGACGATCACAAAATAGGTCAGCGCGACGAAGGCGGCTACCGACATGTACAAGGTTTCAGTTTTAAGAAAAGGGATAATTAGTTCGGTGTGCGCGGGCAGCGTGGCCGTGCTCACCAGATAAACCGCCACACCCAGACCGATTGCCGATTGCCAGAAATATTTCCAGCGCGAGGGCAAACCTTTAGAATTTTTCTCGACCACTTTGCGCCAGTCATCTACCCAGCCAATCGCGCCAAAACCCAGCAAGGTGACTAGCACCACCCACACATATTTGTTGGTTAAATCCGCCCACAGTAAAGTCGTAAATGTGACCGACACAATAATCAGTACGCCGCCCATGGTCGGGGTGCCCGCTTTGATCAAATGCGACTGAGGGCCGTCGTTGCGCACCGACTGGCCGATTTTGAGCGAGGTCAATTTGCGGATCACCGCAGGGCCCACGATGAACGAAATGATCAGCGCAGTCAGCGTCGCCAGCACCGCGCGCAAGGTGATGTAGCTAAATACATTGAACGCACGCACATCCAGACCCAAAGTTTGAAATAGCCACAGCAGCATTAGTGCGTCTCCTTAAGGTCTTGCGCTACGAAGCTCATCACCACGCGTTCCATGTGCATGAAACGTGAGCCTTTTACCAACACCGTGGTTGTCGCAGTCAGTTCATTTTCCAGATCGGCCAGCAGTTCCTGAATCCGCTCAAAATGCATGCCGCCCTGCCCAAAGGCCGCGACCGCTTCGCGCGATTGGTCGCCCAGTGTGAATAGTTTTTCGACGCCCGCTTGGCGCGCGGCCAAGCCTATCTGCGCATGTAATGCCGCAGCCTCGGCACCCAGTTCACCCATATCTCCCAGCACCAGAATTTTTTTACCGGGCCGCGTCGCCAGCACTTTGAGCGCCGCCAATACTGAATCGGGATTGGCGTTATAGGTGTCGTCGATGAACGTGCTGCCGTGCAGTGCGGGGTTCTTTTGCAAACGGCCTTTCACGCCAGCAAAACCCGCTAGCCCCGCGCTGATGTGGGCAGGCGCAATGCCGAGCGCCAGTGCAGCTGCCGCCGCAGCCAGCGCATTGCGCACGTTGTGTTTGCCGGGCACCTGGAGTTGTACCGCAATGGACGCGTCGGGGGTGACAATCGTGAACGCTGAGCCGTAATGGTCGGAAGAGACACCACCCTCTGAATACTCGCCGCGAACATCCGCATCTGCATTCAGACCAAAGCTCAGCACGCGGCGGTTCACATTGGCCTCTCGCCACATTGGAGCATGGTGATCATCGACATTAATAACCGCAATGCCTTGCCCGCCGAGACCGTTGAATATTTCGCTTTTGGCGCGCGCTATCGCTTCCACTGATCCCAGCATGCCGACGTGTGCCGCCTGCGCGTTATTAATCAGCGCCACATCCGGGCGCGCGAGCCGCGTCAGATAGTCGATTTCCCCGACATGGTTCATGCCCATTTCGAGCACCGCGTAACGATGCGCTGTGGTTAGGCGCAGCAACATCAGCGGTAGACCAATGTCGTTATTGAAATTGCCTTCAGTAGCGAGCACGGGGTCCACCGGATGGGAGGCGGCGTTGACTTCCGCGCTCGCCGGCGGCAGAGAGGGTAGCGATGCACGCAGGATCGCCGCTAGCATTTCCTTCACCGTCGTTTTGCCATTGCTCCCGGTGATCGCAATCATCGGAATGGCAAAACGCTTGCGCCATTCTGCTGCCAATTTGCCCAACGCCAAACGTGTGTCCACAACGCGGATCGCCTGCACCACATCGGGTGCCTGCTTCGCATCCAGGACCACCCCGACAGCGCCTTGTTGCAACGCTTCAACTGCGTAAACGCCGCCGTCAAACTTGGCGCCACGCAATGCAATGAATAAATCGCCGGGTTGGATTGCGCGGCTGTCGGTGCAAACGCGGCGCACTTCAGCGTCGGTGCCCGCAAAGGCGACGCCCAGCATTGCCGCGGCTTGCGATAGCGTCATCATGCCCAAGCCTCCAGCGCTTTGCGCGCGACAGCAACATCTGAAAAAGGCTCACGCTTGCCGGCGATCTCCTGATAATCCTCGTGGCCTTTGCCGGCAATCAACACCACATCGCCACAACGCGCGTGACCGATCGCTTCGAAAATCGCGCGTGCGCGATCAGGCTCTATCCGGTACTCACCGGATTGGTCTTGCAGCACTTCGTCAATAATGGTTTGCGGGTTCTCATTGCGAGGGTTATCGCTGGTGACCCAGACTTCGTCTGCGCCTTCCAACGCGGCGCGCCCCATCAACGGCCGCTTGCCTGCATCGCGATTTCCGCCGCAGCCAAACACGCAAATTAATCGCGCTGTTGGCGCAACTTCGCGTAAGGTCGCCAAGACTTTTTCCAGGGCGTCGGGCGTATGCGCGTAGTCTACGATCACCAGGGGATGCGCGCCGCCGCCCAATGTTTGCATGCGGCCGGGGGGTGGCACGATGTGGGCGAGCGCGGCGCAGGCATCGTTCAGCGCAGCGCCGGATACCAGCAGCGTGGTCAAAACGGCCAACAAATTGGCCGCGTTAAAACGTCCCAGCAGCGAAGTTTCGACCTCGGCGTTGCCCCAGTCGGTCTGCACCTGCATATGCAGCCCGTGCTGCGATAAATTCAGTTTGTTCGCGATAACGTTGCCACGCGTAAAGCCGTAGCTGGCGACGCGGGCAGGGCGGGTTTGGCCTTCGAGCCGTCGCCCAAATGCGTCATCGACATTTAGCACTGCCCATTCCAGCCCGGGCCAGTTGAAAAGCCGCGCTTTGACCGCGGCGTAAGTAGCCATTTCGCCGTGGTAATCCAGATGATCCCGCGACAGATTGGTCAGCACCGCAATATTGAAATGCATGCCGTTAACACGACTTTGCGCGAGACCGTGCGACGACACTTCCATCGCGCACGCCGCCGCGCCTTGATGCAAATAATTAGCCAGCCGCTGCTGCAGCTCAATGGCATCCGGCGTGGTGTTCAGCGCCGGGGTAAGCGCATGCGGAAAGCCATTTCCGGCAGTGCCAAGAATCGCGGTTTTTTGGCCCAGCCGCGTCAGGGTCTGTGCAATCCAATGCGCTACCGAAGTCTTGCCATTGGTGCCGGTGATTCCGATCACGTGCATTTTTTGCGAGGGTTCGTTGTAGACGTGCGCGGCGATTTCACCGATGCGCGTCTTCAAGCCTGCAATTCCGATATTGGGCAGGCTTAAGGTGGGGTCCCATGCAAAATGCTCGCTATCCCATAACACTGCCTCCGCGCCATTCGTAATCGCTTGTGCAATGTAATGGCGACCGTCGCTGATCTCGCCGGGATACGCGGCAAACACCACACCCGGGGTGATTTGACGACTATCGCAAGCGAGCGCGCTCACTGGTCGCCCCAGTCGTTGGAGCATCTGCGGCACGGACTCATACGGGGTGGCCATTTCGGGCACGCTCCGCTTTTTGCGAGTCGATGGAAGGGATTGGAAGGGGCGCTGGTTGAGTCAGGTGCGTGGCGGGAAGTGGCGCATCAGGTGGCAAGCCGTAACTCCGCAACGCGCCGCCCATCACTTGCGCAAACACCGGCCCCGCCACGCTACCGCCAAAATACGCACCCGCTGATGGCTCATCAATCATCACTGCGACAATAAATCGCGGGTCTGACGCAGGCGCCATACCTACAAACGAAGCGATATAACGATCCGGGCTGTAATGTCCGTCGATCAGTTTGTGCGCAGTTCCCGTTTTGCCAGCGACACGGTAGCCAGGCACTTGCGCGCGCGTGGCGGTCCCGCCTTCCTGCGTCACGGTTTCCATCATTCCGCGCACACTGCGCGCGACGCTTGAGGAGAACACACGCTCACCCACGACCTCTTGCGGTTCGCGTCGTAGAAAGGATAAGGGCACCACTTCGCCGTCGTTAGCGAACGCCATGTAAGCGCGCGCCAGCTGCAACAGGCTGACTGAAATGCCATGACCGTAAGCCATGGTGGCCTGCTCAACCGGCTTCCATGTTTTGGCATTGCGTAAGCGGCCTGCCGCTTCACCGGGAAAACCCGAACCCGGTTTTTGGCCAAAACCGGCACGATTCAACGTGTCCCAAAATTGCGCGGGCGTGAGTGTCATCGCCATTTTGACCGCGCCGATATTGCTCGATTTCTGAATGATTTCGGTCACGGTTAAAAACGGGTGCGGATGCTCGTCGCGTATGCGTTTATTACCGACTATCAAACCGTCTGAGGTATTGATCACTGACTCAGGCGTAAACAATCCACGCTCAAGTACTGCTGCAGCGGTAAAAGGCTTCATCGTGGAACCCGGCTCGTACGTGTCGACGACGGTGCGGTTGCGCACGAGTCGAGGATCGTAGTTGCGACGGTTGTTCGGATTAAACACGGGCAGATTAGATAGCGCCAAAATCTCACCGGTTTTTGCGTCGAGCACCACAATGCCCCCACCGCGCGCTTTATTCGCGGTGACGGCAGCAGCGAGTTCGCGGTGCGCGAGATACTGGATTTTTAAGTCCAGCGACAACGCCAGATTCCCACCCATCTGCGCCAGCTTGATCGGTGCCAAATCGCGAATCATATTGCCGCGCCGATCACGCAACACATAACGCTCGCCGGATTTTCCGGCCAGCCAGTCTTGATACGCGCGCTCGACACCTTCCTGGCCCAGATCGTCGACATTGGTAAACCCGACGACGTGCGCCGCAACATCGGCTGCCGGGTAATACCGCCGATATTCACGGCGCAGATACAGGCCGGATAAACCCATCGCCGCGACGCGCGCCGCCTGATCGGGCGTTAGCGGGCGTTGTACGCTGAGCTCGCCTTTTTTGCGCGACCCCAAACGTTGCATTAACGCATCCGGCGCCATGTCTAAAATGCTGGCCAATTTTTTTAATTCAGCCGGATTGAATTTCACTTCAGCGGGCCGCGCCCACAGCGATTCAACCGGCGTGCTAATCGCCAGTGGTTCACCGTTACGATCGGACACCATGCCGCGATGCGCAGGCAAAGTCATATTACGATTGGAAATCGCGTCGCCTTTGCCTTGCAGATAGTCAGTGTGCAAACTCTGCAGATAAAGCGCACGGCTGGCGACAATGCCGAGACCCACCATGATCAGGCTGCCGACTGTCGCCATGCGCCAAGGTGCAAGATGCAATTTGAGAAGCTTTTTGGAGTGGTAATTCATCGAGTAGGCACACTCTCCACGCGGATGCGATCAAGGGGCGGGTTAATCAAGCCCAGGCGTGTGCGTGCCAACGTCTCAATCCGGGCCGATCCTGCCCAAGTGCTTTGCTCCAACCGGAGTTGCCCCCACTGCTCATCCAACCCGCGCGCTTCTTTTTGCAGACCTTCGAGGGCGACAAAATTTTTGCGCGCTTGATGCTGGGCGTTGATGAGCAACAGCGCGCTTGCGATGATAAGCAACGCTAGCACTATATTGATCCGGCTCATCGCGCACGCTCCGCCACGCGTAACACCGCGCTGCGCGCCCGTGGGTTGGCGGTAATTTCTGCCTCAGTAGCGTGATGAGCACGGCCGACCAGGCGCAGGCGGCCGGGTTTTAAGGATGCGGCACGTACCGGCAATCGATCGGGCAGCTTTTCGCCTTGTGATTCTGCGCGCATGAAACGTTTGACGATGCGATCTTCCAGCGAGTGGAAGCTGATCACGGCGAGTCGTCCACCGGGTTTAAGCTTATCCACGCATTGCGGTAGCACCGCCGTCAATTCCTCAAGTTCACGATTGAGATAGATGCGTATCGCCTGAAAACTTCGGGTGGCGGGGTGTTGTCCGCCCTCGCGCCAACCCACCGCGTGCGCAATAATCTGTGCGAGTTGCGCAGTGCGTTCGATGGGGGCTTGCTGGCGTGCAGCCACCAGCGTGCGCGCAATCGATTTAGCAAAACGCTCTTCACCGTATTCCCGAATAACCTCACCGATTTCTTCCTCGCTTGCAGTGGCTAACCACTGTGCAGCTGATAAACCACTACCTGGATCCATGCGCATGTCGAGCGGCGCATCAAGCCGAAAACTAAATCCCCGCGTGGCGTCATCCAGCTGCGGAGACGACACGCCAATATCCAATAACACGCCATCCACTTGGGCCACACCCCATTCGGCAAGCACTTTTTCCAATTCGGAAAAGGGGCGTTGTACCAAACTCAACCGCGCATCGTTTAACGCTGCGCCTGCGTGCATCGCATCGGGATCGCGATCCAACGCAATCAACCGACCCGCGGAGCTCAACGCTGCCAAAATCAACCGGCTATGACCGCCCCGCCCAAATGTGCCATCGACGTAAAGTCCGTCGGGTTTGATCGCCAACGCTGCCACCGCCTCTTGTGCCATCACCGGCACATGAGGCGTGGTCACAAAGTAAATCCCTCTAACTCGGGCGGCATCGTGTCGTCGCTGAAAGTTAGCGCCTGGCCCACTTGCGCTTCCCAGCGCGCCTCATTCCACAATTCCACTTTGCTGCCTTGTCCCACCAGCACCACGCTTTTGTCCAAGCCGGCAAACTTGCGCAACATCGGCGGGAGTAGCACACGTCCCGCACTGTCCATTTCCATGTCGTGCGCATAGCCGACTAGTAACTGTTTAAGGCTGCGCGTTTTAGGGTTGAAATCGGAGAGCGCATTGAGTTTTTTCTCGATCGGCTCCCATTCGGGCAAGGGATACAACAGTAAACACTGGCTTGGATCGGCAGTCAGCACGACGCGCCCCGCCCCATTGACCAGCAGCGCGTCACGATAGCGAGTCGGCACGACGAGCCGATTTTTGCTATCCAGATTGACTGTTGTTGCACCGCGAAACATGCTTTTCCCTTAGCGTGATGTGGTGGGCGGGAGTTTCCCACAGTTTCCCACCAATCACCACGTCAACCCACTATAGGGGATAGTTTTGTGGGGGTCAAGTGTTGAAACACAAAAAAACGCCGAAACCTCAACGACTTAGACGAGATTGGTGCTTGTGGATAAGTCTCTGGAAAAACTGATGCTTAGGCAGTTAATTTCCGTAATAATTTAGGAAAAAACGCTAAGACCTTGAATTAATGGAGAGTGAAAAAGTGGGTCGGTAAGCCGGGTTCTGTCGTGGACAACCATTCCTCTAGGCCGATGATTGCTCGCCGGCTCAAGCCACCTACCCGCAGACTCAGCGAGCCGCTTCATCGCCTGCCTATTTGGTGTTACTCCGGATGGAGGTTACCGCGTTTCACCCTTTGTGACTGCCACTTGCGCAATCCCAAAGACTCGTCTCTGTGGCCCTATTCCTCGCCTTGGCCTTTATGTTTTACAACATAAAGCTTGCTGCGTCTGGCCGTTAGCCAGCATCCTGCTCTATGGAGCCCGGACTTTCCTCTCCCGCCTGACGACGGCAGCGGTTGTCTGACCCACTTTCTCAAGCGCAGTATATAGGCTCACGGTATATATTTCTTGACCCTTTGTAGGCGTCTGCTACACATAAATAATAAGCTGTTTTTATGGCTTCATTAAAGGAGATAAAGATGAGAAGACGGCTGTATTTTCTGGTAGATGACGTAAGCCAAGCGCAACGCCTGCGAGATCAACTCTTGCTTGCTCGGATTGAGAATGCCCATTTGCACGTGTTGGCCAAAGATGGCACCGCGCTAAAGGACCTGCATGAAGCTTCTATTCTACAAAAATCAGACTTTGTGCATGGCGCTGAAATTGGATTGACCTTGGGCGGCGGCATCGGCATTATCGCCGGCCTTATCGTGGTGCTGTTCCCGCCTGCGGGTATCAATATGCAGTTGGTGACGGTGCTGGTGACTGCATTGCTGGGCGCGGTATTCGGCACTTGGGTTTCCAGCATGAAAGCCAGCTCTGTTCCAAATTCACGTCTCAAACATTTTGAAGCGCCGATTGAAGCCGGGCGTATTCTGATGATGGTTGACGTGCCCTCAAGCAGAGTGCATGAGATTCGTAGCTTGATTGCCAGCTCTTCCGCCGACGTAATGGATTATGGAATGGACCCTGCCATTCCCGCATTTCCTTAGCCGTACAAGCACGGCCTCCTCCCCTAAGCCGGACGCAATCCGGCTTTTTTGTGATGAATTTTTTATCCCCTTGATAATGGCTTACCCGGCCATCAGCTTTTCAAGCCAAAACAAGCCCACCACGGTTTTGGTTTCGCATATTTTTCCACTCATCAACCAATCCATCGCTTCGCCAAACGGTACTCGCATCACTTCAAGGAACTCGTCTGCGTCACGCGCGTGGCCCACGTGGATGAGTTGCCGCGCACGATAGAACTCCAGGCGCTCATTGGCGTAACCAATGCACGGATACAAAGTGGTGACGTGCATCCAGTCGATGGCTTCGTATCCCGTTTCTTCACGCAACTCTCGTTTACCGCAGTCAAGATCATCCTCGCCAGCGTCGATTTTGCCTGCGGGAAATTCGATAAAATCACGATGCAACGGATAGCGATGTTGCCGCTCAAGCAAAATGTCACCGTTCTCAAATATCGGCAAGATGACGACCGCCCCAGGATGCACAATATATTCTCGCGTCGATTCGCCGCCATTAGGGAGGCCGACCCGGTCGCAATTCACCTGCAACAAACGGCCTTGATAGACGGTCTCGCTACTTAAGGTGGTTTCAGTAAGCTCAACGGGTAATTTGTTTTTTTCGCTCATGCGGCATGATACCGATTACGGATATACAAAAAAACGCTTGTTGCGCGTCTTCAATCGAAAAAACAAAGCGGTCATTCAACTCCAATACCCTGCCAACCGCTCGGATGACGGACATTGACCATCCCCATGCCGCCCCCTATAGTTGCCCCATGATTGCAGAACTTGAAACGCTCGAAGCCAAAATTCATCTGGTAACGGAACGCTGTCAAACGCTTCTTGGCGACAACGTCGGGCTGCGTCATCAACTGCTTTCCGCGCAGCAAGAGGTTCGGCAGCTCAATGCCAAACTCGAATCAGCTAGTGCGCGCCTGCAGATATTGCTGCAAAAAATCCCGGAAGACGCTTGATGGCCGCTGCACGTTCGATTGAAATCCATATCCTGAGCCGATCCTACAAAGTAGCCTGCACGGCTGAACAAGAGACCGCGCTGCTAATGGCGGCAGATTATCTCGATCAAAAAATGCGCGAAATTCGCGATGAATCAAAGGTCATTGGCGCTGAGCGCATCGCTATCATGGCGGGCCTGAATATGGCGCATGATTTATTGACCAAAGGCGGCAGAAGTCTGGAAGCAGACGCGCGTGAACGCCTGAAGCGCTGCAATAATTTATTAGATGCCGCGCTGGAAAAACAAGACAATCTCTTTTAAACTGAAAGTGCTCCCTGCGGTGTTCGCGAAGGCTGCAATTCCTTCGGACCAATGCGCTTGCGCTTGGTTGTGGCACTTAAATCTGCCGGTGTGTACGTTCCATGTGAATGAACCTGATGGCGGTGTCGCTGCAACCTCCTTGAACCCAGGTTCAAGGATAGCAGCCGGTCGGCACAGGTGGGGAGCCCCTCATTTCAGTCATGCTAAATCCCGAACCGACTAAATCCACGCTGCGGCGCCAGTTAAAAGCGTGTCGTTCGGGCGTCCCCCCTGACGCACGTCGCATCGCCGCGCAAGGTGCATTGAGGTTGGCGTTACGTCATGGGCTGCTATTGCGTGCGCGGCGCATTGGGTTTTATCTCCCGCACGGCGCCGAGTTTGATTTGCGCCCGCTGTTGAATCAGGCTTTGTGGATGCAACGCCTGTGCTGTCTGCCAGTGATTCCGGCCGGGCGGGGGCGGGTACTGCGCTTTGCTCGATTGACTGGGCACAACGTGATGACGGCTAACCGATACGGTATTCCCGAACCTTCCGACCGCAACCCGCTGCGCGCGCGTCAACTCGATGTGTTGTTTATGCCGCTGGTGGGTTTTGATCACGAAGGCCATCGTTTAGGTATGGGCGGCGGTTATTACGATGCCACGCTCGCGTATCTAACGCGCCGACGCGTGTGGAAAAAACCGCTGTTAATCGGCGTGGGCTTTGAATGCCAGCGCGTGGAAAAGCTTCCCCACGATCCGTGGGATGCCCCGCTCGATGCCGCGTTAACAGAACACAACTTGTATGTATTTAAACGCTGATCACCTCTCGTGACGCGCGCGCCCTTGCGTCTAATCCTCGATACCAACGTAGTGCTGGATCTGCTGTATTTTGCGGATGTGTCCGCGCTTCCGATTTTAAGCTCACTCGAAGCCGGGGAAGCGCGGTGCTACGCATCCATGGAAACCTTGGATGAGCTGCGCCGTGTGTTGACCTACCCAGCCTTCAAACTGGATGAACAAGCCCAGCTCGCGCTGCACGCTCGCTATCAAGCGATAAGTGATTTGGCAAAATCCTCAGCGGTATGTGGCCGCATGCCGCGTTGCAGCGACCCAGACGATCAGATGTTTTTGGAACTGGCGGCGTCGACCCAAGCCGATTTACTGGTGAGTAAGGACAAAGCCTTACTCGCACTCAAACGTCATCGAGATTTAACATTAAAAATTGTGACGCCAGCAGAAGCCTGTGCGCTACTACTCAGCCGTATCCGACATGCGGAATTGCCAACACCATATGCACCTTTGCCACCACAAATTTTTTAAATACCTGCACACTGGAGGGAGGCGCTATCCGCGCGGGTGCACCTGAGATGCATGTTCTTGTTCCTACGTCTGGAGCCACGCGCGAGCATGATCATAGTGTCGGCGATGGGATCATTACTGCAGGTTTCACGCTTGTGAGTATTCAATCTTCCGCTTGTAACCCTGAACCTCTTACCCACTACTCGGGTTTTCTAGCGCATGTCTCGAATGGATATATTCGATGGCGGTATTCAACATTCCTGGATGATAGACCCTGTAATTATTTTTACCGGCGTTTTTTGCGGAATACATTGCGATATCAGCATGCTCAACGACGGTTTCCAACTCGCAGTTAACTGCGTCGCAAACTGCTACCCCTATACTGGTGGAGAGGGTAATCAATCCATGCCCGACAATATCGAACGGCGAAGCAAACCCAGAGATAATTTTTTGTGCGATCAAACGGGTATCGAAGTCGTGATTGATGTCCGGCAGAATAATAGTAAATTCATCCCCGCCAAATCTCGCGACGGTATCTGAACTACGGAGTAGTGCCGATAGGCGATCTGCAACCGCGACAAGGATCAGATCACCTGCCTGGTGGCCGAATGTGTCATTGACTGTTTTAAACCCATCCAAATCCAGGAATAGCACCGCGAGCATTCGGTTGCTGCTACGCACATGCTCAATAGCCTGCTGAAGACGTTTATCAAATAATCGACGGTTGGGAAGTTGCGTCAGCGGATCGTAAAACGCCAGGTCGCTCATTTCTTTTTCGTAAGCGACACGATTACTGATGTCGTGTGCAACGAGCGCGACCAATGCAGCACTCCCCGATTCGAAGGATCTGGCCGTCAACGATAAATGAAAAATTGAGTCATCTTTACGACGGCCGACAAAGGCCGTGCTGGCGCACAAGCTTGTCCAGTCTTCTACTGTAATGTTGGGGGATAAATCTGGCTCGGCGATCAGATTGGCAAAATGACTGCCCACGACTTCGCTACACTTAAACCCGAACAACACTTCAGCCGCCATATTGAAATCTTCAATTCTGGCGTTCAAGTCGAGCGTAATAATGGGATCGGCAGCATGCTGCAAAATCGCTGAGTAACGCGCCTCGCTGATCGCCAATTTATGGCTGCGGGCAACGAGCTCTTCCCGCATGTGCTCAAGATCACATGCAAGCTCGGCGAGTTCCACAACGCTGGTGGATACGCTTAGTTCCTGTTCGAGATTCCCCGAAGCAATATTGCGCGATGCTTTTTGCAGCTGTCTGATAGGGTTGCTCATTCGCAATGCGAGCGTAATACTGGCCAGTAATAAAGCCCACAGATAGACCAACGCAAAGACCAGGCTGCGCTGAATCAGATGATCAGATTGCTCAGTGATCAACCCTTCGTCGAACCCAAGTCGCAATTGGCCGATGACAGCTCCATTAGTAGCGCTCACGGGTGCCGAGATGTAGTAAACAGTGTCGGAATGAGCGTCGAAGATAAAATCCTCTTCAAACGCCAGGCCTTTGTCGGACCGCATTATGACGGGCGATATGTTCGACAGATTGGGGGTGGCGGGCAGAAATTCAGCATAAACGATGCGACCAGATAACAGGATGCCTTGCAATAGTTTTTGGATTTTTTCCGTAGTAGGTGCCTGCGCGACAATTTCGCTGAGTGAAAATGCACGACTGCGCACACTGTCGACAAACTGATCTCTGTATGTCTGAATGGCCAAATAAAGTACGCTGACCATTAAAAGCGTGCCGAAAGAAACGGTGAGAAAAATAACCGTGATAGTCATCCGGCCCGGCAAGGAGCGTAAAATCTGCTTGGCATTTTGCCAAGCTTTTACGACAGGGCTCACAATCGAGTAACCACTCTCAGGTCTGGCCATTGGGCCGCCGCCTCTTCCGTCAGATACGTTATTGAATCAGGGTGTGCGTTTAAATATTCGATCACCCTGGCTTCCGAGCGGTAGGCCATTGGCATCACGGTGTTCGAAGAAAATTTCGTTTGACGCAAATAGCGTTCATAAGTATTTTTGGACATGAAAAGCACTTTTTGCAAAAACACTTCATGCAGCATCCCGTTAGATTGGTTGATTAACGGACGGATGGACTGGGAACTTACAGCAGACGATGTCCCCATATAAATTATACGGAGCATGGGGCGACTTAACGCTCCAATGCGGCTATGACCGCTGGTAACTATAACCAGTCGCAAAGGCGGGTCCCCGGCCGAAGCGGATGTTGTGATGAGAAGACAAGTCGCAACGACGCCCGCTAGAAGCTGCCTAAAAAATCTATCATTCATCGGTTCCCGCACCTTGCTGTTAAATCGCGGCAACTTAATCGCAGCCTCCCGCCTTAAGCACCACTTCGAGTGGGCAAAGACTGGTGATGCCACTTTGAAAAAGATTGAATCCAATAAAAACGTTAAGCCATAGCCAGTTGGAATCCACATAAAAGGGACTGATTTCCATCCCCAAAGCACAGCCAAGAAGTAACACCACCCCAGCTACCAATCTAACGATGCGTATTGTCGTCATTTAATCTCTCCAGCAAGGATCACCTCGCGTTATGGTTGACAATTAAATAACGGAAAACGCAAGAGAAAATTAACCCCCGGGCGTCAAATTGTGGCGGTGCTAGAAGATGAATGTGGGTCATGCTTAATCATTCACTCGATCCGTGTGGAGATATAGGGCTTTAGGTTAAGAGGCTCCTTCAATCCGTACACGTAGCAACTTGGCCGAGTTTACAAACACCAGAATATCCGGCCCCAGATGCAGCAGCGCAGCTTGAATCGGTCCTATCCAGCCCATCAGTGCCGCGGTGATGCCCAGCACATGCACCACGCCTACGCCGACGAATAAATTCTCTTGAATCGTGCGATACGCGCGGCGGGCGATTGCGCGGGCACTGACGATCTTGGATAAATCATCCGTCATCAGCACGATATCGGCCGCTTCCAGCGCGGCCTGGGTGCCGCCGCCGCCCATCGCAATCCCCACATCGGCGCGCGCCAATGCGGGCGCGTCGTTGATGCCGTCGCCGATCATGGCGACACGGTGGCCCTGTTTTTTTAAATCCTCAATCGCGGTGACTTTATCTTCCGGCATCAGATCGGCGCGCACTTCGTCAACGCCTAAGTCTGCGGCCACCGCGCGCGCTGTGGACGCGTTGTCACCGGTCAGCATCACGATGCGCTTGACGCCGGTTTCTTTCAGCTTGGCCAGCGCTTCACGCGCGCCCGGGCGTAAGGTATCGGCAATGAAAATCACCCCGGCAAACCGACCATCAACCGCGACGTGTACCGGCGTTTGGCCGCCATCCTCGACAGCTTCAGCGAGGGTTACACCGTTTTCGCGCAGCAACGCGGGATTGCCGACGAGTACCGCGCGCCCAGATACGGTGGCTATCACACCGCGGCCCTGCACTTGTTCGTACTGATCCGGCTCCGGCACGACAAGCTGTTTGAGTGTGGCGTAATCGACCACGGCTTTGGCCAGCGGATGGGCGGAACGCCGATCGGCAGCGGCGGCGAGACTTAGTAAATCGGCTTCCGAAAATTGTGCGTCGCGCGTTTCCACGCGCACCACTTCGGGTTTGTTCGCGGTCAGCGTGCCGGTTTTGTCGAACACCATCACGTCTACTTTCGCCAACGACTCCAGGTACAAACCGCCCTTGACCAGAATGCCATGGCGCGCCGCGCGAGCAATCGCCGCGATCATCACCAGAGGCGTCGCCAGCCCCAGCTCGGCTGGCGAGGTAAAAATCAGCAAGGTCACAATCATGCGCACGTCGCCGGTAATCATGTAAACCGCGATCAGAAACACGAACACAATGGGGATCAGCCACGACGCTACTTTGTCGGCGAGTTTTTGCACCGGGGCTTGCGCCGCTTCGGCGTTTTCCACCAGTCCGATGATGCGTGCAAAGGTCGTGTCACCGCCGACTTTTTCGGTCTTGATATCCACCGCGCCCGACGCGACGATGGTGCCCGCAAACACAATGCCGCCGATGGTCTTGTCCTTGGGGAGGCTCTCGCCGGTGATGGGCGCTTCGTTGATCGACGCCGCGCCACCGATAATGCTGCCGTCCACCGGGATTTTTTCACCCGCGCGCACCAGCACCACATCGCCTGTTTTCAGTTGCTCGATGGGCACCACGCGTTCACCGTCCGCGCCGCGCATCAGCGCCACTTGCGGCACCGATCCAATCAGCGACTTGATCGACGCACGCGCGCGATCCATATTCAGGTCGGCGATAAATTCCGCGATCAGGATAATCACCATCAACACCGCGCCAGCAACCGTTTCGCCACCGAGCATCGCGACCAGCGTCGCCACGGTCACGAAAATCTCGGTGCCGATTTTGCGCTCGCGCACCAGGTCGAGTAGGCCGGTTTTGACCAGCGGATACAAGCCAATCGCGACCGCTCCCCACAGCAGCTCGATCGGCACCCATTGCCGCCAATACAAAAACGCGATCAGGCCGGTCAATACGATGCGGCCGACTTCGATCCAGCGTTCATGGGTCATCAACATCCCCAGACTGGAAGGGGGCGGCTGGACAGTAGGGGAATTCTGGGTGCTCATGCTTAACCTTTATTGAATCTACTTGCGAAAATTACACCACCTCAGCCGACGCCAATTTGCATGTGTGCGGCGTGTCATTAATTTCAATCTGGATCGTGGAATGCGCGATCTTGAACTGCTCATGCAATGTGTCGACTAGCCTGCTACGAAATGCGTCACCCGGATACCCGGTAGGCACCACTAAATGGACCGTCAACGCGGTTTCGGTCGTACTCATAGCCCAGATATGCAAATCATGAACTTCGCTGACACCCTCCGCAGCGCTTAAGTAAGCATGAACCTTATCGGGGTCGATACCATCCGGCACGGCATGCAAGGCCAGGTTGACCGAGTCGCGCAACAAACCCCATGTGCCTATCACAATGACAATTGAAATCATCAGGCTCACCACAGGATCGAGCCATAGCCAACCGGTGTACATCATCGCGAAACCGGCAATAACCACGCCCAGTGATACGGCAGCATCGGCGGCCATGTGCGTGAATGCCCCTCGCACATTCAAATCCCCTTTACGCCCAGACATGAATAAAAGCGCTGTGCCCAGATTGATGGCGATACCAAACGTGGCAACGATAATGACGGTCATGCCTTCAACTGCGCCGGGGTGACGAAAACGCAATACCGCTTCCCACGCGATGCCGCCCGTTACCACTAACAGCAGGACGGCGTTGATCAGCGCAGCCAGGATCGAAGTGCTGCGCAACCCGTAGGTGAAGCGCTTGGACGGAATACGCTTAACCAGAGTGCTGGCACCCCATGCCAGTAGCAGTCCTAGTACGTCGCTCAGATTGTGTCCGGCGTCAGCAAGTAGGGCCAAGGAATTACTGAGAATGCCGTAGACGGCCTCGGCCACGACAAAACTAGAATTTAAGATGATGCCAAACAAAAATGCCCGCCCGAAATCCTTCGGTGCATGCCCGTGGGCGTGACCATGGTGATCATGGTCGTCGCTGTGCGGATGGTCTTGATGGGGTTGATTCTGGGCCATAGGGGTCGATCCTTAACTAAAAATAGTAACCGTCGCTTGAATGAGCTCTCATATCATCATCTCGATGAGGAGTAATACAATAAAGCCCACAAAGAACATCGCAGTTTGCAAGGCGCTTTCAGGCACCTCATGCGCCTCCACTAGCAACTCTTCCGTCACGAGATAAAGCAAGGCTGCAAGACCGAACGCAAGCACGGCATCCAAGAGTGCATCTGATGCTCCTGCCAACGCTACCGTTCCAACTGCCGCTCCCGCTAAAAGCAAAGTACTGAAGCCAGCAGTGATCGCAATGACTTTCGCCCGGGAAGCGCCAGCGCCTCTAAGTGCGGCACCTCCTGATAAACCGAGGAAGACGACTTCAAGTGTCAACGCTATGGTGAGCAATAAGCCCTGCTTTTGCCCGGCAGAAAACCCCACGCCAATGAGCACGCCATCCAGCGCGATGTCTACGCCCAAAGTGGCAATAAGGCTAATTGGTTGACTCGTTTTAGTTATGCCTTTTTGGCCAAATTTTTCAGTGAAATGTTTCATGATTAGCATCACCCCCACACCCAGCGCAAAGCCGCCCAAGGTGATCCACGGCAGTCGCCGGTGAAGCACATCTGGCAGCAGCTCGGTGGCCAGCGCACAAAACAAAACCCCTGCGGTGAAATGCTGAATGGCACTGCTCAAGCGTGGACCAGGCGGTCGCCAAAGCGATAACGCCCCGCCGGCAAATACTGCCGTGGCGGGATATAGCGCGAACAGAACTATCTCAAATACCGTTTTCATCTCGCCTCTGATAAGTCGTCATTGGCTTGCATGGTTTTACTCTGATGGGAGCCTAGTCATGTTCCAAATCCCATATCAGGTGTGCGTCGACGAGTAACCCGTAATAAGCCTTCAGCGCCGTGACTTGCGCTTGCAATGCACTATTCATCGCCGCGTTGGCTTGGCGGCGCGCCAGCAGCAAAGCTTGCAACTCCGCTTCGCCGAGCGTGTAGGCGCGCTGCATTAGCGCCGCGTTTTGCTGCATCGCGACGGTGCCTTCGTTGGCGATTTGCAGGCTGTCATAGGCACCTTGCGCGGTGGCGACCGCGCCCGCAATTTCCGTTTCGAGCTGGCGCTGCCTGAACTCGACCTCCCGTCGCGACACCTCCACCGTGGCCATGGCCTTGGCGCTGCGCGCATGGCGCAGGCTCCCCGGAATGGGCATGCTGATCGTCACGCCGGCAAGGCGCTCGCGGCCCCCGATCTCCGAGGCCGTCTGCACGCCTAGCGTGGGATCGGGAATCCTGTCCTGGCGCGCGCGTTCCGCATGCGCCTGGTCCACCACTAATTGCGATTGCGCGAGCTTGAACTCATCACTTTGCTCAAGGATGCGCTCGCGCCAGAATGCGGCTTCTTCCCCCAACGGGAGCGGCACCGGCAATGCCTGCGCCTGCCGCGTTACACCGGGAAATCGCGTGGACAGTCGCGCCCAAGCGGTGGCGGCTTGCGTTTTTGCGTCGTTTTCCAAGCGGCGCTGATCTGCCAGTTCGGCGCGTGCGAGATTCATATCCAGCTGAGAGGCATCGCCCGCACGGACGCGTTTGTCCACGGCCGCGAGGCTTTCCTGCGTCGCCTGCCTATTCTGCCCCGCCAGCTTGTGGGCATCCTCGGCATGCAACCATTCCACCCACAGACTCATCAGTTCACGCGCCGCTTCGTGCCGCGCCTCGCCATAGCGGGCGTGCGACGCTTCGACGGTGGCCTTTCCGAGATTGCGATCGGCTGCGGCTTTACCTGGCAGTCGCAACGTGCGCTCGATGCCGACCATCCATTCGTTGTAGCGCGGACCATTCTCTACGCGCCGTTGCTGTCCGGTGCTCCGCGCAATCCATTCATACGGCGACTTGTCGAGAATACCCGCCTCTTGCAACGCGACATCCAGACCCGCGCGCGCGGCGGCCACGCCGGGGTCATTTTCCAGCAGCGGGCGGGCAATTTCGGCCGGCAACAGCCCCGGCGGATTTACCGGCTGCACCGCCCGCGCGGTGCCGGAGATACTCAGAACGCTAATCAGCAGCAATCGAAACATCATGCGATTTCTCCCGATTCGATCACCGGCGTGATCCAGTAGCGCAGACCTGCCCCGACGAATTGCCGACGCAGCGCATCGAGCAACGCTGCTTTGTCGTCCGCCGAAAAAATCACTTCTACTTCGGTGGCGCGCGCGCGACCCAGCACCCGTTCGGTTTGATCCAGATCCTCGTGGGTCAGGCCGTGTGCGGCGGTGGGCTTGCTGGTGAAAACCGAGGTGTTGGGCAACATCAGCATCAGATCGAGCAATCTTTCCTCGGCCTCGGGCGGGCATAGCACAATCAAGCAAAGTTCAGACATGGGAAACCTCTCGTTTCGGAAATGCGAAGCGTAAATACAGGATGGGGAGCAGCATCAGCGTCAGCGCCGTGGCGGTGATCAAGCCGCCGATCACGACGATGGCGAGCGGCCGCTGAATCTCGGAACCCGGCCCGGTGGCAAACAACAGCGGGATCAGGCCGAATGCCGTAATCGCCGCGGTCATCATCACCGGTCGCAAGCGTCGTTTCGCGCCCTGCACGACTACCTCGGCGAGTCGCATGCCTTCGCTTTGCAACTGGTTGAAGTAACTGACCAGCACGACGCCGTTCAGCACCGCGATGCCCAACAGCGCGATGAAGCCCACCGACGCCGGCACCGACAGATATTCGCCGGTGAGCCACAGCGCGACAATGCCGCCGACCAGCGCGAACGGCACATTGCTGAGAATCAGCAGCGCTTGGCGCACCGACCCGAAAGTCGCAAACAGCAACACGAAGATGAGCCCGAGTGCGACCGGCACCACCACCGTCAAACGTGCCGCCGCGCGCTGCTGATTCTCGAACTGGCCACCCCAGGTGATGCGGTAACCCGTCGGTAGCGGCAGTTTCTGCGCAACCAGCGCTTTGGACTCTTCGACGAAACCGACCAGGTCGCGCCCGCCCACGTTGGCGATCACCACGCTGTAACGGCTGCCCATTTCGCGATCGATTTTGACTGGGCCTGCCGCGCGTTCGAGCTTGGCTACGCTGGACAAAGGCACCGTGCTGCCATCTTTGGTGGTGATACGCATCGCGCCTAACTCGGCAGGCGACGTGCGCACCGCCTCGGTACCGCGCAAGATAATTGGCGTACGCCGGTTGCCCTCGATCACGATGCCGGCGTGCTGCCCTTCGATCTGCGTGCGTAGCGCGTCCTGTATTTCTTCGACGCTTAAACCGAGCCGACCGGCCTGCAGGCGATCCACCGCGACCCGCAAGTACTGCACGCCATCGTTCTGCACCGTGTACACGTCCTGATTGCCCGGCACCGTCTTCAGTAGCGCTTCGACCTGGCTCGCGTACTTGTTGAGCTGGTCGAGATCGGGACCGAAAATCTTCACCGCCAAATCGCCGCGCACGCCGATGATCATTTCCGACACGCGCATTTCAATCGGCTGCGTAAAGCTGTATTCGATGCCGGGCATGGGGTCGAGCACCTTGCGGATTTCGTCCATCAGCGCTTCCTTGCTCTGCATGCGCCATTCGTCGCGCGGCTTTAACTGCAAGTACGTGTCGGTCTGGTTGAGCCCCATCGGATCAAGGCCGATTTCGTCCGACCCGGCGCGCGCGACGATGCCGGTAATCTCGGGAATGGCTTTCATCAGCGCCTGGTGGATTTTTAGATCGAGTGCGGCGCTCTGTTCCAGGCTGATCGATGGAAGTTTCTCAATGCCGACGATCAGGTCGCCCTCATCCATCGTCGGCATGAAAGTCTTGCCGACCTGCGTGTAGACCACGCCCGCCACCAGCAACATCGCCACCGCCACCGCGACGACGACGCGCTGCCGGCGCAGGCCCCACGCCAGTGCAGGCTCGTACATCGCCAGCAATTTGCGCGGCAGCCACGGGTCTTCATGCTTAACTTCGCGCAGCAGATACGACGCCAGCACCGGGATCACCGTCAGCGACAACACCAGCGACGAAGCCAGCGCGAACACGATCGTGAGCGCGACCGGTACGAAGAATTTGCCTTCCAGACCCTGTAAGGTCAGCAATGGCAAGAAGACGGTAATGATGATCAAAATCCCGGACGTGACCGGCACCGCCACCTCGCGCACCGCGCGAAAAATCGTATGCAGTCGCGGCAACTTGCCGGCCGTGGGGTCGGTCGCCAGCCGCTGCACGATGTTTTCGACCACCACCACCGCCGCATCGACCAGCATGCCGATCGCGATCGCCAGACCGCCCAGGCTCATCAGGTTCGCCGACATACCGAAGCTGCGCATCAGGATGAAGGTCATCAGCGCCGCCAGCGGCAGCACCAGCGCCACGGTCAACGCTGCGCGCAGATTGCCGAGGAACAGCACCAGTAGCACGATCACCAACACGGTCGCTTCAAGCAGCGCCTCCGATACCGCACCGACTGCCTTGGTGACGAGCGAAGCACGGTCGTAGAACGTGTTGATTTGCACGCCTTTGGGCAGCGTGGGTTGTAACTCGTCGAGTTTTTTGCGCACCCCTTCGACCACTTGTTTCGCATTCGCGCCGGCCAGTCCTAACACCAGCCCCTGCACCGCTTCGCCTTTGCCGCTTTGCGTCACCACCCCGTAACGCGTAACGGTGCCAATCTTGACCTCGGCCAGATTACCGACGCGGATGGGCGCGCCGTCCTTGGTCGTCACCACAATCGCGCGCAGATCGTCCAGGCTGGAAATGCTGCCTTCACTGCGCACCAGCAGCACTTCGTCGCCTTCGCCAAGCCGGCCCGCGCCGTCGTTGCGGTTGTTGGCGTTGATCGCCTCCTTGAGCTGCATGAGGGTCACGCCGCTGGCGGCCAGCAGGTTAAGGTCAGGCACCACTTCAAAAGATCGCACCACGCCGCCCAGCGAATTCACGTCGGCGACACCCGGCACCGTGCGCAGCGCGGGCCGGATCACCCAATCGAGCAGGCTGCGACGTTCGGCCAGCGACAGTCCACCGCCGTCCACTGTGAACATGAACATTTCCCCCAGCGGCGTCGTGATCGGCGCCATGCCACCCGAGATGCCGCTGGGCAAATTTGCCGTCAGCCCGCCCAGACGCTCACTCACTTGCTGGCGCGCCCAGTAGCGGTCGGTGCCGTCGTCGAAATCGATCGTCACATCAACCAGACCATATTTGGTGACGGAGCGCAGAATTTTGGTATTCGGGATGCCGAGCATTTCCACTTCGATCGGCACCGCGATGCGGCTCTCGACTTCCTCCGGCGTCATACCGGGAGCTTTCATAATGATCTTGACCTGTGTGCTCGACACGTCCGGGAACGCGTCAATCGGTAAGCCTCGATAGGCAAACCACCCTGCCCCGGCGACCATCAGTGTCGCCAGTAACACAAACAGCCGCTGCGACAGCGAAAACTTGATCAGGCGGGCAAGCATTACTTGCCCCCCTTCGCGTCGAGCCAGGCGCCCTTGAGCGCCACCACGCCGGCCACGGCGATCCGTTCGCCCGCGTTGACCGCGCCTTGCACGCGCACGCGCTGCCCCGCGCTGGCCACCGCTTGCACGGGCCGCGCTTCAAAGCCGTCCGAGGTACGCACGAACACGTAGGCCTGTTTGCCGTCATGGGCCACCGCGGACAGCGGCACATCCCAGCTGCCTTGCGTCGCCGCGACCGGCAACTCGACCGTGACAAACTCGCCCGGACGAAGCTGGCTGGTCCTGCCTTCGACCACCGCGCGCAACACCAATGTCTGACTGCTGGACGACACCGTAGGGCTCGCACTCAGAATACGCGCCGTGATCCCCCGTCCGGGTACCTCAACCCGCGTTCCGGCGCGCCAATTAGCGCTCTGCGACACCGGCAGCTGAATATCCAGCCACAGCGAATTCAGTTGCGCCACATGCATCAAAGCCGTGGCGGCTTCGACGCGCTGGCCGGGCTGGGCGGCAATCTCGGTGACGATGCCGGATTGCATCGCGGTCAGCGTGATGCTGTCTTGCAGCTTGCCAGAAGCCGCCACGCGATTGATGGTCGCGACCGACATCCCGCTTAAACGCAATATCGATTTGGCCTGGTTGAGTGCGGCCTCATTTTCCATCAGCGCCGCTTGCGCCTCTTGTACCCGGCGCTGGGGGATGATGCCTTCCTTGAATAAAGCCTGTTCGCGCCGCGCCGCCTGCCGCGCCAGCGTGGCGCGGGCGGTCGCTTGCAGCAGTTGCAATTGCAGCTGACCGAGTTCGGGGCTAACGATACGCACCAGCGGCGAGCCTGCTCGCACGGCTTGGTTCTGCTGCACCAGCACTTGCGTGACGAGGCCCGTCACCGGCGAACTCACCACTTGCTCCGCGGTGGGCGGCAGCATCACCTGCGCAGGAAAACTCGCCTTGACCGCGCCCGTTTGAGTCTGTAAGAGCGCGGTTTGAATACCCAGGGCCTGGATCTGGATGTTGGGAACGGCAAATTTGACCGGGTGGTTGGCGGCGTTGGCGGTGGACGCAAACAGGCACACCAGAGTTACCGCCCAAACGCTGCGCTGGACGCAGAAGAGTCTTGTTTTCATAAGGAACCTCGAATAGCACCTGACGGCGCGACAAACATGACCACATCGCGTATCCGCGTTGTGGAAAAAGTAAAGTCAGCTGAGCTCCGCTTTTAAAAGCGGAGTTAGGTCAGGAGATGATTCGAGGGGGACGGAACGGGGACTCAAGCGCTGCGGGCAGCAGCGTGAGCAGAGACGGTAGCGCGGGCGCTAGCCGGGGTGTGGGCTCCCCAAGACCCACAAAGGTCCAGCTGGGAAGTTGTTCAAAATGATTCAGCGCGTGTAACAGCTTATGCTCGGCATCGCTTAAAGGTTCGTGGTTGGGGTTGTCTTGGTCATCGAGCAGAGACGCATGAGGAGGATCAGTTGCGGCTGCTGTAGTGAGCGGGTCATGATGCAGTTCATGGATAACCCACTTCGATTGAGGCCCATACGCGCCAAAGCTCATTGCGATAAAAACGATAAGCATCAGCAGCGAGATAGTTTTGCGATGGATGTGGCGCATTACAAATATTTAGTAATTTCCTTGAATTCAATCAGCGCCTTCGAACCGCCAGCGGTAGCGGGGTTAAGTGCGTGGTTCAAGCAATGATCGATGTGGTCATGCACCAAGGCTTTCTTGGCTGCCGCCACCGACTTTTCAACCGCATGCAGCTGCTGGGCAATTGCCAGACAAGGCTTATTCATTTCCATCATTTGCACGGTAGTCCGCAAATGCCCCTCTGCGCGTTTCAGGCGTTTGATAATGGCAGGGTGGGATTCGTGAAGCACAGCTTTCATGGCCGTCATCGTATCCTAGGGGGGAGGATAGCGTCAAGTGGTGGGCGCTGGATAGCGTCGCCCATCACGACATCACCATGCCGAATTTTTTCAGCACGAATAGCATTAAGAAGTAGCCGCCTATGGTGGCCAACATTGAAAGACCCATACTGGGCCAGAATGCCAACCCGCGATCCAATAGCACCGGCAAAAGCAAAAACAGAATAAGCGATGGCAATACCAGCCAGAAAATCTGGCGCGATAAGGTCCCGATTTCTGTAGCCGCCGTCCCGTCGACATGCAGCCACACGAATGCGAGCAAAGACGTCAATGGCAAAGATGCCACCAACGCTGCAAAGCCTGTACTGCGCTTGGCAATTTCGGATATCGCGACGATAAGCACAGCTGACAAGCCAACTTTGAATACGTACTGAGCAATCGGAGTCATGGGTGGATTAATTTATGGTTGAAAATAGGAGGTGCGGATGGGCGTTAAAGCCAGCTCTACTAAGGCTTGGAGACCTCTCCCACCAACCGTTCAAGCGCGCGCATGATTGCCGAAGAATCCAGTTCGCCATCGCCCACCCCCATTAATGCATTCATCTGTTGCGCAATGAGCGCGGCGCCAGGGAGCGGGGTATGCGTTTCTTGCGCGTTGTCGAGCACAATCGCCATATCCTTGTGATGCAATTTGACTTTAAATCCTGCCTTGTAATTACCTTCCAGCATGCGCAGACCATGCACCTGCAAGATGCGGCTACTGGCAAATCCCCCCATCAGCGCTTCGCGCATTTTGTGGCCGTCTACGCCGTTACGTCGAGCAAGCAAAAGGGCCTCGGCGACGCCTTGGAAAGTCATGCCTACGACAATTTGATTGCAGCACTTCACCACTTGGCCCGCACCTTGTTCGCCGACGTGGACGATGCTGGTCCCTAGCGATTCAAACAGCGGGCGGACCTGCTCAAAGATACCCGCGTCACCGCCGACCATGATAGACAGCGTGCCATCGCGCGCGCCAATTTCACCGCCCGACACCGGCGCATCAAGCAGATGCACTTCTTTTTTAGCTAACGCCGCGCCCACTCGACGCGTGGCAGCAGGGGAAATGGTGCTCATATCAACAATGATATGCCCCAGTTTTGCACCGTGGACCAAGCCGTTTTCACCTAAAATAATCTGTTCGACATCGGTGGTGTCTGAGACGACCGTGAAGGTGATGTCACAGGCTGCTGCCACTTCAGCGGGTGTGCCTTTGCCCAGGGCCCCAGCTACCAGCAAAGGTTCCAGCCGGTCGAAACGCCGACCATACACGACCAGTTTGTGGCCGGCACGCATCAGGTTTTCGGCCATCGGCCGCCCCATGATGCCGCTTCCTATAAAACCTATATTCATAAAAGCTCCATTCTCAATGCCTACGCTCGGCCCATTTGGGCCATCAGAGGAACCATAACGAGATTTTGGTGATTCTGAAGTAGCGACTAAATGCCAGGGAGCTAGAGTAAGCAATCCTGTCGAGCTTGACTAGCAGAGGATGGATGACGCAGGAGTTTGATCAAAAAAATAATGGCGGACTAATCCGCCATTATGGGATGCCAACAGAGTTGTTGGCAGTAGGCTAATCAGGTTTTAGATGCGGCCAGCGCGGCTTCACCCACGTTTGATATGGGGCGCGACTCAAGCCAGTGTTTAATGCGCGAGGCGTCGCCGATTCGGTTATACGTCCCCACCGCGTCCAGCAACACAATAATGACGTTCTTCTGCGCCACGCGCGCCTGCATCACCAGACAATGGCCGGCTTCGTTAATAAATCCAGTTTTAGACAGACCGATCTGCCAGCCATGCTCACGTGTCAGCCGGTTGGTATTGTTGAACGCCACGTTGCGATATAAGACATGGGCTTTATGGTGCCGCTGCTTAAGCACCACGCGTTGGGTACCTAAAGTGTAGGTTCCGCTAGAGGTGATATCCCGGATCTCGGGATAGTTCTGATAAGCGTGGTTAGCCAGACGCGCAAGATCGGTTGCAGTGGAACGATTGGCCTGATTAAGCCCTGTGGGCTCTACATACACCGTATTACTCATCCCCAATTGGCGCGCTTTGCGATTCATCATTTCGACAAAACGCTCAATTCCTCCTGGGTAGGTGCGTCCCAGCGCGTGCGCGGCCCTATTGTCGGAAGCAATCAACGCCAGATGCAATAACTCACCTCGCGTATAAGTCGAACCGATAGCTAGACGCGACCTGCTGTTTTTAAGCGTATCGCGATCCTGTTCTGTGAGCGCAATGCGGTCACTCATATTGAGCCCTGCGTCTAGCACTAGCACGGCGGTCATTAATTTAGTGATTGAGGCAATCGGGGTTTGCAACTGCGCATTTTTGGCTAAAAGCGGCGCGCCGGTTTCCTGGTCAAATACCAAAACCGATTGCGAATGCAACGGTATGGGAGTATCTATATAGTGAGATTGTGGTTGGGCCAGAGCGGTAACGGTGCGTTGCTCAATAGTGCGTTGCACCGCGCCATCATTGAGGCGGTCGCTCCATTGCAAGTCGATTTGACTATCTGCCGCCCATAATGGAGTGGTCCAGAGCAAGGTGAGGCTGATAATGAAATATTTCATGGTGTTGGCTTTTCAACAAGGTAAGGAAACAAATACGGCAAACCAATAGCAAACTTTAAAAGCGATTTTTTGCAAGCTTCGGTTTCAATAATATACCGAGAATTCACATAAACCAATTGACGTACAAACTTAATTCATTATATATAGCAGGCATATGGGAGTGATACTGAACACTTTACTGAAAAAGTCAGCATTAATGCAATGCCCATGCACTCCTGGCATCGTGGCTGTTGTATTGGAGCAGCTTTCTGGTACGCCTCCTACTGATTATCAAATAGACGCGCGCACGGTTTTTGACCCGGTGTTGACGGTATGTTTGCGTTATTTCCAGGCGGCGGCGGACGCCTCTGCCACCCTTGCTGATCCTTCTCCGCTGTTACGCGCGCTATTACTATCAGCACCGGTAGCAGAAGGCGCGCAAATACCGCGATATATCCAACGCTGGCATCGTTCGCTAAAAGTCGCAAGTTTGACTCGGGCATTGGCTAAGCGTTCCGGTTTGGTGGCGCTAGAAACGGCGTGGCTGGCTGGCCTGACCCATAACCTGGCTGATTACGCCCAATTGCTGCCAGACATGGAAGGAGAAGTGCTGGATGAAACCGCGTTGTCCGCCGTATCGGCGGCGTGGGTAGCTGGGCTCGACCCCGAGGGCTGGCTGGCCGATGCGGTGCGTTACCACACCCTGCCTTTAACACGCACCCAAACCGCCCACCCGTTAATCAAAATTTTGCAGCTGGCCTATTTACTGGTCACACGTCCGCAGGCTATCGATAGTGTTGACGTACGCACAGGCTTGAATGCCTTTGGGGTTAGCCCAGCTGATGGCACCAGTTTATTGGCCGATGCCGAGGCGCATGTTCAGCAACTGGCCCAACGCTATGGCTTGGGAGACGCGCAACTCAGCTATACGCCGGGGTATGGTCAACTGGCTCGGGCCTATGCCAACCAAGCGGCCCAGTCTGAGATTCACGCCTACTTGCGCAGTGCAGACCAATTGGCGCCGCTGCAACAGGCACTCCACGCCGGCTTACGCACTTTGTTTGGAATTGATCGAGTATGCCTGTTTGTGCCCCAAACGGATGGCATGTTGCGGGTGTCTCCGGTATTTGATCCGCCTGTGGCGCTCTCGGGGCTGGCAGTCGCAGAGGATGATAGCCATTCGGTTTTGTCGCTAGCGATGGTTAAAATGCAGCCGATACGATTCGCGCTGAATGAGCCTGATTTTTCGGTGGTCGATGCGCAAATCGCGCGCGTGTTGGGCGTATCCAGTTATTTATGCCAACCCGTGATGATAGGCAAAGGCCAGCGCGCACTGTTGCTATGTGGCGAGATGGAGCAACACATTGCTCCGCTATGGAGAAGTTTCATTCTCGAATGGGCTCATGCGCATATTCGGATCGAAACCCCCCCGGCATTTAACTTTAATGCGGGTTCAGACGTGATCCCCCGCGACCGGCTACGGCGTGCAATCCACGAAATCGCCAACCCGCTTACCAATATGCGCAACTATGTCACGCTGCTGTCAGCGCGACCCGGCACTGATGCGTCAGTCCAGCGCGACCTCAGTATCATCGGCGATGAAATCGAGCGTGTAGCGCGTATTGTGCGCGACCTTACGAATGTTGAAGATGCGCCCGCGGCTCAGCCAATTATGGAGTTGGTTTCGGTTAATACCATGGTGTCAGAACTCGTGCGTATGACCATAGGCACGCTGCTCGCGCCCAACAAAATCAGCGTACAAATTGATCTGAATCCTGAAGTGCAACCCATGCCGTTGCAGAAAGACCAACTCAAGCAAGTGCTGTTTAATCTGGCCAAAAATGCGGTCGAAGCGATGGGGCAAGGCGGGCATCTCACCCTGACGACACGGCTGGTTAATCTAAACGGAATAAGTCAGGTAGAAATCGAAGTGGCCGACACTGGGCCGGGCTTGCCTGAACACATGCGCGAAAATCTGTTCGAAGCGAATAGCTCGCAAAAAGGCGGCGACCATGCCGGCTTGGGACTAGGCATTAGCCATAAATTGATTACCCAAATGGGCGGCAGTCTAGACTTTGTAACGAGCGGTACCGGTACGCGCTTTTTGGTGCGATTGCCCACCGTGCAAGCCCATCAGCGCTCATTGCGTAATGCCTCTAACTAGATGCATTACGTGCTCCGGGAGACCCTATGACTGAAGACCTACATCCCAGTCTGCCTGCCCCTATAGGCACTCTCCCCAGCCGCCCCCGTATTTTAGTGGTGGATGATGAGCCGCTTATTCTGGAAGGGCTTACCCGACTACTCGCGACGCGTGATTATGAGGTGATTCCTGCCCATAGCGGCTGCGATGCGTTGATCGCCATCGGCAAACAACAGTTCGATATCGTACTGCTTGATCTGGGTATGCCGGACTTGAATGGCGGCGAAGTTTTGCGTTTTATTGCCGATCGGGGCGTACAAACTCCGGTGATCGTGGTGTCGGGCGAAAGCTCTATCGATGCGGCTATCAATGCGTTGCGCGCCGGTGCTAGTGACTTTGTGCGCAAACCCTACGAAGCCGAAGAATTGCTTCGACGTGTCGACAACACCTTAACGCGCAGTCGGCTCGAAAAAGAACACAACCACATCCTGCAGCGTCTACAGCAATCAGAAAAATGGCACCGTTTTCTGGTCAATAATTCGCCAGATTTTATTTATACACTCGATCAGAACGGCTATTTCACCTTTGTCAACGACCGCCTAGAAAGCTTGACGGGTTTTTTGCGCAACGAATTAATGGGCCAGCATTACAGCATGCTGATCGAAGAAGACGATATTTCGCGCGCTGAAAATGTGTTTAATGAACGTCGTGCCGGAGATCGCAGTACCCGCAATACCGAATTGCGCCTAAAGTGCAAACCTGGTGTGCGCCGCCCGCGATTAATGCAGTGCCGCAATAAGTGTGTTGAACTGACCGCTACCGGCATGTATGAAAACGACAAAAATCCGTTTGAGCGACGCTTTATTGGCAGCTATGGCGTGGTCAAGGATATTTCCGAACGCAAGCAAGCTGAAGAAACCGTTCATTATCAGACTTATCACGATCTGCTGACCGGGCTACCCAATCGCGCGATGTTTCGCAATCACCTGGGCTTGCTGTTGGCGCATAGCAAGCGCAACAGGCAATCGCTGACGGTATTGAGCCTGGATCTCGATCACTTCAAAATCATCAACGATTCGTTAGGCCACAGCCTGGGGGATGAGCTTTTACTATCCATTGCCACCCGATTGCGTCAGTGCTTGCGCGAGGGCGATACCTTGGCGCGTCTGGGCGGAGATGAGTTTGCCATCTTGTTACCTTCACTCTCCGAGCACCGTGATATCGATCCTATTGGACGAAAAATCATTCATGTTTTAAGCCAGCCGGTCTACATCAAAGGCCATGAAGTTTATGTGTCCGCCAGCATTGGTGCATGTGTGGCGCCGGCCGATAGTGATACGGTCGATAGCCTGATACGCCAAGCTGAAATTGCGATGTACCACGCCAAAACCCAAGGCCGTAGTCGTCTGCAATATTGGGAAAGCGGCATGCAAGCGCCTTATTCTGAGCGCGTGCAAACCGAAGCCGATTTGCGCCGCGCATTGGCCCGCAATGAATTTGTGTTGTTCTATCAACCACAGGTCAACATCGCCACTGGCGAGATCACCGGCTTTGAGGCTTTGTTACGCTGGTGGCACCCGCAACGCGGATTGCTGCTGCCTAAGGATTTTATTTCCATTGCCGAAGAGTCCGGCGTCATCGTTCCCATTGGCGACTGGGTGCTGCGTCACGCCAGCGCGCAAATGGCCGAATGGAGCAAAGCCGGTTTGCCGCAAGTGCGGCTCTCGGTCAACATCTCCGCGCGTCAATTGGAAACGCCCAATTTTGTCGATAGTGTGATGCGCGCGGTTCAGGTGTACGCGTTGAATGGGCATCAAATGGAGTTGGAGATCACCGAAAGCTTGTTGATGCGCGATCTGGAAGCCAATGCGATCAAACTTGGACGTCTCTCCGCCACTGGCATACGCATTGCGATTGATGACTTTGGCACCGGCTATAGTTCCTTCAAATATCTATCGCGTTTCCCCATCCACACCCTGAAAATTGACCAGTCATTTATTCAGGAACTGGATCGTGAAGAGAACATCTCCATCGTCAACGCGATGGTGAATATGGGGCGAGGCATGAGTTTGAACGTGGTGGCGGAAGGGGTCGAAACCCAAGCGCAGCTGGATCAGTTACACCAACTTAATTGTCATGAAATGCAAGGTTACTACTACAGTGCGCCGGTTTCGAGTCACGACGCCACGTTAATGCTTTCAGCCCCTTTCCGCGGCTTCACTCATGACGAAGATATCGCCTCAGCTTGATTTCAAGTAGGTAAGTGTCGAGGTTTGCGCGGCGCTTTTTCAGCTGCCGCGTCATAAAAGGCATTAGGCAAACATTTAAGTAAGCGCGCCACCCAAGCCATTTGCCAAGGGATCACACTGTAACTTCGCCGCTGCGCGATGCAGCGCGCGACTTTTGTTGCGGCCACGTCCACAGTCATTTTAAAGGGCATAGGGTAAGCGTTAACCCCGGTCATTGGGGTGTCGATAAACCCTGGCGCCACCGTCACGACGGCCAAGCCGCACGGCCGCAATTCGACGCGTAGACTCTCAAGGTAGACAGTGGCTGCAGCTTTCGATGCCGAATACGCGCTCCCTCCCGGCAGGCCACGCACCCCAGAGACGCTGGAAATACCACAGAGCACTCCGCCGCCGTTGCCACGCATCGCCTCAATAAAGGGCTGAAAGGTATGCACCAACCCTAATACATTAGCGTCCATTACCGCCCGGAATATCGCGGCGTCTTGAGCATCTTCCGTGAGCGTCCCTATGCTGATCCCGGCGGCGGCGATGACAATATCGGGGGGACCAAATTGTGTTAGGAAGGCCCAAGCGGCAGTCTGCATCGCAGATAAGTCGCGCACATCGGCCACATAGCACTCTGCGTTCAGGCCCTGTGCAGTAGATTGCAACGCATCCATGCGCCGACCTAAAAGCCCGAGTTGTGCCCCTGCCCGGCCATACCGCTTTGCCAGCGCGGCACCCAACCCGGAACTCGCTCCGGTAATAAATACCCGGCAGGCGCTAGTCAAGTTAAATCTTGCTCAGGATTAAACTCAATGGACGTGACGTGCTTTGCCCACTTTGGCTATTTTGCCGCTCGCACGATCTTTTCGCGCTTTAACGATAAGTTGATCCAGCGTTGCAAAGAGCGTGGGCCGGGAGCCCGTCATCGATTCGGCGGTGACATATTTACCGTCCACTGCAAAAGTCGGAACGCCTTTTATATCGTAAGCACGCGCGAGCAGGCCGCCTTGGGTGGCTTTGGACTGAGTGGAAAATGACTTGTACGAAGCTTCAAATTTTGCGCGATCAACGCCTTTTTTGGTGATCCAATCCATTAATACCTTTTCATCATCGAGATTTAAATTATCCAAGTGGTACCCGTCAAAAACCTCGTCGTGCAGTTTTTCTGCCCCTACATCCTGCAATGCGTAATAAAGTTTGGCGGCCGGTAGCCAGTCATCGCGAAAGACTACTGGCACGCGGCGCAACTGAACATCCTTGGGCAGTTTTTGCAGCCAGGTGTTAAGGGCAGGTTCTAGCGCGTAGCAATGCGGGCAGCGATACCAAAAAAACTCGGTGAGCTCGATTTTTTTGCCCGTGATGATTGGCTGAGGCGCTTCTAGCGTAATGTAACTGGGAGGCACCGCAGCCGCGTGAGCTACAAACGAAAAAGTTGCGGCAGCAAAAAGCGCAAATACACGATTCAACATTTAATTAATCTCCTAGGGGGTGGACGGTACTTTGACCAGAGTAACTTCGATATTGTTCTGCGCCAGCAGCGCGCGGGTGGAATTCACGGCATCCATCGCCTTATAAGGCCCAATACGCACGCGGTGATACACGCCTTTACCCTCGACGTCAGTCGTTTTAATCTGAGCCTCTATGCCCAATAGTGCTAACTCGGCTTTCAGGTTATCGGCATCATCCGCATTCTGAAATGCGCCGGCCTGCAAATAGTATTGCGTACGACTGGGAGGCGCTGCTACTGGGTCGGGTGGCGCGGTAGGCGTATCGCCGGGGAGGACTTTATAAAAATCGTAACTGGGCGCCTTTTCAGGCTCAGGGGGCGCGCTTTGTACCGGAGGGCTCACCGCTTGAGAGGAAATTTTATCTGATGACTTGAACGGATTGCTGCCTTTTACCCAAAGTGCCACCGCGATCGCCAGCACCAGTCCCACGATCAAACCTATCATCAGGCCGCTAAGAATAGGGCGGCCGCGCCGGGCATCCTCGCCCCCTCGATACAGTCGTTTAGCCATAATTACATTTTCACCGGAGCGGACACACCTAGCAAGCCTAATCCATTTGCGATAGTTTGGCAGACCGCTTCAGCCAGTGCCAAGCGCGCCAATTTAAGTGGGGCATCGTCTACCAAAAACTTTTCGGCGTTGTACCAGGAATGAAAATCGCCCGCCAAGTCTTGCAAATAATACGCGATCAAATGCGGCGACAAGCTGCGCGCAGCGAGGGCCACCGTGTCCGAATAGTCGATCAGCCGTTTCATCACCGTCACTTCATGCGGGCTCACGAGCCGCGTTAAATCTGCGTTTGCCAAGCTTGCGGCGTCTTCGCCCCATTCGGCAAACACACTGCATAGCCGCGCATGCGCGTATTGCACGTAATACACCGGGTTATCGTTATTTTTGGCCAGCGCCAGATCGATATCGAAGGTGTATTCGGTATCGGCCTTGCGGCTGATCAAAAAGAAGCGCACCGCGTCCTTGCTGGTCCATTCGATCAAGTCGCGCAAAGTCACATAGCTGCCGGCGCGTTTAGAGATTTTGACTTCTTCGCCGCCGCGCATCACGCGGATCATCGTGTGCAGTAAATAGTCCGGGTAGTCGGGCGGAATGCCGCAATTCACTGCCTGCAAGCCCGCGCGCACCCGCGCAATCGTGCCGTGATGGTCGGTGCCCTGAACATTGATAGCCTTGCCGTATCCGCGCTCCCATTTGGCGATGTGATACGCCACGTCCGGCACAAAATAGGTGTACGTGCCATCGGATTTTTTCATTACGCGGTCTTTGTCGTCGCCGTAGTCGGTGGACTTCAGCCACAGTGCGCCGTCCTGCTCGTAGGTTTTGCCTGCGACCTGCAAGCGCGCCACAGTCGCTGCGACTTTGCCGCTGCTATACAAACTTGATTCGAGATAATAATTATCGAAGTGAACCTGAAACGCGCGCAAATCGATGTCCTGCTCGTGCCGCAAATACGCGACCGCAAATTGGCGAATCGCATCAAGGTCGTTGATATCGCCTGACGCTGTGACTTCCCGATCATCCGCTTTTACGGTTTTACGCGCCAAAAAATCGGCAGCAATATCGGCGATGTAGTCGCCGTTGTAGGCGCTCTCAGGCCAATCGGCATCGCCGGGCTGCAATCCGCGCGCGCGACACTGCGTACTCGTCGCCAGGGTTTGAATTTGCACCCCCGCGTCGTTGTAATAAAACTCACGATACACAGTCCAACCCTGTGTCGCGTACAGATTACAAATCGCATCCCCCAGCGCGGCCTGGCGGCCATGCCCCACATGCAAGGGCCCAGTCGGATTGGCCGAGACAAACTCCACCAGTACCTTATTGCCTGCGCCCGATGTGTTGCAACCGAAAGCCGCCCCCGCCTCGCGTATCTGCGCGACGATACCTGTCCATGCGGCAGGTTGAAGATAAAAATTGATAAAACCCGCCCCGGCAATTTCAGCTTTTTGAATCAGATCGGACGCAGGCAATGCATCCAGAATCGCCTGCGCCAGTTCGCGCGGATTGCGGCGCAAGGGCTTGGCAAGTTGCATCGCCGCATTGCTGGACAAATCACCATGTGTCGTATTTTTGGGGCGTTCTAATTCGAAACTTAGCGTGGCATCCGGCGCAATCACCGATACCGCCTGCGCCAATAACGCCGCAATCTGGTCTTTCAGGGGAATATCTTTCAAGGCGAAATCTTTTAAACAGGATAAAACAATCGCCGATTATACGGTCGCCGATGAAGCTATCGCTTGGTCGGGCTCACTTCGGTATCGAGCCAAGAGGTGATCCCTTGCCATTGCTCAAGGTCACGCTCCGCAATATGCGGCGGTAAATCAAACAGGCTTTTGCCTTCGAACGCAGCATTCACATAGTTTTGTGCATTGCGCAGATACGCCAGTACTGGTAGATCTTGTTGCGCCATCAGGCCTTCAAGGGTGACACCGGCACGTGTACGGGCGTCTACGCGCATCCCCACCAGCCCGATAAACGCGCGGCCTTTGCGGACCGATTTTTCGGCTTGCAATGCGGACAAAAAATCCTGGCTCGCGCGGATATCAAATACCGAAGGCGCAATCGGCACGATCACCTGGTGCGCAAGTTTAAGTGCGTGCTCAAGATTTTTGCCGTGCAAACCAGCAGGAGAATCGATCACTAGCCAACCGGAGCCTTCGCCCTGGTTTTCGGTGAGTAGACCAATTGGCGGCAGACTCGTATCGCGCGCGGCCAGCCACTGCGTGGCCGATTTCTGCCGATCCAGATCGAGCATCATCACGCGCTTGCCACTGGCAGCCAGGTAACCGGCGAGGTTGATCGACAGCGTGGTTTTGCCGCTGCCGCCCTTGGGGTTGGCTACCAGTATCGTGCGCATGGTGTGCGACCTTTCCAACTGACTACATCAAGATGATGGCAAAGACTCGGCACTATAGGTCACGGCCAAGGTATGCGTTGCACCCGGCGCGATGGTGACAAGGTTGTCCATCGCGTTAACCGACTCCACACACACCATCTCACGCCAGCCGCCTTGGGCATTGCGCCCTTTGCCCATATCGCCCATTTGATTCGCTTTGTCGAGCCACGGCGTCCACACCACGGTCGCGTCCGAGCCCGTTTTAGCGATGCGAATACGGCGTTGCAGTTGCGGGTCTTCAATGACGCAGTCGGAGGGGGTGTTGATGTAGACGCGGTCCACTTCGCTGTCGAAGCGAATGTCCCCTTGCTGTTTTTTTTGCGCAAAGTTTTCGACCTTGTCGTAATACACGCTCCCCGAGAGTCCGCTTACCTGGATGTCGCCGATGTCGCCCACTTGTAGATAGGTATGCACAGCCTCGCCGATTTGCACGGGCTCGGTGCCTAGATTGGTGGTCGCCAGTCGCATTTCGAGTTTCTCGCCAACCACAATAGTCAGTTGCAAGCGGGTGGGGTGCGGCCATTGCGCGCGGATTTGTTCGTTGTCGCCCATTTGCAGCGTGATCTCGGTCTTGGCATCGTTGCGGCGGCGCGCGTGGATCACTTCCCATGGTACCGTGCGCGCAAAACCGTGCGCCGGAAAGCTCGCTTCCGACGCATGTGCGCCGAACCACGGCCAGCACACTGGCACGCCGCCGCGGATGGATTTACCCGGCGCAAATTTAGCGTCTTCAGACACCCACACCACGGGGTGTTGTTGTGACTTGGGGCGGAAGCTCACCAGATGCGCGCCCTGCAAACAAATCGTCGCGCGGCCGCCGTCGTTGTCGATATCGGCATAAGTCAAACCGCCTGCGCCAACGCGAAAGCTGAGGTGGCCGGGGATTGCAAATTGGCCCAGCGGATCGGCCTCGATTTGCGCGGCGCTCGGATGTTCTACCAACGACACATCGCGCACCGCGCCAAACGCGGCCGAGGTCACCATCGACGCATACGCGCGCAACGCGGGCGACACGACGCGCTCGCGGTTGACCGGCTTCCAGGCTTGCGCGCCTTTGGCTTGCATCGCTGCCCGGCGGCGCGCGAATTCGGCGTCGCTGATCATCAGGTTGATGCCGCGATTCGGGATGTCGATCTCAATGCGGTCGCCTTCTTCGACAAGGCCGATATTGCCGCCTTCCGCCGCTTCCGGGCTGGCGTGACCGATACTCAAACCTGATGTTCCGCCGGAAAACCGACCATCTGTGACTAACGCGCAGACCTTGCCCAGGCCTTTGGATTTTAGATACGACGTGGGATACAACATTTCCTGCATGCCCGGCCCACCGCGTGGGCCTTCGTAGCGGATCACGACGATATCGCCCGCGACGATCTTGTCGGCGAGAATGGCTTCGACTGCCGCATCTTGCGATTCAAAAATGCGTGCAGGTCCGGCGAATTGATGAATGCTGGCGTCAACGCCTGCGGTTTTAAGAATGCAACCGTCCTGCGCAATATTGCCGTACAGCACCACCAGCCCGCCGTCTTGAGAATACGCGTGTGGGATGTCGCGGATGCAGCCATTAATGCGGTCGTCGTCCAGCGTTGCAAAACGGCGGCTTTGCGAAAACGCCGTTTGCGTCGGCACGCCGCCCGGCGCGGCACGGTAGTAGTCCTTGATATCGGAATCGCGGGTGCGGCGGATGTCGTAGGTGTCGATTTGCTCGCCCATACTTTTGGACAGCACCGTTGGCAGCTCGCGATGGATCAGCCCGCCACGATCCAGCTCTCCTAACAGCGCCATCACACCGCCCGCGCGGTGCACGTCTTCCATGTGATAAACCTGAATCGACGGTGCCACTTTCGCGAGATGCGGGACGCGATGCGACATGCGGTCGATGTCCTTCATCGTGAAATCCACGCCCGCTTCGTGCGCGGCAGCGAGCAGATGCAGCACGGTATTGGTAGAGCCGCCCATCGCGATGTCGAGTGAAATCGCATTCTCAAACGCCTCGAAACTGGCGATTGCGCGCGGCAGCACGCTGGTGTCGTTGTCGTCGTAATAGCGCCGTGCGTTGCGCACGATCACGCGTCCTGCTGCTAAAAAAAGATCGCGGCGGTCGGCGTGTGTTGCGAGCAGCGAGCCGTTACCCGGTAACGAAAGCCCCAGCGCCTCCGTCAAGCAATTCATCGAATTGGCGGTAAACATGCCCGAGCATGAGCCGCAGGTCGGGCACGCCGAGCGCTCCAGCTCGTCGACTTTGGCATCGCTAAATTTCGGGTCGGCCGCCGACACCATCGCGTCAACAAGATCGAGTTTTATAACTTTGCTTTCCCACACCACCTTACCCGCTTCCATCGGCCCCCCGGACACAAACACGGTCGGGATATTCAGCCGCAGCGCACCGTTCAACATGCCCGGCGTGATTTTGTCGCAGTTGGAAATACACACCAGCGCATCAGCGCAATGCGCGTTGACCATGTACTCCACTGAATCCGCAATCAAGTCGCGCGACGGCAGCGAATACAGCATGCCGCCGTGTCCCATTGCGATACCGTCGTCGACTGCGATGGTATTGAATTCCTTCGCCACGCCGCCCGCGGCCTCGATCTCGCGCGCGACCAGTTGGCCCATATCCTTCAGGTGCACATGCCCCGGCACAAACTGCGTAAATGAATTCGCAATCGCGATAATCGGTTTTGAAAAATCGGCGTCTTTCATACCGGTGGCGCGCCATAAAGCACGGGCACCGGCCATATTGCGGCCGCGGGTGGTTGTCCAGGAACGGTAATCAGGCATCTTAAGTCTCGCTGCAAAGCTATAATCAGCCTGCTATTTTACTAGCTCCCAGCCTCCAGTCCCTAGCCCCTTTCATTCCTATGCTCATCTATCCTCAATTCAATCCGGTTGCTATCCAGCTCGGTCCCATCGCCGTGCATTGGTACGGTTTGATGTATTTGCTCGCATTTGCGCTATTTTTTGGATTGGGGCGCTGGCGCATTGCGCATCAACCCTGGACCGGTTGGACCAATCAAATGCTCGACGACGCGTTGTTTCTTGGCGTACTCGGGGTCGTTCTGGGCGGCCGACTGGGCTACATCGTGTTCTACAAAGCGGGCGACTATCTGGCGCACCCGCTGAATATCTTCAAAGTATGGGAAGGCGGCATGAGCTTTCACGGCGGGTTTTTGGGAGTGATCCTCGCGATGGCGTGGTTTGCACGCAGCCGCAAACTCCGGTGGCTATCAGTCACAGACTTTATTGCGCCGCTGGTGCCGCTGGGGCTCGCGGCGGGGCGGCTCGGCAACTTCATCAACGGCGAGTTGTGGGGGCGGCCCACTGATCTACCGTGGGGCATGGTGTTTCCTTACGCGGATGCCCTCCCGCGTCATCCGTCGCAGCTGTACCAACTCGCAGGCGAAGGCTTAACGTTGTTTGTGATCTTGTGGATCTTTGCCAAAAAGCCGCGACAGGTCGGCGCTATTTCTGCGGTATTTTTAATGGGCTACGGCACGCTACGTTTTCTGGCTGAATTCACCCGCGAACCAGATAGCTTTCTTGGATTGCTGGACCTCGGTTTAAGCATGGGGCAATGGTTATCGCTGCCGATGGTCGTCGCCGGATTCATTATGTATCGCTGGTCGCAGCGGGTTAAAGCATGATTCGATTGCTGTGGTTATTGGTCGCCTGGCTGGGCGTCGTAGCTGCGTTTGTATTTTCGCTCGGCCCCGCGCCCACGCTGCCCGCGGATTTTCAACAAGCCGATAAGTTGGAGCATCTAGTAAGTTACGGCACCTTAATGTTTTGGTGGGCACAACTCTATAACGCTCCCCGAGAACGTCTACGTTTGGCTATCGCATTGGTCTTGTTAGGCATCCTGATCGAGTGGCTGCAAGGATTCACTCCCACTCGTCAATCCGACGTGCTTGATGCGCTCGCCAATGCTTGCGGAGTTTTATTGGGATGGGGGATGGCCCACCGTAGCTCCAACCTATTGCAATTTCTTACCCAACTCAAGGCTAGATCCTTCCCAAGGAATCCCCCTCATGGGGATTGATCCGCACCCGCGTATCGCAGATTCATTTATGGGATAATTTCCGCATCGGGGGGGTAGCTCAGCTGGGAGAGCGCCGCGTTCGCAATGCGGAGGTCGGGAGTTCGATCCTCCTCCTCTCCACCATTTCTCACTGCTGCTTACTAAGTTTAGTTGAGGGTTTCTGAAAAACCCTCAAGCTTCACCGGCCAGAGCGTGCCCCAAGACTGCAAGGCCGTCACCTCCTGGATGCATCGTTTCCTAACGTATGAACTCGGCGGGAAAACGGGTTCGAACTCGTAAGCTCATACCGCCAAGGAGGGCGCATGAACCTGCAATTAACGCTAGATGACCTGGCTACCTTGGCCGAGAGCGTGGATTTGGAATGCAAAGCCGCGCAGGGACGGGATGGCCGGGGCGAAGTGCCTGAGGATTTTTGGAAAAGCTATTGCGCCATGGCTAATAGCGATGGTGGGGTGATCTGGTTGGGCATTCAGGAAAAGCCGCGGGGCCAATTCCATGCGCTGGGGCTGGAGGACGTGGCTCGTATACGCAAAGCACTTTGGGATAATCTACACAACCGCAAGCAAGTCAGCGCCAATCTCCTAGTCGAGAGCCAGATTCAACCTGTCACCGTTGATGGCAAAACCGTATTACGGATCGAGGTTCCTCGTGCCCCGCGCGGAGTCAAGCCAGTCCATCTTGGCGGCAATCCATTTGCAGGCACGTATTTGCGCCGCTACGAAGGGGATTACCTTGCGGAGGATGAAACTGTGCGCCGTATGCTGGCTGAGCAAGTAGAAGACTCCCGTGATGAGCGCATTCTCAAAGGTTTTGATTTCACGGACCTGGATATGGATACGGTGGCGGCTTATCGCAATCGTTTTGCGGCAGTCAAACCCGGGCATGTGTGGACGGATTTGCCAGTGCCCGAATTTCTGGAAAGCATCGGCGCATGGGGGAAAAATCGCGAAGAGGGTACTTCAGGGCTGCGGCTGGCAGGATTGTTGATGTTTGGCCGCGCCGAAGTGATCTCTGATGCGCTGCCGCATTACATGGTGGACTACCAGGAGCGGCCCGAGGCGAAGGCCGAGAAGCGCTGGATCGACCGGCTGGTTCCTGATGGGAGTTGGTCCGGTAACGTGTATGATTTTTTCCGCAAGGTGTATCAGAAGCTGACAGCCGATTTGAAAGTACCTTTTCAGTTGCAGGACGGGCAGCGCATTGAGGACACGCCGGTGCATGAGGCGCTGCGTGAAGCCTTGGTTAACACATTAATTCACGCCGACTTTTCAGGACGTGTCTCGGTACTGGTAGTGAAACGGCCCGATATGTTCGGCTTTCGCAACCCTGGGTTGATGCGGATTCCAATTGCGCGAGCAGTTGCAGGCGGAACAAGCGACTGCCGCAATCGCCGTTTGCAGATGATGTTTCAGCTGGTAGGTTACGGCGACCATGCGGGTTCTGGCTTACCTAAGATTTATCACAACTGGACAGGTCAGCATTGGCGTCGGCCTGTTCTGTATGAAATAAGCGACCCCGAGCAGACCTTGATGGAGCTGCGCATGACCAGCTTGTTACCGGCACAGGCAGTGGCCGAGTTGGAAGCGCACTTGGGAGCGAAATTCGCTAGGCTGCCGCCGCTGGAGCATTTGGCGTTGGTAACCGCAGCTACTGAAGGCATGGTTAACCATAGTCGCTTACGCGAAATTTCCACTGATCATCCTTCAGACATAACTAAGATGTTGGCACGGCTTGTGAAAGACGGGTTGCTGGTGTCTGACGGCGTAGGTCGAGGAATGATGTATTTCTTACCTTGGCAGGAACGTCGGGGCGTAACCCTATTTGAGAGTGAGGGTACCCCACTCTTACCCCCCCAGCTAAGCTCGATAACCCCGGACCTAAACGCTTTACCCCCTGAGCTAAGCTCCTTAACCCCGGAGTTTGAGAATTTCCCACCTGAGCCTCCGCAGGTGGTTTCGGAGTTGAATCAATTGGGTCAAGCTGAAATAGCCTTGCTTCGTCAGCAAGCAGCACCCGTTAGCGAACGGTTAAGAGCCCGCCCGGAATTGGTGCGTCAAACGGTTCTGCGTTTGTGCGATGGGCGTTACCTTGGTTTAAGAGTCTTGGCCGACCTGCTGAAGCGACGTGATCGCGATGGCAAGGATTTGCGAACCCGTATCCTGAATCCCCTGGTGGCGGAAGGCGTATTGCTCCGCGCTTATCCCAAAGCCAACGACCCACGGCAAGCGTACATAACCAGCCCATCCGCTAGTGAAAAAGCACAACGATGAACGCATCCACTCGCATCCCTGAAAGTGTAGTTTTTGTCTTAATCAAGGCAATCCTAGCCCTGCCTATATAGCATCCACTTTTGTTTTCACTGCCGCTCCATCTTTATCGACGTCCCACTAGTGGCGCTGGGCTTAGGCGCGCCATTTGTTTGTCGCGTCGAACCCATCTTGCTGCCAAGGCCGGATACCGGACTTGGCGCCCTCACGGGCAATAATTTTGATGTTGCATAGCCGAGACCAGAGCTGGCAAGAGTGATGATCGCAACTTTGTTGATTAGAGCAGACACTGTGTAAATTCCCATATAAGTTGATTTCAACTGGAAGACTTATTCCAGCCTGGGTCAACTCTGAGGCTTCATGCATGCATAAACACCCGAATCTTGCTATTTGCATTAACCCTTAGGCGCCAACTTTTGGGTGTTGGGTAAGGCTCAATGAATTGCAGGGGATTGTTTTGCAGTAGGCGCTAAGACTTGGTTCGGCGTCATGCCAGGCATAGGGTAGGGCCGGTAACTCTGCGTGTACAGCGCGATTTATTTGTGCCTCCAGCATTCTGGTAATGGCCATCGGTGACATAGGCTTGCTGAAATAATAGCCCTGCACGGTGGTGCAGTTTCGCGCGCGTAAGAATGCGAGCTGCTCGCTATTTTCCACCCCTTCCGCGATGAGTTCTAGTTTGAGCCTATGCCCCATTTCGATAATGGCGGAGGCAATTGCGCCGTCGTCATCGGCAGTGGTGATATCGGCGATAAAAGATTTGTCGATCTTCAGGATATCAATCGGGAAGCGCTTCAGGTAGCTAAGCGATGAGTAGCCGGTGCCAAAATCGTCAATCGAAATTCGTACGCCCAATTTCTTCAAACCCTCTAACACACGAATGGCTTGCTCTACGTGGTGCATCACCGTGCTCTCGGTGAGTTCCACCTCTAACAAAGCAGGCTCAAGGCCGATTTCCGTGAGGGTGTCGTGGATGGTTTTCAAAAAATCGGTTTGCTCAAATTGTCGGGCGGACAAATTGACGGCTATCGATAACGGCCCCACGCCCAATGCTTGCCAAGCCACAATCTGCGCACAGGCGACGCGCAATACCCAATTTCCAATCGGCAGAATCAGACCGGTTTCTTCGGCCAAGGGGATGAATTGAAGCGGTGAAATCAGCCCGTAACCAGGGCGTTGCCAGCGTAGCAATGCTTCAAAGCCCGTGATGCGGTTGCTCACAATATCTATCTGTGGCTGGTAGTAAACGACTAACTCATTACGTGCCAACGCATGGCGTAGGTCGACTTCCATTTCCATTCGCGCTGCAATGTTGTTGTTTATTTTGGAGGTGAAATATTGGAAATTATTCCCGCCCAGTTTTTTGGCGACGTACATAGTGCTGTCTGCGTGTTTGACCAAGTCGCCTGAGCTAATGCCATCAAATGGGTAGAGCGCAATACCGATGCTCGCGGTGATAAATAGCTCGCGCTCACCAAAGTGAAACGAGCGGGTCAGCACATTTAATATTTTTTGCGCTACTACGGCTGCATCATCGGCGTGTTTGACTTCGGGCAAAATGACCGTAAATTCATCGCCGCCCAATCGCGCCAGAGTATCTTCTAGCCGCACGCAGGTGCGCAATCTTTCTGTGACCGCGATGAGTAAAGCGTCACCAGTATCATGTCCGAGCGTGTCGTTAATATTTTTAAAGCGGTCCAGATCAAGAAAGAGCAGCGCAGTGATGCACGCATTGCGCTTTGCATGCGCAAGGGCTTGCGCTAACCGGTCCTGAAACAGCGCGCGGTTGGGCAGTCGGGTGAGCGTATCGTGTGTGGCAAGATATTTAAGTTGAGCTTCGAATCTTTTGCGTTCACTAATATCCTGGGCAAGGATGGTGAATAAGTGCGTACCCGCAATATAGATTTTGCTCACGGAGAGCAAAAGATCAAACTCCTGGTCGGGTTTGCGCAGACCAATCAACTCCTGACGAATCAACAGCCCTGTTTCAGCTGCTGGATTAAACAGACAAACCTCTGAGTTGGCGAGCATTTGGGTAAAGGCCTTATCCAATACTTCGTGTTCAAGGTGGCCAAATATCAACTCGGCCGCCTTGTTAAAACTCTTCACACGGCATTGCGCATCCACCGTCACAATACCTTCCGCAGCGTTTTCGAGTACCGCTCTTTGGGTGGCCTCGCGCAGTGCAATTTCATGTTCCCGGCGCACCAGCTCCACGCGCATTGCTTCAAGATCAAGCGCCAGGTTGGACACCTCGGTGACGTGCGTTTTAACCGTTAACTCGGTAGCGGTATCGCCGCTGGCAATTTTGTGAGAAGCCTCACGTAATTGACGGATGGATTGGGTGAGGAATCGCCCGAAGAATCCCACCAATATTAAAGTGAGAACAAGATACCCCGTGGCGATATGGATCCCGCGCATATAAGAAGTTTGGATGCGCTGGGCGAGCGGTAGCTCGTCAAATCCCAGCTTCAGAATGCCGTTCCCGTGCCCATTCTTATCAGCGATCTTCGCCGTGACAAAATAAATATTGTCGTGGTGTTCACCAAAATAAAAATCCTCATTGAACTCGACATTCAACATGGAAGGTGCGGCTTGAAGATGACGTTTATCCTTTTCGTATGCAGCAAAAAGTGTTTGGCCACTTAGTACCAGGTCATCTAAAACGCGCTGGATTTTAGCGGGCTCTTGGTTCTCGCCGATCTGCATTGCGAGTTGAAAACTCTGCGCCCGAATGGAGTTTATAAACTGGGCTTTGTAATCTTGGGCGACCAGCAAAAAAATACTGGTGAATAAAATTGGCGTCAATACCAGGTGGATTAACAACGTCCCCAGCAACATGCGTCCAATGTAGCTACTCAGATAGGCGTGTAGGGCGGCCTTCATTTATTCGCCCAAGATCTTTATGCCCGGAGTAGCGAGGGCGGTTTCGTTCCATAAATAGCTTATGGCCAACGGGTTGCTATATAACGCCTGCATTAACTCATGGGGCTCTGAATAAACTGGCGGTCGCTGGCCCCCGGCACGGAATACCCGATTCAAAATTTGGCGTTCGTAAGTTTCGGTCGCCATGTACATCACGTGCTGCATAAAGACTTCTTGCAATCGTGCGTCACTCGTATTGCGCAAAGCGGTAATTGCACGACCGTTTACTTGGAAGGGTACCCCGAGGTAAAGCTTGCGCGTTTCTACAGTGGTTAGTTGAGCAATAGGCGACTGGGCACTGGTAACAAGCACCAGTTTTTGCTCAGCGCCGGATGCACCCAATGTATAAAAAAACATGAGCCCGAAAAAAAGAGTTGGCAGCAAGCGGCTCATGGAAAAACCATGCTCCATTGCAGGCCAAGCTCGTTGTAGCGATGGCCGTCTTGCCGTTCGTTGCGGACCACTTCGAATTTAATCGCTTGCTGGAGGAAAGGCTCCCAACGCCCGCCTATCAGCGCGCGCGCGGAAATAAACCCCGGGAACATTTGCAGATAAGCGTTGTGTGCATTGGCGCTGGATTCCAGACGCCCATAGCTGGTCCATTTCTCCGAGATTTTGTATTCGCCGTGAATATAAAGATTGGCAAAGGTGCTGTGCGAAACCAGCGATGCATTTTCCATGCTGGCGTGGACCAAGGTGAGCTCAGTGGCAACCCGCCATTGATCCCAATCCTGGGTATAAAAACCCCCGCTACGATTTGTTTTGCCTGTGTGTATAACCCGTTAATGAAGGGGATCTCGGTGTAACTACCAAAAATGCCTGTCTCATCGGTTTCGCTACCCACTGGCTGGAAGCCCAGTTTGGCGCTGAGGCTTATCCTTCCGTGTTTTCCCCGTTCGGTGAGGCTAAACGGCGTAAGGGCATCTGTGAAGGTGGGGCCTACCCCGGCTGCCATCTCATAGTTCCATCGGGTTTGGCCGCGCTCCCGTGAGCCATCGATCAGTAAACCCGTGGCGTGCATCGGCAAAATTCCTCCGCCGTCTTCGTATTCCGCGATACCGGGCCGAGTAATGGACGGTTGAAGATAAGCCCCGTGGTGGTAGGCGGTATTCCAATAACTAAGGGGAGTATGAAATCTGCCCAGCCATATTTTGTCCGTGGGAGTGGGCGCAAAACCAAACTGTAATCGCTCTAGCTCATGCTCGTCGCGGTTCACAAAAAACTCTGCTAACAGCAGAAAAGACTCGCGCCTCATCGAGAAGAACATATCCACTGCTGGTTCGATTTCGTGCTTTTTGTGGATGTCTGCGCTGTTATCTCTGGCGACACTGGTCACGCTCGGAAAGAAAAGTAAGTCGCCAGCCTTGGCCACGCCCATACTCGCGCAGAAAGGCATGGCGGCCACCCAAATAAGCCGCGCGCAGATGATCAGGCGGGATTGCATAACGAAAACTCCGACCAACCCAATAAAAGAGAGGGTTGCCACTCCGAGGGTAGAACCTACCTTAGTAAGGTAGTCGGCAGATATGGGGTAAAACTTTAGCGCCGGTGCGGCTCGGAATGTCAGACTTGCAATGGGGGCTCAGGGGCACGGGGGTTTGAAAGATAAATGCGCAAACTAGGTTAAACCCAACTCCGCCCACATCGCGTCCACTCGCGCTTTCACCCCAGCGTCCATTTGTATCGGAGTGCCCCATTCGCGCTGTGTCTCGCCGGGCCATTTGTTGGTGGCGTCGATGCCCATTTTGCTGCCGAGGCCGGATATGGGGCTGGCGAAATCGAGGTAATCAATCGGGGTGTTTTCGACGATTAGCGTATCGCGGGCGGGATCGACGCGGGTGGTCAGTGCCCAGATGACTTCTTTCCAGTCGCGCACGTTCACATCGTCGTCGGTGACGATAATGAACTTGGTGTACATGAACTGGCGCAAAAAACTCCATACGCCAAACATCACGCGTTTGGCGTGGCCGGGGTATTGTTTTTTCATGCTGACGACGGCCATGCGGTACGAGCAGCCTTCGGGCGGCAGGTAGAAATCGGTGATTTCGGGGAATTGCTTTTGCAGCAACGGCACGAAGACTTCGTTTAAAGCCACGCCGAGGATCGCGGGTTCGTCGGGCGGTTTGCCGGTGTAGGTGCTGTGATAGATCGGGTCGCGACGCATCGTGATGCGCTCGATGGTAAAGACCGGGAAGGTTTCCTGCTCGTTGTAGTAGCCGGTATGGTCGCCATAGGGGCCTTCCAGCGCGGTCTCTCCCGGATGGATTACGCCTTCCAATACGATCTCAGCGGAGGCGGGCACCTGCAAATCCGAGCCTATGCATTTCACGACTTCTGTTTTTGCGCCGCGTAGCAGACCCGCGAATTGATATTCAGACAAGGAATCCGGCACCGGCGTGACTGCGCCTAGTATCGTCGCCGGGTCGGCACCGATCGCGACTGCAATCGGAAAAGGCTGTCCGGGATGCGCTTCCTGATGCTCGCGAAAATCCAGCGCGCCGCCGCGATGCGCAAGCCAGCGCATGATGAGCTTGTTTTTGCCGATGACTTGCTGACGATAGATGCCCAGATTTTGCCGCGTTTTATGCGGGCCGCGCGTGACAGTCAGCCCCCAGGTGACTAGCGGCGCAATGTCGCCAGGCCAGCAATGCTGGATGGGCAATCGGGACAAATCGACCTCATCGCCTTCCCACACGACTTGCTGACACGGCGCGCCACTCACCACTTTCGGCGCCATGTTCAGCACCTGCTTTAACACCGGCCATTTGTCCCACGCGTCGCGCAGACCTTTTGGGGGCTCAGGCTCTTTTAAATAAGCCAGCAGTTTGCCGACTTCGCGCAGTTGACCCGGATCATCTTCGCCCATGCCCAGCGCCACGCGCCGCACCGTGCCAAAAAGATTGGCGAGTACCGGGATGGAGCTGCCTTTTGGATTTTCAAATAGCAGCGCCGGGCCGCCAGCGCGCAATACGCGGTCGGCGATTTCGGTCATCTCTAATTTGGGGTCGACTTCAACGCGGATGCGCTTAAGTTCGCCGATGGCTTCGAGTTGCGCGATGAAGTCGCGCAGGTCGTGATATTTCATGAGCGAATGCGGTGAGAGTTGAACGTCGCTTGCGACAGACCCAGATAGTCAAGCGCGCGCTAATCGAAAAATCAATTAATGTATTCGAACAGTTTGACGACCTTGATTACTCCGCTAGTACTCCGCGCAACTTCGGTTGCAGCATCGGCTTCCGCATGGGTCAAGAGCCCCATCAGATAAACGACCCCGGCCTCCGTTACGACTTTTACGTGAATGCTCGGCACGCGATTGTCTTGCAGCATGCGTGCTTTAACCTGCGCGGTAACACTGGCGTCGTTGCCCGCAGACGTGAACGAAGTCGCACCCGCCACCATGGTTTCATTGAATACAGTACGCACATCGGGGATCGGGCGGACTACGGCTTCAACCTTGGTGCGCGTGGCTTCATCCGGCACTTGGCCCGTCAGCAAGAGTTGATGGTTAAAGCTGGTGGCAGACACATGGATGCTGTCTTTGGGGAAGTTTTCGCGCAAGCGGCTAAATGCCCTTACCTCGATTTCCTGGTCGCCGATCACCGTGCCTGCCGTGCGGCGATCTACACTCACCGCAGCGCCCGTGGCGGCGCCACCTAATACCAGCGCAGCGCAGCCTGTAAGTTGCACACACGCCATTCCCAACACCGCTACCAACAATATATTTTTCATGATTCCACTCCTAATAAGACACTGTCGACCGCATCACACAGGCAATGGATCGTCAGCAGATGGATTTCTTGAATACGCGCGGAGGATTCCGCAGGCACACATAGGTGGATGTCGCCTTCGCGAATCAGTTCCGCAAGACGACCGCCGTTACGTCCGGTTAACGCTATCACCGACATGCCGCGGGTGTGCGCAGCGGACACGGCTTCCAGCACACTGGGGGAATTTCCGCTGGTAGTGATCGCAAGTAGCGCGTCGCCGGGTAATCCCAGCGCCTTGACCTGGCGCGCAAACACCTGCTCATAAGCATAATCATTCGCAATCGAGGAGAGTATGCAAGTGCTGGTTAATGCAATCGCTGCCAACCCGGGGCGCTCTTGCTCAAAGCGATTAATCATTGTCGCCGCAAAACGTTGCGCGTCAGCTGCTGAGCTACCGTTGCCACAAACCAGCACTTTTCCGCCCTGGGTCAAACTTTGCACAATAGCTTGGGCAGCTTGTTCAATCGTGGGTGAAAGCGTTTCGGCCGCCTCAAGATGAAGTTGCGCCGACGCAAGAAAATGACCGTGGATTCTGTCTTGTAAAGGCATGGGGCATTATCCCATATCGTCGAACGCGCTTTGTATCCATTGCGGTACCGAGCGGCTGTCGGCGAGCGCCACCACATCAAACCGGCAGCGCGGCACTTCGGGCAAGGCGCTCAGATACAGCTTGGCGGCCGCGAGCAGTTTGCGTTGCTTGCTCGTAGTTACGCTCGCCGCGGCACCGCCAAAATGGGTGCTGCTGCGCATGCGGACTTCTACGAACACCAAGGTGTGTTGATCGTGCATGATCAAATCGATCTCGCCAAACCGGCAGCGCCAGTTACGTGCGACGCGTTTCAAGCCTTGAGATTCCAGAAAGCGCTCAGCGTGTGCTTCAGCGGTTTGGCCGAGCAGGGTTTTCAGCATGCGACAATGGCAAGGAATGAACGATAGTCCGCATCATACCCGTCTGCCCGCCGCGCTTTACGTGGTGGCAACGCCAATTGGCAATCTAGGCGATATCACCCTGCGCGCGCTGGAAACCCTGCGAGGTGTGGATCGCGTCGCGGCCGAAGACACGCGTGTGTCCGGACAATTGCTCGCGCATTTCAATATCAAAAAACCGCTGGCGTCGATCCGCGAACACAACGAGATTGCGGCTGCACAAAAAGTCATTGAGCAGATTATTGGGGGCGAAGCGGTGGCCTACGTGTCTGACGCTGGGACGCCGGCCATTTCTGATCCGGGTGCGCGGCTGGTGGCGGCGGTACGCGCGGCGGGGTTGTTAGTGGTGCCGGTACCAGGGGCCAGCGCTGTCGTGACCGCATTGTCTGTAGCCGGCATAGCGCAGGGCGCATGGTTGTTTCACGGGTTTTTGCCGCCCAAATCCGGCCCGCGCAAACTGGTGTTGCAAACCCTGTCGGGTATTGACGCAGCGTTGGTTTTTTATGAAGCGCCGCATCGCGTGGTTGAAACAATCACTGACATGGGCGCGGTGCTCGACCCCACCCGAATGCTGACGATTGCGCGCGAGCTCACCAAACGCTTCGAAACGATTGTCATCCTTACCCTGGGGGATGCGCCCGCGTGGCTGGCTTCTGACCCTAATAATTTGCGTGGCGAATTTGTGCTCATCGTTGCGCCCCCTGCGGCGGTAGTCCCCGCCGAAGACACTGAAGCGCAACGCATCCTGGCGGTGTTGCTCAGCGAATTACCCGCGTCGGTCGCCGCCAAACTCACTGCGCAATTGACCGGGCGCAAAAAATCCGAACTCTATAAAATGGCGCTGGCGCTTAAACCCGAAACCAACGCATGACAGACACGATCACGATCACCCGCCCCGACGACTGGCACATTCATTTTCGCGACGGCGCCGCGATGCAGAGCGTGCTGCCAGATACTGCGCGCGTGTTTGCGCGCGCGATTGCGATGCCGAACTTGAAGCCGCCAGTCGTGACGATTGCGGATGCTGCGGCATATCGCGAACGCTTGCTGGCAGCGGTGCCGAGCGGTGTTCAGTTCGAGCCGTTGATGACGCTTTATCTCACCGATAACACTCAGGCCGATGAAATCCGGCGCGCCAAGGCGAGCGGCTTCGTGCATGCGCTGAAATATTATCCTGCGGGCGCGACGACGAATTCAGATGCAGGCGTAACCGATCTTAAGCATTGTGAAGCGGTGTTTGCTACGATGGAGGAAACCGGGTTTCCCCTGCTAATCCACGGCGAAGTAACCGACCCCGCCGTCGATGTGTTTGACCGCGAAGCCGTTTTCATTGAGCGTGTGCTGCAACCTTTACTCAAACACCACCCGCGTCTGCGGGTGGTGTTTGAACACATCACTACCCAGCAAGCCGTGGCGTTTGTGCAAGGTGCAAGCGCGAACATCGCGGCTACGATCACTGCCCACCACCTGCTGTACAACCGCAACGCGATGTTTCAGGGCGGCATTCGCCCGCATCACTATTGCCTGCCGGTGCTCAAGCGCGAAACGCACCGGCAGGCGCTGATACAAGCCGCCATTTCGGGGAGCCCCAAGTTTTTTCTCGGCACCGACAGCGCGCCGCACACACAGCACGCTAAGGAATCCGCGTGTGGTTGCGCGGGGATTTATACCGCCCACGCGGCGATGGAACTGTATGCCGAGGCTTTTGAAGACGCAGGTGCGTTGGACAAGTTGGAAGGCTTCGCCAGTTTTTACGGCGCAGATTTCTATCGACTGCCGCGCAACCGCGACACGATTACGCTACGACGCGAAAGCTGGCAGGTGCCGAAGACCATGCGCCTCGGCGACGAAGTCGGCGTGCCGTTGCGCGCAGGGGAGTCGATGCGCTGGCGCGTGGTGCACGAGCAGGCCGACACGGAGTAGATGAGAATATGGCTAGCCTAGCTTCCCCAATTTACCGTTTCGTAGCGAATCGCTTTTCGCCTGCTGGTGCGAAAGCCAAGTTGAGCATTCTAATTTTCCACCGCGTACTGCCGAAAACCGATCCACTATTTCCGGGTGAGGCGACCGTCGAGACGTTCGACGCGCAGTTGCGCTTATTGAAATCAATATTTAATGTACTGCCACTGCCGGAGGCGATTGCGCGGCTCAAAAAAGGCTCGCTGCCATCACGCGCGGCCGCGATCAGCTTTGACGATGGCTATGCCGACAACACCACTCACGCGCTGCCCATCCTGCAACAACACGACCTGCATGCCACCTTTTTTATCGCCACGGCGTATCTGAATGGTGGTCGCATGTTTAACGATACGGTGATTGAAAGTGTGCGTCGCAGCCCGCTGAGTCAATTGGACCTGAACGAGCTTGGCCTGGGTACTCATGCGATTGACTCCGATGCGGCAAAAGCCCACGCCATTGGGCAACTTTTGCCCAAGGTGAAATATCTGCCACTCGATCAACGGGAAGATACCGTCGCAAACATCGCCCATGTTGCAAAGTCAGCGTCGCTGCCTGACAACTTGATGATGACAACCGCGCAGTTAAAAAACCTGCACGCAGCTGGCATGGAGATAGGCGGACACACGCAGCGTCACCCCATTCTTGCCAAATTGAGCCACGCCGAAGCCAAAGCGGAAATCGCAGCCGGTAAAACCTGGCTTGAAGAAACCTTGGGCGAGCGTATTCGATTGTTTGCCTATCCGAATGGCAAGCCTGGGGTGGACTATCTGCCGGAGCAGGCGGGCTTAGTGCGGGAGTTGGGATTTGATGCTGCGGTCTCAACACAACACGGCGTGTCAACCGCTACTTCGGACATGTATCAGCTCGCGCGCTTTACGCCGTGGGATACCAAGCTCAACGCTTACGCGCTGCGTTTGTTGCAGAACCTGGCGTCTCGATAGGCGGTTAGACCCGCGCCAGTTTAGACCCGCGCCAGGTTAGGCCAACACCTCGACGGGGGCAGGGTGGCCCAGAAATGCGGTGGGGCTTGCGGTCAAACCATACGCGCCCGATTGCAGTACCACCACCAGATCGCCTTCTTCGGCATGGCCCAAATTCATCCTGTCACCGAGCACATCCAGCGGCGTACACAGCGGGCCGACTGCAGACGCAGGCTGCGCCTCGCCTTCAGCGGTAACGCGATTGCCGACTAGCACCGGATAATTCTTGCGGATCACCTGGCCAAAATTGCCCGACGCGGCAAGGTGGTGATGCAGCCCGCCATCGAGTACTAAAAAAACCTGGCCGCGCGAGGTTTTACGCTCGATCACGCGGCTGACATACACGCCCGCTTCGCCCACCAGATAACGGCCAAGCTCGATTACAAATTCGGCCTCTGGGAAATCCTGCCGTGCCTGCGGCATCAGCGTTGCCAAATGCTCACCCACCGCGGCGAGATCAAGCGACTGCTCGCCAGGAAAATACGGGATGCCAAATCCGCCGCCCAGATTTAACAGTCGCACGGGGCCTGGCGCGTGCGCGGCTAAACGTCCGGCGAGCTCAAAGGTGTTGCGCTGCGCCTCCATGATCGATTCGGCTTTCAGGTTTTGCGAGCCGCTAAAAATATGAAAGCCGTAAAACTCGACCGGCAGCGTTTTCATATGCGCGAGCAAGTCCGGCACCAGCTCAGCATCCACGCCAAACTGCTTGGGCCCGCCGCCCATTTTCATGCCCGAGCTTTTCAGTTCGAAGTCGGGGTTTACCCTTACCGCGATCTTGGGCCGGATGCCCATTTGCGTGGCAATGGCCGCAATCCGTGTCAACTCGCGTCCCGATTCCAGATTAATCACGATGCCTGCTGCGATGGCTTGACTGAGTTCGCGCTCGCTTTTACCCGGGCCTGCGAAACTGATTTTTTCGGGGGGCATCGGTGAATCGAGCACGACCTTCAGTTCGCCGCCTGATGCCACGTCGAACCCATCCACCAAGCCCGCCATGTGCTGGACCACCGCGGGCATCGGGTTGGCCTTGATCGCGTAATGCAAGTGGATATCGGTGGGCAGGGCGGCGCGTAGCTGCGCCACTCTTTCGGTCAGCAGTCGGCGATCATAAGCATAAAAGGGCGTGCTGCCGACGCGGTCCGCCAGGCGAGTGATTGGCATGCCGCCTATCTGAAGCGCGTTTTCAATGACCGGAAAATTGAGGTGCGGCGCATGCAGGATAAGAGGGTTCACGCGTTGTTCTCCTCGAACAAATCTGCCAAATCAAGCGATATTTTTTTGCGGTCTATCTTGCCATTTGGATTGCGCGGCAAAGGTTCGGCGCGCACCTCAATTTTGGCGGGGACCATAAACCCGGGGAGCTGCTGTTTGCAGGCAACCAACAGCTGGGCCGCGAGGTCCGGAGCGGTCTGCGGCGTATAAACCACCAGCACTACCGCTTGCCCCAATTGAGGATGCGCGACGCCAGTGGCGGCCACTTCGGCAACGAGGCCAGTCGCGTAGACGACTTCTTCGACTTCGGAGGGGCTTACGCGATAGCCGGAAGTTTTAATCATCTCGTCACGGCGACCGATAAAGTAAAGGAAGCCTTCCGCGTCCATCTTCACTGTGTCGCCCGACCACACGGCGAGTTCGGGGATCACCAAACCTGCAAGTTGTCCCGGCGCAGGTTTAAAACGCTCTGCTGTTTTTTCGGCGTCATTCCAATAGCCCAGCGCCACGTGCACGCCGCGGTGGACCAGTTCCCCGGGCTCATTGGCCGCGCATAAAGTCCCGTCTTCATGCACCACTAGAATTTCGGCATTAGGAATCGCCTTGCCCATCGAATCGGGGTGCGCGTCCAGTTCGCTCGGGGGCAGATAGGTCGAGCGAAACGCTTCGGTCAGCCCATACATCAGAAAAGGCTGGGTTTGCGGGAGCTTGGCGCGCAGCGCGTTAAGCGTGGGCTTGGGCATGTGGCCGCCCGAATTGGTGAGGTAGCGCAAATGCGTCGTCACGCTTTCGGGCCACTCCAGCTGCGCGAGCTGCACCCATAAGGGCGGGACTGCTGCTAGCCCGGTAATTTTTTCGCGTTCGACTGCGCGGATTACATCGCGCGGCATCAGATAATTCATCAACACCGCGCACGCCCCGACTTCAAACGCGGTAGTCAGCTGGTTTAGCCCATAGTCAAACGACAGCGGCAGTACTGAAAGAATGCGATCCGCTGAAGTGTTACCCAGGTATTGCGTCACGCTATTTGCGCCCGCGACCAGATTGCGATGCGATAACACCACGCCCTTGGGCCGCCCTGTGCTGCCGGAGGTGTAGAGAATGGCGGCCATATCGCTATCGATTACCCGAAATGGCTCGCGTACCGGCGTCTGTATACGTGCGCTCCACAGCACCATTTCCACGCGCTCCAGCGGATCGGGCATCCGCTGGCCTACGATAAGCACTGTGACAAGATCGCCGCACTGGGCGAGCACAGCACGCAGCAATTCCAGCCGCTCGGGCGAGGTCACCAGAATACGCACGTTACAGTCGAGCAAAATATGGGCGACCTGCTCGGGTTTGAGCAGGGGATTCACCGGTACAAACACGCCGCCCGCGGCAGCCGCGGCAAACATCGCAATAACGGTCTCCGAGCGCTTTTCCAGATAAACTGCCACCCGTTCCGCACGCATAAGTCCGTGCCCCAAAAAGAGGCTAGCGCACTGCATGATTTCAGCGAGTAACTCCTGATAGCTAAGGGACTTGCCGTTATCGCTCAATGCAACCGCATTTGGGGTCAGCCGGGTCGTGTCGGCAATCAGGTCTAGAACATGGGAAGGCATAGGCGTTACTTTATTTTAAAATGTAGGGCGGACCCGTCGGGATTGTATCCGACCGTTTATGACGAAGTGTCTTGGTCCGGCGCTATGGGTCGGGGTAGGCCGCATTACAAGACTGAGCATATATGCTGAATAAATTAAAAACGCTGGCTGGGTTATGGAAGGATCTAGGTCCTTTCAATACCGTGCTCTTTCTGTTGCATCGTATTCTGTCCGGCCCCAGCCGAGGGCGCGCCGGGATAGAACGTTTTATTTTTGTAGCACAACCCGTTCCAGCTGAGTCGCATCTGCCTGCGAGTAAAAGTGTTCAGTCTGCGGTAAAGCTGTTAAACCCCGGCGATCCATTACTGGCACAGTGCCAGCGCCCGGCTCCAGTGATCGCGGCGCGCTTTGCCCAAGGAGCGATTTGTCTGGCCATCATTAAGGGTGACCAACTTCAGGGATCGATCTGGCTGATCGAGCGGCATTACGACGAAGACGTAGTGCGCGCAAGATTTGTGCTCCCCCCTTCGGGCAAAGCGGTATGGGATTTTGACGTTTACGTGGCGCCCAAATATCGTTTGGGTTTTACCTTTCTGAAGCTGTGGGATGCCGCCAATGCGCACATTCGCGCACTTGGCGCTTGCTGGACATTCAGTCGCATCACCGCGTTCAACTTGGGTTCTTTGGCGTCGCATACACGATTGGGTGCTCGCCCCTTTGGCAGTGCGACTTTTTTGACTTTAGGCCAAATCCAGATCATGGTTTCTAATCTGGCCCCTAAATTGCATATTTCATTAGGGAAAGCACGGCCGGAATTATTACTGCCGGACTATATTGCATCGCAGCTCCCGTGACACGGAGCTGTTTTGATTATTGATTTTATTGAGCTATTTATGCCTGCACAACAAGAAGTACGAAACATTTTGGGGCAAACCCTGCAACTCGGTCAGCGGGTGGACCAACTCGAAGCCGCCTCGCCGTTGCTCGGTGCTCTTCCGGAACTGGACTCGATGGCCGTCGTGACAATTTTGACCGCCCTCGAAGAGCACTTTGGTTTCAGTGTCGATGATGATGAAATCAGCGCGGATACCTTCGCAACGCTTGGCACTTTGACGGCCTTCGTAGAACAAAAACTCCCAAGCTAATGGCCGAGGTCAATATCGAGCCTTTCTTTTTGGAAAGCCCGCGCGGCCCGTTATTCTGCCTCTTTCTTTCGCCCTCCCTCTCTGCGTTGAAGGGAAGCGTGCTGTATTTGCATCCCTTTGCAGAAGAAATGCACAAATCACGACGCATGGCGGCACTTCAGGCGCGCACGTTAGCCGCTCACGGCTACGCGGTGTTACAGATGGACCTCACTGGCTGCGGGGATAGTGCGGGGGACTTTGCTGAGGCCTCGTGGTCGGCCTGGCTTGATGATGCACGCCTTGCGCATGCCTGGCTGCACCAAAAAACCGCTCAGCCGGTAAGCCTTTGGGGCTTGCGTACAGGCGCTTTGCTGGCAGCCCATTTGGCCCAGCAATTGCATACTATTCATGGATTGTTACTGTGGCAGCCAGTGACGGATGGCAACCTTTTTCTGACGCAGTTTCTACGCATTAAATTAGCCAGCGAAATGCTCTCTGACGGCCAATCAAAATCAGGGACCAAAGCATTGCGTGCGCGCCTCGCGGCAGGCGAGGGGATAGAGGTGGGCGGCAATAAGCTTTCTGCGGCGATGGCACGTGAATTAGAGGTCGTAAAACTTGCCGCGATGGTGCCCCCCTGTGCGGTGGTCTGGTTTGAAGTAGGCGCAGCCACCGGCGCGCGTCTCACTCCGGCGAGTCAACGTGTGGCCCAGATATGGAGCGATGCCGGGACAGCCATTCAAGTCCGCACCGTGATGGGCGATCCTTTTTGGGCCACGCAGGAAATTACCGAATGCACTGGTCTTATTGAAACCACATTGGCTAGCATGCAGCCCTGACACGATGAACTGGCAGGCACAACCGATCATTTTTGAATGCGAAGGCAGCCGCCTGATCGGTGTTGTGACGCGCCCCGACCGGCCCTATAAAACCGGGGTGGTGATCGTAGTGGGTGGCCCGCAATATCGCGCGGGCAGCCACCGCCAATTCACCTTGCTGGCGCGTGAACTCGCGCAAAATAGCATTGCTTCGATACGCTTTGATTATCGCGGCATGGGCGATAGCGAGGGCGAGATGCGCAATTTTGAAGATATCGATGCCGATATCAAATCCGCGGTTGACGCATTAATGACACAGGTGCCGGAAATCGAACAGATAGCCTTGTGGGGCCTATGCGATGGCGCTTCGGCGGCCCTCTACTATTGTCAGACGGATGCGCGCGTGAGAGGCTTAATGTTGTTAAATCCCTGGGTGCATAGCGAAGCCGGCGCAGCCCGGGCGCGACTCAAATATTATTATCTGGCTCGACTGTTAAGCCTGTCTTTTTGGACCAAACTGTTGGGCGGCAAGGTAAAACTGGATGCGTCGTTAAATGATCTGACCCATGCTGCGCGACAGGTACGGGAACCAGAGCACACCGCGCTGACGTCAGCCACTAGCCGACAAGGCTCAGTGGATTACATTGATCGCATGCTCGTGGGATTAAAAAAATACACGGGAAGCGTTCACATTATCCTGAGTGGCAAAGACCTAACCGGGCAGGAATTCAGGGCGCTGCTGCAACACAATAAAAGCTGGAATATCGCGTGCAATCGCCCGCAGAATAAAATGACGGTGCTGAAAGATGCCAACCACACCTTCTCAGAAGCGGCTTGGCGTAAACAAGTGGAAACCCTGACGGTAAACTGGATTTATCAAGAGGTGTCGTAGAAATAACGAAGAGGCAATCATGAAAAAACTATTTTATTTTGTGCTGGCCATTTTGAGTAGCCACGCGTGGGCCGACGAGGTTACGAGCTTATCCGAGCTGGCGTTGTTGCCTCCGTATTGCCGCGGCACGCAACTCATTCGAAATATCAGCAAAGACCCCAAATCCCTGGAAGAATATTATGCGATGTACGGCATGTCTTATTCTCATTTTCACCATTATTGCTGGGCGCTAAACACCGAAAACAACGCATGGAAAACCCACGATGCGTATATGCGCAAAAGCAAGCTGGGGTATGCACTTGGTGATCTTCAATACAGCTTGGATCGTTCCGACTCGAATTTTGTATTTTTGCCAGATATCTACAACACCAAAGCGCGAATTCTGTTTTCACTGCACCGCGATGCCGAGGCAGTGTTAGCGTTAAACAAAGCGATCGAGGTGAAGCCTGACTTTGTCACTGCAATTGCTCGATTGAGTGATTATTACGCCGAGCATGGCGACAAAGCGCACGCCATCAAGACGCTTGAAGATGGAATCGGCAATACTGAAAAAGCCGGAACGCTGATTAAAAAGCTGAAAAAGCTGGGGAAAAGCTATGCAGGTACGCCAGGAAATGCGCGCAAAAAAGAAGTTGCGCCCACCGAACCCGTCTTGCCAGTGACGACTCCAGCCCAACCCGGCGCTACTGCCGTGCCCCCCAATGATGGCACTGTCACAGCACCTCCCGGTACTGCACAACCAACGCCCGCCACGCCAGAAGAGGGCAAGCCCGCCAACCCCTATTGCCGTTTTTGTCCCTGAAAATGGCGGGTGACACCTCTAAGGTTTTTGGACCGGGAAGCCCGCCGCTCGTCTCCGTAGTGATGCCCGCATATAACAGCGCGCAGTACATTGCTGAGGCGATTGATAGCGTCTTACAGCAGGACTACCCCGCGCTGGAAATCATTGTGGTGGATGATGGCTCCAGCGATAACACAACCGAGATCGTGGCTCGCTACGGGGCTAAAGTGAGCTTGCTCACCCAAGCCAATCAGGGCTCGGCAGCAGCGAGAAATCTCGGCATACGGCACGCCCACGGAAAATATATTGCCTTTCTCGACGCCGATGACGTGTGGTGGTCGCAAAAAATCCGAGTTCAAGTCGAAGCCCTCGTTACTAGCGGCTACAAAATGGCCTACAGTCGTTTTATCCGTTGGCATTCGGATACCAACGGAAATTACAGCCTTCCTGAAACTGAATTTGGGATGCCCCTTAATCCGAATACTTCTCAAGACGGCATCGTGACCGGCTCGCTTTATCCCGAGTTGCTCCTCGATTGCATGGTGTGGACTTCAACCGTGATAGTCGAAAAAGCCGAGCTGGAAAAAGCAGGCATGTTCGATGAGTATCTGCGCAAGGGCCAAGACTATGATTTATGGCTGCGACTGTCGCGAAATATCGATATGTTGGGACTGGAGCAGGCGACTGCGCTGTATCGCATCCATTCCACCAGCATTACTGCAAGTGTGAGAGATATCAATTACGAATATCTGATTTTGTCGCGCGCCGTGGCGCAGTGGGGCGAAACCGGGCCTGACGGTCGTCGCCCAGGCCCCGGATTAGTGTCGGAAAGACTGATGCGCTCGAGCTTTGTCCACGGATATGCGCATTTTAAGTTCGGCAATCCGCGCATTGCGATGCATTCATTCCGCGAGTCGATGACGCATTCCGGATTTCGTGTCAAAACGCTGATGCTACATTTGGCTGCCTCTCTCCGATCTGTGCTTAATGCGAGGCCCCGATGATAGGCTTGCCGCGAAGCACTTTGCGCTGAGTCCTCGCAGACGATGGATAAGGTTGACCGTGCTCGCCCCACTATTTTGTTTGTCACCCCTGCGACTCCTTTTACTCCTAGGTCCGGAGCCGAACAGCGTAGCGCACTCATGTACGAGGCTTTAAGCCTTATCGGCGAAGTTGACCTCCTCATTCTGGGCGAAGGACAGCCCACCCCACCTCGCACCACCCCACTGTTAAACGGTAGGGTAATGATCGAAGTGCAAAAAAAAGGCAGTAGGGGATTTAAACGATTTCACCCCGATCTGCATTTTTCGCAAAGGCTGGAAGCGCTACTCCCGCGCAGTATTCAGTCGTACGATTTGGTAGTGGGCCGGTATCTATGGCCGATATCCCAACTGCACATTCCCGCCCATGTTCGCAGCATTGTCGACCTGGACGATTTTAAATATCGCTATTCGCGCGAAGCCGGTCGCTCTGCTGCTGTGTTTGCGGCGCGTGTCAAAAAAAGATTTGCGCATTGGTTGGCTTGTCGCGCGCTTCCAAGGTTTTCCGCCGCTTTCGTCGTCAATGCGCTGGATCAACGTGAAATCACGCAACTCCCCACGTGCTTGCTGCCGAATATTGCGTACGGCGCGCTCGATGACTTACCTGTGGCTGCATCGTGTGGGCCTAATTTACTTTTTGTCGGTTCCCTTTGGTACCACCCCAACGCCGAGGGCGTGGACTGGTTTTTGGCTCACGTATGGCCTGCGGTACGGCGGGTTATTCCGCAAACGCAACTCACCCTTGTTGGGGCTGCGTCCCCCGAAGTGCGCGCACGCTGGGAGCAGCACGCGGGGGTGACAGCGCCGGGCTTTGTCGATAATTTGGGGGCGGCCTACCGCGCAGCGGCGCTGGCGATTGTGCCCATTCATATTGGCGGCGGGTCCAACATCAAGGTGCTCGAAGCCTTAGGGTATGGCTGCCCATGTATCGTCACCCGCTTAACCGCTGATGCATTTACGGGTCAACTCGTGCACCGGCAACACTTTTTGGTAGCCGACAACGCGCACCAATTTATTCAACTCGTTATGGATGTGCTGCAACATCCCCATGCTTATCAAGGCATGACCAAGGCCGGATATCAGGCTGTTCGCGGCGCGTTTTCCTCCCCCAAATTCAAGGCCGAAGTCACCCGCTTTGCGCAAGAGGTTCTGAATTGAAATCCGCAATCACGCCCAAACACGCACTGATGAAAGGCGCGGCCTGGACCATAGGTTTGCGCTGGTCATACCGAGCGCTCGGTTTTATCAACACCATCATCATGGCTCGGATTCTAATTCCGGCCGATTACGGCATTGTGGCGATGGCTTTTCTCGTCTTGGGCCTGCTGCAGGCCTTCCTTGACTTCGGTGCTGCTACCGCACTGTTACGAAAAAATGAGGTAACACGTGACGAAATTGATTCGGCTTGGACCCTTCGATTAATTGAGGGTGCAAGCACAGGGATACTCTTGGCTATGATCGCTCCTGTCGCAGTCTGGTATTTTCAAGAGCCCCGATTGGCAGTAGTGCTTTGGGTGCTGGCCGCGTGTCTGCTTGTGACCAGCGCGTCGAATATTGGGACTACGCTTGCGCAAAAGGAGTTCAATTTTGCGCTGGACTTCAAAATCCAGATTAGCCAAAAAATTGTGGGCGTTATTGTCACTGTCATAGCCGGTTTGCTGCTACGCGATTACAGGGCGCTTGTCATAGGCATTGTTGCCATGTATGTCGTACAAATAGTCCTGTCCTACGCGCTTCATCCTTACCGCCCTCGATGGGATGTGTCACGCATCCCTGAGTTATGGGCGGTCACAAAGTGGCTAATGTTTTCTGGAATTGGGGGATACATCCTCAGCAAAGGCGATGAACTGGCTGCCGGCCGAATCGGAACCACCGCAGAATTTGGCGAATATAACGTGGGTGCCGATTTGGGATTATTGCCAGTAGGTGAGGTTGGTCCGGCGATGCTGCGTGCCCTGTTACCAGTCCTAGCGTCGATCAAAGAAGACATAGTGCGCACACAAAGTGCCGTCGTCAAAATCGTTTCCGCACTCAATACGATCATTTGGCCCATAGGCCTGGGATTTGCCGCGCTTGCTCCACAAGCCACGGAACTAATCCTGGGCCATAAATGGGCGGGGAGCGCGCCACTCATCAGCGCTTTTGCCATTGCTTCAGTGCTACGCACTACCTTCAACCCCCTTAATACGTTGTTAATCTTGCAAGGGCACACACGCACGCAGATGCATATTGTCTGGATAGAGTTTGTCGCGTTTGTCGTTGCGGCGCTGTTATTGGTCCCTGGTTTGCATCTGATTGGCTTGGTTTACGCCCGCATTATCGGTAGCTTCGTTAATCTGACTTGGACTGCTATATATGCAAAAAAATATACCCATTTGGATTTGCATCAGGTGTTTACAGCATTAATTCGCCCAGTAGTTGGCTCTATCTTGATGTATTTTGCAGTCAAAGCGCTGGTCCCCCTACTCCCAAGCGTAATAAGCCAAGTCATAATTTTGGTGATTTTAGGGGCGCTGAGTTACACGGCGTTGATGCTCATTTCATGGCACTTTTTGGGGCGACCCGAGGGGCTGGAGTCCACGGTTATAGACTATCTACGTGCGATGAACACTAGAAAGAAGACCACAAAATGAAAAGTGCTGAACCTAAAGTTTATGTAGTGATTCTTAACTGGAATAGCTGGGAATTCACCCTCTCATGTCTCGAAAGTCTACTGCGCTCGACCTATACAAATTTTTGTCTGGTTGTTTGCGATAACGGTTCGACTAACGACTCCGAGTCGCGTATCAAAGACTGGGCTGCGGGTCGCCTATTGGCCTCTGCTCCAGACGCCTCCACACTCCAGGCTCTTGTATCGCCCCCTACGCCTAAACCTATCCCCATTACACGATATTCTCGCAAGGAAGCAGAAGACGGCGGCTCGTCTATAGACGACAAATTGATACTGGTGCAAACCGGAGCAAATCTGGGTTTTGCAGGCGGATGCAACGTGGGAGTTCGCTATGCGCTAGCCCGGGGCGACGCCGACTATGTCTGGCTGTTAAACAACGACACGCTGGTACCGGCACCTTCTCTTGAACACCTTGTCGCCCATGCTTCGGCAGACATCAGCATTGGGATATGCGGCTCAACATTATTAGGATTGAAACATCCTCAAAAAATACATGCTCTCGGTGGCGCCTGTTTTAAAAAATGGACAGGTACGTCAAAACACATCGGAAGTGGCGAGACCTGGCCTAAATCGGACTTAAATCCCAAGGCAATTGAAAGGCAAATGGATTATGTGGTGGGCGCATCCATGCTTGCCTCGCGTCAATTCCTCGAAAAAATCGGCCTAATGGCTGAAGACTACTTTCTTTATTACGAAGAGTTGGATTGGGCTACACGTGCCCAAAAAGTTTTTCGGATGGGATATGCTGCAGATAGCATTGTTTATCATATGGAAGGCGGGTCTTCCGGGTACTCACTGCTTCGCTATTATTATTATCGCAGCATGATTCGTTTTACTTGGCGGTATCGCCGTATGTATTTGCCTTTTGTAATCGTAAGATTGATGGTCAGATTTATTTCAGCACTTATCCGACGCGATCGACACGAGGTAAGTTTTTTTATCCGTTCGCGTTTTTTGTTGCGCAATCCTATATCCAATTGACTGGAAGAGCAGCCGCTACGATTAAGACGCCCATGCGCACGAATGAGGGTAGATATGTCAGATAGTATTTCCGAGATTAGAACTAACGCTTCTCCAAGGTGTTATCTCTGTAGCACCCAAGGTAAAGAACTTTACTCAGGACTTACAGACCGAATATTTGGAGCCCCGGGAATTTGGATACTTAAACAGTGCCAAAATGCGGCTTGCGGTCTGGTATGGCTTGATCCTATGCCCCGCCCTGAAGACATCTCTCTAGCTTATCGTCGCTACTACACACATCAGGGTACGGAGGTAAATAAAAGTATCGCGACTTTGGCTCCCACGGAGAAAAAGGTAAATTCTGGGTTGGGCGCATTAGTGCATCGAACATTGCGATTCTGTATATTTAAGGTGACAGGAATTGGTAAGGAGCAGGATGGAATTCGCACCCGATATCTGGGAGGGCAGACACCGGGTAACTTGCTGGAAGTGGGGTGCGGTGCAGGAGACTACCTCGCACTCATGCGAGGAATGGACTGGGACGTAGAAGGCGTCGAAATTGATCAAGCAGCTTGCCAACACGCGCGTAAAAAGCATGGCCTCAAGGTGCATGAAGGTACGCTGGAAAGCAAGGAATATGCGGAAAACAGTTTTGACGCGATCGTACTAAACCATGTGATAGAACATGTCTTCGATCCTATCACGTTGATTAAAGAGTGCCGACGTGTCGTAAAGCCAGGGGGAAAAATTATTTTGTTAACTCCAAATATGGAAAGTTGGGGGCATCGCAAGTTCAAAAAGGATTGGATCAACTTGGACCCACCTCGTCACATCTTTTTATTTTCTCCAAAAACAATGTTGGCGTGCGCAACAGCGGTTGGCTTCAATAATATTGAGGTCACAACAACTCCTGCCAATGCGGAATTCTTTATGAAAGCGTCCATAGATATATGTAAAGACGGGCGCTTTGACATGATCGGTGGCCAAACCCTTAATGATGGATTTATGCAAAAAATAAATAGAAAGCTTAAGGTTCTGCAATATCAGCTACAAGAATATTTCTCTTGGAGGACTAATCCAAGTTTAGGAGATGAGGTCGTAATGACTTGCCGGAAATAATGGTTATTTAATGAGTGTTTGTGCTGTCATTATTTCCTACTATCCCAATAAGGAAATAATTAGCAATATATCCGCGCTCATAGAGCAGGTGGATGAAATATTTGTCGTAGACAACGGCTCCGGAACTGTTACTCAAAATCTACTGGAACCACTAAGTCGTCATCCAAAAATAAACCTTATTTTTAACGCACAAAACGTCGGGATAGCTGCGGCTTTAAATATTGGAATAAGACATGCTCGGATGGTCGGCCATGAATGGGTTTGCACCTTTGATCAGGACAGCAGGGTGACGCCAAGTATGATTGGGTCGATGCTTGCCGTTTATGACACTTACCCTGATAAAAATAGTGTTTCTGGCCTATCCCCTCGCTATCGGGACACAACAAATGGGTCTACATGGGGCAGTAGATTAAAATATCCACGTGATAAGGCCCTGCCTTATGCAGAACCTTTAGTAGTGATGACCTCCGGAAATCTCGTTAAGCTGGCCGTATTCGATGTAGTGGGGTGTTTTAATGAGGCGCTATTCATTGATCAGGTTGATCATGAATTTTGCCTGCGTTGCGCAACTCATGGTTATAAAATTCTCGAGGTGTATGACGCTATTTTAGAGCATGGCCTAGGCGTGCCCACACAACATAAATTTTTAGGAAAAACCATTGTTACTAGCAACCACTCCACTCTGCGACGGTATTACATCGCTCGGAATGGGGTTTATGTTTATAAAAAGTTTATCTTCAAGTATCCGGTTTGGGTTTTAAAAGACGCGTATGCCATTTTTAAGGAAATATTTACGTTGCTAGTTTTCGAGAGTAATAGACGCCAAAAAATGGCGGCTGTTAGCAAAGGGATTATTCACGGTATTTTTGGAAGAATGGGCAAATTCGAATGTAGTAATTTGGCTGGTGAGAACAAAACCTAAAATTAGTAAATCGGTCGTTGCCGTTGAGTTCATTTCCGCTCCATGCCTGTCATAGCTCATCAAATTTTTAAACGCCACGCGTCGGGTCCCGCTACGCAAAGCGCGGTGTAGCAAGTCGGGCAGATGGAGATCAAAGCTCCCGAATTGCGCAACATCAGTCTTTATCAAAAAATGCTCGCTGTGACCATCCCGTCCCCTGTTCGTCGCATCATTCAAAAAAGGCTGTCGCAGCCCATCATGATGTCTCCAGCTATACCCTGGCGGAAGGTAAGCTCGCCTATTGTGTGCGTCATCACTTACTGAGCCTCAAGCACCCGTCGGGCTGGGTTTTTTTTACCTATACCCGGCACATTATGGTGGCCGCTTTTAAATTGAAGACCAATGTTCCCAATTCTAAGTCGACGTAGTGGCCTGCATCATCTGATGGCATGATGTTAGGATATTCCTGATAAGTGAGACGTAAAGGGGGAGTGGTGCAGCAAGCCAGCAAGAGCAGAGTGATCGCCGTATTCGCACATAACGAGGCGAAGAAGATTCTTGCCTGCTTGGAAAGTGTCAAAAAGAATATCGCGGCAGGCGACCAGTGCGTCGTGCTCAACAACGGCAGCACAGATACGACCCACGCGCTGGTGACGGAATTTGCCCAGCGTCACGATTTTTGCAGGCTTATCGACATAGAGATAGGCGATAAATCCAACGCATGGAATGTCTTTATTCATCAGATACGAATGCAAGCGGATGTCTTCTGCTTTCTTGATGGTGATTGTGAAATGCTGCCCGATTCACTGAATGCGCTGGAAGCTTGCATGGTGAGCTATCCAAGTGCCAACGCGATTGCGGCTATCCCCGCTGACCATACAGGTCACCTGTTTAGAAACGCCATGTTGCTTGAAGGGGGCTTGGCCGGAAATCTCTATGCATTATCTGGTCGATTCGTAGAACGGATTAGAGCCACGAACACGCATTTACCCGTTGGCCTGATAGGCGACGATTGTTTGGTAGGGGCGTTGGCGTATTGGGATTTGGAGCCGAAGAATAATTGGGACCCGACAAGAATTGTGACCTGCGTAGGCGCCCGGTTTTCATACACGCCTTTATCATTCTTTTCGTTGCACGATATTCGGCTTTATTACAGACGAAAAATAAGATATAGCCTGCGCCGCATTCAAACCAATCTGATGAAAAAGCCGCTTAAACAGCAAGGGTTGAGAGGCATTCCGCAGGATGTTGATGCGTTGTATTCCCGCTTTTCCGATGAGCTGCGCTTGACTTGGCGGGGCACAGAAACCTGGTTTGACTGGCTGGCCATCAAGGAAATAAAAACGCGAATTGCGCTGCGCGCCAGCGCACCTTCCTGATAGAGATATTTGCTATATAAGGCCGTCAGCAACCTGATATTGCTTTGTCTGGCAACCTCCTACCACTATGAAATTTGACAGTCTTTCCCCAGGAAATTATTCATGACAGGTCTTTGCGGTTGGTTTGGGCCACTGAATCGAGAGTGCCACCCCAGCACGGTGCTTGACGCTATGTTGGCGCCGCTAGGATCAACGGAGCCCACACAAAGCTTAAGCACGGGCGCCTATGCGCTGGGCGCTTACTCGCCTTTCAAGCTGGCAAGTTGTTACGAAGCAGATGGGCTGCTGACCGCCATCGACGGTCGCGTTACGTGGGATGACGCCACGCTGACGCAATTGGCGCAGCAGCATTCCGCCGCGCAGGCGTTGCATGTCGCCTATCGTCGGTGGGGTCGCGAATGCTTGACGCATATGCAGGGTCCTTTTGCGATTGCGATCCTCGAACCCAGCTCCGACACAGTGTTGTTAGCAATCGACCGGCTGGGTATTCAGCGTATGTGTTTTGCGCCGCACAGCGGCGGCCTGGTGTTCGGCAGCACGTGCGATAGCGTCACCGCGCATCCCGCGATTGGGCGCCGCATCAGTGCGCAAGGGATTTTTAATTTTTTGTACCACCACATGGTGCCGGCCCCTGGCTCGATCTACGAGGGGATCGAAAAACTGCTCCCCGCTCAATATTTGTTGCACCGCAATGGCCAACAAGAACGCGGGTTTTATTGGGAGGCGTCCTGGCTTGTTCCGCCCACGCAAAATTTTGATGAGTCACGTCACACTCTCAAACAATTGTTACGGGAGAGTGTGAGCAGTGCGCTGGACCAAGCTAAAACCGGTGCGTTTCTATCGGGGGGAACCGATAGCTCGACGATTGCTGGCATCCTCACCGAAGTCAGCGGTAAACCCGCGCAGACCTTTTCGATTGGTTTCGAAGCCGAAGGTTTTGACGAAATGGAATATGCGCGCATTGCGGTGAAGCAGTTTGGTACGCATCCGCATGAATATTATGTGACGCCCGACGACGTGGTAAAGGCGATTCCCTTAATCGCGGGGTCTTACGATGAACCCTTTGGAAATGCCTCTGCCGTGCCCACTTATTTTTGCGCGCTAATGGCAAAAGAAGTGGGCATTGAGGCGATGCTCGCCGGCGATGGCGGCGACGAAATTTTTGGCGGCAACACGCGCTACGCCACGCAAAAAGCGTTTGAGGCTTATGGCTACCTTCCTGCGCTGTTACGTCATGGCTTGATTGAACCGCTGGCAGCGCGTTTACCCAAGCTGCCTTTACTTAGTAAAGTTTCTAGTTACGTGCGGCAAGCGCGCGTGCCGCTACCCGATCGGCTGGAGGCCTATAATTTTTTGCACAGCGTGGCGCTTGAGACCATTTTTACAGCTGAATTTTTACAGAGCGTAAACCCGGAAGCGCCGCTCATCACCATGCGGGAGGTGTATGCGCGCACCCGTTCTGATTCCACCGTGAACCGCATGCTGCATCTAGACTGGAAGCAAACGCTCGCCGATAACGATTTACGCAAGGTCAATCGCATGTGTGAACTCGCGGGCGTCGAAGTGCGCTATCCCTTGCTGGATGAGCGCATGGTGGCGTTTGCGGCGCAGCTTCCGGTTAGCTATAAAGTGAAGGGCCCCAAGTTGCGCTGGTTCTTTAAAGAGGCGCTACGTGACTTTTTGCCGGATGAAATTATCAATAAATCCAAGCATGGCTTTGGGCTGCCATTTGGTGTGTGGATGCAGCGCCACGCTCCGCTCCACGATTTAGCGACCGAGAGTTTGCGTGCATTTCGCGCGCGCAACATTTTGCGCCCGGAATATCTGGATGAATTGACCCGTTTGCATCAAACCGGTCACGCTAGTTATTACGGCGCGATGATCTGGGTGGTGATGATGCTGGAGCAGTGGTTACAAACGAACGCGCATTGAAGTGCCCCGTTGGCAACGGCTAGTGCTCACACAAATTTACCTGCTGGCTTCGCACCGAAACGTAATCGAATGGGCCGACTGCGTTTGAATGGATTGATTTCAAGCACAAGTGCTACTCGCGCCCAGCCTGCGCGCTCGAACGCGCGCAGTGAAGGCGTGTTGGAATGCCATATTCGGGCGTAAGTTTTTTGAAATCCTTGTTGCATCATCTCTCGCCACGACCATTCGATAAGCTGAGTCGCTACCCCGCGGCCGCGCATATCTGGGAGCGCGATGATTTGCACCAGTTTGGCTTCGCCATTAGCAAGGGGCCAAAAGTTGCGCTGTAAATAGCGCTGCCCAAACCAATAAAAACATACGCCCACGATGCGGTCGTCGGCGAAGCAGGCGTACGCATTTGCCTCTTGCCCCGCGTAGTCGGCCTGCTCGCGAATCAGCGCATCGTGACTGGCGTAGAGTAGGGATGCGTCCACCTGCGCAAACCTAAAAGGCTGCGTCGTCGTAGCGGGTGTCTTTACCTCGCCGCCGGCGGCTCGCGCATAGATGTAATAGGCGGCATACTCACCCAGCAGTGCATGCGCGAGTTTCTTGGCAAAAGCTTTCACGCTGAACCTTATTTATCTGGCGGACCGCAGGAAACGCCGTACTTTAGCCTTCACTCCCCATCGATCCAAAGTCTCACCCAGCCAAGTGGAAAAGCGATCCATGAATAAATGGTTGTAAATGACCGCGTAATTGCGCCATGTTTTTTTGACCAAAAAAACGTTGGCGCATGCTTGCTGGTGGGTGGCAAAAAAACGCTTGTGGTCGGATTGGCCCTCAGTAAAGTCAAAGTATCGAAACCTGTCTTCTTTGAATATCTGCTCCACCGCCAGCCACTGCAAAACAGTTCCAACCGACAACTGCATATAGCCGGGGTCGTATCCCAGATAGGCATAAATCAGCACGCCCTCTTGCACCGGGCAATATAGGTAAGACACTGGACGTTCGCCGTGAAATAACAGGTACGCCCGAACACATTGCGTCGCCGCCAGCGATTCCGCCTCGCGGATAAATGCTTCAGAATCGGGAATCCCCGCGTCGAGCAGTCGTTCCTGATAAGTCAATTTTGATACCGCGCGCGCGTGGCGAAAAAATTCGCGCATTTCTTCCGGCGTCTGATACGTTTTCCATGCAATACTGCCGCCACAGTGCTCGGCGTATTTTTTGATTTTGCGGTTGATTGTCGAGCGCGTTTTGGACGAGAATTTCTTTTGGTAATTCTCGAACGTGAGACCGAGATCGATGTAGCAGTGTTGATATTGCAGCGGTGCATAGCAAAGATAATTCCCCACATCGCTGAGGCGCGGCAGCTCTGCGGCAATGGGGAGTCCACGAATCAAATATCCCTGGCTGTCCCCTATGAGTACATCGGTGGGTGGCTCCGGCACTGTTACTGGCGCCGTTTGATCCACTAGTTTTTCGGCGCGCACCTGTAGCGGGAGCGACACGCTAAAGAGTGTCCAATCGCTGAGTTGAAATTTGAAGGGGACGTTACGTTGCTGCCAGTGATTCATTGAAACTTCCTGCGGTAAGCCTGTTCAAGCATCCTGACCCCAGTTTTCCAGATTGGGGAGGTGAGCGGAGCGGGTTGCTGCTGCGTTGTTTTCGGCACAAGTCCGTGAAATCCGCGCACGTTGAACACATCCCGGTGTTGATCCAGAAACGCGCATAACTTTTGAAAACGTTTCACGACGACGTCATCGGCTCTATCTTTCGCCTGATTCAGCAGCTCGGAGCCGTGGGACAAAATAACAAATGAACTTCGGCCCGCCTCCAGCGCTTGCCACAATAGCGACTCCATTTCTTGATAGGTACACGCGGTCAATTGCGCGTGCCGTAGCGAAGGTGCGCCATCGTTAAAGACGGTCATCGGGTACTCGTACACGCCGTCGCATTCGATAGGCTCAACCACTATCACGCCGGGCAGCACGCCACTGTCCGGCCCGAACAGGCTGGCGTTATAACTGCTATCGAAAGGAATGCGATTAGTTGCCAGCGCGCCCAGCGTTTCTCTGTTGAAGCCGAAACTGCCGGCACGAAAAGCGTTGACGTCGCCCGCGCCCGCCTGTTGCAGCAGCCGGGCGCCGGTAGCAATCAACGTAGTTTGTTCGTGCTGATTAAAGTACCGAAGATGCTGACGCTTGGCGTGAGCTTCCTCAAGCAGAGGGTGCTTTGCTTCGTCCACCCATTCGGTGTGCAAATGAAGTTGGATCTCGTGAGCGCTGTCTCGAACCAGTCCGACTATTTCGGCCAGCGGCTCTGCGCCAAAGCGCGCTGAAAACAGCGGTTCTATAAAGAATACGCCGGTGAGTCCATGCTGGTTTAATACCTTGAGTTGGTAGGGCAGGCCGAATTCGCCCTTGGGCGTGGGGCCATAGATGTATTTACGAAACGCACCCGGAAATTTCTCGTCGATGTGGTCCCAGCCATCACACCAAACTTCTACATCCACGGTCAAAAACACATCGAGCATCGGGGGGCCTTCTACCAATCTGTATCAAACGCTGGGTACGCGATGATGGATTACTTTTGTTGCCACGCATAGTGATTATCTCTGCGCGAGGAGGGGTGCAGCAGCGGTTTTTCCATCCCCTGCTTTTCCTCCTGCGGCACTGGGCCTAGCACCCCTGTGAACTTTGCGGTTAGCACCAGAATAATCATTAAGTGATAGGGCAAATCGAAATAGGCCAGTCCCAGGAAAGCGCCACCCGTCGCATATCCTATCAAGCTCACCTGAATCATCGCGGCAAGGTCGGCGGCCCATTTTTGATCAGGGTTATGCCGACATTGTCTGATGATCTGCTGGGCGCGTATCCACATCATCACGCCCAAGGCCATGAACATCGCAAAGCCGATAAACCCGTGCTCGCCCATCACCTGAAAATAAATACTGTGGGCATCGTGAACATCAAAAGGGTTCGGGGCATATTGGCGGAAGGTCGACGCATCGAACATTTCAAAGCCTCCACCCATAATATTGGTCTTCGCGACATTGAATGCGGTATGCCATGCATTGATGCGCCCCAGCGCAGACGTATCTTTTTGATATACGTCGATCGTGTTCATCCGGTCGTACCAGGATTGCGGCATTACAAAGGCCAGTATCACCACTGCAATCACCAGATACATGCCAGTGACGGCTTTATTGCGGCTTTTAATCCACAAGAAGGCGCCCATAGCCAGCATCGCTAGCAAGGCGCCGCGGGATTGACTGCCAATGGCGGACACCCCACTCAGGATCATCGCAGCCGCGAGTGCCCAGCCGAGCCATCGCCTCTCCGCCTGCAGATGCAAATAACGGATCAGCGGAATGGTCATCACCAACGCCAAGGCCAATTCATTATTCCCCCCGATAAAAGTGCCTTCTGGCCCCCACACGTGATACGAGCCGCCCGTGACGATAGTGAAAATACCGCCTTTTACGCCAAAGTATCCGAGCGAACCGACCATCACCCAAATCATCCACTGCAGCTGATCGCGATTTTGAATAATCATCGCGATCAAGAAGATCATGAGTTGAATCTTCCACACCATGTTCCATTCCACCCACGCCTTGCCCGGAATAAATGCGAACAGCGTGGTAGTAAACATCCACACTATGAATACCAGTAAAAGAACCGTCTCTCGCGTCCATAGCATTTGCTTACTTTGCCGCGAGAATACGAATGCGCTGATCGTTACCAGGCCCACCACTAACGAAAACGGAAATTGATAAGCAAATCCCCAAGCCTGCCTATGAGGATTCATGTACGCGAGCCAGGTCCACAACAGAATACCAACCCATGGGCGCTTGAACACAAACGGCAGCAACCCAAAAATAATAGCGGTGATAAGAATATCTCTCATGGCGTCAGTCTCGTCCTGGTCATTGGCGGGACGGTGATGCCCACCATATCCATCATCAAAGCGTCAGCAAAATGTTTGGTATTACGCGTCTCAAAACGAAACGCAGACGGCCCGCGCCAGATCGGCATCGCGCTGGGTAACGCGTCGCGTAGGGCAAGAGGGTGCCCTTTCGTGCGCTGGCTTCGTTTAGTTCCGGCGAGCGCCCACCCCGCGGCTTCCTGCCAACGTGTTTTATGCGTTAAATGATCTAATTGCGAGAGTCGTAGCCAAACTGCTGCGAGCTGAGTCAAAGCCGCTACACCAATGGGGTTACCGCTTGGCATCCAGCCGTCATCAAACGCATCAGACAGCATCCCCGAGCGGCTCAAGGATTTGCGCAACGCTTTAGCCGCGTGCAAACCGGCAGTCAGCGCCCGTTCATCCTCCAACTGCACCGCAGATTCAATCAGGCAACGAATAATGCCGGCGAGGTGTTGCGTGGAGGTGGGCGCGGACGACCCGGCAAACCAGCCGCACGGCGTTTGCTGAGCGAGCACTGCGTCCAGATGACGACGGCTGGCGCTGATTAGTACGGTATCGTCCGCAAGCACACCGACCGTCGCCAGCGTATGGGCCTGTTGTGCCTGCTGCGCCACAGACGTAAGCGCCACATCGAGCAGTGCATGTCCGCTTTGCACGGCGCGCGCCAGGCATTCGCGATGATTCATTTGCGTGTACCCCGCCATCAAGCCATGAATTCGGCCGATTGACGGCCCATCGGGTTGTGCGAGCAACGCACCCAGCATTGCTTGGGCGCGATCCAGAAGCGCGGGCCAAGCCAGATAATCGGCGGCGGGCAGACAGGTTTCGATCAACCAGCCGGTGTCATCAATATTGGCAGGGAGCCAGCCCAGCTCAAAAGCCCATCCATTCGCCACACAACCATTTCCGGGCGTAGTGCCACACGCGTCCTGCGCGCGACAAACCCATTCCAATGTCGCGCGCAAATGCGTGCGGTGATCCTGTTCAGGCTGACGCATTCCCGCGAGATCGCGCATCATCCAGCGTAACTGCCGTGGCCGCCAGGCTTTGTGACGCCGCGTTAATTCAAACCAGGTGGGAGCTTTAAGGGGGGAGCGCTCAGACAAGGGCCTGCTCCAATCCTCGTTGCAGCGGCACATGGCTCACCACATAACGATGCTTGCCTGATGCTTCCGGCGCGATTGCCTGCTGCAACTTTAACTCCACCGCAAGGGTCGAGCCCAAGCGCGCGCGCAAACCTGCAATGACCGCCGCTTCAGCGCCAGCATTCCAGTCTGCATTCGTCACGATCTGGACCTCGAGTCGGTCAACCGTATGCTGGATTAATTTGAATTGCGCGACGCCCGGAATCGCGCGCAACACATAGATTACCGCGAGCGCATGCATGATGCGGCCGTCAGCGGCAACAATGAAATCAGTCTGTCGACCTACCACCGCATCCAGCACCGCAAGGCCGCGCCCGCCGGGGTCAGCGTGCGCTGCACGGCGGACTACATCGCCGGTGCGATAGCGGATGAACGGCTGCGCGTCGGACACGAAGCTCGTGACCACCGCTTCTCCCTCGTCGACCGGATTGCCTGCGTCGTCGAGCACTTCAATCAGATGCGTTTCGCTCATTTGCAATAACGCGCCCTGGGGGGACTGCAACGCCAGTAGGCCGGCGTCGCGCGCGCCGTATTCGACCGAGACCGGCGCCCCGTATACGCGCTCGATCAGTTCGCGCTGGTGTGGAAACAGCGGTTCACCGGTGGTGCTCACCACCCGCAACGCGGGCAGTCTGAGTTTGAGATGCCGGGCTTCGATATGCGCGGCCAACAACGCCAAACTGCTGGCGTAGCCATAAATCACGCGCGGATTCCATGCTGCGATCGCCACCCGATACTCGTCCATGCGCGCGGGCGACATTTCGAATGCATTCAATAGCAGTTGATTGACCAGACGATCGCGCAGCGTCTTGATCCGGTCGGTTTTCGAGAGCTCGACCGGTGCGCCCCACAAATACACCTCGCGCTCGCCGGGATTCACGCCCCACCAGCGGCGTGCGCGGAGCCTCCCGGCGGCATCAGCGGCCTGACGACGGCGCCCAAAGTAGAAAATCAACGGCTCGCCGCTGGAGCCACCAGTCGTGTATTTAAATGCGCCACCGGGTACGTCGCGCCAGACGATGTGTTCGACATTGTCACGCGCGTCCCGCTTGTTCATCGTGGGTAAACGGCTTAAGTCACTTAGGGTCACCGCGCCTGATTTGACGGCGTCTGCCAACCCTGCCGCCTGCAACCTCTTTGCATGCCACGGACTGTGGGTTTGAGCGGTGTGCAGCAACTGATTAAGGCGCGTCGTTTGAAGGTCGCGCATCGCATCCTGCGATAAGCATTGGCTGCGCTCCAGGTCTGCCAGCATCGAAAAAGTCGGCCGACGCATCGCCGCTTCCTGCGCGCGGAATATGCTGCGGGCAATGCAAGCAGGCACGCTCATGCGACCACGCGCTCAGCGGGCATCATGCTTGGGCCAAGGATGCCGTCATACGCACGCAGCAATTGCGCCACGCGTTTATCCCATTGGTTGGCGCGCGCGTATTCGATGATCGCGGCGCGATCCCAGGTTTTGTGCAGCGCCGCATCGAGTGCGCGCTGCAACGCGTCAGCATCGCCAAACGGCACGATGCTGCCAAGTTGATCGTTGCACACCACTTCAGCATTGCCGCCCACGTCGGTACTGATCACCGGCAAACCACAGGCCATCGCCTCCAGAAATACATTCGCCCAGCCTTCGTTACGCGTGGCCAGCACAAACACATCTGCTGCACCGAGTGGCCATTTCAGTTCGTCAGCCGGCAATGCACCGAGAAAATGCACGTGCGCACCGAGGCCAAGTTGATGCACCTGCGCGTCGAGTTCAGCGCGCAGATCGCCCTCCGGGCTGCCACCGCCGACGATCACGTAATGCAAATCGGGATGGCGCGTGAGTAAGGTCGGGAGGCAATCGATGACGCGGTGCATGCCCTTGCGTTCGACCAAGCCCCCGACCGAGATTAGCACGGGCGCGTGTGGCGCAATCCCATAGCGCTCACGGGCGGCGTGACGGTCAATGGGATGAAATCGGGTGAGATCAACGCCATTGCCGACGACTTCGGCTTTTGCGGGCGCAGCACCCAGTTCCAGCGCGAGGCTACGTAATGAATCGGACACCGAAAATACGCGCGTAGCGGCCCGCAGTGCGCGCGCGAGGCGAGGGCGCAACACCGGGTTTTTACTGTGTGGCACCTCGGTGCCGCGCAGCGTAATCGTCGCCGGCAGTCCGAGCCAACGCCCCAATCGGGTCGCGGCTTCGCCATCGGGATAGGTAAAGTGCGCATCAATCAAACGCGCGCCTTCGGCTTTGAGCCGTCGCAACAATAGGAAGCTGCCCAAGGCCATCGACCAGCCATCGAATCTACGCAACAGGCCGGGCACAGACAGAAAACGCGGGTGGTACACGTGTATGCCCTGCTGGATTTCGAGCGTGGGCGATTGTGGACGATAGCCGGGTCGCAGTCGACGGATCAGCGACTGACCCGGGAACCACGGCTGGGGAGACACCACGACCAGCGGCCGATGCTGGGCCACGCGAAACATGCGTTCACGGATAAATAGTCCCGCGCCAGGTCGCGCCAAGCTCGGAAACAGTGAGCTGTAGACGATGAGCTCAGCCAAGGGCGGGCACCTGACGCGGTCTCAACAAGTCGCCATAAACTGTCTGGTAACGCGCGACGCTCGCGACCCAGTTGCGTTCGTTCTCAACGAACTGGCGACCATTGCGCTTCATCGCGTCCCAGCCCTGCTCAAACTTAAGCAGCGCGACCACCTTGCTCGCCAAGTCTCCCCCGTAACCCGCGCGAAACAGCACGCCAGTTTTGCCGTCCTGAATCAATTCTCTATGACCGCCGACGTCGGACGCGACCATGAGTCGCCCCTGCGCCATCGCTTCCAGCGGCTTCAACGGCGTGACCAACTCGGTCAAACGCATCGGATGACGCGCATACACCAGCACGTCGATCAAATCGTAATAGCGGTTTACCTCGTCATGCGGCACGCGGCCGGTGAACACCACCCGCTCTTTCAAATCGAGCGCCATCACCTGCTGGCGCAACGCGGCATCCTGGGGTCCGCCACCAACCAGCAGCACTTTCACGTCGGGAATTTGCTTGAGGATCGCAGGCAATGCGGCAATCAACAGGTCCAGCCCTTCGTATGCGTAGAACGAGCCGATAAACCCGAGTACCCGGCTGGTGCCGAGGCCCAGTTTCATTTTGAGTGCTGAATCCGGCACGCCGCCCACCGAAAATTGGTCGATATCGACCGCGTTTGGGATCACCGTGATTTTGTCTGCGGCGATGCCGCGGCTGATCAAATCATTGCGCAGGCCATCGCAAATCACGGTGACAGCATCTGCGTGTTTCACCGCCCAGGTTTCAAGCGCGCGCGTGAGCCGGTAGCGCAGGCTGCCTTCTTTCGTACTGCCATGATCGACCGCGGCGTCTTCCCAAAACGCGCGAATCTCATACACCACCGGGATATCCAACTGACGCCCCACACGGATCGCGGGCACCGCATTCAGCACCGGGGAATGTGCGTGGATCACATCGGGTTGCAAGTCGCGGGCGAGACCTAGCAAGCGTTTCTCAGTGGCGCGCATCTCCGCAAAAGGCTCGCCACCGGGTAAGCGCGCAAGGATGCCCGTGGGTTTGGGCGTGCGATAAAAATGCAAGCCGCCAGCGTCGTCTTCCAGCGTCGTGCAATTCAGTTGTTTGGGACTCGATAAATGGCAAGTGTCCCAACCCAACTTCCGTTGGTTGTGCAGGATGGCTGCACTCCGAAAGGTGTAACCCGAATGCAAGGGCAGCGTGTGGTCAAAGACGTGGAGAATGCGCATGATTATTGAGCCAAAGGTTTTCGACACACCAGCCAAAATCCCAGCCAGGATAAATCTTCATCCGGCAGGTCGCGAAAGGGCTGTGCAAGCGAGGGCCGTACGGCCCGAATGTCGGCGGGTAAGGCATGCACCGTCGGCGCGAGAGTGATGACTTCCAGCCCACTTTGCGCGACTGCCTCGCGATAGGTATTGATCCGTAAACGGTTCGGCACTCCTTTGGCGCTGTACATCAACGACCAAAGCCAGGGAGACCAGTTCAAAAAATCCAGCGGATTGTCGCGGTGCAAGCCATGGCTTTTCAGGTCCACCAGATGAATCGCGATGCCCCCGGGCTTGAGCGCGGCATACATGTCACGAAGGGTCGCAGGCAGGTCGTTGACGTGTTCCAGCACCGCGCGCGAGATCACCAGATCGATCTCGTTCCTTAGTCCAGACAAGCCGCTGGGTCTAACTAGATATTGAATCCAGCGCGGATCTAACCCGGCTTCGGGATGGGCGTCGTGTTTAAAACAAGACTCGGCGCGCTGGCGCAGCGGTGAGGGCAGGCGTTGCAGCATTTTTTTCGCAATCTGCACATTTTTGGAGGATAGGCTCACGAGCGGAAAACGATCCACGCACACGACTTGGTCAGCGCCGTGCGCAATCATCAGCATCGCGACGCCGGGCAAGTCTCCGGGACCGTATTCCAGCATGCGTTTGCCGCGCAAAAATTCGGCTGCTTGCTGTGGAGGCACGCCAAGCTTCTCGAAGTAATCGTCAACACAGTCGTGAAAATAATCGCCAACCTCGTCGACCGACTCTTCTTCCGCACCGCGGCCGGTCTGGCCGGTGAGGCGGACATACAACGCGGGCGCATACCGCGCAATCTGATTGGTGATACTGGCTTTTACAATCCGACGAAGCGTGTTTTGGTTGCTCATGCCGCGTGTCGCGCTTCGTCGTCCATGCCCAGTACGCGCCCCAGAAAGGCATCGAACATCAGCACGGTCCATAAAACTACCGAGTAATCACGGCGATTGGATTGATGCGCTTCAACCACGGTGCGCAAATAATCCTGGTTGAATAAGCCGGTCGAAGCGAGCCGATCGCCCAGCACGACACTGCGTATCGTCACCGCGAGCGGGCCTCGGAACCACGCCGCCAGCGGCACCGAGAATCCCATTTTTTTGCGGTACAACACGTCGTGCGGCAAGTAGGGTTCCATCGATTTTTTTAACAGATACTTGCCTTCAGTGCCGCGCAGTTTCATGTCGATGGGTAAGCCGGATACCCAACCCATCAACTCGTGATCGAGCAGCGGCTCACGCACCTCAAGCCCGTGGGCCATGCTGGCGCGATCGACCTTGGTCAAAATATCGCCGACCAAATAGGTTTTCATATCGAGATATTGCACCAGCGACAACGGATCGTTGGTAGGCGACACCGCGGCGTGGCGGCGCAACACTTCGACCGCTTGATAGCCCTGCAATTCGCGTTTCAGTGCAGGCGAAAACAAGCGCGTGCGCTGTGCATCCGAGAGCAGCGACACGCCATGGAAATAGCCTTCCACCGTATCGCGCGCGAGCGCTTCGAACGTAGTCTTGGCGCGTAACACCTTCGGCGCCCAGTCAGCTTTTGGGTAGAGTTTGCCAAGCGCGCCAAACAGCGGCCGACGCAGACTCAGCGGCATCGCGCTGCGCAGGCGTTCTTCATAGCGAAACCAGCGATAACGGCGGTAACCGGCAAAGTGCTCGTCGCCGCCATCGCCCGACAACGCAACCTTGACATGCTTGCGCGCGAGTTCGCATACACGGTAGGTCGGCAACGCTGACGAGTCAGCATAGGGTTCGTCGTATACCGTGGCAAGCTTGTTCACCAGGCCAAAATCATCGCTCTCGACGGTGTCCACCGTGTGGTGGGTGTGATAGCGATCCGCGACCTGCTGCGCGAAGTCGGCTTCGTTAAATTCGGGGTCGGAAAACGCAATGGTGCAGGTGTTAATCGGCTGGCTCGATTGCGTGGTCATCATTGCCACTACCGCGCTTGAATCCACACCGCCCGACAGAAACGCGCCGAGCGGCACGTCCGCGATCATGCGCAGCCGCACGGAGTCTTTCAACCGGTCAATCAACTCGTCGACTGCGGCGGCTTCAGTGGCGACTTTCACCGGTGTGAACGGCATGTCCCAGTATTGTTGCGGCAATGGGCGTGCACCGTTGCGTTTCAAGGTCAGCGTAAACCCCGGCGGTAATTTATTCGCGCCGCGAAAAATCGTGCGCGGCTCGGGGATGTAGCCGTAGGCAAAGTATTCTTCGACCGCAAGCGGATCGATCTCCCGCTTGAATTCAGGATGCGCAATCAGCGATTTAAGTTCGGAACCGAAGATGAACTGGCCGTCATCCAGGTAGGCGTAGTACAACGGCTTTACGCCAAAGCGATCGCGCACCAGAAAAAAAGTCTGTTGATTGCGGTCCCACAATGCAAACGCAAACATGCCGCGAAAGCGCTGCACGCACGCCTCACCCCAAGCTTCCCACGCGTGTACGATCACCTCAGTGTCGGAGTGTGTGCGAAACACATGGCCCAGCGCCTGCAGCTCTGGTACCAGTTCCTGAAAGTTGTAGATTTCGCCATTGAACACGACGACCACGCTGTGATCCTCGTTGAATAACGGCTGCTGCCCAGTCGAGAGGTCGATGATAGAGAGGCGGCGATGCCCTAGCCCCACGCCGGGTTCCAGGTGCAACCCGCCCTCGTCGGGTCCGCGGTGAAACTGGGTTTCGTTCATGCGATCCAGCACGTCGCGCGAGATTTCCCGCGCATCGCGTGTATCAAATATTCCGGTTATGCCGCACATACATTTCGCTTCATTTAATGGGGGCTATGCGCCTTTTACGGGTGACGAGATGTCGTTTTTATTGGTGATAACCCGACGTTGATTGCTCGCTTGCCCAAAACCTGCTCATACACGTTGGCGTAAGCTTCGGCCATCGCGGGAATACTAAAGTGGTTCACCACGCGGTGGCGGGCGTGCGCGCCTTCGCGAGCCATGCGCGCTGGGGCGTCCAGATAAGTCAGCAAAGCCTGTGCCATGCCGTTAACGTCGGAGGGGGTGACGAGCATGCCGTTCACCCCGTCTTCCACCAGTTCGACATTACCGCCCACGCGCGTCGCAATCACTGGTAACGCGCTCGCTTGCGCTTCAAGCAGCGTGTTGGAAATGCCTTCGTTCAATGAGGGCAATACAAACACATTCAGCGCGCGCAGGATGTCAGCGATATCGTGACGCTCACCCGGTAGCCACGCCAGATCAGCGACGCCTGCATCGTCCAGCATTTTAAGACAAGCTGCCCGGGCGCCGCCTTCGCCAACAATTACCAGACGTGCAGTGTGCCGTGCGTCAGGATGATCGTTTAGTAGCTGAATAAAGGCGCTCACCAGGGTGGGGTAATCCTTGACTTCCACCATGCGCCCGATCGATCCAAACACGACACTGTCGTCGCTTGCAAACTTCTCTGGCAAAACCGCGCGGCGTGACGGTCCGCTAAAATTAACACTGTGGGGACGGAATTTTTCGCAATCCACGCCATTATAAATATGGCGGATTTTAGGCTCGGGTACATGCACGGTATCGCGTAACCAACCCGCAAGATCGCGACTGACGGCGATGTATTGCGACACCAACGGTCGAGCGGCTCGACGCAGCAGCGTGTATCGGTAGTTAAGACCGTGCAGATCAAACACGTCGCGCCCGTGCTCACCATGCACGGTTTTGCGTACGCCGGCGGCGGCGGCAATGAACTGCGCCTCAAGTGCGGCCAGATTGCGGGTATGCACGAGGTCTGGGTTTAAGCGACGCAATATTTTCCACAAACGAGGCGCCCAGGAAAAATCATGCCCAGGGGTTTTGTGTAATGCATGGAACTCTACCGATTGTGCGGTGATGCGCTGGCGAAAGTTCGTGTAATCGGTGAGGCAAATGACCGCATGCTTAAAGCGGTTAGGGTCCAACGTGTTGAAGAGATTCACCATGCCATTTTCCATTCCGCCGGTATCGAAATGGTGGACGATATGCACGATCAAGGCTGGATGAATCTCTCCCGCACTCACTGCCCCGCAACCTGATTAAGTCCACGCTGGATGGCCGGCTCGTTATCCTGAATAAAGTCTGTCAACACTTTGGCAGCCTCTAGCGAATTGTCTACGTAAGGGGCCGCTACCAGAACCGATGCACCGTCATCGCGTGTCAGTTTTATGCGGTCGGCAGCCAAAACCAGTTTGGACACCAGCTCGTTTACCTTGGGTTGCCCATCAATCACGTTCCACTGCCACACGAGTAGGCGTTGGCCGTGAGTCGACTTAAGCAGAGCTTGTCTCACTTGGTGGGGATGACCAGCAATATCAACCGTCTGCACACTTTCACCCACGTTGCCCCATACCGGGTGCAGCTGCGGAATCATGTAATTTTGCGAAGTGATCAGCTCGGAGTTTTTCCGTTGGGTCGCGTAATAATTAATTTGCAGCATGACGTGTTCCCTCGCCCTGACAAAGCCCGAACGGAACTGGCGATCTGCCCCCACCCAATGTGGAGTCCAATCGGTAAAGGTCGAAGCTGAAACGGCTTGCCAGGCAGGCGCGGATTGAACGCTTAACGCCGGGATTTTCGGAAGTACGCGTTGGTCCAGCCATGCCGCATAAGCCGGCCATAGCGCGGCTATAGCAAGTGTGATAGCCGCCGCGGGCAATAGACTCAAGGCGGGTTTAAGCGTGAGGGAGGTGGACGCGGACGTCTTGGGTAAGGAGGAAATCTCAGGCTCATCCTCACGCCAAAAGCTGCCGATCCAAAATAACAACAACATCACCAGGCCAAAAAACACCCAGCCGTAAATGAAGTGATCGACGCCGACCGCCAGTTGCATGTTGGACAAATGCGCAATCATCACAATCAGGTAGGCGCGTGCGCCGTTCGCAAACACCGGCACGATGAAGGCCGCCAGTGTAAATAGCACTCGGGGCTTCCACGAGCGATAAGTGAGGTAGGCGTAAAGCGAACCCAGCGTGATTGAGGCGATCAGGTAACGCAGCCCTGAGCAGGCTTCCACCACCGACCAATCCCCACTGGGGATGCTGAAGAAAGTGCCTTCCCGATATACCGGCACGCCGGTAAATTGCAACGCGTAGACGGTAAAGTTAGCGGTGAAATCCATCAAAGGGGGAATCAGAAATTCGCCAATCGGCACCGCCATAAACAGGAACATCAATGGGAATAATATCGCTCGCACCACGTGTAGCCCGAGCATCGTCCACACTGCAGCGATCAATAGCGCAATGAAAGCATATTGGGCGGCCACACTCACGCTGCCCGCGTCTGCCAATAGCCATGCCATTCCCGCCACCGCCAACACTATCAAGCCGCGCCAGTCGGACTGCGGTGACAGTCGGGCCAGATGATGGCGTCGGCCCCAGATCAGCCATGCGCTGATGGGGAAAATGAGGAAACCATGGGTGAACGTTTCGGAACGTTCCCAAACCTCGACCATCGAATAAAACGTCGGCCAGAATAAGCTGACCAGCACGATCAATAAACCTAGAGTGAGCCCTGCAGCCAATCGCCAGCGGGTCACTTGAGCGGTAGGCAAATCTGCCACCCAGGCACTCATGCGGGAAAAGTTTCCATTGCTTTTGCACTGTCAGTGTTAGCTTCGGTACGGGCAGAAAAGGCGAGGAACTCAGGTTCGAAATATGTATCCACTGCGGACAAATTTCGGTGCCAGTCGTAATTGAGCAGCATGCCTGCACGCGCGGCTTTACCCATGGTTTCGTCGCGATGCGTGAGATGGTGCAACACGGTGGCTGCAAATGTAGGCTCATCGTGCGCGAGTTCAAATTCCACGCCGGCGCGCGCGCGGATGCCTTCAGCGGCTTGCGGTGTTGCCACCACGGGCCGAGCCATCGCCATCGCTTCCAACACTTTATTTTGGATGCCGCGTGCAATTCGCAGCGGCGCTACCGCGCAGCTTGCATGTGCCAGATACGGGCGTACATCGGGCACGCTACCGGTCACGATAACCCCTAGCAGCCGTGCGAGCTTTTGCACTTCGAGTGCGGGTCGGCTGCCGACGATCGTAAATTGCGCAGTCGGCAATTGCTTGCGAATAGTCGGAAAAATCTGTTCCGCAAACCAGCTAACCGCGTCGACATTGGGCCAGTAATCCATCGCACCGGTAAATACGATGGATAACGCATCAGGGGAATAGGGATTGGGATAATCCAGCTGTGGCGAAAAATAAGCGGTATCGACGCCGTTTTCAAAGGAGGCGATTTTATCGGCTGCCTCGGGCACACGCTGTTGTAAGAGCGCTGCTTCCGCGCCCGATACCAGCAGCGTCGCGTCAAAATCCTGCGCCATGCGGGTTTCCCAGGTGCTTAACTTCCGACCTTCCCGGGCATATAACCATGACAGCGGCCAAGCTTGGGATTGCGCGTATTGCGTCCATTTATCCGAGTCCACATCGACCATGTCCATCACCGTGCGCGTCAAACCCTGCGGCATGAATTGCCCCATCGCGGAAGAAAAAGCCAATCCACAGCTGACGCTGCCCTCTTGTGCCAAATTCGCAGCCCATTTGGATAACGCTGCATTGCGGTAAAAAGGCAAAGTCAACGCCTCGCCCGTTAATAACCCTGACAAACTCTTCAGTTTGTTGCGGCGAGGGTGCAAAGCCAACAGCTTGGTTTCTGCGCAGTAGGGCGCAAGCGCCTCGGCATACTGCCAGTCGTTCGCGTCGTCTACGAACGCACCCAGATAGATGCGATAGCGTTGCGCCAGATGGCGAAGTAAATGAAACGAGCGAATTTTGTCGCCCTTATTGGGCGGGTAGGGCAGCCGGTGGGCGAGAAACAGCAAGCCGTCCATTGCTTAACCCAGGTTTTTGACGATATGCGGCCCGATCACATTCGCCATTGCGAGTGGCATGCGCTTCCAGGCTTTAATAAACAGGCTGTATTTTGGGTTAAGCGGGTTGATCTCAGGGACTTCGCTGTCGTTAACCAAAAAATATTCGTAGTGCAGCGGTGCCGCTTCGAAGCCCCAGTTTTTCTTAAAATCGTACGAGCCGGTGCCGCACTTGCTACGACCAAAGTCAAACACTTTAAGGCCACGCTCGCAGGCGCGCCGCATCAAGTCCCAGTACATAAAATCGTTTCCGGCAACGGCCCGCGCTGCGTCGGCGCCTCCGCCGTAATAGGGCAACACTTCATCGCGAAAATAAAACGACAGCACGCTGGCAATCGTTTTGCCTTCCAGCGTGATCGTTAACACTTCGCAATCTTCGCCGAACGTCTCTTTCAATAGCCGAAAGTATTTACGCGAAAACACCGGCGTGCCAAGGCGATGCACGCTGGCGGAATAGGCGTCAAAAAAACGCTGAGTGTCGGTGTCGATTTCGCCGGTCAACCCTGCCTTGATGCCTTTGCGTACCATCGCACGCTGCTTGCGCGGAATAGCGTTCATATTGGCTTCGACTTCTGGTTCGATAGCTTTACGGAAGGTCACGTACAAATCCTTGGTCGGCCAATCGCTGTGTTGCGCGTGCAAATTGCGGTATTCAAGGGCGCCCACTTTTAATTGCGTCGCCAGCGTTTGAGCGGCTTGGTCCAACGCGGCAAATACCTGCGCATCATCCGCGACGATGCCGCCATAGGCACAAAACGGCAGCGAGGACAGGCTATGACCAAACAAACGGCTGTTGATTTGTGCGAGCGGTAATACGCCTACGATCGCCCCGTTTTGCTCCGCGTATAAAAAATGGGTCCGATGGCCAAAGGCAGCTTCGATCACCCGTTGCCACGCAGCGCGATGAAAAAACGTGGCAGCGGGGTGCGCCAACACATAGCCGTCCCAACGCGCATAGTCGCGAGCCTGCAATTCTTTAATCTGCAAGGGAGTTTGTGTAGCAAGGGCCGACATCATGTTCATCAGGTAGGGAGAAATACGCGATCAACGCGATCCCATTCGAAATCAGTTAAAAGCTTTTTGAGCCGCCCTGGCATACGATGCAAATTGACGTAGTGACGAAATCGGGTTTTGGCGGACAAGCCCGCGGGCCGGGGTTGCGCATGGTCGACTTCCCAGGGATGAAAATAAAACATGCAAGGCGATTGTTCCTGCACGTTCACGCGGCGCAGCATCCAGCGCGACGCTTGATACGGTAACAATCGAAACCAACCGCCGCCTGCTGCGGGAAGATTGCGTCCGAATAAGGGCACGGTCGTCGGCGGCAACTCCAGAATGCCGCTGCTGCCATTGGGCCGATTCGCAAAACGCGGCGCATCGGGCATGCCGTAATGGTCGTGCTTCACCGGATAAATGCTCGAGCTATACACATAGCCGGCTTGTTCGAGTTCGTCGATCGCCCACCAGTTATTGCGATTGATCGAAAAACTCGGCGCGCGATAGCCTTTGATCACCACCCCGCCGAGATCTTCAAGCAGGCTTTTGGCATGCGTAATGTCGTGGCGAAATTCGGCGGGCGTTAAATCACTGGCACGCTGGTGTCCGTAGCCGTGGCTGGCGAGTTCGTGGCCGTCTGCGACGATGCGTCGCACGACTTGCGGGTAGCGTTCGGCGATCCAGCCCAGCGTAAAAAAAGTGGCTTGGGTGTGCGCTTCATCGAGCAGCGACAGAATCAGATCGACGTTGCGCTCGACACGGCAGGGCATCGTGTCCCATGCGTCGCGACGGATATGCGGCGCGAACGCCGACACCTGAAAATAATCCTCGACGTCGATCGATATGGCATTTTTCATCACGCGGCTTTCATCCGGGTTTGCGCGGGCAACCAGGCTTTCAATGTGTCCGCAATCCGCGTTGCGGCGTGGCCGTCCCAGTACTCCGGTATGCGTCCGGCCTTACCACCGTTTTGCATCACCTCGCGAAATGCGGCGCGTATTGCCGCAGGATCAGGACCCACGAGAGTGTTGGTCCCTTCGACTAAGGTAATCGGGCGTTCGGTGTTTTCCCGCAAGGTCAGACACGGCACACCGAGTGCGGTCGTTTCTTCCTGAATGCCGCCCGAATCGGTGAGCACCAGTTTGGCATCGCGCATCAGGCCCAACATTTCCAGATAGCCGATCGGCGGCAAAATACGCAGGTCGTCAATGAGGTGCGTCAGCCCGAATTTGTTTATATTGCTGCGCGTGCGCGGATGCAGTGGCATCACCACGGGCAGCTCGCGATTGATTTCAGCGACCACCTCAAGCAGCGCGGTTAACGTGGCAGAATCGTCCACATTTGATGGGCGATGCAAAGTGAGCACGGCGTATTGCGCCAGGTTTTCGTTAAGCGTTGTGCAGCTCGCGACTGCGCGTGCGAGATTGCGATGCAAGGTATCGATCATCACGTTGCCGACGAACTGCACCCGCGCGGGATCGATACCTTCGCGCTGCAAGTTAGCCAGCGCGCTGCGTTCGGTGGTGAACAAGAGATCCGACAACTGATCGGTCAGCACGCGGTTGATTTCTTCGGGCATGGTGCGGTCATAGCTGCGCAGTCCCGCTTCAACGTGAATCACGCGTATGCCGCGTTTAGCAGCGACCAGCGCGCACGCAATAGTGGAATTCACATCGCCGACGACCAGTACTGCCTGCGGTTGTACGCGATCGAGGATCGGTTCGAAACGTTTCATCACCTCGGCGGTTTGCACCGCATGGCTCGCCGAACCGACTTCCAGATGATGATCGGGGCGCGGAATGCCGAGGTCGAGAAAAAAACTGTCGTTCATCGCCTCGTCGTAATGTTGGCCGGTATGCAGCAGCTGTGCGGCAATCCCGACTTCGGTAAACGCTGCCATGATCGGCGCGATTTTCATAAAATTGGGCCGCGCGCCGACGACACACAAGATCTGCGTCATGGGCTATTCGGGGGTCAGCGGTTGGGTGTGGGGGGCGGCGGCATTGCTCGCGTCCGACTGGCGCTCACTCACGGTGAACAAAATTTTGCGTACGATGGGCAGAATCCGATTGACCGAGCGCTCCATTTGCTCAACCCGCAATACCAGCCGTTGACTGTCTTCTGACTGCAATCCTTGCGACGTGTTGGGCATGCCCGCCACACCGGTTGCGCCATGATAATCCTGATGCGCCATTTCGCTTTTCAGATCCGCAATCACTTCGTTAATTTCGGCTTCACTGAAATGGCTTTTCTCTTCTAAAAACCCGAACAGCAGCAAACGATCACAAAACGTGTTGATGCGGCGCGGAATGCCGCCGGTAAATCGGTGCAGCGCAGCGAAGGCGTCCGCATCGAAAGAGGGATTCCCTTGCCAGCCTACGGTACGCAAGCGATGCTCGATATAGCCCTGCGTTTCGCCACTATCGAGCGGGCCCAGGTGATAAGAGGCGACTACGCGCTGGCGCAGTTGCTGCATGTTGGGACTTTGCAAAATGCCGCGAAATTCGGGCTGCCCTAATAGAAAAGTCTGAATCAGCGAGCGATCATTGTTTTGAAAATTGGACAGCATGCGCAACTCTTCCACCGCGCGCGGCGTCAGGTTTTGCGCTTCATCGACTACCAGCAACGCGCGTTTGCCCTGGCGGGTCGCGGCAATCAGGAAATCTTCCAGGTTTTTAAGCAGTGAAGATTTCGCCAGGCCTTCGTGTTCCAAGCCAAACGACGCAGCCACGCTGCGTAGCGTGTCCTCGGCATCCATCTGGGTCGAGACCAGTTGCGCCGCCACCAGGCTGTGCGCGTCCAGTTGCCGAAATAAATTGCGCACAAGCGTGGTTTTACCTGCACCCACCTCACCGGAAATCACAATAAAGCCTTCACCCAGCGACAGTCCATAATCCAGGTAGGCCATCGCGCGCTTATGGCCCTTCGAGCCAAAAAAGAATCGCGGGTCAGGGTTTAGCTGAAAAGGCTTGGCGTTAAAGTGGTAATAATCTTCGTACATGACGATCCGTATTTAAAGTGGGCATTTCATGCCGGGCATGCAAGATATAGCAAGAGCTATACCCCGGTCCGAGTCGGTTAGAAGTTAAGGATGGCCGAGGCAGTCAGGCTGTTTTCAGTGTAATCGGCATTGACGATGTTCGAATCCCGTTGCTGATGCCGGAAAGTCAGCGCTCCGGATAGGTCTTTGCCAAATCGATGGTTTAAGCCGAGGCTCAGGGCAACAATATTGTCTTGGCGAGCAGGTCCGTTTAACAATACAGCGCTTGCGGTATTTCGGGTGTAAGCAAGGCTGGTATTGGCGGTGGTGCGCGCCGTTAACCGATAATCGACTTTACCAACGATCCCTTGCGTGTGGTCTTCCGCTCCTGAAATGCCTTGATAGATGCGCGTAGTGTCAGATGCATTTAATCCCAGCCCAAGCCGACCTTTGGTCCAGGTGACGTCTGCGGTCAAGAGCTTGACGATGAAAACGCCGCTTTGAATCGAGGTACCAAAAAGCAGATTTAGGCCACAACCAGGAGTCGAAAGCTTTTGGCTAAGTGTCGTATTTGGAGGGAAAATCACTGAAGGATCCCGACAAACAACCGATGCATTCTTTACATCGTTAAAATTCACCACCATTTGGGAAATGTCGTTCACGTCTTCGGAATAGCGCACTGACCAGTTAGACGCCTGCGTCCGATGGGTGCCTAAAAAACTATAAGTGCGGCCGAAATAGCGCTCGCCTATCGATGCCTCGATGTTGGTACGTCGGGACGGCGCCCACCCAAATCCCACGCTATAAGAAGTGCCGCTCGCGTGATTGGCAGTGAGAAAATCATTGGACTCTTCCCCATAGGTGCCAAACACCCGGAATTTACGCGTCAGCGCATAGCCCAACGTCAGGTTTTCGCGTTCGAAAGTGGATTTGGGGGTGGTGCCATTGTTGTTGGTTTGGCGTATCGAGTAATCAAGTCCCCAACTCAAGTCGTTAAATTGGGTGCCACTGGTCAGGCTCGCGGTAAACGCATTGGTGACTGCATTGGAAGCGGCAGCGTTACTTCCAAATATGGCGCCACCATTCGTGTAACGCGCCTGGAAGTTGGCAAAGGTACCTAGGCGTTTCTGAATATAAGGACTTAGCGAATACGAACCCACTGTAGTGCGGTTGGTATCGTTAGTGGTGGCCGCGGCCTGCGAGCCAAATAGCGAAATCAGCCCCTGTGTAATATTGGCGCTGCCATCCACATACAAAAAATCTTCAATCAACTCGGCTTTGCCCAGTGCGCCCAAGTTGTGATACAGATCGGTAGTGTTGTCATCACTAAAACGCGCCACGCCTGTGAGGCTGTAATTCATACTAGCCTGAATGCGCCGCGAGCCTTCCGAGCGCAAACCAAAACCTGGCGTGACACTCAGGATCATTGCGCTTTGGGGATTGTTTTCGCTTTGGTTGACGTTGTCAGTAAAAGTTACCGCTGGGCTCACATAAGGCGTAAACCGCCATTCAATTGCTTGCGCGTCCGTGGCCAATGCCAGTGTAATGAAAATGGAAAAAGCTCCCGCTAAAGGAGCTTGTTTGAATGAATGTGAGGGCATATTCGATGGCCCCGCTTTACTTGCCGTAACTGCCATAATAGCCATAGTAGTAATCCGCTCCCGGAGTGGGGGTGGCTTTGTTCAGTAGCATATTCACGACTTCGCAAGACTGGATGTGACTCAAGGCCTCGCGCACCGCTTCTTGCGAGGTTCTTTCAGCCTCTACCACCATCACAATCTGCCCCATATGGGTCGCCAGCACGCTCGCCTCACTGGTCGCAAGCAACGGCGGCGAATCGAACAAAATAATACGGTCGGGATAGCGGTTACCGATGTCTTCCACCATGCGTGTCATCGCGTCGCTGGCAAGCAATTCGGTTGCGCGCTTGTAGGTGCGCCCCGCCGGCAAAATGGTGAGCTTGGCGATATCGGTCTTGATCATCACGTCTGACAACTGCAGGTTTTTATCCTGCAACACGTCCAGCAAACCCAAGTCGGCATGGATGCCGAGATATTCCGGTACGCGAGGTTTGGCCACATCGGCATCGATCAGCAATACGGTACGGTCCATTTCCATCGCCATCGAAATGGCTAAATTGATCGCGCAAAAACTCTTGCCTTCACCCGGTAACGAGCTGGTGATCATGATCATATTGCCATTTTTGACGCGTGCCGCGCCCTGACCAAACGCGTTCGCAATCAACGGACGTTTGATAATGCGAAACTCTTCAGCGATCTGGCTTTTTTCGGCGTCGGGGGACACGACCCCCATGCGATGCAGACGGGCAAGATTGATCGATTGAAACTGGCTGTTGCCGACTCTCTCAGGAGCGTGCCGCGTGGTAACGACCGCCTCAACGGGCGCTGCAACCAGCGGTTCCGGAGCGGTAGCGCGTTGCTTGTTGAGCGCGTTTTCAATCATGCTCTCGGCGGACGCAGATTGGTTCTGCGGGGCTTCAGGCACTACGCCTAATTTGTTGGCGGCTTTTTCAATAATGCTCATTGCTTCTCCTAACTTGCGCGGGCAATAAACAATTGCAGAATCATGATGCCGCCATACGCTGCAACCAGACCGCCTAATGTGGCGAGATAGGCCAGGGTGCCCTTACGCTTGCGCTTACGCGTAGCGTCGGTTTCCACCTTGGAAACAGCTCCCAATAACGGTAATCCCGTCAGCTCTCGAAGGCTGCGCCGATCGGTAACGGTCCGACGTAATTGGCTGAGTAAGAAAGCCACCGCAAGCCCCGCCACGAGACCGCCCAAAGTCACCAACGACAACAGCAGGGGACGGTTAGGCCACGCAGGTTGACTCGGTACAAAGGGAGGATCGATCACGCGGAAATCCACGGTATCGGTTTTACTTTCCACCTCGCCCGACATGACGACTGATTCACGGCGCTTCAGCAGCGCGTCGTAATTTTGCCGGTAAACCTCATAGTCACGCGTGAGCTGGGTGTAATCCTGCTCTACTTGGGGAATCATGTTGGAGGCCCCGCGCAGTTCACCGAACCGCCTCTGATATTCAGCCACGCGCGCCTGCAACGAGGCAACTGTGGCGTCAGCCTCCGCAATCGCGATGGTCAGTTGCTGGTAAACCGGATTTTGGATTTTTCCGCCCTTAGCGTCCGTTTTTTTCAGCGCAGCTTCCTGCTTTTTTTGTGCCTGCAGCTTCTCAATCAAACGTTTAGTCGCGAGGATATCCGGGTGGGCGTCAGTAAACTGCAGCCGTAACTGATCCATTTGCTTTTGCAAGGCTTCGATGCGATTGTCGATTTCCGGATTAACCGCAGACGCGGCGGCCGCAGCGGCTGTCAGTTCGGGCTCCTCGTCTTGCAGTTGATTCTTAAGTTGATTGCGACGATTAATTGCTTCCTGTTGGTCGAGCTGGGCTTGGCGCAGCGCGGCGGAGGTTTCTGCGAGCTTGGCGTAATAGTCTCCGCCTTGTCCTGGCATCATCCCGATATGCGTGCGTTTGAAGTCTTTTAATGCATTTTCTGCATCGGATAATTTGCGTTGGTATTGCTGCAGTTGCTCTTCGATAAACTTTTGCGAACTCGAAATATCCTGCCGGGTTTTGCCCAGACTGGTTTCCACAAAAATAGTCAGCAAGGATTGAACGACTTTTTTAGCCAGCTCGCCATTCGCATCCTGATAACTGATGGTGTAGAGGTTTTCTTTGCCGGTATCGGCAATGCTGATTTTGCTGGCAAGGCCGTTGAGCATTTTTTCAGTCTGCTCGGGGGTTTTTGCGCGCACGTCCAAATCGGTCATGCGGGCTACTTTTTCCAGCGTGGGGCGACTCACCAATTGCCGCGTCATCAGTTTGATTTGCTGCTCCACATCGGGCTCCGCAGTTAAGCCGGAGAGCAATGGCTTCAGCAAGGTTTGAGTATCCACATAGACCCGGGCCGAGGCCTCGTAGCGATCGGGCAAGAACATAACCCAAGTCCAGCCGATGATACATACCAGCCACGCCACGCCCACACCCCACCAGCGGCGATACCAAGTGGCTTTGATATAAGCCAATACTTGCTGAATGACTTGATCCATGCGTGATACCTACAAAACGCGACGTGTAGCCTGATGCCTAATACGGCATCAGCCGTCCCGAAATTAAATTTGGTTAAATTAAGTGGTTAAAACAGGCTCTCTGGAATGACGAGTACATCCCCCGGCCGCATTTCCACGTTGGCTCTAATGTCTCCACCCTTGAGCAAGTCTTCCAGGCGCACGCCTAATTGAGTTTGTTTCCCGTTCTGGGTACGCAAAATATAGGCCTTATTGCCCGCGGCAAAGTCGGTTAAACCACCCACAGCAATCATCAGGTCTACCAAACTCATTTTTTCGCGGAAATTTAATGCCTGGGGCTTAGTCGCCTCACCTACTACCCGGATTTGCTGGTCGAACGGCCCGACGCCGCCCCCTACAATCACCGTTACGATCGGTTCTTGGATATATTTGGAAAGGGCTTTTTCAATGTCACGCGCCAGCTGGGAAGGCGTTTTGCCGGAAGCCGGCAGGTCTTCCACCAGATTCATGGTCATTTTGCCGTCGGGGCGCACGGGAAAGTTTCCCGAAACGTCCGGATTACGCCACACAAAAACGCTCACGTTATCTCCCGGTCCCACCAGATAGTTCCAGTCGTAGGCAGTCGTTTGTGCCGGGGCGGGAGGATAGGTCGGGGTATTGGAACAGCCGGCCAAGCTCACAGCCCCTAAAACTACCGCTCCAGCCCAAACATTGTTTATCTTCAGCATCACTCTCTCCCAAGGATTAATCTGCGGCCATTATGCCAGAGCAGATTAAAAAAAAAGCACATTGCGGATAACCCATAAGCAAGGGCCAGACCAAATAAATGGAGGCATTCTGCCCCATGGATGCGGCCTTCAGCCGACTTGACTGGCTGTTTTAAGATGGAAATTTGACACCTCTGGCACAAGCTCGTCATTGCCCGAGTTATTATGCGGGCGATGAATCCAAATGCCATCTCGAGCCTGGAAGAGTTAAGGCTTCGCATTCGCGAATTTGCGCTCGCACGCGAGTGGGAGCGTTTCCACACGCCTAAAAACCTCGCGATGGCGCTGATTGTCGAGGCAGCCGAGCTGGTGGAACAGTTTCAATGGCTCACGCCAGCAGAAAGTACGGCACTTTCAGTCGAGAAACATGAGGCCGTCCGCCAAGAAATCGCCGATGTGCTGATTTACCTGACGCGATTGGCCGATTTGCTCGATATTGACCTGCTAAAAGCCGCGGCTGACAAAATAGAAATCAACGCGCGTAAATACCCTGTCGATCTGGCGCGTGGGAATGCCACCAAATATTCTGCACAGCCAAAATGAGCTCCTCCAAGCCTTACTTCAAGCATCATGTGTTTTTTTGCACCAACCAGCGTGAAGATGGAGCGCAGTGTTGCGGCGCGTCTGGTGGGCAAAAAATGCGCGACTATCTGAAAAGCAAAATCAAAAAGGCCCACCTGAATGGCAGCGGAAAATGCCGTATCAATACAGCTGGCTGCATGGATCGCTGCGATGAGGGGCCGGTACTAGTGGTTTATCCGGAAGGCACCTGGTACACCTATGTAGATGAGTCCGATATCGACGAAATTTTTGAGGTGCATTTGAAACAGGGGCGCATCGTCGAGCGTTTGCGTCTCAAGTGAAACGCTTCAAACTACGCATCCCGGCCCGTGCAGGTAAGGTCGAGACGGTGATCGACGACCCGGAAACGGCCCGCCGGGGTTTGTTGCTGATTGCTCACCCGCACCCGCTGCATGGCGGCAGCCTGGATAACAAAGTGGTCACCACGCTGGCTAAGGCCGCGGTAGATAGGGACTGGATTGCGGTGCGGCCCAATTTCCGCGGCGTGGGAATGAGTGAAGGCAGCTTTGACGGTGGCGTGGGCGAAGTAGAAGACATGCTCGCAGTGGTGCGCTTCGTCGAGCAAAGTTACCCCGATTTGCCATGGGCCTTGGCCGGGTTTTCATTTGGGGCTTATGTGCAGCATCGTCTGAGTCCGCATATGAATGCGCGTCGGCTGATTCTGGTTGCGCCCGCGGTTACCTTATATAAGTTCGATTCGGTACCCGCCGATACGGTGGTCATCATGGGCGATGCGGATGAGCTTATCCCGCCTGCTGCGGTGCAGCATTGGGCCAACACGCAACATCTGCAAGTAAAAGCCATACCCAATGCCGGGCATTATTTTCACGGCAAACTCAAAGAGTTAAAGCAGGCATTTGTGGAAGCCTGTCCGTGTTAAGAGTGCAGGGACTGTCCAAACGCTACGGCACTACTGAAGTCGTGCGCGGGTTGGATTTGCACGTGCGACGCGGCGAATGTTTCGGTTTGCTAGGGCCGAATGGGGCGGGCAAAACCACCACACTGCGCCTGCTGCTAGGGCTCATCGAACCCGACAGTGGCCAAATTGAACTCGCGGGTATCCCGGTGCCAGCCCGCGCGCGCGAAGCCCGCATGAAAGTGGGTGTGGTCCCGCAAATCGATAATCTCGACCCAGACTTTACCGTGCGCGAAAATCTGCTCGCCTATGGCAGTTACTTTGGTCTGGATCAACGCAAAATTACTGAGCGCGTGCCAATGCTACTGGAATTTGCAGGGCTCACGCACAAAGCTGACGCGCCCATCGCGCAACTCTCTGGGGGCATGAAACGTCGTCTGACCCTAGCCCGCGCATTGGTGCACGACCCGGATATTTTATTTTTGGATGAACCCACCACCGGGCTTGATCCGCAGGCGCGACATCTGATTTGGCAAGGCTTGCGTCGCTTGATCGCCGAGGGCAAAACCATCGTGTTGACCACGCACTTTATGGATGAAGCCGAGCGTTTAACCGACCGCCTGGCCATTCTCGACCATGGCCGTATCGTCGCCGAAGGCGCGCCCAGTGCGCTGATCAACGCGCATATCGAGCCTGCAGTGGTGGAGGTATTTGGCGACGGCATGGAGGTGTGGGCGCGCGAGCATGCCGCTACGCTTTGCCAGCGCTCTGAAACCGTGGGCGAAACGCTGTTTTGCTATACCGCGACACCAGAAATACCCATCGCTGCGTTAAAGCAAACACCTGGGCTGCGCTATTTGCATCGTCCCTCCAGTCTGGAAGATGTGTTTCTAAAGCTCACCGGGCGCGATCTACGCGATTGATTATGAGCTTCTTACATCTGCCCCAGCCCTCCTGGCGATTTATACCCGTGTGGCGACGCAACTATCTGGTCTGGAAGAAGCTCGCCATCCCATCCATCCTGGGCAATCTAGCCGATCCGATGCTCTACATGCTCGGGCTAGGATTTGGCTTGGGGAGCCTGTTGCCGAATGTGGGCGGCGCACCCTATATCACCTTTTTGGCGGCGGGTACGGTGGCCTACAGCACGATGAACGCCGCCACCTTCGAAGTGCTGTATTCAAGTTTTTCGCGCATGCATGTGCAGCGCACCTGGGACGCGATATTGAATGCGCCGATGACGCTGGACGACGTGATGCTAGGCGAACTCACCTGGGCCGCGTCTAAAAGCCTGCTTTCTGGCGTAGCGATTTTGGCGGTTATCTGGGGGCTGGGACTTTACGGTTCGTTCTGGATGACGCTGTGGATCATCCCCGTTGTCGCGTTGGTCGGCTTTTGCTTTGGCGGCATGGGCCTGGTGATGAATGCCGTGTCGCCGAGCTATGATTTTTTTCTGTATTACTTCACGCTGGTGATTACGCCGATGGTGCTGTTGTGCGGTGTGTTCTTTCCGGTGAGCCAGTTGCCGCCGCTACTGCAAAGTATTTCAGCTTGGTTGCCGCTGACCCATGCGATCGATCTGGCGCGCCCGTTGGTAATGGGGCAGGTTCCTCAGTCTATCTTGCTGCATATTGGCGCATTGCTGATTTATGGCTCAGTGGGTTATGTACTGGCGCTGGCATTGACGCGCCGACGCCTGTTGAAATAGCGATTATCTGCCACGACTAAAGCGGGTTGCGTGAATTGCGGCGCGCGTCTACATACCGGATCAGTCCATCAAACAGCGCGCCTGGCATAAAACTCGCCAGCATGTATTTCAGATCGCGCACGCTCCAATCCGCATTGAAGAACGCGCGCAAAAACAAACGCCGCGAGGACTGGGTATCGCGTCGCCAATGGCAGCGATAAGCCTCGGGCAGCAAGCTGCCATACACCCGCGCTTTCAGTTGCGTGCGAGTAAGTTCGCCGGTGAGTTCCGGGTGATGGCGCACAAAATGTTCGCGCACCGACACCGCGTCAGTAATTTGCTGCCAACGCGGCACCGAGGCTTGCCGCGGATACTGGCGATAAAACGCCAGCACTTCAGGCACACGTACGAAGCGCGGGTTTAAAGCCAGCATGCGCAGCCACAGGTCGTAATCCATCGCGGTGCGGTGGCGCTCGGAGAATCCACGCAAACTATCGATCAACTGGCGGCGGATCAACACACTGTTAATCGGCCACGGACAGCCCTTTAGCATCAAGTCCACAGCCGGCAGATCATCGAAAGCAAGCGGCGCATAGGGTGTGGCATTTTCTTGCGCGCTGCCGACTTGTTGCCAAGCACAATAAGCCAAGTCTGCGCGCGACTCGGTTAACGCCGCGTGCATTGCCAACAGCGCATTGGGATGCCAGTAATCATCCGCATCCAAAAACGTCACAAAGTTCCCCTGGGCAAGCGCTAAACCCTGATTACGCGCCGCGTAGGGCCCCGCGCGATTTTGATACAGCAAGCGGATACGTTCGGGATGCGCCTCTGCCAACGCTTCGATAATTTCGGTCGAGCCATCGGTCGAACCATCATTCACCACGATCAACTCAACTGTCGCATAAGTTTGTTGCAGCACCGAGGTAATCGCTTCGTGTATATAAGCCTTAGCGTTGTAGCAAGCCATGACGACTGAAATCAACGTCGGGTCAAATTTATCCATAGGTTTTTTCTCGTATCCCTATCAGCTACCCAATGAAACTGCGAGCCAATCCGTCATCCAATCCAGCATCATATTTTCAATTCACACAGCCGCGCTAGCTTGGTGAAAAAAATCATGCGTGGTGAGCACCATCATTCCCGTTCCGCGCTTCAAAAATTGCGTTCTCACCACGTTTATCTCTATGGGGGACCATACATGCGCCGAGTACAATACAACGGCTGGCGGGCATGCGCCTGGCTGGTTTAACCTTGTCCACGGATTTTTATGCAAACCTTAAACGTTGATCTGGGTAATCGCAGTTACCCGATCCATATTGGCCCTGGTTTATTAAATCAGCCGGATTTGTTGTTGCCGCATTTGGCGCAAAAGCGCGCGGTGATTGTCACCAATACCGTTGTCGCGCCCTTGTATCTTGATAGGCTGACGGTGAGCTTGCAATCCGCCGGTGTGGACATCCTGCCGGTTGTTCTACCTGATGGCGAAGCGTACAAAAATTGGGAAACACTCAATCTGATTTTTGATGCGCTGCTAACTCACCGGGCAGAGCGCAAAACGACGCTGATTGCCTTGGGCGGCGGTGTGATCGGCGACCTGACCGGCTTTGCTGCCGCCAGCTATCAGCGCGGCGTGCCGTTTATACAGATACCCACGACTTTGCTGTCGCAAGTGGATTCGTCCGTGGGGGGCAAAACCGGGATCAACCATCCGCTGGGCAAAAATATGGTCGGCGCGTTTTACCAGCCGCAAGTGGTGCTCGCCGACACCGACACACTCAACACCTTGCCTGACCGAGAATTGTCGGCGGGGCTGGCCGAAGTCATTAAATACGGCCTGATTAGCGATTTACCCTTTTTGGAATGGCTCGAAAGCAATATGCCCCAACTGCTGGCGCGCGACCCTGAAGCATTGCGTTACGCGATTGCCACCTCGTGTCAAAACAAAGCCCAAGTGGTTGCCGCCGACGAACGCGAATCCGGCGTGCGCGCGAATTTGAATCTGGGTCATACCTTTGGGCATGCGATTGAAACCGGCATGGGCTATGGCAACTGGTTACACGGCGAAGCGGTGGCCGCAGGCATGGTAATGGCTGCCGACGCCTCCCAGCGCATGGGCTGGTTGAACCACGCCGACGTGGCCCGTACCCGCGCGCTTATTCGTGCCGCGAGGTTGCCCGATGTCTCTCCCGATCTAGGAGTGCAGAGGTATCTCGATTTTATGGGCCACGACAAAAAAGTCGAGTCCGGGAAAATGCGTTTTGTGCTGCTTAAAAAATTGGGCGAGGCCATCGTCACGGGGGATCTACCCGAAGCCACTTTATGCGAAACATTAACTGCGTGCGTGCAAGCTGCGAATAAGCCTCCACTTGCCTGCTGATTCACTCAAAATTATCGGGATGTACGATGACTGATCTTGCCTCTTACGCCGCGCATTCCGGCCAAACGCGTGGCAGGCAATATGCCGAGGCCCTTGCTGCGCCGCGTTCCGAATTTCAGCGCGACCGCGACCGCATCATTCACTGCGCGGCCTTCCGTCGGCTCGAATACAAGACCCAGGTCTTCGTTAACCACGAAGGCGATCTCTTTCGCACACGCCTAACGCACAGCCTTGAAGTCGCCCAAATCGGCCGCACCGTCGCGCGCATTTTGCAACTCAACGAAGACCTGGTCGAAGCCATCGCGCTCGCGCACGACCTCGGCCACACACCCTTTGGTCACGCCGGACAGGATGCGCTGAATGCCTGCATGCGCGAGCACGGCGGCTTTGAGCACAACCTGCAATCCTTGCGCGTGGTGGATGTGCTCGAAGAACGCTACGCTGAATTTGATGGCTTGAATCTCACCTTCGAAGCCCGCGAGGGCATCCTCAAACACTGCTCCTTACCCAACGCCGAAAAACTCGGTGAAGTCGGCGAACGTTTTTTGAAAAAAACCCAGCCCACGCTCGAAGCGCAAGTCGCTAATCTGGCCGATGAAATCGCGTATAACAATCACGACGTTGACGACGGACTGCGCTCCGGCTTCATCACGCTGGATCAACTGGCAGAAGTCAGTATTTTTGCGCGGCATCGCGCCGAAGTGTGCGAAAAATATCCCGGCCTGAATGATCGCCGCATCATCACCGAAACCGTACGCCGTATCATCAACACGCTGATACTCGATCTGGTCGAGACGACTGGCATCAACATTGAAAACAGCGGCGTGCAAACCTTGGCTGATGTGCGGAGTGCGCCGCCGTTAGCTGCCTTTAGTCCTGCATTGTTGGAAGAGCACCGCGAACTGAAACGCTTTTTGCGTCAGAACCTTTACCGGCATTACAAAGTCGCGCGGATGAGTGCAAAAGCGACCCGCATCATCACCGATCTGTATAACGCGTTTATGGGGGACGCACGATTACTGCCGCCTGAGCATCAGGCGCGCGAGTCGTTGCAAGGGGCACGCGCGGTGGCGGATTACATTGCGGGGATGACGGATCGGTATGCGATGCGGGAGCATCGGCGGATATTTGCGGTGGAGGAGATTTATAGTTGATCGCGGGTAGGGGGAGCGATCACCTTGGCTACGATTTGGAAGCTCTATCAATTCGAGCGTTCGTTGGCCGTGGGTTGCCCGGCGGCAAGTTACTTTCTTTTGCTTCGCCAAAAGAAAAGTAACCAAAGAAAAGGCGACCCTACATCCCCGAAACCTCCGAAGTCTGAATCTCCCGGGCGGGCGTCGAAGGAACTCGGCCTGCGTTTATTGATGTTTAAGGAGAGCAGGCCTCAAACACCTTCGCCGCTGATCCGCCCGGCAGACTCAGACTTCGGCGGGGCTGAAAGGGGGAAAGGTCAAAACGTGGATCATTGAAGATTCTGCAGTTACTATTGTAGCTTCACATATCCAGCGCAATTAGTCGTTAGACAGCACAAGGGCGACATGGACTCGACCGTCCTAGCAGCGGTGATTGGTGCAATTGCAACCGTGGCCGCTGTGGTTATCGGTTGGCTCTTACAGCGTCTAAAGATCAAACCCGTCGCCACATCACAGATAGCTCCACCAGCCAATGACGCAAACGGCGAGGCGCCAAGAGCATATGCGCGTCGGTATCTCGAATACCCCAGCCATTATCGCTTCGTCAAATCACTTCCCAAGCTAAAAGCTGTTGTACTAGAGAACGCTCAAGAAGGCTGGGACACGGGTGTAACTGCAGACATGCGTGAGGCCAGCTATGACATGATTGGCTTCCTTGAGTATGCTTGGCTCCGTCTCGCCCAATTCTATCCGGACAAACATTGGACAAGACGATCTGCCGAGGACAACATCCGCAGCTACATTCAGGATCGCTTTTCCTTTCATTGGTCAAAGCATGAGCCAGACGGGCCTGGCACGGGGGGAACGATTATTGGTGTACTAACGGGCGGAGACGTCATTTCTGACCTTGAAGACCTCATTGCTGATACCGTTTCCACGCTCTTTATCCATAACAAGGATTTTGACTTTCGCGATTGGCGGAAGGGGTGGAAGGGTACAGCAGGTGAGGTCTGATAATTCATTCAATCCAAAACCGTTTCGTGGCTTGGCTTCACAACCGCCTTATGCCTAGCATTCCTGGCTTCTGGGATGTAGGTCCACATGATTCACTACCAGTTGAGCCAATGTGGCAAGAATTCGTGCTCGAGGTCGGCGGTGATCTTGTTTCAAGATTTCTTCCAGAACCGCGGCTATTCGAGAATGCAGACTTCATTTTCGAAAAGGTGGGCGTCCTTGCTGAATTGAAGGAGATAGAGACGGAGTTCTCCGCATCCGCAGCATTTAGCAAAGGGTTCGATGAACTGATGAAGCGAGTCCTGGTTGAAGACCCAAATTGGAAGCCACTTCTTTTCGGGGGCTCTGGCGACTACCCGGCCTGGTTCCAATCCGAATTCGTGCGGCTATTCCGCCCGCAAATATCACGTGTCCTGAAGAAGGCGAACCGGCAACTTCGAGATACCAAAAAGCACTTCGGAATTCGGTCATCTACGGGTGTGCTCTTATTTGTAAACGATGGCTTCACCGCCATCGGTCCCGAATTAATTCGCGCACTTGCAGCTCAACTCCTTCTACACTCGTACTCGTCAATTGACTGTTTTGTGTACATCACCGTAAATCGCTACGTGGAAGTTCAAGGCTCAGACGTACCACACTTAATATGGGCTCCAACTTACAGCGATCGAGCGCCTGACTTCCTCTGCTCGTTCATTGATGACCTCGGTGGTCAGTGGTTTAATTTCCTGGAACAGAAAATTGGTCCCTTTACGGTCAGAAATACTCAACAAGTGAGTGCCAATTCATTGAAGGGGGCAAGATCAATCTTGGTGCCCGATATGTGAGTCAGAATAATAATCGCAAGTCTTCAGTTACCGCCGCCCCGGTTTGACCTTTCCCCCTTTCAGCCCCGCCGAAGTCTGAGTCTGCCGGGCGGATCAGCGGCGAAGGTGTTTGAGGCCTGCTCTCCTTAAAAATCAATAAAAGCAGGCCGAGTTCTTCGACGCCCGCCCGGCAGATTCAGACTTCGGAGGTTTCGGGGATGTAGGGTCGCCTTTTCTTTGGTTACTTTTCTTTTGGCGAAGCAAAAGAAAGTAACTTGCCGCCGGGCAACCCCCGGCCAACTGTCCGTTGACCAGCAAAGGTCTCATCCCTGATCCCCAGGCATCAAAGTCCGAGCCACCACCCAAATCTCCACCTCCCCCGCCCCCGCTTTTTTCAGCGTCTTAGCCAACTCATCCAAACTAGTCCCAGTCGTCATCACATCATCAATCAACGCGATACGTTTCCCACTCACATTCCCTTCACAAACAAACGCCCCCCGCACATTACGCCGCCGCTGGTCGTACGCCAGCGCAACCTGCGGCGGCGTATCGCGCACGCGTTTGCAAGATTCAAAGTCCAGCGGCACATCCAAGATTTTGGCAACAACGCGCCCGATTTCGGTGGCGTGATTAAAACCGCGCTGCCGAATGCGTACGGGGTGTAGCGGCATCGGGATCAGCAAGTCGGGGCGCGGGCGGTTAGCGACTGCCTCTGCCAGGTGCTGACCCAGCACTTGCGCAATCGCTAAGCGGCTGTGGTATTTAAGTGCCGGGATTAACTGGTCAACCGGAAAGCGGTAACTGAAGGCGGCGACGCTGTGATCGTAAGCGGGCGGGCGTTTCAGGCAGGTGCCACAGACTTGGCCCGCGGGCGTGGGAATCGCGCATTGCGGACACTGCGGCATAGTGTGGTGAGGCAGGTCGTGACTGCACCCACCACATAGCCGCTCGACACCCGCAGGCGCGCCGCATAGCAGGCAAGTATGTGGAAACAGGCGCTTAAAAAATGGGCTGATGTTCAGACTCATGTCGGTTCGTATTTGACAGGTGCGGCGCCCACCCCGGACAATACGGGCATGAAAGCTAAACGTGTGATCCCCGCTGCTTCTTCCCGCTTTGCGGCCCAGCTATTCAATCTGATTACGGTCATTGCGCTGTCAATTTCCCTGACGGCATTATTGCTGGGCAAGTTACTCACGGGACAGAATATTGAGTTTCTGCCCTTCGTGTTGTCGTTGCCGCCGGTGATGCTGTGGCTCGCGGGGTCGATTTTTGTGTACGCCAGTATTGCGCATCATCCCAACCCACGCACGGTGCATTACAACAAGTGGGCAGGGTATCGGTTTTATGGCGTGATGGGCAGCATGGTGGTCGTCGGCGCGCCGATCTACAGCTTGGTCCGGGGGTGGCAAGGGTTAATGCTAGTGCTGGGTTTGGCGGTGATGATTATTGTGCCGTGGGCAATTCTCGATTTGTATAAGGCGGCGCGTGAGCCGTGGCAGGACATTACTTTGGATCTGGCGATCAATGAATGACATGACTGAACCCATGGCGCGTTTTAATGTGGCCGAAATCGAAGCTCTTTTCGCGCTGCCTTTTGCCGATCTGATGCACCGCGCGCAAAGCGTGCATCGCACACACTTCGATCCGAATGCGGTGCAGCTCTCGACCTTGTTGTCGATCAAGACGGGCGGGTGTTCTGAAGACTGCGGCTACTGCCCGCAAGCGGCGCGTTATGACACCGGAGTCGAAAATCAGGGGCTGATGAATCTGGACGACGTGTTGGTCGCCGCACATGCCGCCAAAGCCGCAGGCGCTTCACGATTTTGCATGGGGGCCGCATGGCGCGGCCCGAAGCAACGCGATCTGGAACCGGTGCTGGAGATGGTTCGGTCGGTGCGCGCGCTGGGGCTGGAAACCTGCGCAACGCTGGGGATGCTGAAAGACGGCCAAGCCGAGCAACTCAAAGCTGCGGGCCTCGATTACTACAACCACAACCTCGATACGGCGCCGGAATTCTACGGCGACATCATCACCACCCGCGAATATCAAGACCGCCTCGATACGCTTGAGCGCGTGCGTAATGCCGACCTGCACGTGTGCTGCGGCGGCATCGTTGGCTTGGGTGAATCGCGTACGCAGCGAGCGGGTTTGATTGCGCAATTGGCGGCGCTCAATCCGCAGCCCGAATCGGTGCCAATTAACATGCTGGTGCAGGTTGAAGGCACTCCATTGAATGGCACCGAGGCGCTGGACCCCCTCGAGTTCGTGCGCACGATTGCGGTCGCACGCATTGCGTTGCCGAAGAGCTTTGTGCGCCTGTCCGCAGGGCGGCAGCAGATGAGTGAAGCGATCCAGGCGCTGTGTTTTCTCGCTGGTGCAAACTCGATTTTTTACGGCGAAAAACTGCTGACGACCGGCAACCCCGAAGTCGAAAAAGACCGCGCCTTGCTCGACAAATTGGGCATCTCACCGCTGGCTGTATGAGCCATGCCGCTCTGACCCAGCTAACACATGGGCTGGCGGCATTACGACGTGACAATCTGGAGCGGCATCGCGGTCTGCTGGAATCACCGCAAGGGGTGCGCATCCGGCTAAATGGTCGCGACTTGCTATCGTTTTGCAGCAATGATTATCTGGGTCTGGCGGCGGCGCCTGAGCTGATCCAGGCAGCGCACGCGGCGTTGGATGCTTGCGGCGTCGGTGCGGGTGCGTCGCATCTGATCACCGGGCATCATGCAGCGCATCACGCGTTTGAAACCGCCTTCGCGCACTTCGTCAACAAGCCCGCCGCGCTGCTTTTTTCCAGCGGTTACATGGCCAATCTCGGCGTATTAACGGCTCTGATAGGGCGACATGGTGAAGTCTTCGGCGACCGTTTAAATCACGCCTCGCTGAATGATGCCGCCAAATTATCCGGCGCAAAGTTCAGCCGCTATCATCATGGCGATCTGTTGCAACTCGAAGCACAACTCGCGCGCAGTGACGCGCAGCCAAAAATGATCGTGTCGGACCTGGTGTTCAGCATGGACGGCGATCTCGCACCTGTGGATGCGCTGCTGGATCTGGCGGAGCACTACGACACCTGGTTGTATCTGGACGATGCGCATGGTTTTGGGGTGTTGAACGATGGCCGCGGCGGACTGACGCCGCGTGCGGCGAACAGTGCGCGAGTGATTTATCTCGCCACTTTAGGCAAGGCCGCAGGCGTAACGGGGGCAGCGGTGGCGGGTGAGAAAACCGTGATCGACTGGCTGGTTCAAAAGTCGCGGACCTATATCTACACCACCGCGACGCCGCCTATGTTGGCGGCGTGCTTGAGTGCAAGTTTACGACTGATTGCCGACGGCGAGGCGCAACGCGAAACCTTGCAACACCATGTGCACGCGTTGCGAACGGGGCTGGCGGATTTGCGCTGGCATCTATTACCGTCCGATACGCCCATCCAACCGCTGATCGTGGTCGACAATGCCGCGGCAGTGGCGTTATCGCGGGCACTGTTGGACCGTTGTCTGCTCGTGCCCGCAATCCGCACGCCCACCGTTCCTCAAGGCACGGCACGTCTCAGAATTACGCTCTCCGCTGCGCATACGCGCCACGACGTCGAAGCGTTAATTACGGCGCTACATGAAATCTAAACCGTCGCTCGCGCTGCTGCACGGCTGGGGGATGAACCCGCGCGTGTTCGATATGCTGGCCGCGCAGTTAAAGCAACATGTCGCGCTTTTTCCGCTCGCCTTGCCCGGGCACGGCGGTACTGAAATATTAACGATCAATACGCTCTCCACATGGGCCGCACAACAAAGTACGCAACTGCCCGAACAAACGATGCTGTTAGGTTGGTCGTTGGGGGGGCAAGTGGCGATGCGCATTGCGCTGGACCATCCCTCGCAAATCACGCGACTGATTTTGGTGTCGAGCACACCGAAGTTTGTGCTCGATGACAGCTGGCAGGCGGGCATACCGTTGGCAGACGTCATGAACTTTGGCGAGGATATGCAACGAGACACGCGCGCGACGCTGCTACGTTTTTTAACGCTGCAAACGCGCGGTGCCAGCGCGCAGAGAAGGCTGCTGGAGCCGCTGCGTGAGACTTTTTTTACTGCGCCCGTGCCTGTATCGCAAGCGCTGACCGCCGGGCTGGAAATGTTGCTCCACACGGATTTGCGCACGGAAGTGGCAACGCTTACTCAGCCTACCTTAGTCATCCACGGCAGCCTGGATAAGTTGACCCCACCAAGTGCGGGCGCGTGGCTCGCAGAGGCTATCCCCCATGCGAAATATTGTCTGATAAACGGTGCTGCACACACGCCGTTTCTGTCGCATACGCAGCAGGTGGCCGCAGCGATTCTGGAGTGTGTGCATGACTGAGGATTACGTACTGGATCAAGCCGAAGTGCGGCGCGCATTTGATCGCGCCGCCCCAGGCTACGATGCGCATGCCGTGTTGCAGTGTGAGGTGTGTGATCGCTTGCTGGAACGGTTGGATTTCATGAAGCTCTCGCCCCAACAAGTACTGGATGTGGGTGCAGGCACAGGCTATGGTTTGCAGCAATTGCGCACGCGCTATGCCGCCGCCAATCTAATCGGGCTGGACCTGTCGTCGACGATGTTGACGCGCGCGCGGTCAAAACTGCCAACGACAAGCTGGCTCGACCGAATGTCTTCCCGCTTGATTCCCAAGCCCACTGCAAGCACGGATTTTATCTGCGCAGACATGGAGCGGTTGCCACTTAAAAGTCATTGCGTAGATCTGCTCTGGTCAAGTCTGGCGCTGCAATGGGCGAATGATCTGGAGGCCACCTTACGCGACTTTTATCGCACGTTGGCGCCGGGCGGCTTGTTGATGTTTGCGACCTTCGGCCCGGATACGCTGAAAGAATTGCGTAGCGCGTTTGCGCATATCGACGATGCCCCGCACGTGAATCGCTTTGCTGATCTGCACGATATCGGCGACATGCTGGTGAACGCGGGTTTCGCCAGTCCGGTGATGGAAATGGAAATGCTGACGTTGACATATGCCGATCTCAAATCGCTGATGATCGATCTGAAAGGCATTGGCGCACACAACGCTGCGGTGGTGCGTCGGCGCGGTTTACTGGGTAAATCAGCGTGGCAAAAACTTGAACTGCAATACGAAGGCAATCGCGTCGACGGACGTTTACCTGCGAGCTACGAAGTGATTTACGGGCATGCCTGGGTGGGCGATAAAACGCGTTTGGAAGACGGGCGGCAAGTGATTCAATTCAAGATCGCTGAGCGTCAAATTGGGCGGAGACGAAGCTGATGGCACGGGGTTATTTCGTGACCGGTACCGATACGGGCGTCGGCAAGACGACAGTCGCAGTTGCGCTTATTCATGCTTTACAGCAACGCGGTCTCAGGGTGGCGGCGATGAAGCCCGTGGCGGCGGGATGCACATCGACAGATGGGCAGTTGATAAATGACGACGTAGTGGCATTGAGCGCAGCGGCGAATGTGAAGGCTGATCCGGCGATGGTCAATCCCTATGCCTTTGTTCCCGCTATTGCGCCACACATTGCTGCGGCCCAAGCTGGGGTCGAGATTGAACTGGACAAAATAACCTCTGCTTATGTAGCGCTGTCACAAGTGGCCGACGTAGTGGTGGTGGAGGGCGTGGGCGGGTTTCGCGTACCCTTAAACGAGCATCTAGACACGGCTGATCTCGCACAAGCACTGGGATTGCCAGTCATACTCGTGGTGGGCATGCGTTTGGGATGCCTCAATCATGCCTTACTCACGGCTGAGGTAATACAAAGTCGTGGCTTGAAATTGGCTGGTTGGGTAGCCAACGTTTTGACCGCAGATATGTCCGCATTAGCTGAAAATCTAGTCGCGCTGCAACGACGACTGCCGATGGCCTATTTGGGCAAAATGCTTAACACGTCATTGACACCATTCGACAGCTCGGCCTGCTGCATGGAGTGGGTTGAGTCGCCCGCTTGCGAGCAAATATTAGGACATTAGAATAGTATTGAATAGAAATATTCAATTAGGAAATCAAATACTTAATACCGGTAAAAACGGCGTCACGCCTTGTTTTGCTGAGGGACTGCGTGGTATTGTCTGCGGCAAATTATCATCTCCGCTGGGTTCCTGTGATGGAAGCATGTGGTTTCAGGGGTGAAGATCAGGTTGCGGTGAATGACTATGAGTTTGTTTCGTGTCCTAACCGTTCGTTAAGCCCCAGGCAGCAGCGACTGGCATTTTGGGGGTTAGCCGTGCCATGCATGGGAATTGCTGGATTTTTTGCAAGCTTAGGTTACTGGCCAATGATGCCGTTTGCCGGTCTTGAAATAGGCTTGTTGGCATGGGCGTTTGAAAATATCCACGCTCACGATGAAGATTACGAGTCGATCAGGATTAACGGCGACCGGCTGCTGCTGGAGTGGCATAGGGCGGGCAAAACACATAAGCGCGAACTGAACACGCACTGGGCAAAGGCAAAATGCGTATGCGAACAATTTGAAAACAATTGCCGCTTCTGCGTGCATTCGCACGGTGAAGCCATCGAATTAGGGCGTTATTTGAACGATAAGGGCCGTATAAAACTTGCTGAAGACGTAAGCGCTAATTTGCAAAATATAAATAATTACATTGGATGATGAGGGTGTTATGAAGCACAAAGTGTTACAGAAATGGGGTGCCGTGCTGGCAGGACTGGCGATAAGCAGTTCGAGTTGGGCCGAATACGCCTATAACCTACAAGCGCCTGCCAGCAAATTGGCGGGGGATGTGTACCACCTGCATAACCTCATTTTGTTGGTGTGTTTAGGGATTTTTGTTGTCGTTTTTGGCGCGATGTTTTATTCGTTGTTTGCACATCGCAAATCCAGGGGTCATAAAGCAGCGAACTTTCACGAAAATACGACTATCGAAGTGGTGTGGACTGTAGTGCCCTTTATTATTTTGATGGGTATGGCGTATCCCGCAGCCAAGGTTGTGATTGATATGAAAGACACTTCGAATCCGGATATGACTATTAAGGTAACTGGCTATCAATGGAAATGGGGTTACGACTATCTCCAGGATGGAGTCAGTTTTTATAGCGTACTCACTACACCCCGGGATCAAATTGATAACCTGGCCCCAAAAGGGGATCACTATTTGTTGGAAGTAGATAAACCTGTCGTGGTCCCGGTAGGCAAACGCGTACGCTTATTAATTACGGCTAATGATGTTATCCACTCTTGGTGGATGCCTGCTTTTGCGGTTAAACAAGATGCTATTCCGGGCTTCATTCGTGATAGCTGGTTCAAGGCTGACCAGATAGGTACCTATCGGGGTCAATGCGCAGAGCTGTGCGGTAAAGATCACGGCTTTATGCCCATTGTCGTCAAAGTGGTGAGCGAGGCCGATTACAGAACATGGGTGGCCGAACAGAAAGGCGCTGCGCTAACCGCAGTCGCAGATAATGGCAAAACTTTCACGCTGGATGAAATGAAAACGCGTGGCGAGAAGGTTTACACAGCCAATTGCGCGGCTTGTCACCAAGCCACCGGAATGGGTCTTCCGGGGGCTTTCCCGGCGCTGAATGGTTCCAAAGTGGCTACCGGGCCGATTGATGCTCACATTCAAGTTGTTCTCAATGGTCGCCCGGGTACCGCTATGGCCGCATTCGGTAAACAACTATCGGATGCTGATATCGCAGCGGTTGTCACGTATGAACGCAATGCCTGGAACAACAAGGTCGGTGATATGGCACAGCCTTCGCAGATCACCGCTTTAAAAGGCGGTCCAGTTGGCACCTCCCCAGTAGCAGTACACTAATTTAGCGCTTTAGGAGAAACATAATGTCTGACGCGGCCCACGCCCACGCCCACGACGATCATAGTCATCACCCCACCGGATTGATGCGCTGGGTTAAAACGACCAATCACAAGGACATCGGCACCATGTATCTGATGTTCGCACTGATCATGCTGTTTTCTGCCGGTACCATGGCGCTATTGATTCGGGCTGAACTATTTCAGCCGGGTTTACAGCTCACCAATCCCGAGTTCTTTAACCAACTCACCACGATGCACGGCTTAATCATGATCTTTGGCGCGATTATGCCGGCCTTTACAGGCTTTGCTAACTGGCAGGTACCGTTGATGGTGGGCGCGCCAGATATGGCGTTCCCACGTATGAATAATTGGAGCTTCTGGATTTTGCCGGTGGCCGCGATTTTCCTGCTGGGTTCATTCTTTTTGCCTGGGGGTGCGGTAGCCGGAGGGTGGACCATGTATCCGCCCCTGTTCATACAGGGGGGCATTTCGTATGACCTGACTATTTTGGCAGTGCACATTATGGGTTTGTCTTCCATCATGGGCTCTATCAATATCATCACTACCATCCTCAACATGCGCGCGCCTGGTCTGACGCTGATGAAGATGCCTTTATTTGTATGGACTTGGCTGATCACCGCCTATTTGCTGATCGCTACCATGCCGGTGTTGGCAGGCGCGGTGACGATGTTATTGACCGACCGTAACTTCGGCACACACTTCTTTAACGCGGCGGGCGGCGGTGATCCGGTCATGTTCCAGCATATTTTCTGGTTCTTTGGTCATCCCGAGGTGTACATCCTGATTCTGCCGGCGTTTGGCATTGTTTCGCAGATTATTCCCACTTTTGCGCGCAAACCACTCTTCGGCTATGCGTCGATGGTGTATGCCACATCGTCCATTGCGGTGCTCTCCTTCATCGTCTGGGCGCACCATATGTTTGCGGTGGGCATGCCGGTCACAGGGCAATTATTCTTTATGTTTTCCACCATGCTGATTGCGGTGCCCACCGGTGTGAAAGTGTTCAACTGGGTGGCGACCATGTGGAAAGGGTCGATGACGTTCGAAACGCCCATGTTGTTTGCGATCGCTTTCGTGTGTCTTTTCACCGTAGGGGGATTCTCCGGCTTGGTGCTGGCGATTGCGCCAGTTGATATTCAGTTGCAGGACACCTATTACGTGGTGGCGCATTTCCACTACGTACTTGTGTCTGGCGCGCTGTTTTCAATATTTGCGGGCGTTTACTACTGGTTACCCAAGTGGACCGGTCACATGTATGACGAGACTTTGGGAAAATGGCATTTCTGGTTGTCGACCATAGGCATGAACATTGTATTTTTCCCAATGCATTTCTTGGGCCTGGCTGGCATGCCACGCCGGATCCCTGATTACGCATTGCAATTTACCGAGTTCAACCAAATTGCAACCGTGGGCGCCTTTATTTTTGGCTTTAGCCAATTGATCTTTGTAGTGGTCATCATGAAGGCAATCAAGGGCGGACAAAAGGCGACGAGCCAAGTATGGGAAGGCGCCGAAGGCCTGGAATGGACCGTACCGTCACCTGCGCCCTATCACACCTTTGTGACTGCCCCACTTGTCAGATAACGCAAGAAGCTTTCACTGAGATGAACCGCACTAATAATATGGCCAGCAACTACAAAAAATACCGTACCGCAATCCTTCTAGGGTTGCTGGCACTAGGACTGTTTCTCTTTACTGTATTTAGCGGTTTACATTAGTCGTGGCGATTGGTAATAGACGCACGTTTACCAAACTCCTCGTGGTTACCTTGGGGATGTTTGGATTTGGCTTCGCGATGGTGCCGTTCTATTACAAGATTTGCGAAGTGACGGGTTTGAATTCGGGAGACGAGCAGGTATTGGTGAAAAACTCGCAAGTGGATACCTCGCGCTGGGTAAACATCGAGTTCGATGCCAACACCAACGAAAATTTAGCTTGGCAATTTCGTCCCCTGCAACGGACGGTGAAGGTGCATCCAGGCCAGTTGGTCCAGGTGGAGTACGAGGTAATAAATAACAGCAATAAAGCTATCGTGGGTCAGGCCGTTCCGAGCTATGGTCCGGCTCGCGCGGGCCAGTATTTCAAAAAAATTGAGTGTTTTTGTTTTAAACCCCAGACGATGGCGGCAGGTGAGAAGCGGCGTATGCCGGTTTTGTTTGTGCTGGACCCCTCCATTGAAAAAGACTTGAATACGGTGACGCTGTCGTACACGTTTTTCGACCTGGGTGAAAAGCCAGGAAGACCAGGGTTGAATAACAAAGGCGCATAACCGTGGCCAAGCCGGGGAGTCATTTGCATGCTGCACTGGCGGTATTTTGGAGCTTTTTCGGAATACGCAAGCGGCGCGATTATGACGCTGATGCCGAAAGCCTTAGACCGGCTCAAATCATTATTGCTGGCTTAATAGGCGCAGCAATATTCGTGGCAAGCATGGTGTTGTTAGTGAAATTGGCTACGCGATTTTTGTAATCAATAAAAATCCAGGACGATAAAAGGAGAGAGCATGAGCGCAGTACAAACGGAAAAATATTTCCTGCCTGAACCATCCTATTGGCCCATTGTGGGTTCGCTAGCGTTAATGACAATGTGCATTGGCGGCGTGATGACCATGCGCGAAATTGAGCATGGCGTGTGGGTGTTATTGTCGGGCCTGGCGATCATGTTCTTCATGATGTTCGGCTGGTTTGGCGAAGTGATTCGCGATAGCGAAGCTGGCAAATTCAACAAGCAAGTAGACTCATCTTATCGCTGGTCGATGAGCTGGTTTATCTTCTCTGAAGTGATGTTTTTTGCTGCGTTTTTTGGGGCACTGTTTTATACCCGAGTGCTCTCCGTCCCCGGGCTTGCGGAGGGGGAAACCATGAACCAGCTGTGGCAAGGCTTCAAAGGAGGTTGGCCTACCGCCGGGCCCGGACTCACGCACGACGGTTATCAATTTACACCCATGAGTGCGTGGGGTATTCCGGCCATTAATACTTTGCTGCTATTGAGTTCTGGCATCACGGTGACGTGGGCACACTGGGCATTGAAGAAGGGCAATCGCGGCCAACTCATTATGGGGCTCGCAGCCACTGTCACCTTAGGTATTGTCTTCATGGGGTTGCAAGCCTATGAATATCACCATGCTTACACTGAAATGGGTTTAACCCTGGGTTCGGGTGTCTATGGCGCAACATTCTTCATGCTGACAGGATTTCACGGATTTCACGTGCTGGTCGGGACGACGATGTTAATCGTGATGCTATTCCGTTCTATAGCAGGGCATTTCACCGCCGAGCATCATTTTGCGTTTGAGGCAGTCTCATGGTACTGGCACTTTGTCGATGTGGTTTGGGTGTTACTGTTCATCGTGGTGTACTGGCTGATCTGATCTGCTAATCATTTAGCGATAATCAGCAAAATAAAAAGCCGCGTCAGCGCGGCTTTTTATTTGGTGGCTCAACGCAGACCCGTTTCAGGAATCAACCCAAAATAGTAGGCCGCCATTAGCGACAGGAAAAGCACCATGGAGAGTCCGATACGCACAGTGAGCGCCTTCACTACACGATCTGACTTCCCCTGGTCCTTTACTAAATAATACAACGCGCTGCCGAGACTACCCAGGATGAAAACGATGAGCAGCAGGACAATGATTTTCATGAGGGTTCAGTTTTTTAAAAAAGATAATGAGAATAGTCTAGACGCAATCGGTTTGCTCTGCACCTATGAAACTTAGTTGGGGGAAATGGCGGTTTGCGCCCCGTCTGTGGCCTACAGTCGCGACCGCAGTGTTCGTGGCACTGACATTGGGCATGGGTAATTGGCAAGTGCAGCGCGCTACCTATAAACGCACATTGCAGGCGAGGGCCGACGCTGCTGCGCGAGATAGCGTGCTGCATATCGGGTCGCAGAAGCTGAATAAAGAAGACCTGCTTTACAGGCAAGTAGAAGTGCAGGGTGTGTTTGATCCCGCGCACGAAATATTGCTTGATAACCGTATCTACAATGGCATTGCGGGTTATCACGTATTAACGCCATTGAAGATCGGAGGGGGCAACCGATACGTGCTGATCAATCGCGGATGGGTACCCGTGGGTAAGGACCGCCGTGTGCTGCCGCGCATTCCCCGCCTAGCTTTCAGCGTTAAAATCTATGGCCTGGCGCTGGACCCCAATACGCGCTATTTTGAATTGCCCGGCGCGCAACCCGCTGGTAAATTGTGGCAGAACCTGAATTTCGAACGTTATGTCGCGCTAAGCGGATTGAATTTGCAGCCCCTTCTACTGCAACAACGCAACGATACTGGCGACGGCTTGATACGCGACTGGCCGCGCCCCGATACCGGAATCGCCACCCATGTCAGTTACGCCATCCAGTGGTATGGGTTAGCTGCGACGCTGGTGATACTGTGGCTAGCCCTTAACTTGAAACGAGATGTCAGCCCCGATGGCCCCACGCACTAAATTTTTGTTGATACTCGGCTTTTTTGCGGTGCCCATGTTTGCTGCCTGGGTGGCGTACTGGGGCTGGCATCCCGCAGCACATAAAAACTATGGGAGCTTATTAACCGTAAAGCCGTTAACCCATACAACTGGCGTCCTATTGGACGGCTCGCCTTACCCGTTAGATGCCTTGCGAGGTAAATGGATAATGGTCTATCTGGGTCCGGCGGCTTGCGATACGGCGTGCGTGAAGCAGTTGTATTACATGCGCCAGTCTCATATTTCCCAAGGGAAAGATCAGGACCGCATCGAGCGTGTATGGGTGGTAAGCGATAACGGTATACCTGACTCCCGCTTGTTACAATTCCACACGGGTTTGCGCGTATGGCGACCGAATCAGCAAGCTTTTGTCCAGCAGTTTCCGGAACTGCGCACCGGGGCGCATCACCTATATGTAGTGGATCCGCTAGGCAATCTGATGATGCAATTCCCCGTAAATCCAGATCCCAAGGGGATTATCAGAGATATGAAATTATTGTTGAAAGCCTCACAAATTGGCTAATGCCAGCGCCATGTTCTTCACGGAAAAAGATGACCGCGTATAAAAAGCTGATCCTCGCTGCACTGATCATGACTTTTATCGTGGTGCCACTCGGTGCTTACGTGCGCCTGTCGAATGCGGGGCTGGGATGTCCCGATTGGCCGGGGTGTTATGGGCAAATTACGCCACACCATGCTGCAGATGCTATTGATGCCGCGCTTAAAACTCGTCCAGAGGGCGTGGTATCTCACGCGAAAGCCTGGAAGGAAATGGTGCACCGCTACTTTGCCGGCACGCTGGGTTTGTTGATCCTAAGTATCTTCATTGCGGCGTGGCGGCGTCGCAAGCTATCTCACAGCAGCCTCTTGTTACCCTTGGCGTTATTGGCAGTTGTAGTGTTTCAGGCCTTGCTCGGCATGTGGACCGTGACAAAGCTGCTGAAGCCGGTCATCGTATCTGCCCATTTATTGGGCGGCATGACTACGCTGGCATTACTGGTATGGTTGTGGCGGCGTGAATTTACCCCTTCACGCCAAGCCTATTTTGCGCCGGTTACTCACTTACGCACCGCCGCCATGCTGGGTTTACTGTTGGTGCTATTGCAGATTGCATTAGGCGGTTGGGTGAGTGCTAACTATGCCGCGCTCGCCTGTACCGATTTTCCCACCTGTCAGGGAGTCTGGCTACCGGCCATGGATTTTGAACATGCCTATACCTTGCGGCGTAATCTCGGTGAGACCGCTAGTGGCGATTTATTGCCGCTAACGGCGCTAACCGCGATTCATTGGACGCATCGCATCATGGCGTTGATTGTTAGCGTGTACCTGATTTGGTTAGCGTCTCGCTTAATCAAAATTCCAGGATACGCAAGCATCGCGGGTATGTTGCTTGTGGCCTTGACGTTACAAGTGACGCTGGGGATCAGCAATGTGTTGTTCAGCCTGCCGCTGCCCCTTGCTGTAGCGCATAATGCCGGGGCGGCGCTGTTACTAGCCGGCATGGTGATGTTAAATTTTCGCGTACGAAGGACCTAGCGTGACCCCAAGCATATTACTCTCGGGAGTAAGCTGTCGTTGCCAGCAGTTTTTAGCCTTATGCAAACTGCGAGTGATCAGTCTGATTGTGTTTACCGCAGTCATTGGCATGTTTTTGGCAGTTCCGGGTTGGCCCGCCTGGCAAACATTATGGGCCGGCACAATAGGGATTGCCTTGGTGGCCAGCGCAGCAGCAGCTTTTAATTGCCTGGTCGAACAAAAAATCGATGCCGTGATGGCGCGCACCCGCGCCCGGCCATTGCCGCTAGGCGAGCTGACTAGCACTCAGACGCTGGTATTTTCCGGTGTAGTGGGCGGTATAGGGTTGTATTTACTGACGACCTTCGTTAACCCGCTGACCATGTGGCTGACCCTCGCTACGTTTGTCGGCTATGCGGTGATTTATACCGTCATTCTCAAACCCGCAACGCCCCAAAATATCGTCATCGGCGGTGCGTCAGGCGCGATGCCACCTGTGCTTGGCTGGGTGGCCGCTACGGGCGAACTTCACCACGATGCATTATTGCTGTTTCTAATCATTTTCGCCTGGACGCCCCCTCACTTCTGGGCGCTAGCGCTCTACCGCAAAGAAGAATATGCCAAAGCCGGGTTACCGATGTTACCTGTGACCCACGGCGACGATTACACCCGACTGCATGTGCTGCTGTATACCTTGCTGCTATTTGCTGTAACGATGTTGCCGCTCAGTACTGGCATGGCGGGATGGATTTATCTGGTGGGCGCCGTCATTCTCGGCGGCATGTTCATTGGCTATGGTTGGCAGCTATACCGTCATTACAGTGACGCACTTGCGAAAGAAACCTTTCGTTTTTCGATCTGGCATCTAAGCTTACTGTTCGCGGTGATGTTGATTGACCATTATTACCGTTTCCCTCTCTAAGCGTGCTCCACACTGTCAAGAACCTATTGCCAGTGTTGCCTCAAATATAATGAACATCAAAGCTTTATTCATGACTCTGCTGCTGGCGGGTATGTTGGTAGCATGCCAGCAGACAGCGCCACCCGCGTCCACGTTTCATGCTACTGATATTACGGGCGCCAGCTTTGGACGAGGCTTTGAGCTGACTGACCATAATGGTCAAACCCGCAAGCTGACAGACTTCCGGGGAAAAGTGGTCGCATTGTTTTTCGGTTATACCCATTGCCCCGATGTATGTCCCACCACTTTGAGCGATTTTGCGCTGGCGTTGAAAACATTGGGTGCGGATGCAAATAGAGTGCAAGTTTTGTTTATTACCTTGGACCCTGAGCGCGACACGCTCGAGCTGTTGAAACATTACGTGCCCGCCTTTTACCCAACATTTTTGGGCTTGCGCCCAAACGTCGGCCAATTACAAGCACTGGCAAGTGAATATAAGGTGGTTTGTCAAAAGGCGCCGGGCGGTGATCCAGCGGAATATGGGATTGATCATAGTGCGAATACCTATATTTACGATCGCCAAGGACGCCTACGACTTTTAATGCCCTATGCCAGTGGCGCAGATACCATAGCTCATGATTTGAAAGTTTTACTCCGTTAATAGGCTTGCTAAAAGCCCAGGCCGAAGCATATAATTGTAGAGTTAATATATACTTATATACTGTTTATTAGCGATTTGCCCGACTAGCGAATAAACAGAATCAGGAGCTTGCATGGCAGTAACCACTTACTCTAGCGCCGAGCAATATAACTTCGATATCGTCAAGAAGTTCGCGGTGATGTCCTTGGTGTGGGGGATCATAGGGATGTTTGTAGGCGTGTATATCGCTTCCGAACTGGCTTGGCCCTTCCTAAATTTTGACAGTCCCTATTTCTCATTTGGCCGATTTCGGCCAGTCCACACCACCTCGGTAATTTTCGGATTTGGCGGTTCTGCGCTATTTGCGACGTCTTATTATGTGGTGCAGCGCACCTGTCAGGCCCGTCTGGTTTCAGACGGGATGGCAAGTTTCACTTTCTGGGGATGGATGGCGGTGATTGTACTGGCCGACATCAGTTATGTGATGGGCTATACGCAGTCGCGCGAATACGCCGAAATGGAATGGCCGATCGACATTTTAATCGAGGTAGTGTGGGTCACCTATCTTATTCTGTTTGTCAGCACCATCATGCGACGCAAGCAGCCGCATATATATGTCGCCAACTGGTTTTATTTGGCTTTTATTCTGGCCACCGCCCTGCTTCATACCTTCAATAATCTGGCGGTGCCAGTTAGTCTATTTTCGATGAAATCCTACAGTCTGTTTTCGGGCACGCAGGATGCAATGGTCCAATGGTGGTACGGCCATAATGCGGTGGGCTTTTTTCTGACCGCCGCTTTCCTCGGCATGATGTATTACTTCGTGCCTAAGCAGGCTGGGCGCCCAATTTATTCTTATCGTCTATCCATCGTCCATTTCTGGGCGTTAAGTTTTATGTATATGTGGGTCGGCGCGCACCATCTGCACTGGACGGCGCTGCCTGACTGGACTTCATCGCTAGCCGCTGCCTTCTCGATCCTGCTGTTAATGCCTTCTTGGGGGGGCATGATTAACGGCATCATGACGCTGTCGGGCGCGTGGGACAAATTGCGCACCGATCCAATTATGCGATTTATGATAGTAGCACTCTCTTTTTATGGCATGGCCACGTTCGAAGGGCCGATCATGTCCTTAAAAGAGGTGAACGCGCTATCTCATTACACCGACTGGACCATAGGCCACGTGCACTCAGGCGCGTTGGGGTGGGTAGCCATGATCACGTTTGGCTCGCTATACCACATGATGCCTAAACTGTGGGATACCAAAATGTATAGCAATAAACTGATTGAGGTGCATTTTTGGCTGGCGACTGTTGGCATTGTTCTGTACATCGTGGCGATGTGGATTTCCGGGATCACTCAAGGTCTCATGTGGCGCTCGTTTGATGCCTTTGGCAACCTGCAATATTCATTTGTGGAATCAGTCGCACAGATGATGCCGTTTTACGTCATGCGAGCCATAGGTGGCATGCTCTTTCTGCTGGGTACGATAGTCATGTCTTACAACATGTTCATGACCATACGACTTGCTACGCGTGAAGAAGCCGCGCTTGAAATCAAACTCGCGGCCAAACTGGCGCGCGCCGGAGCATAAAATGGGTTTCAATTTTAATCATGAATGGATTAAGCACGAGTGGATTGAAACCAATATCGGCTTGTTGCTGGTGCTCACCATGCTGGCTATCAGCGTCGGTGGGCTAGTAGAAATTGCGCCGCTGTTTTTTATCGACAAAACGATCGAAAAGGTTGCTGGCGTTCGGCCCTACACACCACTCGAACAGCGCGGGCGTGACATCTATCAGCGTGAGGGCTGCTATCTTTGTCACTCGCAGATGATCCGCCCTTTCCGCGACGAGAAGCTGCGATATGGGCATTATTCGCTCGCCGCTGAATCGCAATACGATCATCCGTTTCAGTGGGGCTCCAAGCGTACAGGCCCCGACTTGGCTCGAGTCGGCGGTAAATATTCCAACGAGTGGCACGTTCAGCATTTGCTGGCTCCACGCTCAATGGTTCCCGAGTCTGTGATGCCCAATTACCCCTGGCTGTTGTCGACGCCGCTGGATATTTCTGATGTGGCATTACGGATGAAAGCCTTACGCAGCGTAGGCGTGCCCTATTCAGCCACAGAGGCCGAATACAAAAAAAATGTCAAAGAGTTTGGTGAGGATGTGGCGAAGCAGTTGCATATTCCCGATGCTCAAAAAAATCTGCTTGAGCAGGCCAACTTTGGCAACTACGACGGCAACCGGGCGGGCGTCAGTGAAATGGATGCGTTGATCGCCTATCTGCAAGTGCTCGGCACCATGGTCGATTTCAGCAAATACAAGGATGACGAGTTCGTCAAATACCGCTAACCATGGAATGGCTATTGTGGTTCTCCAAACCTGAAAATACCAAGCCGGTCGCATTGGTCATATTTTTGCTAACTTTTATTGGCATTTTGTTATTCGTTTACGGCAACCGCAAACGTGGGCAACGTTTGGAATCCTATGGAGAGATTCCCTTTCAGGATGAGGCACCCCAAGAGCGCGCGTCAGATAAGCAGCAGGACGCGAAGGAAAAGTCATGAGTGAACAAAAACTTCAATCCCAAACCGTGCAGACTACTGGTCACGCGTGGGACGGCGACCTTCAGGAATACAACAATCCTTTGCCAACTTGGTGGATCTACGCGTTTTATTTCACCGTCGCATTTGCGCTGGTGTACTGGATCATTTACCCGTCATGGCCGGTGGGCAAAAGTTTTTTGAGTGGCGTTTCAGACGTCACCTACGTGAACAATAAGGGTGAGACTGTCACGCGTCACTGGAACACCCGCGCGGTGTATATGGCCGACATGAACGCCGCAACCGCTCAGCAGAAACCGTATTTCGATAAAGTTGCTCATCAGTCCTATCAGACGATTGCTCATGATCCCGAAATGAATGGTTTTATTTTGTCTGCCGGTAAGGCTTTGTTTGCGGAAAATTGCGCTGCCTGCCACCAAGCAGGCGGCCAAGGCAGGCCAGGCTTCTTTCCTAATCTTACCGATGATGACTGGCTGTACGGAGGCGACTTTGAGACGATACACACCACAATAGTCGGCGGCCGTCGTGGCTATATGCCTGCCTTCGGCGAAGTACTCAGTGCGGGAGAAATTAATCAGCTCACCCATTATGTCGCCAGCCTGTCCGGCATTGAACATGATGTTGCACAAGCCCAGGCAGGGAGTTTACTGTTTCATTCAAACACGGCGGCGTGTTTTTACTGCCATGGCACAGAAGCAAAAGGGCGTAAGGAAATCGGTGCGCCCAACTTAACCGACAAGATTTGGCTCTGGGCAGGCGTTCCCGCGGCAGAGAGTGGTCGCGCGAAACTTGCTGCGATTAACAGCGTTATCACTAGTGGATTAAATAAGGGTGTGATGCCTGCGTGGGGTGAACGCTTAAGTCCTGAACAGATAAAAATATTAACAGTCTATGTACATGAACTAGGTGGCGGGCAATAAGTCACATTGACTATCAAAACCCCCGATATCGGGGGTTTTTGTTTCTTGGGGTCGTATGCAAACCGGTTTAGAAGAGCAGCTCGGCCTCTATCAAAAACGCATCCCGATTTTTACGCGTTCGATCAAGGGCCGTTTTCGTAACTTGAAGACAGCCGTACTAGTGGGTGCATACGCGATTTTCTTTTTCCTGCCCTGGCTCCCTTGGACACGCGCAGACGCGCCAGCGCAAGCCGTCTTACTGGATGTTCCGGGACGGCGTTTTTTTATTTTTGGGCTCACAGCCTACCCGCAAGATATTGTGTGGCTTGCACTGCTGTTGTTTATTGCCGCGACCCTCTTATTTTTCGTCACCGGCTTGATCGGACGCGCGTTCTGCGGCTATTTCTGTTTTCAGACGCTATGGACAGATTTTTTCGTTTGGATCGAGCGCAAGTTGCAGGGCGAGCGTCCCGCGCGTATTCGCCTATACCGTCAGCCTTGGAATCGCGAAAAAATGCTTAAGCTTGGAGGCACGCATGCGCTATGGATAGCATTTTCGTTTTGGACCGCATTAACGTTTGTACTGTATTTCGCCTATGCGCCTGATCTTTTTATGCGCTTTTTTCAAGGCAAGGCCGCTCCTGCTGCGTACATGACTGTTGGTATTCTCACGCTCACGACCTACGCCGCCGCCGGGCTGATGCGTGAACAAATCTGCACCTACGTATGCCCCTATGGCCGCTTTCAGAGTGTGATGTACGAACCGCAAACGCTGGCGGTGCATTATGACGTCGCGCGAGGCGAAAATATTCACGGCCGTGCGGTCGCGAGGCCCGGTTTACGAAATCTTGATGAGCGTCATGCGAAGGGCCATGGTGATTGTGTCGATTGCAATTTGTGCGTTCAGGTATGCCCAGCCGGGATCGACATCCGCGAAGGTCTGCAATACAAATGTATTTCTTGCGGCCTATGCGTCGATGCCTGCAACACCATCATGGATTCGTTCCAGTTTCCGCGAGGCTTGATCCGCTACGATTCAGAATCTAACCTTGCCAAGCCGACGCCTGCCCCCCCTCGCTTGCATTGGAAACGGCTGAATATTCTGGGCTATGGAATCGCCTTCACCTTGATGTCGGGTTATCTGATCTACAGCATCGCTACGCGCAGCAGTTCGGACTATGGCGTCACCCAGATCCGCCAACCGTTATATGTAGTGCTATCGAATGGGGACATCCGCAATCGCTACCAAATACGCATCACCAATAAATCCGAACATAGCGTGCGGTATCAAATTGATAGCAAGGACTTGCCTGCGGCGGCGCTCGACTTAGGGAATTTTGGGCAGTTACAACTCAAACCCGGCCATGGCGCATTGATCCAGGCCAGCGTTCGGCTAAGCCCCCGGCAGGCCGCGCACACTTCCGAGTTCAAGTTAAACATCACCCCACAAAACCGGGCTGATTCTACGCGGGTGATCCCCCTACGCTTTGATAAACCCGAGACGCTTCGATGACTACCCTTACCACTTTGATGGCCAGCGTATTGCTGATTTTGGTGCTGTATGGGGCACTTGGTTGGCTCGCAAGGCTGCCTATTGCTTTACGCGCGGTACTCGCAACTAGCTTATCGCTGCTGGCTTATTTTTTATTCACGGTAGGGCGCTGGCCGGGGCTGGATGTGGTCGCGATCCATATTTCAGTCCTGGTCGCGATAGGTTTATTGTTGGGTATGTTCACCCACTATCAGCGCCACCGCGTCGCGCGTCTGCACTGGGGACCCAAAATCCTGATTGGGTTTTTTGTGCTGCTGGCAATGATTAATTCTTTCCTGCTGTATATTTCCACATGGGGTTTGCCCCCGGCGCTCGCGCACTATATGTTGCCCGGGGGTGGCAAAGTCAACAGCGGATTTTCCGGAGTAGTTACGCACGGCGAGGATGCAGCGAAAGCGGTTTCGTCCGAGTTGAGTCGTTCTCATTCCGCAGCTCAACTCGGCTGGCACATTCAAACCCAAGGTTTGCAAGAGTCTGCACAAAGGCAGCAACGCGTCACACTCAAAGTGCTGGATCGAACCGGCTTGCCCGTCAGTGGCCTGCAGGCGGCATTGCAACTGACTCGACCTGGCGCCGCCCATTCTGAGGCGAAAGTTAGCTTCATTTCCGAGGGCTTGGGCCAATACACCACGCTGCTCGAATTCCCGTCAAGTGGTAGGTGGTTGGTGGATCTGTATTTAAGCCAGCATACGCGCGTGGTCTATCGCGAATCGCGTGAAGTGACCGTGCCATGAGCGGCATTATGGGATTTTTATTCCTGCTATCAGGGCTATTTGTGGCGCTGATTATTGTGGGGGTGTTTTGGTCAATTAGAAGTGGGCAGTTTGATGATCTCGAAGGCCCCGCGGAACGCATCTTGCTGGACGATGATGACCCACGTTTACCTGATCGACGGCCTGAGAAGAGTAAGGCGAGTGACAGTTAAGCTAAGCGGGTTAGCAAAAACCAGTTGAAAATCAAAGCGCTCAGCTTGAACGTAGGGTCTGAATAAATTAAAATCGATGCACTTTTAAGGAGTAGTTGTGAAAAAATATTTGACCTTGCAAAACATGCCCATGGTATTGGTGGTGTTGCTAATTTTATGGGCTTGGGGAAGCATACTTTCTGTGCTTTTTGCCTCATTTTTCTAAAAGCACAAACATTAAAAAAGCCCCGTTCGCGGGGCTTTTTTAATGAGGCAAATATGACTGCTAAACAGGGAATCTGCCTCGGTTCCTGCCCGCACTTCCACGTTTAAGCCGGAATTTGCTCACGCATTTTTTGCAGCGCCCGGGCTTCAATCTGGCGGATGCGCTCAGCCGACACGCCATATTCCGCCGCCAGTTCATGCAGCGTGGAAGACCCGTTATCAGTCAACCAGCGGGCTTCGATAATACGGCGGCTGCGTGCATCAAGATTTTCCAATGCTTTGAATAAACCAGTGTGAAGGTGGCGTTCCGTCTGCTCGCGCTCCAATACCTGCGCAGGATTTTCATCCGGGCTGGCAAGATACGCGACTGGACTGTAGCTTTCTTCGCCGTCCTCAATCGTGGGGTCTATCGAAATATCGCGCCCGGATAAACGCGTTTCCATTTCCAGCACGTCGCGGCGCGACACGTTGAGTTCTTTCGCCATTGCATCGGCTTCAGTCAGGGTCAACGTATCGAGGGATTGCTTCAGGCTGCGCAAATTAAAAAACAATTTGCGCTGCGCCTTGGTGGTCGCGACTTTCACCAAACGCCAGTTTTTGAGTACGTACTCATGAATTTCTGCTCGAATCCAATGCAGCGCAAACGATACCAAGCGTACACCGCGATCCGGATCAAAACGCTTGACCGCCTTCATCAAGCCGATATTGCCTTCCTGAATTAGGTCCGCCTGCGGCAGACCGTAACCTAGGTAATGTCTGGCTACGCTGACCACCACGCGCAAATGCGAAAGCACAAGTTGGCGCGCTGCCTCGACGTCTTCCTGCGCGTGCCAGGCGCGCGCGTAAGCCTGCTCTTCTTCCAGGCTGAGCATCGGGTAGTTGTTCACCGTCTGAATGTAGCTGTCCAGGCTATAAGCTGCTGGAACGGGTAAAGCCATTGCCGAATTCATATTAACCTCCTGATGAATACGTATTTTAACATCGCCCTAACTGAGTGTTAAGGGTGCTAAAAGTTCACGTTAGCGGTTAGTTTCCACCTGGTGAAAAGTACGTGCCACCGTGAACCAAGCTCCAAGCCAGCCCAATAGCGTGGTGCTGGCCAGCGCAATGACCAACTCGACTAGCGTAGGGGGGCGCAGTTGGTACTGGGAGCCGTAAAGTGCGGCGAGCTGGGCAATAGGCGGGCGGAGCATCAAGCCCGCGGCAGCCAGTACGCCCGTTGCGGCAAAACCGCCTAGCAGGCCTTGTAGCGCGCCCAGATACAAAAAGGGTCGCCGGATGTATCGATCAGTCGCCCCAATCAATCGGCTGACCTCGATTTCGTCGCGTTTAGCCAAAATAAGCGCGCGGATCGCATTTCCCGAGATCGCTACTAACGCAATGCCTAGCAAGCCGGCCAGGAGTAAAACCGTGGTTTGCCCTATTGCTAGCGCAGCCTGTAGGCGTTGGGCCCACGCGCTATCGAGATGGACTTGCGCCACGCCAGGGAGTTTTTCAAATTCAGTTTGCAGGGCTGTCATCGCGTCGGCGGTGGAGTCTGTGGGGCGCACTACCCACGCGTCGGGCAATGGGTTTTGCTCCAGCCCAGCGGTAATATCCGCGAGGTTTTGCGCTTCGCCCAAGGCTTTTAACGCCTGGTCACGCGGCACGTAGCGACTGGACGCTAGCGCCGGGTGGTGGGTGAGCCGTGCGCCAATGGCGTCACGCTCGGGCGCTTTAATCGCAGGGTCCAGATAAATGCTGATTTCGGGTTGAGCGGGCAGATCGCCTGCCAAGCGGTCCAGATTATTCAGGATTAAATACAGCCCGCTCGGCAGGCTGATCGCCACCCCTAGCGCCAGCGTAGTGAGCAGGGTCGCGATGGGTTGCTTACCCAGCTGCCGCAACGCCGCCTGCAACGCGAGACTTTGTTGGCGCAACCAGTTCATGGGGAAGTCTCCGCACTCTGTTCGGCCGTAACTCGGCCATGGTCGAGATGAGTAATGCGTCCACCGCCAGCGCTAATCGCACGTTCATCATGGGTGGCGATCACCAGCGTAGTGCCTACCCGATGAAAGTCGCGAAACATCGCCATGATGTCGGCCGCATAGCCCGCGTCGAGGTTGCCGGTTGGCTCGTCGGCCAGTAACAAGGCCGGGCGGCTGACCAGCGCACGGGCGATACACAGGCGTTGCTGTTCACCGCCCGACAGCCGGATAGGGTGCGATTTCTCGCGGCTGAGTAAGCCCACTTTATCGATCACAGCGCGTGCACGTTTCAGGGCTTCACGCCGATCGACGCCGGCAATATCCAGCGGCAATACGACGTTTTCAATCACATTTCGATCAAATAGCAGTTTGTGATCCTGGAACACCAAACCGATATTGCGGCGCAAGTACGGTACCGCATGTCGCGACAGCCGCCCGACATTCTGGCCGTTAACCGACACCACGCCACTGGTTGGGCGTTCGATTGCGGCAATCAGTTTCAGCAGCGTACTTTTGCCCGCGCCGGAGTGTCCGGTTAGAAAAACCAGTTCGCCCTGACTAATATTCAAACCTACCTCGGTGAGCGCTTCCAGCCCGCCGGGATAACGTTTCGTTACCTGACTGAAACTTATCAAGATGCAAACACCGCATCAACAAACTCTGCGGCAATAAAAGGCCGCAAGTCGTCCATGCCCTCGCCCACACCGATATAACGTACCGGGATAGGCCGGGCCTTGGCGATAGCCGCAATCGCGCCGCCTTTAGCGGTACCGTCGAGTTTGGTGAGCACGAGGCCCGTCACCCCGAGCGCATCGTCAAAAGCTTTCACTTGCGAGACCGCGTTTTGCCCCGTGTTGGCATCCAGCACCAGCAGCACTTCATGCGGGGCGCCGGGTTGGGCTTTTTCGATCACGCGTTTCACTTTTTTAATTTCATCCATCAAGTGCAGTTGTGTGGGTAAACGCCCCGCAGTATCGGCCAGTACGATATCAATATTGCGCGCGCGTGCCGCGGTAATCGCATCAAAAATTACCGCTGCCGAGTCGCCCTTATCCTGGCTAACCACCGTGACGTTATTGCGTTCGCCCCACACTTGCAATTGCTCGCGTGCGGCGGCGCGAAAAGTATCTCCCGCTGCCAGCAACACCGACTTGCCCTGCGCCTGGTATAGCTTGGCGAGCTTGCCAATGGTGGTGGTTTTGCCCGCGCCGTTCACCCCGGCCAGCATCAAAATATAAGGTCGTTGCGCGCTAATTTCTAGCGGTGCCTGCAACGGCAACAACATCTCGGTTAGGGCTTTAGCCAATGCCGTTTGCAACTGGGTGGCCTCAGTTAAGTTCTCGCGACGGACCCGATCTTGCAGCGTATCCAGCAGCGCTTGCGTCGCCGCGACGCCGACATCGGCGGTGATGAGCAAAGTCTCGAGTTCGTCAAATAATTGGGCGTCAATTTTGCGACCCACGCCCAGCAAGCCAAACAATTGGCCACCCAGTTTTTCGCGGGTTTTAGTGAGACCCTGCTTTAATCGCTGCGCCCAGCCCAAGCTGGTTTCAGCAGGTTCAGGGGGCGGAGTCGGCTCGGGTACTGCTGCAATTTCGGGGGGGTTTGACTTAAAGAAACTAAACACGAATGAAGACGGTCTGCGGAAAGATTCAAACAATATCTTATCATTCGCCTAGTTTCCCTCAGGAGTTAATCATGTTAATCAAAACGAGCGCGGCGTTGTTGCTGTGGCTGATAAGCGCCGCCGTGTACGCCGCAGGCATTGTGGATACCACGCTGCCCAATGGCTTGCGGGTGATCGTGAAAGAAGACCATCGCGCGCCGGTGATGGTGTCACAAGTGTGGTATCGCGCCGGATCAATCGATGAATTCAATGGCACCACCGGAGTGGCGCACGTGCTGGAACACATGATGTTCAAGGGCACCAAGGAGGTGCCGCCGGGCGAATTCTCCAAACGCATTGCCGCGGCAGGCGGTCGGGAAAATGCGTTCACCAGCCGCGATCACACGGCGTATTTTCAGCAGATGCAAAAAGAAAAACTTGAGTTGTCGATGCAGTTAGAGGCTGACCGCATGGCTAATCTGATCATCGACGACGCCTCGTTTGCTAAGGAAATACAAGTGGTGATGGAAGAGCGCCGCATGCGCACTGACGACAATCCTCAGGCGGTTTTATACGAGCGCATGATGGCTGTCGCGTATCAGGATCATCCGTATCGACGTCCCATCATTGGTTGGATGAACGATCTGGAGCAGATGACAGGTCAGGACGCGCGCGATTGGTATAAGCGCTGGTATGCGCCCAATAATGCCACGCTGGTGGTAGCGGGGGATGTGAAGGCCGATGCGGTGCTCGCGTTGGCAAGGAAATATTTTGGTCCGCTAACCCCGCACCCCTTGCCAGTGCGCAAGTCGCAGGACGAGCCCCCACAGATCGGCATCAAGCGGCTAAATGTGAAAGCGCCCGCCAAGCTACCGTATCTAACAATGGCGTATCACGCCCCGGTGCTGCGTGATTGGCAAAAAGACTGGGTGCCGTATGCATTGCAAGTGCTGGCTGGCGTGCTGGCCGGTAACGATTCGGCGCGTTTGCAAAAGTCGCTGGTGAAAGAGCAGCAAATCGCTGTGAACGCCGATGCGGGCTACGATGCAATTGCCCGTGGTCCGGGGATGTTTATGCTGGACGCAACGCCCGCGCAAGGTAAGAACGTGGCGCAACTGGAAAAGGCATTACGTAGTGAAATTGAACAGATCAAAAACAAGGGCGTGAGTGAGGCAGAACTTAACCGCGTCAAATCCCAGATTATTGCCGCCGACATATTCCAGCGCGATTCGTTGTTTTATCAGGCGATGCAGTTGGGGGAATACGTCACTGCGGGCCTCCCGCCTGAAGCGCTGGAAGGACGTGTCGCCAAACTGCGTGCGGTGACGCCCGCGCAAGTGCAAGAAGTCGCTCAAAAATATCTGGTAGACGATGCGCTGACGGTGGCCGTGCTTGATCCGCAACCGCTGGAATCCAAACCAACTCGTCCCGCTGTGCCAGGAGTGCGTCATGCTAATTAAATTTCTTAAGCTGGGCCTACTTGCAAGTGCCAGTTTTTGGCTAGCGCAGGCACAAGCGCTGATGATTCAGCGCTGGCAGACGCCGCAAGGCGCGCAGGTGATTTTTGTCGAAAGCCATGAGATCCCCATGCTCGATGTCACGGTGGATTTCCCTGCGGGCAGCAGTTACGACCCTGCCGATAAGGCGGGTTTGGCGCACTTGACCCAGGGCATGCTGGATCAGGGTGCGGGTGGTTTGACCGACACCGAAATCGCGCATCGTATGGCCGATGTCGGCGCGTTACTGGGAGGCCGTTTTGAGCGCGATCGCGCGGGCGTCACGCTGCGCACGTTGTCATCGGCGCGTGAACGCCAAGTCGCAGTGGATGTGATGACCCGGGTGTTGCAGGCGCCTACTTTCGCGGAATCCATCGTCGTGCGTGAAAAGCAACGCGTGCTCGCCGCATTGCGCGAAGCCGAAGCGCAGCCAGGTGACGTGGCCGAAAAAGCGCTGTATCGGGCAATGTATGGCAAGCATCCCTATGCGCATCCCGAACCCGGCGAAGCCGCGAGCGTCACCCCGTTAAAAGCGCAAGACTTACGCGCTTTTCATCGCAGCCACTACACCGCATCCAGCGCGGTGGTCGCGGTCATGGGCGATATTAGCCGTAGTGAGGCCGAAGCGCTGGCGTTGCAGCTCACTGCCCAATTACCTAAAGGCGAGGTCATCGCGCCTCTGCCTCTGCCCCAGCTAACGCCTGCCAGCGATACCCGCATTGTTTTCCCTTCGGCGCAAAGTCATGTGCTGATTGGCGGTGTTGGCGTGGCGCGAGATGATCCTGATTTTTTTGCGCTGTATGTGGGCAACTACGTGCTCGGCGGCGGTGGTTTCGATTCGCGTCTGCTGAAAGAAATTCGTGATATGCGTGGCTACGCGTATAGCGCGTACAGCTATTTTTTGCCGATGGCAGTACCGGGCCCCTTCATGCTGGGTTTGCAAACTAAGAACGCGCAAACTGACGACGCGTTGAAACTCGCGCGTGAAACGCTGCGCCAGTTTGTGGCTGAAGGCCCTAGCGAAGAGGAGTTGACGCAAGCCAAATCTAATCTTACCGGGGGCTTTCCGCTGCGCATCGACAGCAACAAAAAAATCCTCGAGTATCTTTCGCTAATCGGATTTTACAAATTGCCGATGGATTATCTAGATACCTGGGTCGCTAAAGTCAACGCGGTCGACGTGGCGGCGGTGAAGCAGGCGTTTGCGCGACGCGTTCACCCAGAGCAGATGGCTACCGTCGTCGTGGGAGCGGCTGCGAGTGCAAAACCCTAAGCGCGTTAAGTCGCAACTTAGCAATCAAGTTCGAATTATTGGCGGGCAATACCGGCGGCGCTTGCTGGCTTTTCCGGACTCACCCGGGTTGCGTCCTACCCCGGATCGGGTCCGCGAAACATTGTTTAACTGGCTAGGGCAGGATTTACCCGGCTGGACTTGTCTGGACCTGTATGCAGGCAGTGGCGCGCTGGGGTTTGAGGCTGCCTCACGGGGTGCGACACGAGTAGTGATGGTAGAACGCGAACGCGCCGCGCTGGAGACGCTGCAAGCCAATCGGATACTGCTGGGCGCAACACAAGTTGAGGTTGAACGGGCGGATTGTGTAAGCTGGCTGGCGAATAACCACGTGCTATTCGACCTGATATTTTTAGACCCGCCTTTTGACAGTGGCTTGGCGGCAAGCGTGCTGCCAGAATTAGCGAAGCATGTAAAACCCGGGGGATTTGTCTATGTTGAACAGGGGGGCTATATCGACCCGCCGGCCAAACTCACGTTGCACCGCAGTGGGCGCGCGGGCAAATCTCATTTTGCATTATTGATTAAGGAAGCCTGATGTTGATCGCAGTGTATCCCGGCACCTTTGACCCCATCACGCGCGGTCACGAAGACCTGGTGCGGCGCGCGGCGCGTTTGTTTGACCGGGTGATTGTTGCAGTGGCGGCATCGCACAACAAAAAGCCATTCTTCGCGATGGACACCCGAGTAGCCATGGCGCGTGAAGTGCTGGCGGATGTCCCCAAGGCACAGGTGGAAGGCTTCTCGGGATTGTTGATTAATTTTGTGGCGGAGCAGGGGGGAGCAGCGGTACTACGGGGTTTGCGAGCGGCGTCGGATTTCGAATACGAGTTTCAGCTCGCGGGAATGAACCGTAATCTGAAGCCCGATATCGAAACGATCTTCATGACGCCTTCTGACCAGTACATGTTCATTTCGGCCAGCATGATTCGCGAGATCGCGCAGCTGGGCGGCGACGTCGCTCCTTTTGTGCATCCTTTGGTCGCCAGGCAATTAAATGAGAAAATAAGAGATAACTAATAGATAGCCTTATCTGGAGAATGTTATGTCCATGCTAATTACTGACGAATGCATTAATTGCGACGTCTGTCTGCCCGAGTGTCCGAATGATGCGATTTCGCAAGGCGATGAAATTTATATCATCGATCCGAATAAGTGCACCGAATGCGTCGGCCATTTTGATACGCCGCAATGCGTCGAAGTGTGCCCGGTCGACTGCATCCCACTGAACCCGGACTATCCCGAGACCAAAGAAGCCTTGCAGCAAAAATACCTGCGTCTTACCGCCGAAAAAGCTGCCTGAGCCAGACAGCATTTAGCTGCGGCTTTCAAGCCGTCTTGGCAAAGATGCTGGGAGCGGCCGCAGCGCTGAGCGCACCGATGATCTGCTGATTGACCCGGGCCAGATCATTCAACTGATCCGCTACCGTATCGCTTAACGCCACCAATTCTGCAATGCGTTCGTCCAGGGTTTCGGTTGCTTCGTGAATGCGACTCACGCTTTCGATGCGGCGTTTCAGCTGGCTTTTATGCTCACGCACCTGGGTTTCCATCGGCGCGATCAATGCTTTAAACCAGGCTTCAGTTTCGCGATTGGCGAGCTCAAATACCTGGATCACTTCTTTTGCTAAGGTTTCAAAGAATCGCGCGGTAATGCTGCTTTGGTTCAAGGTCAGCATTTTGAAAACCGTATTAAAACGCTCATCAAACATGCGTTCCAGTCGCGCGATTTCTTTGCGGTACTTGTGCAGGCTATGGCTGGGCGGGTTCACTGCAGCCAGCCCATGTTCTTCGCTGAACTTGCGATACATTGCCGCCATCATGGTTTGAACTTCAGTAATTTGCTCGCCGGATTGCTGAAAGTTTTGATCCAGCCGTCGAAAAAACAGCAGCATGGCCTCACGCAGACCCTTACTAAAATGGCTCTTTTCCATGCTAAAGCGTGTAGTTCTTACTTCCGACCGCAAGGCTTTCATCCCGATAGCTCCGCGTATTAATTCCACCTGTTTACCGAACAGATTGGTCAGCGCACGGTATTGCTGCAAGCCGCGTTCAAACTGCTTTTTGTCGTCGTTCGCCTTGGTCATCATCAGCGTAATAACGTCGCGGTTTTTGCCGCGCAGGCTTTGCAGTTCTTCCACTTGATCCTGAATATTGGAAAGTCGCGTTTCCAGCAACTCGGTGGTTTTTACCACTATGTCTTCCACTGTGCTGAGAGTGGAGTCGCGCACCAATTCCTGCTTACAGGGGATGAGCTCCAGACTCAGCGCCGCTTCCAATTCAGGCAGGCGGCTTTTGCTCAGCAGGCTAGCGTCGTTCCGGATTTTTGCGACCAGCGCTTTCTGCGCTGAAACGGGGTAAATCTGCGAGGCCGGAATATTCAGCAGCTTGGCGCTGGTGGCGACTTGCTTGTCAATTTCGGCAGTAATTTGCGCGGGCGACTTCAGTTCATCCCACAAGCCGTCGATTTTGTTCAACACGACTAAACGCCCACGGCTCGCGCCTTGTACCGGGGCGATGTAATTGCGCCAGATTTCAATATCCGATTGAGTAACACCCGTATCAGCCGCGAGCAGAAACAGCACCGCGTGCGCATTGGGCAGCAGATTCAGCGTGAGTTCAGGTTCAGTACCAATCGCGTTGAGGCCCGGCGTATCGAGGATCACCAGACCTTGCATCAGCAGCGGGTGCGGAAAATTGATTAGCGCATGCCGCCAGCGGGGAATTTCGATCACGCCTTCCTGCGCCAGATTGCGGACCGTTTCCAGGTCGTTAGGATCAATCAAACCGTAGCGCTCTGCCACTTCCCCGCTCACCCTAACCGTGTCTGCCAGCCGCTGCAGCGTCGCGCTCATTTCCTCGGCGGAGTCGATATTGAGCGGGATTTCATGCCATTCCGCGTCTTCATGTTTGAGGTCGGCAATCGTGCCATTTTTGACGCGGGTGTCGATGGGCAATAAACGCAGCGACGGCCGACGCGTGGCGTCGTAAAAAAGCTCGGTCGGACACATGGTCGTGCGCCCAGCCGAGGTGGGCAGCACGCGTTGCTTGTAATCGGAAAAGAAAATCGCATTTATAAGCTCCGACTTGCCACGTGAAAACTCGGCGACAAACGCGATATTCAGCGTATCTTCATGCAGACGGTCGAGGAGTTGTTTCAGCCGCAGGTCAGACTCGGCGTCGCTTAATTGTTGGGCGCTGAGCCAATCGCGCAACGCCGAAATTCGCGCCGACACCGCGTCGCGCCAGGCGCTGTATTGCTCGAATTCAGAGCTTAAAAAAGAAGGGTTCATTACGGGTGTCCGGTATAGACCGCAAAAGGGTTAACGGCGACATTAAATCGGTCTTAAATATCAGCGTTGGCAGCTGGGGCAGTAAAAACTGGCGCGTTGACCTTGAATAATGCGTCGAATCGGCGAAGTACATATGGCACAAGGCAGGCCAGCGCGATTATAAACCCGGGTCTGCAACTGAAAATAGCCTAAATCCCCTGAGGTTTGAACGTAATCCCGCAATGAGCTACCCCCCGCGGCGATCGCGGCGGTCAGCACGCGCTTGATTGCAGCCGCGAGCCTCGCACATGCGGGCCGCGTCAGGTTTTGTGCCGAAATGCCGGGGCGTATGCCTGCGTGGAACAGCGATTCAGATGCATAGATATTGCCTACGCCGACCACAACATGCCCATCCATGATGATTTGCTTAATCGCCGCGCTACGCTTGCGGCATTGCGCATAAAGATAAAACCCGTCAAACGCGTCGGACAGTGGTTCGGGTCCTAAACTCGCCAGCAACGCGTGCCGCATCGGGTCTGAACTCCATAACACTGCGCCAAAACGGCGGGGGTCGCGCAGACGCAGTAATGCGCCATCGTCAAATTGCCAGTCAATGTGATCGTGGACACCGACAGCTTCGTGAGGCTCCGCAAAACGCAAACTGCCCGACATTCCTAAATGCACAATTTGTGTGCCGGTGCCAAAATCAAACAGCAGGTATTTGCCTCGGCGCGCAAGCCCAAGCAGGGTTTGCCCCGCAAGCTGGTGACTCAAGTCTGCCGGGACGGGCCAACGTAGGCGGGAGTTGCGCACCGTCAAATGTTGAAGACTACGCCCCAGTAACCGGGGCGATAGGCCCTGGCGGGTGGTCTCGACTTCTGGAAGCTCAGGCATGCTGCTATTCTATTCGAGTCAAACGTTGCCAACGCAGCTGTTCAGCCTGTATCGACTTCCGGCTCATCTCTTATGGAACTTCATCAGTTCTTTCTTTCTCTCGCACTGGTGTTGATCACCGCGCGGCTCTTTTCGGAGCTGGCGGGGCGTCACGGCATTCCTTCCGTGATAGGAGAACTGCTGGCCGGCGTGCTGTTGGGGCCCTCATTGCTGGGCTGGGTTTCCGCCGATGCCACGATGAAACTGCTCGCCGAAATCGGCATTATTCTGCTGCTATTTGAAGTGGGCATGGATACCGATTTGTTCCGCATGGCCAAATCCGGGATCAAGCCCTTGGTGGTAGCAGTCGTGGGATTTGTGCTGCCGTTTGTGATGGGTTATACGGTGTGTCGCTGGGGGTTTGAACTTAGCAATTTGGTGGCCTTATTCATCGGTGGCACGCTGACCGCCACCAGCATCGGCATCACCGTGCGGGTGCTGGAGGACATCGGGCAGCGCCATACGGATGAGGCACAGATTGTGGTGGGGGCCGCGGTGCTGGATGACATTCTGGGCGTACTGGCGCTGGCGTTCGTATACCAGTTTGCGCTTCAGGGCGAGGTTTCGGGCGCGGTGGTGGGCAAAGTTGCGCTTTTCATTATGGTGTTTATGCTGCTTTCGCCCTTCGTCGTCAAACTCGCCGGTGGCCTCATTGATCATTATGATCAACGCGCCGCTACGCCGGGTTTACTGATCACGCTGGCGCTGGCGTTGATTCTGTTTTTTTCGTGGCTCGCCCATGTTGTCGGTGCGCCGATGATTTTGGGCGGTTTCGCGGCCGGAATTGCGCTATCGCAGCATTTCCGGTTTGATTTGATGCATCGTCTGGGCTTGCCTGCGTTGGACCACTGGTTCGCGCCCCGTCCCAAACTGGCTCGACGGCTTGAAGAGCAAATGCGCCCGCTAATCCATACATTTGCGCCGCTATTTTTCGTGATGGTGGGGGTGTCGCTCAACCTGAGTGCTGTCGACTGGGGGTCGGTGCATGTATGGCAGCTTGGCGGCGCGCTGATCGTAGTCGCCATACTCGGCAAACTGGCTGCCGGTTTTTTCATTCGCGAATCGCGCTTTCGGCAAATGGCGATTGGCTTAGCGATGATCCCCCGTGGCGAGGTCGGGCTGATTTTTGCGCAACTCGGATTGCATCAAGGTATTCTCAATGCCGAGACGTATGCTGCGCTGCTAATTGTGATTGCGCTGACTACTATCTTGCCGCCCTTTTTGCTGAAGGCTTTTTATGCACGAGTGCCACGGTAAACCCAGCTCCGCTTGAAAGTAGCTCGACAAATATTAGTGTGAAATGTTTTCCGGACCGGAACCTGATAAGCTAAAGCGACTCTACAGTACGTTGAGATTTTTCTTCTAGGAGGCATCATGAATCAACAAGTTACCACGCTCGGCCAAACCCAATCCGGGTCACTATCTACCCAAAAAATGGTACGCAACACGTATATGTTGCTCTCAATGACGCTGGCATTTAGCGCGTTGATGGCCGGCGTGTCCATGGCGCTCAACCTACCTTATCCAGGCTTTGTGGTGATTATGGTCGGTTACTTTGGCCTATTGTTCCTCACCACCAAGTTTCGCGAAAGCGGGCTAGGGATTGCATTTGTATTCGCGTTGACTGGGTTCATGGGCTACACGCTAGGGCCGATTTTGAACATGTATCTTGCGTTGCCTAATGGGTCGCAGATCGTAATGATGGCAATGGGCGGCACCGCGGCCATTTTTCTGGGCCTCTCAGCTTATGTTATGACCACTCGCCGCGATTTCAGCTTCATGGGGGGCTTCCTGGCGGTAGGAGTGCTAGTCGCATTCCTGGCAGGGTTGGCTGCAATGTTCTTCCATATGCCTGGTCTATCCCTCGCAGTATCGGCGATGTTTGTGCTGTTGATGTCTGGCGTAATTTTGTACCAAACCAGCAGCATCATCCACGGTGGCGAAACTAATTACGTCATGGCGACGGTGACGCTATATGTGACGATCTTTAACTTGTTCACCAGTCTGTTGCAGTTGCTGGGATTCGCGAGTAGAGATTAATTCTTAAGGCTCTCCCAAGCAGTTACGACCTCTTGGGACGTTGCTATTCGTAAACCCCGTCTCTTTGGAGGCGGGGTTTTTTATTTCTAATTAGACAGCAGGAAGGAAAGTGCTGCATCAAGCCCGGCTGCCATATCGTCGCTGCAAGGTCTCAAACAAAAGCCCCCAACTCGTGGGGGCTTTTGGAATTAATTTAGCGGCTATCTGGATAGCCCAGATTACTCGTTAGGCATAGCGACGCAAGCGCACAGAAAAGTCTTGTAATGACTGAATGCCGCTGGCTTCAGCACCCCTGCACCAGGCTTGTAACTGTTCCAGCAATTGTTCCCGCGTGGCGGTGGAACGGCTCCAGATGGCTGCCAACTCTTGACGCATGCGATAAACCGTCTGCAAGCGCTCGCTTTTGCCCAGCACCTGCTCGAGCCCCGCCTTGTCGGCCACCCCCAGATCGGCTGGCTCAAGATGCAACCAGCGACGGAAGAGCGAGAGATTCAGATTCTGCGGCAAATGAGCGCCTGCTTTGAGTTTGGAGAGCTCGGTGGCGTACTCGTGCCGCATGCTGCGGACATATCGCGTCATCACATCGTAGCGATGCGTGATAATGGCTTGCAACGAATCCAGATCACATAAAGGCTTGGCATTCTGCCATTTCACGGTAGGCGCGACTTTGCGTATGGTTGCAAGTCCGACGTAAGACATCAGCTTGATATACAGCCAACCAATATCAAACTCGTACCATTTGTTGGATAAACGGGCTGAGGTGCCATAGGCATGATGATTGTTATGTAGCTCTTCGCCGCCTATCAGAATGCCCCAGGGAAAAACATTGGTACTGGCATCCTCGCAGGCAAAGTTACGGTAACCCCAATAGTGACCAAAACCATTGATGATGCCGGCTGCAGTGACGGGAATCCAGGCCATTTGTACCGACCAGATGGTGAGACCGATAGGCCCGAACAACACCACGTTTATCGCCATCATTAGCATGATGCCTTTGGCTGAATGGCGGCTGTAAACATTTCTCTCCAACCAATCGTCAGGCGTGCCGTGACCATATTTTTCCAAAGTTTCGGGGACTTTGGCCTCGGCCCGATACAGCTCGGAGCCTTCCCAAAATACTTTGCGAATACCGCGTGTCTGGGGGCTATGCGGATCCTCGGGGGTTTCACATTTGGCGTGGTGTTTGCGATGAATCGCGACCCATTCCTTAGTGACCATGCCGCTGGTGAGCCACAGCCAGAAGCGAAAAAAATGACTGACGATCGGATGCAAATCAATCGCGCGATGTGCCTGCGAACGGTGCAAAAAAATCGTGACGGCGGCAATGGTAATGTGGGTTAAGCCCAGCGCGACCAGTATGTAACCCCACCACGTTAAATCCAACAAGCCTAATTGCATTTAATTTCCTTAAATTTCATTGAATCTGAACCATGTACCCTATAGTAAAAACCAATAAAAATCAATGGCTAACAGAGTCTTAACGGCCCTAATCTCAATATCTATAGGGTGTAAGTGGTAGTCTTCGCGCTTTCCCTTAACTCTTAAAAACAAATGGATGTCCATACCCTGCTTTCGGCGCTCATTCTCGGCATAGTAGAAGGGCTGACCGAGTTTCTACCCGTTTCCTCGACTGGCCATCTCATCCTAGTAGGACAATTACTGGGGTTCAACGATGAAAAGGGTAAAGTTTTTGAGATTGCGATCCAGTTTGCGGCGATTTTGGCAGTGGTATGGGAATATCGTGCCCGCTTGAGTTACGCCATAGTGAGTTTGCCGACCGACTTGGCCTCGCGACGACTGGCAAAAAATTTAATCGTGGCGTTTTTGCCTGCCGCGATCCTGGGTTTTTTATTCCTAAAGCAAATCAAATTCTATTTGTTTAATCCCATTGTCGTGGCGACCGCGTTAATTTTGGGCGGGATATTGATACTCTGGGTGGAGCGGCGCAAACATGTTGTCCACGCTGAAACCATTGACGAGATCACCTGGCAAGACGCGTTGAAAGTCGGGTTTGCCCAGGCCTTGGCAATGATCCCGGGAACCTCACGTTCAGGCGCTACTATTATCGGTGGCTTGTTTTTTGGGCTGTCGCGCAAGGCGGCGGCAGAGTTTTCATTTTTTCTCGCGATCCCCACGATGTTCGCTGCTACGTTGTACGACGTATACAAGCATAGGCAACTTTTCAGCACGGATGACATTGCGCTATTTGCGGTAGGTGGCTTGGCTTCATTTGTGAGCGCACTGTTTGCAGTGCGCGGATTGATTCGTTTCATCAGCCGGCATGACTTCACACTATTCGCCTGGTATCGAATTGTGTTCGGGGGCCTGATCCTGTTGACCGCCTATATGGGCTGGGTGAATTGGGGGTCACATTAGCCGAAGGTTAGTGTGAAGCTAAGTCCAGCGATGCAAGCCGTTTCGCCGCGAAGCCATGCTGAGTAGTAGCGATCTGAAATTATTTGTCACACCTTAACTCCGCCGTTTTATTTAGCCTGACATTTTCAGGAGTTTCTATGCCCATCAAAAATAGGGTTCGGCTTTTTTTGTATTCGGCGGTGGGTTTAGGGCTGATAGCTGGCAACGCCAACGCGAGCTGTGGGACAGCGTTCTGTAGCTTGAATACAGACTGGGATACCCAAACCGCTTGGGGCGAGAAGGAAGCGACGACCCGTTTTGATCTGCGCACCGAATATATCAAGCAGGATCAGTTACGTTCAGGCACCGATAAAGTCGCAGCATCGGGTGTCATCGGCGAGCATGATGAAATTAAAACCCGTAACTTGAACTGGATTGCGAGTGTGAGTTATGCGCTGAGCCCCTCGCTTAACCTGGCGCTTCAGATACCCATTGTGGTGCGCGATCACACGCACGTTTTTAACGACCCGATTCAGCCTGAACGCGAAAATTGGCAATTTACCCGTCTAGGCGACATCAGCGCACTCGCTCACTTGAGATTAGATAAAGCGCAATCGTCACACGACCTCGCTTATGGTTTGATTGGCGGCGTCAAATTACCCACGGGCTCAAGCAAGGTGCAGAATTCATCGGGTGAAGTGGCGGAGCGCTCATTACAACCCGGGTCCGGTTCCACGGATTTGATAATGGGCGCATTCCTTTCAGGCCGACTGGAACCTGCAAACTGGTACACCCAGCTGCGCTGGCAACACCCTGTTAACGAGCGTAACGATTTTGAGCCGGGAGATCGAGTGAGCCTGGATCTCGGCACTAGTTACCCTTTGGGAAAGGTGCAAGTTCTCGCTCAACTCAACGTATTGTGGCGCGAAAAGGATACAGGGCTTAATGCCGAAGCCCCAAACAGTGGCGGTAGTTTCGTGTTTTTCTCGCCAGGTATCGCCGTGCCGGTGAATAATTCGATTCAAGTTTATGGCTTTATACAGCTGCCCTTATGGCAGGATGTTCGCGGTACCCAACTCACGGCAGATTGGGCCGCGACTCTGGGCTTAACCATGCGCTTTTAAATGCAATTTCCAAAAATAATTTTAGCGGCGCTGGGTGCGCTAGCCTTCCAGTCTGCTGAGGCAAACTCTTTTATAGTGAGCGAGGCTTGGGTGCGCACCACCGCACCGGGGCAAGTCGTAGCGAGTGCCTACATGGACATTACCGCGCGTGAGTCTGCTCGCCTGATCGGCGTGCGCAGCCCGGTGAGCCCGAATGTCAAACTCCATCTGATGCAAATGGACGGCGACATGATGCGCATGCGCGAGGTACCCAGCCTTGCGCTACCCAAAAACAGCGCGGTGAGCTTAAAGCCTGGCGGTTATCACTTGATGTTGATGAAACTAAAAAAGCCAATCCTGGCGGGAGACAAAATTCCGCTAACGCTGACAATGGAAACTCGGGGTAAACGTGAAATGATTTTGGTTGAAGCCATTGCTCGAAGCTCTATGGTCAACGCAGCCAGTTCAGATCATGCGCACATGCATCATTAAGATTAGATAGCCGTCCCCAGAATGACGCCGCGTTCACGTAGATTCTGCATCGTTGCCGCCCCGCCCTGAATCACAAGCTCAGGATTAGGGTGTTGGCTCTCGGTAGCCACAGCCTGCAACGCCGCCTTGCCCGTGAGATTGTCAGACTCCAGCAAAGTCAGCAGGCGCGCGGTAAACGCATTGATTTCGATAAACTGGATGTGATCTGCTGCATCCCGAAATACCAGTAAATAAGTCTCTGCCCGCGTAATTTTGCGGCGCGGGCTAATACGTTGAACCGGCCACTGATAATACAAATTTGCTAGCACCGGATTTAATACCGGATGCTCTTCGAGCAAATCGCCCTTCACGTCAACATGCGCCCAATCCGCAGACCGGTCGCTGACCGCAAGCACCAACTCTATCCACTCATAATGCGCGAGTGCTAACACATACTCAGGATAGCCCTCGGGGCGCTGCCATTCGGCTTGCAGGTATTGGATAAACTCATCCGGTATCTGGCGGAAATAAGGGGTATGGCATAGATGCATGCTAAAAAACCCACGCACCAGCTTCGCCCATTTGGCTTTCCCCAAAACGCTGCGCAAGACTGGGAAACACGACAATAGAAAACTCTCGGTATTGTTATAAACCAGCGCGTTGTAAATATTCATGCGCCGCGCTTCGATGCCGGGGGGGTGGGGATGTGTTTTAGGATCGCGAATATGCGCAGTAAACGCATATTGAAAACGTTGAAATTCAGCGAGCGGCACGACGGGTTGGTAAAGATTCGTGATGCGCCTGAATCTGCGCAATATGCTCAACTTCCAGAATTAATTCTGCCAACGGCGGAAAATTAAAATCGCGTTCGAGCAAGGTCGGCGCGACGCCATGGACGCGATAAGTCTCATCAAGTAAAGCCCATACCGGCTCGATCACATCGGCGCCGTGAGAGTCCACAATCAAATCGTCCGCTTCGTTATGGTGGCCGGCCATGTGCATATACACAATGCGGTCGGTCGGAAGCGAGCGTATAAATTCCACAGGGTCGTAGCGATGGTTCACGCTGTTGACGTACACATTGTTCACATCCAGATGCAGGTCGCAGTTGGCTTCGCTCAATACCGCATGGATAAACGTAAGCTCGTCCATCTCGGCCATCGGCGTGCCGGTATAAAACGATGCATTTTCAATGGCAATGCGGCATTCGAGAATGTCTTGTGCGCGCCGAACGCGTGCGGCTACGTATTTGACCGCTTCAGCGGTAAAGGGAATCGGGAGTAAATCGTATAAATGGCCGTTGTCGGAACAGTACGAAAGGTGCTCGGTATAAAGCGTGATGCCGTGCTGGCGCATAAATTGGCGCGTCTTGTGCAGCAGCATTTCGTCCAAAGGGGTAGGCCCCCCCAAAGACAGCGACAAACCATGGAGCACAAAGGGATAGCGTTCAGTGAAACTGCACAACGCTCGGCCATATGCGCCGCCCATATCTATCCAGTTTTCGGGTGCGATTTCAAAAAATTGTATGGCTTCGGGAACATGGGTTTTCAGCTCGGGTAATAATTCGCGCCGAAAACCCAGCCCCGCGCCTGTTAGGCACAGGGGGCTCATGCAGCGGAAACTACTTCTTAGCGCCGCACTTGCCTTCCATGCCTTTCATCGAACCATCCATACCCTTCATCGAACCCATCATCTTGGCCATTTCATCTTTATCAATAAAACCGTCTTTATTGGTATCCGCTTTTTCGAACATGGCGTTGTGCTGAGCGGTGAACTCTTCTTTGCTCACTTTGCCATCCTTGTTGGTATCGGCCATCGACATGCCGCATTTACCTTCGCCACATTTTCCTTCCTTCATTGCCTTGCCTTTAGATTCATGATGGTCGGCAACCATATAGCCTTTATCCAGAGATTTGAGCGCGAATGGATTCTCCGCTGCGAACGCCACGGGTGCTGCGCCTAAGGTAGCGGCGAATGCGGTACCCACTGCAACAGAAATCAAGGTTTTTTTGCTAGACATAGTGTTATCTCCTAAATGTTCAAATGAACGTAACTGCAAATACACCAAATCGGTGCGGGATTATTGCAAAGCTCATGAATCGAGCTTCTTCTGCAATTCGGTTGCTATACGACGCTTCGCCTCGGGGCTGAGGGTGGCCTCGTATGTATCCGACGCCTCGTCAGTTTTTATAAGGCGACGGATAACATTCAACTGTACAGCGAAACGTGTGCAATTCGCACATATGCTGTGATGCAGCTTGAGCGCTAACCGGTTTGATAAAGGCAGGGTTGTATCCATCGCACGCGAGGCGAGTTCCGAGGCCTCTTTGCAACTCACCCATAAATTCACTTTGCCGCCTCCGAAAACCCGTTCAACTCCAGGCATTCTCTTAAAAATAAACGTGCGCGATGTAACAGTACCCAGCAATTAGTCGAGCTGATGTTAAGTTCCTTACAAATTTCTTCCGTGTCTAGCCCGATCACTTCACGTAAGCTAAAGACACGCGCCATCATGGGTTTCAGGCCATCAGTGCATGTCAACAAAATGATGCGCAACTGCGCAAGTTCGGCTTCATGCTGCGGATTGTGCCATTCACGTAGTGGGCTCGCCCAATGGCCATCCGCTTTAAACAGCGCTTCATAGTCCTCGTCTCCGTCCTCATTGCGGGGGATTTCTACTTCGCGTCCCTGGCGGCGGATTTGATCAATGATTTTGTGCTTGAGTATCCCGGTGAGCCAGGTGCGCGGGGCGGCGCTTCCAGCGTAACGGTCCCGTGCGGATAACGCCGCCAGTAAAGTTTCCTGCACCGCGTCTTCGGCCTGGGCGTCGGAACCCAGCTTTCGCCGTGCCATACGAAACAGATAATCTCCGTGTTCTATTAGCCACGTGCGAGGATCGAGTGCTTCCATCAATAGAATTTGTAGCGTTTACGCATAGCGCGTTAATTTAGATGCAATTCAGGTTTGCAGCAAACCGGCTACGATACCGATTTTTATTAGCGTAAAATTCCGTAACTCAAAGCTGCCCTTGCCATGACCCTAACCGCGTTTACCCCAGCCGATAAAGCCCACATCCTTTCTGAAGCGTTGCCGTACATTCAGCGGTTTTACGACAAGACTATCGTCATCAAATACGGCGGCAATGCGATGACTGAGCCGCACCTGATGGAAAGCTTTGCGCGCGACGTGGTGCTGTTAAAGCTGGTCGGTATGAACCCGGTAGTGGTCCACGGAGGCGGGCCGCAAATCGCCTCGCTACTTAAAAAAATCGGCAAGCAAACTGACTTCATCCAAGGTATGCGCGTCACCGACGAAGAAACACTCGACGTAGTCGAAATGGTGCTCGGAGGCTTGGTGAATCAGGATATCGTCACGTTGATTAATAAATACGGTGGCAAGGCAGTGGGGCTGACCGGCAAAGACGGCAACTTTATCCACGCGCGCAAAATGCTGGTTCCCAGCACCGACGACGCCAGCAAATTGCTCGACATTGGCCAGGTCGGCGAAATTGTCGACATCGACACCGAAATCATTGAATTGCTGGATACGCGCGACTTTATTCCAGTCGTCGCGCCACTGGGAACCGATGCAGAAGGCAATTCCTACAATATCAATGCCGACGTCGCAGCGGGCAAAATGGCCGGTAAATTGCGCGCCGAGAAAGTTATTTTCATGACCAATACGCCGGGCGTGCTGGATAAAACCGGCAAACTCCTGACCGGGCTGACTGCAAACGAAGTCGCTGCCTACATTGCCGACGGAACGATTTCGGGCGGCATGCTACCCAAGGTGGGGCATGCGCTAGAAGCGGTTAAAAGCGGCGTCAAAACGGCCCATATTATTGACGGCAGGGTGGAACATGCGCTGTTATTAGAGGTTTTGACCAAAGAAGGCGTCGGAACCTTAATAAAAGGTTTTTAAAATTCAGATTTAAGCTAGGCTAGTCATATCGCCCGACGGCTTCGTTTACATAGGTGAAGAACATTATGGTCGACTCTGTAATCGCTTTTCTTCATCGTGATATTACCCATCGCCTGTGGCAAGCCTTAACGGTAGCGTTGTCAGTTAGCGCCCCTCCCGCCTTGGCCTTTGAATTCCACAACGGCGACCTTACCGGCAGTTTCGATACGACACTTTCATTGGGTATCGCCCAACGCATCCAAAGTCGCGACGCATCGTTGATAGGGATAGCGAACGGGGGCACCTCTCGCTCTGTCAATGAAGACAACGGCGATCTCAATTACGACAAAAACGATTTATACGCGGCCACTATCAAAGCCACGCATGAACTCGAATTGAAATATCAAAATGTTGGCGCATTTTTTCGCGCCACTTATTTTTGGGATGAGGTGAATCACGACAAAACCGGATTGGGCAACGTTGGAAAAGAACGCGTAGGCCAAGATTTTGAATTTCTGGATGCCTACGTGCACGGCAAATTCTCGATAGCCAGCAAGACGCTCAACGTGCGTTTGGGCAATCAGGTCGTCAGTTGGGGTGAAAGTACGTTTATTCCCAACGGCATCAACATCGTCAATCCGATAAACGTAAGTAAATTGCGTACGCCCGGAGCGGAATTACGCGAGGCACTGTTACCGACTACGATGCTGTGGGTTTCGCAGGAGTTGAGTAGCACGCTGAGCGTGGAAGGGTTTTATCAAACTAATTGGAAGAAGACCCGCATCGATCCGCGCGGCACGTATTTCAGTAGTAATGATTTTCTGACCGACGATGGAGATCGCGTCTATATCGGATTTGGGCGGCGCAAGGATGAGAGGCGACCGTTAACCAGTCCACTGGCTGATCCTGCAGCAGCAGTCTGGGCACCCCGCAATCCTGACCATCTTCCCAAAGACAGCGGTCAATATGGTCTAGCTGCCCGGATTTTTTTACCCACGTTCAATAACACCGAAATAGGACTGTTTCACATTAATTACCATAGCCGTATTCCCTATGCCTCCGGAATACGCGGCACGGTAACCAGCAGCTTGACCGGCACGCCTACCGGAACCGCAATTGGCCATACCGGCACTGCACGGTACTTTGATGAATACCCGGAAAACATTCGGCTGTGGGGAATAAGTTTCAATACATCTGCGCCAGGCGGCATCGCGCTACAAGGCGAGTATTCGTATCGTCCAAATTTACCGCTTCAGCTCTCAGCGCCCGAGCTGCTATTGGCGGCGCTGGGTTTGTCTAATGCAATAGGCACTTATGCTACTGGGCAAACCATTACCGGCTATCGCCGGATAAAGGCGCAGCAGGTTCAGGTTTCCGCCACCAAAGCTTTCGGCCCGACGTTTGGGGCGGATGATTTAGTCGTTGTGGGAGAGGTCGGCTATAACTATCTTGATCTACCGGCTAATCTACGCTTCAATGGTCCGGGCGTTTATTTGCCCTCGTTGCAGTCATCCGCCAACCTGATCTCTTTCGGCGCGATTCAAACCGATGGCTTTGCCACCAAACAATCGTGGGGTTATCGTCTGCAGGCGCGCATGGATTTCGCCAATGCAATCGGCGCTGTCACCGTCTCGCCTCGGATTGCGTTCTCGCATGATGTAGACGGTACTGGTCCCAACTTTAATGAGGGCGTCAAGGCAGCGACGCTAGGTATAGGTTTCAATTTCAAACAAAACTGGCAGGCTGATTTGGCCTATACGGCTTTTTTTGGCGGCCGCACCTATTCGGGCACCGATCCTATCCCCAATACCGCAGGTCAGCCGCGCACCTATGCGTCCAGCGCCAATCCACTCAAGGATCGCGATTTTATTGCTGCCAGCCTGACGTATTCATTTTAAATTGCTATTGATTAAAGCGAAGGAAACCCTAATGACTGCCACGCAGCGCTTACTTCACGCCCTATGGATTGCCGCGCTGTTGACGGGAGGGGCGCGCGCTGAAGTGCCTGCTGCAGAAGCGGCAAAATTGGGCGCAAGCCTCACGCCGCTGGGGGCCGAGAAAGCGGGCAACTCTGCCGGTACTATTCCGGGTTGGGACGGCGGGTTGACGCGACCTATCGCCGCTTACAAGCGCGGCGGTCATTATCCCGACCCGTTTGCGGCGGACAAAATCCTGTTTACGATCAGTGCAGGCAACGTCGATCAATACCGCGACAAGCTTTCACCCGGGCAGGTCGCGTTGCTGAAGAAATATCCCAGCTGGAAAATGAATGTGTACCCCACCCGCCGCTCCGCTACTTATCCGCAAAAAACATTGGACCAGACAATGGGCAATGCCGGCCGGGCACAACTTGTTGGCGCGGGCGGTGTCACCGGCACGGAGGGGGGCATCCCTTTCCCTCTCCCAAAAAGCGGGTTGGAAGCGATCTGGAATTCGATCCTGCGTTACCGCGGGGACACTTATGCCACAGCTTGGAGCCAGGCCGCAGTCACCCGCGAAGGCGATTACACGCCCGTGCGGTTTGAATATGAGTACGACTATCACTATGGCAGCCTGACGAAACCCGCCAAGGATATAGAACCGAATAAATTGTTGAATTTTGTGCAGACCGTGACCGCGCCCGCGCGCCTGGCGGGCCAGGTTCTATTGGTGCACGAACCGGTTGACCAAGTGAAGCAACCGCGCACGGCGTGGATCTACAATCCCGGCCAGCGTCGCGTTCGTCTCGCTCCCAATGTGGCTTACGACAATCCCGGCACTGCTGCGGACGGCCTGCGCACCAATGACGATTTCGGCATGTATAACGGCGCGACCGATCGTTACGACTGGAAGCTGTTAGGCAAGCGCGAAATGTTTGTACCGTATAACGCGTACCGTCTTTCGGGGAATACACTCAAAACCGCCGATGTATTGCGCGCGGGCCATCTGAATCCTGACGCGACACGCTATGAATTGCATCGAGTCTGGGTGGTAGAAGCGAAGCTTAAACCGGGTACCAGCCATATCTATCACAAGCGGGTGTTTTATATCGATGAAGATAGCTGGGCGATTCTCGTCACCGACAAGTACGACGCGCGCAACGAGCTTTGGCGGATGGCGGAACAGCATTCGATCAACTTTTACGATGTGCCGATGTTTTTCGGTACGGTAGAAGTGCATTACGATCTGCAGTCGGGGCGTTACATCGCGCTTGGTCTGCGCAATGAAGAAGCCAAAGTGTTCGAGCCCATTACGCGTCGCGCCAGCGATTTCACGCCGCAAGGCTTACGCGGACTCGGCACCCGATAAAGCGGCATGGCGGTGCGGCGCGTTAGCCGGATAGCAACGTGCATCGTCGCCATTGCATTCGGATTTACCAGCTTGGCTGCATCGTCTCGCACGCCCGAGCTTGCGCCCGGATTTGAAACACGCCTCTTATTGTTGGATGCCGAAACCCTCGGGCAGCGACAGATCGCAGTGGGTGAACGCGGCTTCATTCTGCTGAGTGACGACGGGAGACACTGGCGGCCTGCGAAAACTATGGGTGCTGCCACGCTGACAGCGATGACTCAGCATGGAGAGCAGCTATGGGCTGTCGGGCACGACGCCACCATCCTTAAAAGCACTGACCACGGCGCAAGCTGGCGACGCGTGCATTACGCCCCGGAGCAGCAACGTCCGCTGTTAGACGTGCTGTTCGTTGATGGCACCCACGGGTTTGCGGTGGGTGCCTATGGTTATTTGCTCGAGACGGGTGATGGGGGTGAGCACTGGACGTCTCGCACGATTAGCTCGGGCGACCGTCATTACAACGCCATCGCGATGTTAGCGAATGGCAATCTGCTCATCGCCGGAGAAGCGGGCACCTTGTTGCGTTCGACAGACCTCGGTAAAAGCTGGCAGCCCCTCATCTCCCCTTACGCCGGGTCGTGGTTCGGTGTTTTGCCGATCAGTAAAAAGGGCGCAGTGATTTTTGGCCTGCGCGGCCAACTCTATCTCACCGAAGATGCGGGAGAACACTGGACAGCGCTGGTTTCCCACACTACCGCGGCACTAATGGGCGGGCGAATATTGGCGGATGGGACCGTTGCGGTAGTGGGGCAGGATGGCGTGGTGCTGACCAGCGCCGATCAAGCACAGACTTTTACCCCGCATCAGCAACCCGGTAATGCTGCCTTCGCCACGCTAATCGGCGATGATCGCCAGTGGTGGCTATTGGGTGAAAGCGGCGTCACCCATAGAGCGCCGTTGCGATGAACGCATCTACCCAGTCTCACCCGCCCACGGAAACCCCCCGCATTGCTGCGCTGGCGCATGGGTTGCTTAATCATCGCGCTGGGCTTTTGATCCTGTTTACCCTGTTGACATTGCTGCTCGCTTACTCCGCGATGCATCTGAAAGTGGATGCGGGTTTCAATAAAATGATTCCGCTGAAGCATCCTTACATGCGAGTCTTCACCGAATACCAAAAAAGTTTTGGCGGCGCAAATCGGGTGCTGGTCGCCCTGATGAAAAAAGACCACAGCCAAAATAGCGGCGACATTTATCAGTCCGCGTATTTGAAAACCTTGCGCGCACTAACCGACGATGTGTTTTTTATTCCGGGGGTGGACCGGGCGACCGTGACCTCGCTGTTCACCCCTAATGTGCGCTTTACCGAAATCGTTGAAGAAGGTTTTGTCGGTGGCAACGTGATTCCGGCAGGCTTCTCCGGTAGCGCCGCTGAGCTCGAAACGGTGCGCCGCAATGTATTGAAATCCGGTCAAGTCGGGCGACTGGTGGCCAATGACTTTCAGGGCGCGTTAATCAGCGCCGAGCTACTCGAATTGGATCCGGCAACAGGCGTCAAACTCGACTATTCAAAAGTCGCTCAGCAGCTGGAACACCTGCGCGCACGCTATCAAAATAACCAATACGACATATATATCATCGGCTTTGCCAAGGCGGTAGGCGATATCGCCCATGGCGCACGCGGCGTGCTAATGTTTTTTGGCATTGCGTTTGTGTTAACCGCGGTGCTGCTAATCTTTTATTTGCGGTCAGCCAAGCTGGCGATACTGGCACTCGTGTGCGCATTAGTCCCAGTCATATGGCTACTCGGGCTGCTACCCGTTTTGGGATACGGCATTGATCCCCTATCAATATTGGTGCCGTTCCTCATTTTTTCCATCGGTGTCAGCCATGCAGTTCAAATGACCAACACTTGGAAGCAGGCCCGTTTGCAGGGTGCCGACAGCGTGGCCGCTTCCCGGGAGGCATTCGTAAAATTGTTCATTCCCGGCTCGATAGCGCTACTAGCGAATGCGATTGGCTTTTTGGTGATCTTGCACATCGATATTGCGATGGTGCAAGAGATGGCCGTGACTGCGAGCCTCGGCGTCGCATTGATGATACTGACCAACAAAATATTGCTGCCAATTTTATTATCGTATCAATCCTTTGACGCCACCCAATTAGTCCGCATGCGCGCCACGCCGACTCACGGCGTGTGGAAGTTTCTCAGCAGCATTGCAACTCGCAAAGGCTCACTTGTGCCGCTGGCTGTTGCGATAGTGTTGCTGGTGGTTGGGGTAGGGAAGGGTGCCGAGGTTAAAACCGGCGACCTGGGCATTGGCGTTCCTGAACTGCGGGCCACCTCGCGCTACAACACCGATACGGCCGCCATCATGCGACACTTTTCGATAGGCATAGACGTACTGGGGGTAGTGGCGCAAACCAGGATAGCCGACGCCTGCACGCGTTTTGAAATTATGGATACGCTCGACCGCTTTGAGTGGGAGATGAAAAATATTCCGGGGGTGCAGTCGGTACGAAGCCTCGCGGGCGCGGCTAAATTGATCAATGCCGGGTGGAACGAGAATAATCTGAAATGGCGGGTGCTCTCGCGCAACCCTCAAGTATTAGCGCAATCCGTCACGCCTATCGACACTGCAACCGGCTTGCTCAACACCGATTGCAGCGCGATGCAGATCATGATTTTTACCGCCGACCATACTGATGAGACGCTTGCGCGCATCGTGCAGGCGGTCAAAGCTTTTAATGCGAAGCACGGCTCTCAGGTGCTGCAATTCAAACTCGCTACCGGCAACGCAGGCGTGATGGCGGCCACTAACGAGGCGGTCGACGCGGCTGAAATTACGATGCTGATTTCGTTGTTTGTCGCGATTTCGGTATTGGTTGTGTGGGAGTTTCGTTCGCTCACTGCGTGGATTTGCATCGTGCTGCCGCTGGCGTTGGTGTCGCTGCTGTGTAATGCGCTCATGGCGATGCTGGGGATAGGTCTCAAGGTATCAACGCTGCCCGTGGTGGCTTTGGGAGTCGGCGTGGGCGTGGATTACGGGATTTATCTGTATGAGCGCATGCAACATTATTTCTACGCGCGCAATGAAACTTTGAGCGAGGCTTTCTATCATGCGCTATGCGAGCGCGGCACCGCTGCCGTGTTTACCGCGATTACGATGAGCCTAGGCGTGGGGAGCTGGGCGTTTTCGGCGTTAAAATTTCAGGCCGACATGGGGGTGTTGCTCGCCTTCATGTTTATCGTCAACATGCTCGGCGCGGTCTTGTTATTGCCGGCTCTGGCTGCTTGGACTTTCAAGCCGCGCCCCTAATTTATGCACGTTAATTCTTGATCCTATGCGCTACTGGCTAATGAAATCCGAACCTTCCGATGTCAGCATCGACGACCTGGCCGCGCTGCCTAAACAAACAGTGGCCTGGTACGGCATCCGCAACTATCAGGCGCGCAACTTTATGCGTGACCAGATGAGCGTGGGCGACAAAGTGCTGTTTTATCATTCCAGCTGCGCAGAGCCGGGGATTGCCGGACTGGCAAAAATTAGCAAACGCGCTTACCCGGATGCGACTCAGTTTGACCGCAAAAATAAATACTTCGACGCCAAAGCCACGCCCGAGGCGCCGCGGTGGGTCAATGTCGACGTCAAGCTGGTGAAGAAAACGCGCCTGCTATCGCTGGTGGAACTGCGCACTCATTTAGAGCTCGCCAACATGCGCGTGCTGCAACGCGGCAATCGTCTGTCGATTACGCCTGTCGATCCTGCTGAATACGAATTTATTGTGACGCTACTGTGAGTCTGTACGCGGCCTACATTGCGCTCGGCTTGGCCGTAGGTTTCGTCGCCGGGCTGCTCGGGGTAGGGGGCGGACTGATTATCGTGCCGGTATTGATTGCGCTATTTCAAGCTTTTGCCATCGCCACAGGAATTGAACCGCAGCTGGCCTTGGGCACCTCGCTGGCTAGCATTCTTTTCACCTCGATTTCAAGCATGCGCGCGCATCACCGCCATGGGGCAGTGGAATGGGGGTTGGTGCGTCGCATCGCGCCGGGCATCGTCGCAGGCACGTTGCTCGGGGCGGTGTTGGCGACGCAGATGTCCGCTCAAATTTTAAAAATATGCTTTACGGTTTTTTTGTTTTATGCCGCCACCCAGATGTGGCTTGATTTCAAACCGCGTCCGCATCGTAGTCTGCCGGGTGTTGCCGGTACCACTTTTGCTGGCTCGGTTATCGGTGCAGTTTCAAGCTGGGTGGGCATCGGCGGCGGTACGTTATCCGTCCCGTTTATGCTGTGGCATAACGTCCCGTTACATCGTGCCATTGCGACGTCTTCCGCCATTGGCTTGCCTATTGCTGTAGCGGGCGCAACGGGCTATGTGCTCGGGGGCTGGGGCACTGTCCATTTGCCGCAATACAGTCTGGGGTTTGTCTACTTGCCTGCGCTTGCAGGGATTGTGGTCGGCAGCGTGATCACTGCGCCAATCGGCGCGCGCACCGCGCATAAGTTGGCGGTCAAGCCACTGAAGCGGATTTTTGCGTTGTTACTGTATGGGTTGGCAATTCGGATGCTGTTCCGGTAGCCGCGCGGGCAATATGGCGTAAGCCAGATTGCCCAGAAACAGATTTAGCGTGCAGATTCAGCTACGAAAATTTCGACGCGGCGGTTTCTCGCACGTCCGGATGCCGTGCTGTTGTCAGCGATCGGTTCGTGTGAGCCGCGGCCGTTAATACTGATGCGACTTGAATTTACCCCACGTGCGGCCAGGTAATCGCGCGTCGCGGCTGCGCGGTTGACCGAAAGCGGATCATTAATTGCATCCGAGCCCGTGTTATCGGTGTGGCCGATAATGGTTACTGTCGTCACCGGGTTTTCATTGAGCGTACTAGCGAAGCGATCGAGCACGGGACGCAAGTTGGATTTAATGTCATAGCGGCCGGTGTCAAACGAAACATCAGTAGGGATGTCCAGCTTGAGACGATTGTCGGCAGTCTGGCTCACGCTCACCCCCGTACCGCGCGTGGCTTGTTCCATATCCGCCCGTTGTTTTTCCATGTGTTTGGACCACGCATATCCGCCCCCCGCACCCACTGCGGCACCGATAGCTGCACCCGTCGCGGCGCTTTTTCCCTTGTGACCGCCAGCGGTTGCGGCGCCAATAACAGCCCCGGCGACAGCGCCTATCCCCGCCCCGGTGCCGGTAGTTTTTTGAGTTTCAGACATGTTCGCGCAACCGCTAAGACCGATTGCAATGGCGCTAATAGAAATAATGATTTTTTTCATATTTAATCCTCACTGTTTACAGGCAATTGATTGTAGGCAGGCTCGAAGACTTGTATGTAGGTAAACACCCCGTCTAGGAATCCGAGGATAACGATGCATAGCCCTTGAAACCCTCCACTTCGCCCCTATCTATTGGCCCATCGTTCATTTTGGGAGAGTAGCGTGACGACGACCGCCAATAAAGAAACCCTGGGCTTTCAGGCCGAGGTCAAGCAGCTGATGCAGCTAATGATTCATTCGCTGTATTCCAACAAGGATATTTTTTTACGCGAGCTGATTTCGAATGCGTCGGACGCGGCGGACAAGCTGCGCTTTGAGGCGCTGTCCGATTCGGCGCTGTTCGAAAACGACAGCGAGCTGAAAATCAACGTGGCGTTCGACCGCGACGCGCGCACGCTGACGATCAGCGACAACGGTATTGGCATGAACCGGCAGGAAGTGATCGAGCATATCGGCACCATCGCCAAGTCTGGCACGCGCGAATTTTTTTCGCAGTTGTCGGGCGACCAGAAGAAGGACGCCGCGCTGATCGGGCAGTTTGGCGTGGGCTTTTATTCGGCATTCATCGTCGCCGAGCGCGTGACGCTGACCACACGCCGCGCAGGGCTCACCCCCGAGCATGGCGTGCGCTGGGAGTCCGAAGGCGCCGGCGAATACACACTGGAAACGGTAGACAAGCCCGCGCGCGGCACCCAGATCGTGCTGCATCTGCGCGAGGGCGAAGATGCGTTTTTGTCCGACTGGAAAATCAAGTCGGTGATCCGCACCTATTCCGATCACATCACGTTGCCGATCCTGATGAAAAAATCGGAATGGAAAGACGGCGTCGAAGTGCCGACCGACGAGGAAGAAACCGTCAACCGTGCCTCGGCCTTGTGGACGCGCGCCAAAAAAGACATCACGGACGACGAATACAAGGCGTTTTACACTCACGTCGCGCACGACGCCGAGGCGCCGCTGGCGTGGTCGCACAACCGCGTCGAGGGCAAGCAGGAGTATTTGTCGCTGCTGTATGTGCCGTCGCACGCGCCGTTTGACCTATACGACCGTGATCATCGTCACGGCATCAAGCTCTATGTGCGGCGCGTATTCATCATGGACGATGCCGAACAGCTGATGCCGCAATACCTGCGCTTTGTGCGTGGGGTGATCGATTCGTCTGACCTGCCCTTAAACGTGTCGCGCGAGATCCTGCAACACAGCCGCGACATCGACAACATCCGTGCCGGTTCGGTGAAAAAGGTACTGGGCCTGCTGGAAGGCCTGGCCGAAAACGAGCCAGAAAAATACGCCGGCTTCTGGAAGGAATTCGGCCGCGTGCTGAAGGAAGGTCCGGGCGAGGATCATTCAAACAAGGATCGTATCGCCGGGCTGCTGCGTTTTGCCTCCACCCACGTGGACAGCGACGCGCAGATTGTCTCGCTGAAGGATTATGTGAGCCGGATGAAGGAAGGCCAGACCGCGATCTATTACATCACCGCGGACACCTTTTCTGCTGCCAAAAACAGCCCGCATCTGGAGATCTTCCGCAAGAAGGGCATCGAGGTGCTGTTGCTGTCCGACCGTGTCGACGAATGGCTGACCGGCAATCTAAATGAATTCGACGGTAAGCCGCTGCGCTCGGTGGCCAAGGGTGGGCTCGATCTGGGCGCGCTCGAAGACGAAGCCGAGAAGACTGCACAGAAAGAAGCCGAAGATGCGATGAAGCCCTTGGTCGAGCGCGTCAAAGCCACGCTAGGCGATCGCGTGAAGGACGTGCGCGTCACGCACCGGCTCACTGATTCGCCGGCATGCCTGGTGACTGGCGAAGGGGATATGAGCGCCAATCTGGAGCGGCTACTGAAAGCTGCCGGCCAGTCCGCGCCGACCGTGAAGCCAACGCTGGAAATCAACCCCGAGCATGCGCTGGTCGCGCGGCTGAATGGCGAGTCGGATGAAGCGCGCTTTGCCGACTGGGCCAACCTGCTGTTCGAGCAGGCGCTGCTCGCCGAAGGCGGCCAGCTCGACGACCCGGCGAGTTTTGTGCGACGTTTGAACGGACTGCTGGCACTGTTGCCTGGCTAATTGGGCCGTGAACTTCCTCCTCGTTCGCGTCGCGTCTTCAAGAGCCTCTGCGAGCGGGGAGCGCTCAGCGTAAAACCTGCTAATTACATAGCGCTAGCTTTCCCTGCGGCGGTATAGTGTCTCTGTCCCCCGCATCATCTACGTGCATGTCTGTTTTCTCGCATCCGATCATTGAACAAATTCCCCGACTCCGCCGCTATGCGCGCGCGCTCACCGGCGGAAAAAAAGAAAATGCCGACGACTTGGTACAGGACACCCTGGAACGCGCCTATGTGAAATGGCATCTATTCAAGCTGGGCACCGACCTGCGCCCGTGGTTGTTCTCGATCATGCATAATATTTTTGTAAATGAGGTGAGCTTGTTGAAACATCGCGTGGCTATGAGTTCACTCGACGACGCGATAACCATGAGCACTCCCGCTTCGCAGGAGAATTATGTACAGGCCCGTGAAATATTGGCAGCGGTGGGCCGACTTCCGCCGGAACTGCGTGAAGTGCTGGCGCTGGTAGCAGTGGAAGAATGCAGTTATGCAGAAACCGCTCAAATCCTCAACATTCCGCTAGGGACCGTCATGTCGAGGCTATTTCGGGCCCGCAGCCAATTACGGGTTCTGACGGGTGAACCGGCTTTAGCTCGCGTTCGTCCAGCATTGCGCTTGGTAGAGTAAAGCAAGGATAGACCTATGACGCTTACGCAAACCCCGATTCATAACGACGAACTGATGGCGCTAATCGATGGCGTGCTTCATCCGGATCGCGCCTGGCAGATCGAACAACTCGCGCAGCATGACCACGAACTTGCCGCCACGATTGCTACATTTCGCACGCAGCGTCGCGAATTGCATGCAAGCCTCGCCCCTGTCCTTGACGAGTCTATTCCCGCAAATTTACTCCCTCAGGCACCTTCACGTTTTTCGATGCAGCGCGTCGCAGCAGCGATGGTATGGCTCGCCATTGGGGTCACCGTCGGCAGCCTGAGCAGTTGGCAATATCTGGCGCACCGCGACGGCGCGCCTGCCCTTGCGCAACGGAGCATCCCGCCCGACCTACCGCGTTTTGCCCATCAGGCCGCGTTAGCTCACGTTGTATTCGCACCCGAGGTAAAACACCCGGTCGAAGTGGGTTCGATGGACGAGAAAGGGCTGAATACCTGGCTGTCCAAACGTTTGCAACGCACCTTGCAAGCGCCCGATCTCACACGTTTAGGTTTTTCGCTAATGGGCGGACGCCTGCTGCCGGCCGAAATCAACCGCCCCGCGGCCCAATTCATGTATGAAGATCGGCAAGGTCAGCGCATTACCGTCTATCTGCGCAGCCTGGCTGAAGCTACACCGGAGACGGCATTTCGTTTTGCAGAGCAGGGCGTGGTGAGCACCTTTTATTGGGTGGAAGGCAACTGGGGCTACGCACTCACGGGCGAATTGTCCCGAACACAGTTGCTGCAAATTGCGCACGCGATTCACGATAGGCTTAGTGAACGCGAACTTTTAAAAGTGTCGGCTAACACTCCATTCATCCAGTAGCATAAAAAATCCAGCCGTAGAATTCCAAGCAACCATTTTCTAACGCGCTCGTTATCCGGCTAATAAAATACCTCTCCAAGTGACGGATGGATGGGTTATAAAATATGACCTGAGGGGGTTGAACCGATGGAATTAGTAAAACTCTTAAATGATTCCTACGGCAGCTAGACTGTGGGCGCCACTCGAAACAAACATCATTCCATCCGCCCGATATTTCGTAGACCCTCAGTGCAGTTGTTAGTAGGACGGCTCCAGGGATTGTGTACCGTGTACGCGGGATAAATGTTACTCACCCCGCCCAGATCGACACCCGGTAAGGGGCATTCTTCCAAAGCAAAGGTTGACGGAAAGCGCAGTTTCACTGACAAGATGGAGAGACGTATTGGCGGCCCGGAAGGACAAGCGTATTACGTACGACGCTTTGCTACGGTGGAATCGGTGTTCTCCTCGGGAGATTTATGGTTTGCGTTTCTCGGTTATGTCGAAGCGAAGTCCGCTGGCGGCCTCGCCGCGTCCGGCTAACTTGCTGCGGCCGATCCACAGCCATCTGCGACCGTCGCTGCTGCGCGCGTACTGGAATTTGCGTTTCAGGCTGGCGCCGATGCGCGGCACTTCTTCCTCTTCCAGCAGCAGCGTGTCGTTGATGTCCATCGGCTGGTTCGGGTCGCGCCGTAGCAGCCAGCCGCGCGGGTAGAAGGTATAGGCCTTGATATGCGCGTCTTCGGCAATCGCCAGCGGCGTGATGAAGCCGGTCTGCGCGTCGAGATTGGCGAGAAATTTGTCGTAGTCATCATCGCGCGCGGCCAGCGTCACCGGGTCGGGATAGAAGCGTCTCATGCCCGCTCGCGCCAGCTGGATGTCGAGCGGATGGTCCACATCCAGCGGCGCTTTGCGCGTTGGCAGCAGCGGCGTCCAGTTGGCGGGTACCGGGGTCGCCAGCCGGTAAATCAGTTGCGGTGCGACGGCCTGTGCGTCGGCTGCTGTCGGGAATTCGATCTGCTGGCTGAACGCCAGCCCCTTGGCCTCCAGGTCGCGGTCGAGCGGTTCGCCGGACACGCCCTGCACGGTTTTTTCGATGGCCCAGGCCAGATTCGCCATTTCGTCGCGCACCAGCAGGGTGTGTTCGAGCACCGCGCCCTCCTGCACGCCGTCCAGGCTGTCGGGCAGGAACAGCGTATTGGCCAGTTGATTGTCCAGATTCGGCGAGGCGCGCAGCGAGTACATCTGCCATGGCGTCTGACCAAGCGGCTGGATCGGCCGCACCGTGGCGGCGATGCCGAAGCTGTCAACGACTTCGAACGCGTCGTTCTCCAGCCGGTACAGCGCGCCCACCGGCAGGCGCACCGGCGTCATGAACCAGTCATTGCCGAAGCTCAGCGCAAACTCGGTGACGCACATGCGCGCCAGGTCGGTGGCGCCGGCCTCGGCCCCGGCGAAATTGACCTGGCCGTCCTCGAATTCCCAGTAGCGTTCGGCCGGCATGCCGGGGTAGCGGACGGGCGTCGGGATGCGCTGCACCACGCTGAAGGTATGCGTCGGTGCGGCGTCGCCGGGCGCGCTGGTGGCGATGAAATCGTCCCAGTCGAGGTGGCCGTCGGTGTACTCGGCGGCGTCGAGCGCGACGTTGCCGCTTTTCAGCGCGAACGCGTATTCCATGCGCGTACGCTGCCACGCCGGGTTGTCGGCTGTACCCTCGTACACCAGCGCGTCGTACCATTCCAGCCAGCGCTGCAATAGCGGCTGCATGGCCGCACCCAGCGCAGCAGGCACGCCGGTCAGCACGCCGTTGAGCAGCAGCGGCTGCAGATCGGCGCGCAACAGGCTGGCGTCGAGCGTGTGATGGTGGAACAGCTGCGACCACAGCAGTCCGGCCTGGTCGGCGGCGGCGTCAGTCGGCGGCAGCAGGTTCAGCGGGTAGGCTGCTAGCAGTGCGTCGCGTTGTGCCGGATCGCTGGTCATGCGCAGCAGCTGCAAGCCCGCTTCGCCGCGCAGGCGCGGGTGCGTGACCCACACCGGTTCGGCTTCGACGCGGGTTTCCAGCGGCACCGCGTCGAGCGCCTGCCACGGCTGCTGCTGCGCGTCGCTACCGGAGCGGAACGCGTCTATCGGCGCGCCTTGCACGGCAAAGCGCAGCCTCAGCGGCGTGCCTGCGTCCTCGGCCTGAAATTCGTTGAACTGCCATTGCCGCGCCAGCAGCCATAGCGGGTCGGCCAGCGGCGCCTGCAGGCCGGTTTTCATGCTGATCGCGGTGGGCAGGGTTTCAAGCCGGGTGGTACCGACAAGCGACGGCTGTTTCTGTTCCAGCGTGAATCTCTCGGTGTTGACTGCAAACGCCTTGTCGAGAATGTATGCCATGGCGGTCTCCTATTTGCCCAGCGGAATATGTTTGAGCGTGGCGTCGGCGCTGATCAGGCTGCGCCACTTGCGCCGTTGCATTTCCAGAAAACGCACGCTGGGCAGCTCGTCGGAGTAGCTGTTCGGCAGGTAATTGCCCGGCAGCAGGGTGCCCATCCCGCTGCCCAGGTCATTGGGGCGCACCGCGCGCAGCCGCGCCAGATCCCAGGCCTCGTGCAGCACGTCGAGCACCTCGTCGAATTGCCAGTTTTCCTGCTGCAGGGTCGGCGGCAGCGCCAGCAGGATGGCCTGCGGCGGGCGCGCACCCGGCGCGTCGTAGTGAAAGCTGATTGCCGCAGTCTGGTAGGGGTCGGGGATGAATTCCGGCCAGTCGTCGCACACCAGACCGCACAGCGTGCTGTCGGGCGTTTGCGCATCCAGGCCGCCCGGCGTGTGCAGCGCCAGCGCCAGATCGGGCGCGGCGCGGTTGATGTCGTGATACGGCGCGCCAGCCTGCTGCGCCACGTAGTCGCGCAACTCTTCCGGAATCTTGTCGAGGTCGGGCAGCGTACCCTCGGGCGCACGCCACGCCTCGGGCAGTGCCGCCCAGATTTGCCCGGCGCGATACGGGTACTGCACCAGTTTGAAATCCTGCGCGGCGCTGACCTCGACCAGCGCTTCGTGCGCGCCGAGCGTCGCCGCGAACCGGTCCAGCCCCGGCCGCACCCGCGCCAGCCCGGCAATCCAGCCCGGCACGCGCCATGCGTCGTGGTGGTTGAGCGCGTCCTGCTCGGCCAGCGAGGCGTTGAAGCCGCCCGCATACGCCCCCAGACTGAAGCGTGGCAGCAGCGGGAAATCCTTGCCCAGCAGGGTTTTGACCTGGTTGACGGCGTGCTGCACGCGTTGCCCGTGGGTCGGCGCAAGCTGGTCTTTTGCCAGCACGATGGGCGCGCTGAGCTGTTCCAGTTTGGCGGCGAGCAGGCTGTTCAGCGCGGTTTTGGCGACTGCGGCGCGGGCGTCGCGCTGCGCCGGGTCGGCCTTCGGTGCGTCGATGGCCAGTGCCTGCTGCGGCCACGCCTGCGCGGGCAGAAAATCGTCCAGCGCAGCCAGATTAGCCAGCAGCGCGTCGGCGTCGGCACTGGTGGCGAGCGCGTTTTTCAGCGCGATAAATTCATCGACCAGCGCCGTCGCGCGCGCGGCCAGTTCGGCCTGATCGACACCGGGGTAGTCGCCTTCGCTGGTGGCGGGTTCCAGTTTATCGTCCGGTACCACGACATCCTTGCGTGTGATTGGGCGGGCGTTGTCAAGCAGCGCGCGCAGCGTGGTGGCGAGCGCCTCCAGATGGCCGAGGCCGAGCCGGCCGTGTGCCCCCTGCTGGCTGATGTCCATCGCGGTGACGCTGGCCGGGTCGTTGACCTTGCCCGACAGCCGCGCCACCAGCCGCCCGCGCAGGCCGGTATCGGTGTGGCCGCTCATGCCCGACGGCGACAGCGTGGTGGCGGCCAGCACCAGCGACAGCGGCGCATAGCCGAGCTCGGCCAGGTCTGCGGTGACCGGCTGCGCGTCGATGATGCGCTTGCCGTGCTGATCTACGCCGCGATACACCTGCGCCGAAAATCCGTAGCGCGCCGGGTCGCCGAGCATGAACGCCAGCCAGGCGTTGAGGCCGGGTTCAACGGTCGCGCGCCGGTCCTGCGGCCAGTTGTTTTGCAGCGGCGGCGGGCACAGCAGCGCGATGCGCTGGGTGTAGCTGGCACCGCCGCGCGGCGTGCCCATTACCTGCGGTTCAACTGGCAATGCCTGCTTGTCGGCCACCGCCATGCTGGCCGCCGTGCGCTCGAAATTGCCCAGCACGATCTGGTGCACGCCCTCGGCCAGCAGCAGGTCGGACACGCTGTCGGCAAGATCAATGGCGGTCTGCATCACGGCAGTTACGGTGTTCCATTCCGACGGCGTTGGCTGGGTACCGACCGGGTTCTGCACGAACTGGCCGATGGTCTGTTGCAGGTGGAGAAACACCGCCTGCGGGTCAAGCTGCCAGGCGGCGAGCAGCGCCACGCCGTCGACCACATCGCGCGCGCCAATCGCTTCCGCCGGTTCACTAATGGGCTGATCGCCGCGCCACGGATACGCGAGCCGCAGCGGCCAGATCAGCTTGCCGAGCTGCGCATCGCGCAGGCCGCGCTCGATGCGGTAGCCGTACAGCGCGGCCAGCGGCTGGTCGCGCGTCAGGCCCTGCAATATGCCCTGGGCGCGCCGGGTGCGCAGTGAATCGAGCTGGATATTGAACGCGCCCTGCTCGTGGTTGGCGGCAAAGCCGCTGCGCAGCAGTGCCGCGCTCGCCGCCTGCGCCAGCGACGGTGCCAGCAGGTAGCCGTCGCTGTCCGGACGGCGGTCGGCCTTGAGCCCTTCCACCCAGGCGTAGCCGCCGACGTAAGTCCCTTCGGGCTGCGTCTTGCGCAACTGTTCCAGCCGGTAGCTGGCGCGCGCGGTGTACCAGGCGTCGAGCCGATAGGAGAACGCGTCGAGCGTGGTGCGCAACGCAATACTGAGTTCGCCGACGCTGCGCCCGGCCAGATAGTCGAGACTGAGCTTGACACCGCTGAGGTCGCGCTGCGGTTCGAGCAGCGCGCCGATCCGGTTGTGGAAATCGGCGGCGGCAGTCACCGCGTTGCCGGGTGCCAGGCTCAGCGGCTGCTGCGCCAGCGTTTGCTGCACATATTCGCCCAGCGTGGCCTGGCCGGTGAGCGCCGGGATGGCGACACTGGCGAGCTGTTTCGGCGTGCTGACGCTGAAACTGGCGTGGGTATCGAGCGGCGCTTCGATGTTCACCTGAATTGACAGGCTAGTTGTTGACTGGATCAATGCGCGGCTGAGCCTACTGTTTGCAACCACCGCGTCGTGGCGCTCCAGATTGACCGAATACGCCAGCAGCGCCTGCAACAGCGGTGGATCGGACTGGTACTGATTGAGCAGGGCATCGGCGGCGGTTTTCGACTGCGTCAGCACGGTCGACATCTTTTGCAGATAATTTTGTTCCGGCATGAAATGCAGTCCGGCGGCGGCTTCCTTGCGCTCATCCTGGGCGTCGGCCAGCACCCACGGCACACCCGCCAGATCGCCCGGCTTGAACGACCCATCGGCGCCTTCGGGAATAAAATGATTGCAAGTGATGGAAAGGATGTACATGGCGTTGGCATTGATGCCGAGCGCAACCAGCAGATTCTGGATCAGGGTTTCCTTGGGCGTCTGCGCATCGGCGAAAGCGCTAGGGCCTTTGCACACCATCTTGCTGGTGTCCAGATCGCGGTAAAGCGCTGTTTGCGACCACGGGGCGGTTTGCAGGATGGCCTGAACTTTTTGCACGTCGCCGTCGCGCAGCAGCGGTACCTTGTCGCGCACGGCGATGTCCCACAGCGGGCGCAGCACGCCAAGTACCTTGTTGATGCCTTGATGCAAGGCCGGGTCGGTGCGGTCGATGTAACGCTTGCCCAGCACCGGCAGCACGCCGTAGGGCTGCTTGCCGACGCGCAGCAGCGGCAGCGCGCCGCCTGGGCGCAGGTAGGATTCGGCGTAGTCGCGCAGGCGATACAGCGTCGGCGTTTTCAGCAGGCGGTCTTTTTCTTCAACATACGCCGGATTCCACAATTCCATCAGGTAATGGCCGAAAGTGCCGCGCCACAGCGCGTTCATCATGTGCAGCGCAGTGCGCTGTTCGGTCAGGTGCGCGTTGCCGATGTTGTCAGCGGGCAGGCTGTTGGCGGGCAGGCCGAGCGCGTGCGTCAGCAGTTGCAGTGCGTCCTGCTCGGCGGGCGGCGCGGCGGTATCGGGCGCGGCGGATTCCTCTGCCACGCTGTAGCCGGACGGCGCGGCCTCGGTGTTGTTGGTCGGCGTGCCCGATGGCATGAACGCCAGCCCGCTCGAATCGCGCTGCGCCGCCAGCAGTTCGGCCAGCTCGGCGGCGCTGGTGGTGGCGTCCTTGCTCCACTCCAGCCCGACGATCAATACCCGCTCCAGCGTATCGTTGGCAAGGCTGAAGCCGCGCGCGTCGTGATGCTGGCGCAGGAACGCATCGACCGCCTGCTGGCTGACTTCCAGCGCCATGCCTTTTTCCACCGCCGCGTCGAAATCCGTCAGCCAGGCGCGTTCGCCGTTGGTATCGAGTATCGCCTCGGGCTGGTCAAGCGCAAGCCAGTCCGGCGACAGGCGCAGCTCGTCGGGGATGCGCGATCCCCACGCGCGGAACACCTCGCGCCGCCCGGCAGCGTAGCCGATGGCGCACCAGCGATCCGGCAGCAGCAGCGCGCGAGCCTGCCGGGCACGCGCGTCGATGGCGGGGGTATCAGGAAACTGCGGCGCGACGTCGGCCTCGCCCTCGCCCTGCTGCGCGGCGTTGTCCGGCGTCAGCAGGCGCAGGATCCAGGCGCAGCGGTTGCGTCCGGCAAGCTGTGCCAGGTCGCGCTTAATCTGCTCGGCGGTGGCAGTGTCGTTGGCAAACAGCGCGGTCCAGTACTCCATGCCCGCCGCGCGCTCGGCGTCGGTCAGCGCGGCGGTGTGCTGGACGATGTTCAGATCATCGGGATAGACGCGGATGCGCAGCCGGTCGGGTGTCTGCGGAAAGGCCGGGAAATAGCGCGTTTCCAGCCGCATTGGCAACAGCGCGATGGGGTGCGCGGCGTCCAGCGCCTCGACTTGCAGCGCCGGGTCGCGCTCACCCAGCAGGCCGTCGGCGAGGCGGTCGATGCCGAATTGCGCATCGCGCTGGCGCGTTACCAGCGCGCGCCGCGCCGTCTGCGCCTCAGTCAGCTGGACGCGCAGCGGTTCGGTGATATTCGGCGATGCGCCATCGCGCAGCGCTGCGTCAAGTGCTGTCTGCTGCGCCGCGAGCTGCGCGTCGAGCGCGCGCTGCTGGGCTTGCAATGTCGATAAATTCAGGCGTTGTTCGGTGAGGGCGGCGAGGTCGAGTTGCAGGCGCGGCATGGGAGGCTCCTCAGGGCTTGGGCATTTTCAGCGCCACGCCGGCGTAATAACCCCGGAACGGGCGTTGCAGCAGGGCGTTGGCGACGGTCGCGGCGTGCGGATCGAGCCAGTCTGCGAGCTTGTCCGGTGTCATCGCGACCGCCAGACGCAGCTTGCCGCTGCCAAAATACGCGCCGCCCGCGACGCCGACCTCGTTCCAGTCGACGCTGAGCCAGCCCGCCCCGGCCTGGCCTTTTTTGTCGGGTTCGTCGAAACCGAAGCGCGGCTCGGTCATCTGCTCTTCCAGCACGAAAAAGAAGTTATCCATGTAGCGCAGGTCGTCCTCGGGTTTGACGATGGCCGGATCGCGCGTCGGGCTGATATTGAAGCCGAGGTAAGTGATGTCCTTGCCCAGATGGCCTTTGAGCACGGGCATTTCCATGCGAAGTGGATTCATCTCTCCGGGCTTGCCGGGTTCGGGTGGCGGATCGCTCTGGCCTGGGCGCTTGTCGTTCAAGCCCTTGGGATAGGCGTAAATCGACAGCGTGGGAAACCGTTCCAGCAGCTGGCCACGGATCAGCAGCACCAGCATCGCCGTGCTGCCGCGCTGCTTGCCCAGCGGAGCTGCCGCCAGCCAGTGGTGGATCGGTTCGATGTCGGCGTTGCCGTCGAGGCGTTGCCAGAAATGCCGCAACGGCGTGCCGCGCTGATCGGTGGGAAAGCCCTGCCACAGCAGCTCGCGCCCCATTTCGTGGTTGGCACCGAGCAGCAGCGCCTCGACGAAACGCGGGTTGGTTTGCACCGCCATGATGAAGTCGTCTGGCAGCGCGCCGACGCCGGGCAGGAAGGTTTCCGGCGCCAGCGTTTCGAGTTTTTTCGACAGCGGAAACGGCAGTTCGGGGTACGCCATTATGCGGTCGAAACGCGGCGGGATGACGTAGCGCAGCAGATCGCCAAACGCCAGGTCGAAGCGCTCGGCGATGTAGCTGTTGGCGAGGCCGCTGCTGCGTGCCCAGGCGACGTTTTGTTCGCCCAGCGCCAGCATGCTGGCGAGCCGCGCCGGGACGGTGAGCGCCGGGTCGATGCGCGCGCGGGTCTGCTGTACTGCTTGGGTGAGCGCAAAGTCCACCGGCTGGATGCCGATTTGCGCCAGCTCATTGGGTTCGCGCCACAGTTTCTGATAATCCTTGAACGCCTCGGAATAGCGCTGCAGCACGGCGCGTTCCTTGACTGCAGGCGGCAGTGTGATGCTGGGCACGTCGCCGACGCTGGCGGCGCCGAACTGGCCGGGTGCGTCGAGCTTGATGCGTACCGGCGCGCCGCCCTGCCCCAGCGTGCCGGGTGGCAGGCTGGTGAACACGGCGCTGTTGCCGTACAGCCGCAACGCCTGGATCGGCACCGCAGCCACGCTGCCGGGCGCGATGCGCACGCTGCGCAGTTTGCGTCCACTGCCGGGCGTGAACGCGTTGCCGACGGGCTTCAGATTGCCGTTACGGCCGTCGATTTTCAGCCCTTGCGCCTGCACTGCGCCGCCCGCCTGCGCCGTCATCAGCACGCCTTCGGCACCGTGTTTGCTGGCCTGGCGGATGAGCTGGGCAAAGTCGCCCTGCAGCGGTTCCGCGCTCGCCAGTTGCAGTTGCGTCAGGCGCTCGCGGTGGGTTTCGGTGAGGATGCCCTGGTGCCACACGTCGCCCATCAGCGGCGCGCGCTGCTTGAGGCTGGCGGCCTGGCGCCGCAGCGTGATATTGGCCTGCTGGATACGCGCCAGCTCGGTGCCGCTGAGGCTGCCAGGCAGGCCGGTGTAGGGTGCCAGATCGACCCGGCTGTTCATATCGGCGGGCAGCGGGATGGCGTCGTATGAGCGGCTGCCCATGATGCCGTCGGGTACGAAGCGGTTGGGGTCGAGGCTGACGAGATTGTTGCTGATGCTGGCAAAGCGCGTGACCAGCCCGGCGACCTGCTGCGCAATGGGGGCGAGCGCGAGGTTGTGCTCGCGCCATTGCGCCATGCGCAGCGTCGCACGGCGCGGGCTGGTGAGGCGGCGCATCGCGCCGTCGAATAACTCATCCGGCAGGCTGGTGCGGTCGATGCGGCCATACAGACTGTTGCCGACATCGAGCTTGAGCCGCGCGCGCGCCGGTGCCAGCACCGCCAGCAGGCGCGTGTCGGCGAGTTTGTCCAGGTGGCGGGTTTGCAGCGCCTTGAGCACGTCGTGCGAAAACCGGCTGAGCGACAGCGCGCGTTGCGTCGCCAGCACTTCGCCCACCTGCGCCCACGCCGCCTGCATGAATTCGTCCTGGTTCTGGCGAACGACCTCTGCGCCCCAGCCCGCCGCCAGCCGGTAGCGTGGTTGCAGGTTGAGCTGGTCGAACCAGTGCTGCCCGAGCAGGCCGGTTTCGGCGCGGTGGCGTTTGGCCGGGTATTCGCCGTACAGCGGTGGCGACAGCGTTGGAACGATGTCTGCTTTGGGCGTGCCGTCGGCGGCCATCGCGTCGCCGCTGTTGAGCATGCCCGCGAGCTTGTCGGCGAAGCCGGGATCGGCGGTCTCGGGATTGAAATCGAGCGACACTAGCGCGCCCTCGAATACTGTCACCGTTTGCCTCGGCGGGTCGCCCACGAACAGCAGGCGCTCGGCGTCGACCGCCACCGGCTGCTCGCCGATGTGGCGCAGTTGCGCGAGCAGCACTGCGTTATCCTGATATTTCTCGGGGGTTTTCAGCCGTCGCGCCAGAGTTTCGATGTCGCCGAGCGGGCCGGTGGAAAACTCCCAGTGGGTGTACACCGGCAACTCGGTGTCGATGGGATGGTCGTGATCCCACGCCGGCATCAGCATATCGCCCTGCAACGGTTGGCCGAGGCCGCGCCGCCGCCCGGCATCGAATGCCGGCACCACGCAGGCCAGATAGTTTTTGCGTGCTTCGAGTCGACGGGGGCACACCAGACGCGAGATGTTCTGGGCGGGTTGTTGCGGCAGCTCGGCGGCTAGTTTTTCCGCAGCCCGCTGTTTCGATGCTTCTGTCTTTTCTGGCGCTGCCGTCACTTCTGACACCGCCTGCGCGTGCGCCCACAGCCAGGATTCATCGAGATTCGGCAATTGCGTCGCGACCTCTGCAGCAGTCAGCGTGATCGACGGTAGCGGCGCGCCCGGCTTCAGGCTGGGCATCGCGACCTGGCTGCGCTCCACCACCACCAGCACCAGCCACGGGCGCAATTGGTGGTTGACGTTGGCTTTGGCCGGGGTCAAGAGCCAGGGAAAATCGGGCGGGTCGAAGTCGATGATGGCGAGATAGTTCGGCTCGAAATTGGTGCAGTTGGGCTTGGGGTCGGTGCGCACCACCAAACGCGGGTCGATGCCGATGATGTCGCCCGGGCCGTACAGGCTGAGGTCGATGCCACCCATTATCTTGTCCGGGGCGTTAATGGGGGCGTGGCCGTGCTGTTTGGCTAGCAGGGTCAGCCCAACCTTGACCTTGGGACGCGCGGCGAGCGCGGCGTTGTTGTCGGCGTTGCTGTGCGAGCGCGCCAGGCCGCTGCGTGCCCAGGGCATGAAACGGTAGGGGATCATGGCAGCATCTCCGCGAACTCGGCGACCTGGATGCGCGCCGGATTGATGTCGGGGGTATAGCGGCGCACCTGCTCGGCCTGCCACACGCTGGTTTGCAGCGCCACGGCGGGCGCGGCGTTGAGACTGTTTTTCGTTGCCAGCACCTGCGGCGGCGGATTGACCTTGAGCGCGGTGCTTTGCGCCGGTTGCAAGCGTGCCGTGTCGCGCAGGCTGGACAGCCCGGCCGAGCCGAACTGCATCAATGCACCGTGTTTCGATTGCAGAAACGCCACGTCGCTTAGCTGGCGGTCGATGCGCGATACCGGCTCGGGTGCGCCCAGGTCGGCTTCTTCGTAACCCAGTTCCGCTTCGATCAGGGTATCCAGCTCAAAGCCGTCGTCGCGTAGCTGATAACCGGCCGGGTAGGCCTCGAACGAGGGTTTGGACAGGCGCTCGTCCTGCGACAGTTCGAGGAATTGCGCAGCGGCGAAGTAGTCGTTGCGCACGGTGGACGCCTTGTTGGCCGGCGCGGCTGCACCTTGCGTGAGGTGCAGTGCTGCGCCGAAAAATTCATTGGCGCCGTCGATCAGGCTGCCGCTGGCCTTGCTCATGCGTAGTTCCAGCGGCACCAGTTTTTGCTGGAACACCAGGCTGCCGAGCGGGTGCGCAAGCAGCGCACCGTCTGTTTTCACTTCGGCCAGCGTCAGGAAGGCCTCGCCGCTGGCCGGCAGTTGCGCGCTCCAGTTGGCGATGTTGTTAATTTCCTCTGTCAGCTTGTCGGCGATTTTTACCGTGATCGCCGGGGTATCGCGGTCGGTACCCCAGGCCTGATCGATGTTGATGGAAAAATCCGGCAGCGGCCACGGCGTTTCGACTTCGGCGCGCCCGACGATATGCCAGCGCCCCGGCCCGGAGAACTGGCCGCTGAGGCGGATCGCCGCAAAATCGTGACCGAACACCTGCACTGCCAGATAGGCGTACAGGTCGACCTGGAAATAGAACTTCGGCTGCAGGTAGCAGATGGCATCGAAACCGTAGCCGCCTTCGATGCTGGCGATGCCGATGTCGGCCCAGGCGCGCACTTCCGCACCAGCCTGCACGGTGGCCGAGGTAATGGCGAAATAGCCCTTGTAGGAGATGCCGATGGGGCCGATGTCGAAGCTGGCACCGACGCGGTCGAACGGCATCGGAATGTCGGACGGAATTTCCTTGAACGCCGGGTGAAAGCCCCCCGCGCTGATGAGGAAGGTCGGGTGGCTGCCGAATTCGGCGCGGAACGCAAACTGGCCGGTAATCGAGATGAAGGCCACGCGCGAATTCACCAGCTTGGCGTCGAACGCGATGCGCAGTGGATCGAACACCACCGAACCAACGAAATCCAGGCGCAGGTACAACAGCGCCAGATCGGCGCTGACCAGCGGCGGCAGCTGCACGATGGCCTGACCGAGAATGACGAACTGGTTGGCCTCGATCAGCAGGCCGAGCCGCACCGTGACCAGACTGGGCGTGCCCCAGCCCAGCTCCAGCATCGGGCCGATGACGAAACCGCCAGCCTTGACCGGGAACAGCGTGCGCAGGGTGTTGATGATTTTCGGCGCATCGCCGACCGGGTTGGCCGGGAACAGCACCGCGTCGAGCGCGCCGGTGGCAATGCCCTGCGACAGCGCGGTCGGGCTGGCGGTGTGCTGCACGCCGATCAACCCGCCGATCCCCGTCAGGGTAAAGCCGAACGACAGCTGGATCGCCGGAAACTGGCCGTAGATCAGCAGCAGCAGCGAATAGCCGGCAGGCGTTTTGGTGCTGATGAGCGCGATGGCCTTGACCCCGATGGCCATCAGTTTCAGTTCCAGCGCGCCGCCGTAATCGCCGCTGGCAGGGTCGATGAACAGATAGCCGCCGCCCTTGACGATGCCCGCGTCGAGGGAGAGACCCACGCCGTTGGGCGGCTTGAATTCGAATTTCAGGCTGGGGGCGCTGGCGTCGACATCAAGCAGCACGCCCAGCCGGTCGACCGACGCCTGGAACGGCCCGAGTGCTACGCCGAACGACGCCGACAGCTCGATTTGCAGCTTGAGGAAGCTGCCGTTGTCGGGTGTGATGCCGAAGTTGATGAGCTGTAACTGGAACGGCCCGGTCGGCAACGTCGGCACCGGCAGGCTGGCTTTCAGACCGCTGCCGTTTTTCAGCCGCAGCTTGCCGAATTTGTCGGCCTCGGCCTCGACCGCGAAATCCAACGCGATGCCTTCACCCAGGATCAATTTGAGGAAACCATCCTTGGGCTTCAGCGTCGCCTTTCCCTGGCGCGCGAACACGCTGATAGCGGGTGCGTCGTTGCTCATGGTGAGCGCCATGCCGAGTTCGCCGATGCTGAGTTTGGCGCCCAACTCATCGCTGCCAATCACCAGCGCGCCGCTGGGATCGACGTGCGCAAGGCTGAGCTTAAAGTCGAATTTGTTGTCGACCTGCACCTGGCCGGGCGGCAGTACCGGCACAAATAAACTGACAGTGTCGCTGGACGTGAGGCTCATTTTGAAGCCGCCGGCGCTGGCTGACGGATTGACGGCCAGGTGGAGCGCTGCCTTGATGCCGATTGGTGCGGTGTGGTTGAACTCCAGAGAGCCGCCGAGGCCGGCTGGCATGGCTGGCGTGGTCAGGTTGAGCGTGGGCAATGGCGGTAGCACGGGCAAACCGGGTTGGAAGCCAAGACCGGGCGCGCCGCCGCTAGGCGCGGTGAAGGAGCGGTCGAGCATGCTGCCGCCCAGCAAGGTGATCAGCCCGAGCGCCGTTTGCGTGTCACGAATGCCTTGCGCGGAAGCCGCGCCGAGCAGCTGTGCGAGTTTTTGCGCTTGTTGCCCGGCTGGGGCGGCCCCCTGCGCATCACCGCTCAGGGTGAGCAGGATCTTGCCGAGGCTGAACGCGCTCGGGTAGCGTCCGCCTGCCACGCTGCGCAACTGTTCCAGCTGGCGCAGGATCGGCGCGATGACGCCGAGCGCGGCCGCTGGATTGCCGCCCTGTAGTGCGTCCACTGTCTGTTTGATGTAATCCAGCGCCGCCAGCGACTCGGCGACGATCTGCGCTGCCAGCGCCAGCGATTCGGCAGTCGCGCCGGTATCCCTGAAATCATTGATATCGGGGTTGGCGGGCAACGGTGCGTTGGCATTGAGAAGCCCCAGCATCTGCCAGATGAGCTTCTCGGCGTCGTCCCTCTCCGCAGCGGGCAGCCCGGACACAGCCTGCCTGACGCTATTCCTGAACCAGCTATAACACTGCTGGAAAACCGAATCTGGCTGTGCCATGCACGCTACCTCGCTGGCGAGCTGTCATGGCAGCTAGTACAGCGGCTGCTTACAGCGGCTTATACAGAGGACCTTGCAGCATCTATGGAATCTGAATTGATATTCTAGGAGACGCAACCAGAATTGGTAATGCATCTTATTGCCTAGACCATTCGGCCTAGTGATAGAAACGCAACCCATGGCTTCATTCTTCGCCTTCGTAGTTGATGGTGCGCAACGAAGCGGTATGAAAAGCGTCAAATGCATTCAATTCCACGTCTTGCTCCAGCCTTCTGACTGCATCAGCGTCGTCAAAAATGAAGGTCTCTGGTATATCAGAGACCTTGGCACCAGCCCACCCGCCGTGACCAACGGTGGCGCCGACTGAGAGTACCTGCCTTCAAGGAGATGATGATCCGGAATAGACAGCCCCTCGGGCAAGAGACGTTCGAACTCGGCCTGTGACTTCGCGAGTGCATCTTCCTCCGGCCAGCTGGCCGATTTGACATTGCTGAGCGCGGAGCTCTCAGTAGCCTCAGCGACGAATCGACCAAACGCCTCCTTCGACATGGGCCTCAACATCCCCACTTCGCTACGAAGCGCGCCTAACGTTAAAGGCGCGCGCCGCTTTTGGCGTGTTCCACTCTAACGCAATGTCAGGTTCGCTGTGCGATGACATAAACGTGCTTGTCCTGGTCGTATTCGAGGTGGCGACATACGCAACCGGATTCTTCGAGGGCGCGTAACATCGGGTAAATACCAGGAGCCGCGTGATACAACGGATACCCGAAGTTAATCGCTATTAGCTCTTCAGGCTTCTCGACACCACCCGTCGTAAAGATGAGCACCCCGCCCCGCGCCAACCCGCTGCATATCTTGCGAAGCACCGACAATTGTTCATGAAGCGGGACATGCCAAATGCTGTCCCAAGCCGAAATGAAATCGAAATCCTTTTGAAACTCCCAGGAGCAGATATCCGCTAAATGGAACCGTACATCGGGATGATGTCTCTGAGCACGCTTCAACATCTCCTGCGACCTATCCAGACCTTCTACTTCAAATCCGCGATTCCGGAGAAGTTCGATTATTCGGCCACTACTGCCGCAACCGATATCTAACGCGCTGCCGAATTTCGATACGAACTGCAATGCCCTCTCGTGCTGGGCTAACCCGTTGGTGCGGTCGAATTCTGGACAATCCCAATGTTCAGCAATTTGGTTGTAACTTGCAGCAGTCTGCGCGGGGGTCATGGTCTTATTGGTCTTATGCTCCATCTGATATGCGCTCAGCGTAGAGTCGCGCCGCGTTTTTAACAGGGTCATCGTAACAAAGGCAGATAATGTTTTTTGCAATGTTGGTCATGTCACCTCTCGCTTGAATTCGAATTTTCGCTGGATGCGCCAGCCCTCTTGCATAAGATTCTCAGGATGCTAAGAACGAACCACTGTTGTTAAATGCGGTTTTGTCGGATCGCTAGCGCCACTTCCTCGTCTTCAGCGTTTTCTGCGGTCGCGATGTGCTCTTTTCGCAGAACATAGGACATCAGTGGGTCGGGGTCCAAGTAACTCAGTTTGATTAGCTTAAGCAGAATCTCTTTGCCTGGTGTCTTCCCCAGCCAAAAGAGGAACGCTGCATTGCGGTAGCGCTCTGCGGCCTGTTCACTGCTGTGCGCATATTCTGCTATCTGGGCATTGATCAGTTCGTCCGGCAGCATGTCCCATTCGAGCCACTCACGGGGGTATCGCATCAGCTTAATGAACTCGTTTTTGGTCATGCGTTTATAGAACACGAGCACCCGCGCAGCCACGGTAATGCTCCAGTGAATAACTTGCCAGGGCTGCCAGCAACCATGCGCGTTTGAAACGGTCTAGCTGAAGATGAAAAACATTCTACCTCTCCCGGACTACGAGCTATTTGGAAGCTGGCGATAGTCTGTCAGAGCTTGAAAATCGGCAAATGCGCCGCAACTATCGAAAGCATGGCGTTAAGTCGCACCCGAGAGGCAAATTTCAGCTCAGTTCATTCTGCTAAGCAGATCACGTCGCAGCTGTATCTACGAATAACGGAAACTGCCTATGAACTATTCCGGCGACCTCGTCGTCGCTCACCCCTCTGGGCTCTACTGCCCGCCGGGCGATTTTTTTATCGATCCGTGGCGGCCGGTAGGTCGCGCGGTGATTACGCACGGCCATGGCGATCATGCGCGACGCGGGCATGGGGCTTATCTCGCGCATGTTCAGAGTGCGCGGGTGTTGCGCACGCGGCTCGGTGCCGACATTGACTTGCAGACGCTCGCGTACGGCGAAACGGTGATGCTGAACGGGGTGCGCGTGTCGCTGCATCCTGCTGGGCACGTGCTCGGCTCGGCGCAGGTGCGCATCGAATACGGCGGGCAGGTGTGGGTTGCGTCGGGCGATTACAAACTGCAGCACGACGGGACGTGTACGCCGTTTGAGCCGGTGCGTTGCGACGTTTTTATCACCGAGTCGACATTTGCATTGCCGATTTATCGGTGGCCGACGCAGTACGAATTGTTCGCCGACATCAACGCGTGGTGGAGCCGCAACGCTGAAGCGGGGCAGACCAGCGTGTTGTTCGCCTATGCGTTCGGCAAAGCGCAGCGACTGTTGCACGGCATCGACGCCGGCATCGGGCCGATCGTCTGCCACGGTGCGGTTGAGCCGTTGAACGACGCGTATCGCGCCGAAGGCGTCGCGTTGCCGCCCACGTTGCGGGTCACGGATGCAGCGGTCACGAAAGACACATTGAAACGCGCGCTGGTCGTCGCGCCGCCGTCGGCTGCGGGTTCGCTGTGGATGCGGCGTTTTGGCGATTATCGCGACGGCTTCGCCAGCGGCTGGATGCAGGTGCGCGGCTCGCGGCGTCGGCGCGGCGTCGACCGCGGCTTCGTCGTCAGCGATCACGCCGACTGGCCGGGTCTGCAAACCGCCATCGCCGCGACCGGCGCCGAGCGCATCATCGTCACACACGGCAGCGTGCCGGTGATGGTGCGCTGGCTGAACGAACACGGCTACAACGGGCAAAGTTTTTCCACTGAATACGGAGATGAAGAAGAGGTTGATGCATCGGCCGATGCCGATCTTGCGAATCAGAAACAAGACGGCACAAATGTTTGCGACATCATTGAGCCTCAACCCGCGCTCGACGACAACGCGTCGACATTCGCCGACGGCGAGCTCGAATGAAAAATTTTGCCGCGCTATATCGCGCACTCGATGCCAGCACGTCGAACCGCGCCAAGCTCGACGCGATGCAGGCGTATCTGCGCGTCGCGGCACCAGAAGACGCGGCGTGGGCGGTGTACTTCCTCGCCGGTGGCAAGCCGCGCCAACTCGTCCCCACAAAAATGCTGCGCGAGCTGACGCGCGAGGTCGCGGACTTGCCCGAGTGGCTGTTCGACGAGTGTTATCACGCCGTTGGCGACCTCGCCGAGACGATCAGTTTGCTGCTGCCCGACACCGATGCGGCAATTGAGCGCAGTCTGGCCGTGTGGATGAGCGACGAACTGCTGCCGCTGCGCGGACAGCCGCCCGACATCATCCGCGAACGGCTGCTGCGGCAATGGTGCGAACTCGCGCGAGACGAGCGGCTGCCGTATTTGAAACTGATGACTGGATCGCTGCGCGTCGGCGTATCGAAACTGCAGGTCACGCAGGCGCTGGCCGCGGTCGCCGACGTCGACGCCAAGGAAGTGGCGCAGCGCCTGATGGGGTATACGCAGATCAGCGCCCGGCCGAGCGCGGCCGATTACGCGGCGCTGATTTCTCCGCTACAGACGGGCGGGCTGCTGCGTGACGCGCGCGGCGGGCAGCCGTATCCGTTTTTCCTCGCACATCCGTTCAACGCGCCGTTGGAGAATTTTGACGCGTTGCTCGGCGCGCCCCACGACTGGCAGATCGAGTGGAAGTGGGATGGCATCCGCGCGCAGCTGGTGCGTCGCGACGACGGCGTATGGATATGGACACGCGGCGAAGAACTCGCGACCGAGCGCTTTCCCGAACTCGAAGCGATGGGGCAGACGCTGCCCGCGGGCACCGTGCTCGACGGCGAGATTCTGGTCTGGATCGCGCCCGGTTCAGCGACGAATGAAGGCATAAATAACGGCGAGACAACGCGCGATGCCAGCATTGCGTTGACCTCCGATTGTCCATCAGAGACCTATGGTGATCACCCCTCCCCCGCAAGCGGGGGAGGGGCCGGGGGATTAGCAGCGACAGGGTTGCCGTTTTCTGGCAGCCCAGACGATTGCTTAGTAGTTTCATCAGAGGGAGTTTTGGCCCCTAAAACACCTCGCCGTGTGCTGCAGCCCCCTCTCCCCAACCCTCTCCCGCTTGCGGGAGAGGGGGCAAAAACCACCCAATGCGCATTCACCGTGCTCGAAGGCGTGCAGCCGTTCGCGGCGTTGCAAAAACGCATCGGCCGCAAAACGCTGGGCCCGAAAATCCTGCGCGAGCAGCCGCTGGTGATGATGGTGTACGACGTGCTGGAAGCCGACGGCATCGACGTGCGCCACGAATCGCAGCAGCGTCGGCGCGAACGCCTCGAGGCGCTGATCGCCGCGCATTCGCATCCCGCGTTGCATTTGAGTCCGCTGGTCCATGGCGACGACTGGGTCGCGCTGGCTAGTTCGCGCGAAGCGGCACGGCGGCTCGGCACCGAAGGCTTCATGCTGAAGCGGCGCGATGCCGCGTACGGCGTCGGCCGCACCAAGGCGGAGGGTCTGTGGTGGAAATGGAAAATCGACCCGTTGAGCGTCGACGCCGCGTTGATTTACGCGCAGCGCGGCCACGGCCGGCGGGCGACGCTGTACAGCGATTACACCTTCGCAGTATGGAGCGGGGGGCCCGACGACGCCGACCGCACGCTGGTGCCGTTCGCCAAGGCGTATTCCGGGCTGACCGACGACGAGATGCGGCAAGTCGATGGCATCGTACGCAAAACCATCCGCGAGAGTTTCGGGCCGGTGCGCAGCGTCGAGCCGACGATGGTGTTCGAACTCGGCTTTGAAGGCATCGCCCGCAGCCCGCGGCACAAAAGCGGCATCGCGGTGCGCTTTCCGCGCATTTTGCGCTGGCGCACCGACAAGCCGGTCGCCGAGGCGGACACGCTCGATACCTTGATGGCCTTGCTGCCCGAGGCCAACGCTTGATGCCGCGCGCCAAACGCGGCGAGGTCGACAGCGCGAGCGCCGTCGCCACACCTGCTGTGACGACAAAGAAGCCACGCATAAAACGCACGCCCGAATCCCCCGCCGCAGCTTGGCTGAAATCGCGCGGCCATGAACCGTTCGAATTTCAACGTGCGGTGTGGCAGGCGATGGCCGAGTCCCGCAGCGGGCTGCTGCACGCGACGACCGGCGCGGGCAAGACCTATGCGGTGTGGCTGGGTGCGCTGCAGGCGCTGGCTGCAGGCCAGGTACCGCCGCCGCCCTCCCCCGTTCGGGGCAAGGCCAAACGCGCGCTCGCGGCGCCGCTCACGGTGTTGTGGCTGACGCCGATGCGCGCGCTCGCCGCCGATACGCTGCGCGCGTTGAACGAACCGCTTGCGATGCTGGCGCCGCACTGGCGCTGCGCCACACGAACCGGCGACACGTCGCCCAGCGAGCGCGCGGCGCAGACGCGGCGTTTGCCGACCGCGCTGATCACGACGCCAGAAAGCCTGTCGTTGCTGCTGTCGCGCGCCGATGCGCGTGAGTCGTTGGGAAGCGTGCGTCTGGTCGTCGTCGACGAATGGCACGAGTTGATGGGCAACAAGCGCGGTGTGCAGACGCAGCTCGCGCTCGCCCGGCTCGCGCAGTGCAATCCGCAACTGATGGTGTGGGGGCTGTCGGCGACACTCGGCAACCTCGACGACGCGATCGACGCGCTGTTGCCGCGCGCGCCGATCGCGCCTGCGCGTGCGCCGGTTTACTGGCCGACAGTTGTTGCGTCGGGCGAAGACGCCGTGGTCTCATCGGGCGAAGACGCCGTGGTCGCGTCCGGCGAAAACCCCGTGGACGCGCGCGCGCCGTGGATCGTGCGCGGCCAGATCGACAAGGCGCTGATTATCGACACGCTGCTGCCCGCGCGCGCGGAGCGTTTCGCGTGGGCCGGCCACATGGGCCTGCAAATGCTGCCGCAGGTCGCCGCGGCGATCGACGAGCACGCGTCGACACTGGTGTTCACCAACACCCGCTCGCAAGCCGAACGCTGGTACCGCGCGCTGCTCGACGCACGGCCGGAGTTTGCGGGCCAGCTCGCGATTCACCATGGCTCGCTCGACAAGAGCGTGCGCGACTGGGTCGAATTGAGCCTCAAGGCCGGCAAGTTAAAGGCCGTCGTCGCGACCAGCAGCCTCGATCTCGGCGTCGACTTTCTGCCGGTCGAGCGCGTACTGCAGATCGGTTCGTGCAAGGGCGTCGCGCGGCTGATCCAGCGTGCCGGACGCAGCGGCCATGCGCCGGGTCGCGCGTCGCGCATCTCGCTGGTGCCCACGCACAGTCTCGAACTCGTCGAGGCCGCGGCCGCGCAGCGCGCAGTCGCGGCGGGCCGCATCGAAGCACGGCAGGTGCCGCGCGCGTCGCTCGACACGCTGGTGCAGCATCTCGTCACCGTCGCGCTCGGCGGCGGCTTCACGCCCGACGCGCTGTACGACGAGATTCGTCATGCCGCTTCGTACCGCGCGCTGACGCCCGGCGATTGGGCCTGGTGCCTGGATTTTGTGCGCTTCGGCGGACCGACGCTGACCGAATATCCCGACTTTCGCCGCGTCGTGCCGGACGCCGACGGCGTCTGGCGAGTTGAAGACGCACGGCTCGCGCGACGGCACCGTGCCAACATCGGCACCATCGTCAGTGACGCGATGGTGACGGTGCAATATCTGCGTGGCAGCCGCATCGGCAGCGTCGAAGAATCCTTCATCGCGCGGCTGCGGCCGGGCGAGGTGTTCACGTTCGGCGGGCGATTGCTAACGCTGGTGCGCGTCGAACAGATGACCGCGTACGTGCGGCGCGCGGCGTCGGGCGCTGCGGCGGTGCCGCGCTGGAACGGCGGCCGCATGCCGTTGACGAGCACGCTCGCCGATGCGATCGTCGAAGAGTTTGCAGCGTTCGACGCAGGCGGGCCGCGCGGCCCCGAAATGCAGGCGGTGGCGTCGCTGCTGGAGATTCAGAAACGCCGCTCGGCGCTGCCCACGCCCGAGATCCTGCTCGCCGAAACGCTGAAAACCCGCCAGGGCTGGCACCTGTTTTTGTATCCGTTCGCCGGCCGTCAGGTGCATCTCGGTCTATCCAGTCTGCTCGCGTGGCGCGCCGGGCAGCACGTGCCGGCGACGTTTTCGCTCGCGGTGAACGATTACGGGCTCGAGATGCTGTCGGCCACGCCGGTCGATTATGCGGCGCTGCTGCCGATGCTCATCGCCGCGCCGACCGAACGTGCCGACGATTGCGCGGCAGGGTTGCGGCCCCGGCTGCTCGCCGAGGTGCTTGCGAGCCTCAACGCGGGTGAACTGGCGCGGCGACGCTTCCGCGAAATCGCGCGCATCGCCGGGCTGATCTTTCAGAGCTATCCCGGCGAGCAGCGCTCGGCGCGCCAGCTGCAGGCGTCGGCGTCGCTGTACTACGAGGTATTTTTGAAGCACGACCCGGCCAATCGTCTGCTGCATCAAGCGCAACAGGAACTGCTGCAACAAGAACTCGACATCGAGCGGCTGGCCTCGACGCTAGCCGCAGTGAACGCGCGCCGGCTCAGCCTGCAGCCGCTGAAAAAGCCGTCGCCGCTGGCGTTTCCGTTGATGGTCGAGCGCTTTCGCGAAACTTTGTCGACCGAATCGCTGGCGAGCCGCATTGCGCGCATGGTCACCGAGCTCGAACTCGACGCCGGTGGCGAACTCGTCGGCACGGACCACGCGCCCGTCGCGACGCTGATCGAGGCCGACCACGACATTGCATCGACCCTGCAACTGGGCGGCGCGGGCGAGGGCGCGTTCAAACCCCGCAAAGCCGAATCCCGGCGCATGTCGCGCAAGAATGGTCGCGCGCGCCCGAGCCAGGACGATTCCCGCGTCGATCACGTCGATGGCGTTGGCCTTGGAATGGCAGACGGCGTTGGTCTTGGAATTGCTGTTGGCGACACGGCGACCGGCGCGGTGCCGAAACGGCACGTTCCGAAGCCGAGGCTTGCTCGTTGGCCGCGCGAACGTCCCGCAACGCACGTCGAGAGCGACGCGCCCGGAGACGGCGAAGATGCGCTTGGGGACGGCAAAGATGCGCCGGGAGACGGCCAAGATGGATGACGCGTTGCCGCGCAGCGCGACATCAGGCGCCGTGTGGCTAGAGCTCGACGGCGAGCGCGTGGCGTTGTTGCCCGACCGCGCCGTTTGGTGGCCGAGGACCGCGACGCTGTTCGTCGCCGACGTGCATTTGGGCAAAGCCGCCACGTATCGCGCGCACGGCGTGCCGGTGCCCGAATCGACGACGGCCAGCACGCTTGCCGCGTTAAGCGCGTTGTTCGACAACCTCGACGTGCGCCGCGTGATCTGGCTCGGCGATCTGCTGCACGCGCGCGAGGCGCAACAGCCCGTTGTGCTCGACGCCGTGTTCGCATGGCGCTGCCGCCACGCGGCGGTCGAGATGCTGTTGGTGCGCGGCAACCACGACGCGCGCGCGGGCGACCCGCCCGCAAAGCTCGCCATCCCCGTTGTCGACGAACCCTTCAACTGCGGCCCGTTCGCCGCCTGCCACCATCCGCAACGTGTATCCGACATGACCGTGCTCGCAGGCCATATCCACCCCGCCATTACGCTACGCGGCGCCGGTCATCAACGCCTGCGGCTGCCGTGTTACTGGTGGCAACCCCGGATGCTGATCCTGCCCGCGTTCGGCGAATTCACGGGCGGTGCAACGCCCCTAGCGACGCGCGACGCGCGTGTCTGGCCGGTCGGCGGCGGCGCGGTGTGGCCGGCGGTACGGCCCTAAGTGAGTTTGCGGTCAGGCGTTCGGGCAGCCTTTGCGTGGTAGGTCAGCAGTCGGCGTATCGACGGAGGCTTGCTTTTTCCATGTGCCTGTTCAGAGCTTTCCCCATAACCAAGTTTGCGTGATGCAGAGTGATGAGATCATCCACATAAAATGCACGGAGGCCCGCCGCCGGGCCTCCGTGTCGATCTACTTGTTAAAGCGCATCGGCACCGTCCCCGCAACGAGGGTCTTCAATGTGCTGCTTGAGAAAGTTAAATATCTTTTGCTCGAACGCTCGGTAAGGTTGCCGCGTCGCAGCCGGATCAAGTTGCACCAGCGCAACCGTGAGTTTCGCAAGATCTGCAAATGCGTGTAGCGCCAGTCGCCGATCAGGATGTCCATGCAACAGCGCGTTCATAGCCTTCAATAGTCGATCGACCTCACGACCGAGCGAACGCAGCTCGTCGGACCTACTAAGCCTGCTAGCAGGCAGCGACTTGTCTATAAATGCCCACAGCCGATTCTTGAACTTATCAGCCGACACGTCTCGTCCGTTAAACGGAACGGTACTTGCAGGAAACAGCGCGTCGGCAAGTTGCTCCACATAACGACGGCCGGATACCCCGACGTGCGCATAGTCCTCTTCGGTTCTTGCTGCAGCGAGTGCACGGACTGCAGACCCAAGGGCGTTGAATAGCTTTGGGTTCATATCCTCCAGTATCATCACCAGTTCGCCCGCTTCGTCGTCACCATTAGGTAGTACAGACGCGAGAGCTTGCTGAACTTCGTTTAGCTGGACGAAGTGCTCTGGTGTGTCGAAGTCATCAAATATCGTTTGGTGGGCCCCCCGATCCTCCCAGTCGACGACAGTGAAGCCAAGTTTCAACAACTCTTCTGTCTCGTATTCGTCTTTTTCGTCCTCATTCCCCATCGAATAGAAGCGTGTGCAGTGTGTACCTCCTACGCGGCAGTACGGTGGCATCGAGTTCCGAAACATGACCAGATGGGCTGGCAGGCTGAAGTCGGCCTCCAGCAGCCCCAAGTAAGCAGCGTCAGAACGAAGAGCGGCATCAAGTTGCTCCGCGAGAGCTTTCGTGGCGTTCTGAATTACCCAGGACCAGATTGTCTGTTTCAAGTATGTGGCACGAAGCCTCTCTGCTTGGATCTTGGACCAAGTTCCAGCGAAATAGGTCGCTTCGGCTATTCGACGGTAGCTGCCGCAGTTTTCGAGTTGCCATACACAAGCACATGGCCGTGTGCGATCTTCAAGGGGCGTTTCGAAGACTGGAGAACACCCGTTCCGAAGACGAGATTGCGAGTCGGCGGACCGTAGCACCCGTCGAAGCGGGGATCGTCTGAGTTGAACAAGATTGCAATAATCATGACTTCTTCTGTGCACCCAACCCTTCAAGGTAACCGGCGCTTCGCGGCTTCATCGCGCAGCGTCGGGTTGACTGCAGGGTTCGACCACATCGTCGGCATGATCAACTCCGTTAGTGATAAGCCACAATCTCAACATTCTTCGGACCCTCTGCGGTTCAAGCGATGCACACGCCATTGATCGGTGATGCGAGCTGTACTGCCCCATGCTAGCTAATCGGCGCGCCGCTTTGGGCGTGCCCCCGCTTGAGCGCAGGGTAAGACTTGACGGCGACTCTACAAGCCGCCCGGATACAAATTTGTGAAGTACGCTGGCGATCAGCGTTTGATATGGCATACCCTCTTCAAGTGCTCGGGCTTGAATATCCATCAAGTCTGGTGTTGACAGGCGAATATTGACCCGCTTTTCCTTGGGAAAGGTAACTGTAGCAGCGGCTTTGAATTTTGCCAATTTTGCTTTTGAAGGCGAGGTGGACTTGAGTTCACCCTTTTCGTAGGCATCCAAAATTTCTTTCTCAAATGCATCAAGTTTTTTCATCAGGGTTGCTCCTTAGCAAGTAATGTCGAGTGGCCTTTCTGCTTGGAGGTGAAGCTCTTGTCTGCTAAATACGTGCGCGCCTATGTGAAGTAGCGAGTATTAGAACTGTTCGTCGTCGCGTAAATACCGCCATTGCCCCGGCGGGAGATCGCCGAGTGCGATACGACCAATACGCACCCGCTTCAATCCTGTAACTTTCAGTCCCACCAGCTCGCACATTCGGCGAATCTGGCGCTTGCGGCCTTCCTTCAGAATAAAGCGCAGTTGATCGGTGTTTTGCCAGCTCACTTTGGCTGGGCGCAGGCGACGTTCGTCGAGCGACAGTCCGTGATTCAGTAGCGCCAAACCGCGATCATCGAGCCGACCGTTTACGCGCACCAGATATTCTTTTTCGATCTCCGAGTGATCACCAATGAGTTGTTTGGCGATACGACCATCCTGCGTTAGTACCAAGAGCCCGGTCGAGTCAATGTCCAGCCGTCCGGCGGGTGCCAGGCCTTTGAGGTGGGTCGGATGAAACGCCAAACCCGCACGCCCATCCTGCCACAAGGTCTCCGGCCGAATCAGCAGAACCGCCGGTTTATAGCCCGGCTCCGGTTGTCCGGATACATAGCCGACTGGTTTGTGCAACAGCAGCGTGACGCGTTGTTGCTGCTGCTTGTTTGCCAACGCGTCGAGGCGGATGTCGCAGCCCGGATCGACCTTGGTGCCTAATTCGCTTACCCGTTGTCCGTTAACGTGGACCCATCCGCGTTCGATGTACGTGTCGGCCTCGCGGCGCGAACATAGGCCGCGTTCGGACATCAGTTTGGAAAGGCGAATTAGTTCAATGGTCATCAAGGTGGGTGTGTTGTTGTGACTGAGGTAGCGCTAAGCAGCGCTAATGCTACGAGGCTTGGCGGACAATAGTATAAGCATATTGAAATAGGTCGCGCGAATCCCAATCAGCATCGGTGAATGGTCATTTTGACGCACAGTTGAAACCCGGCTAGATTTGAATATCAACGGGGTTCCAAATTACCCTCTCAGGAGAATCATCATGATTTACAAAGGCAGCTGTCACTGTGGCCGCATTCGCTTCGAAGCTGAGGGCGATATCGGGGATGTGATCGAATGCAATTGTTCGCATTGCAGTCGCAAAGGCTATTTGCTGTGGTTTATTCCGCGTGCGCAATTGCAGCTGGCGACGCCTGAAAGTGATCTCTCGACTTATACGTTTAACAAGCACGTGATCCAGCATCACTTTTGCGCCAATTGCGGTTGCGCGCCTTTTGGATTTGGGGTGGCGCCAAATGGGGATGCGACTGCGGCGGTGAACGTGCGGTGTATTGAAGGTGTCGAGTTGACCGAGCTCACGCGAATTCCGTTTGACGGGCGCAATTTGTGATTCTGGTTATTTGCGGAATCGGAGAATGACCCAATCCACAACACAATCTGCCGATGCGCCGCATCTGCTGAGTTTTCCGCCGATAGCAAATGCGCGCGCGCGGGTGTTGATTTTAGGCACGATGCCGGGCAAAGAATCGCTACGCGCGACACACTATTATGCGCACCCGCGCAATGCGTTCTGGAAGATTATGGGCGAACTCGTCGGCGCAGGCTTCGAGTTGCCGTACGACGCGCGCGTGAAGAAATTGAAGGCCGCGGGGATCGCGGTGTGGGATGTACTCGCCTCGTGCGTGCGTGAGAGCAGTCTCGATGCGGATATCGACGCGGCGACGATGGTGGTGAGCGATTTCGAATCTTTCTACAACACGCACCCCAAGATCACACACGTTTTTTTCAATGGTGCGATAGCAGAAAAGTTTTATCGCATCCATACTCAATCGCTGCATCTACATCGGGCGCTCACTTATCAGCGTTTGCCGTCCACCAGCCCAGCGCATGCAGGAATGCGCTATGCGGAAAAGCTGCAGGCCTGGGAAGGGGTAGCCCTGGCAGCCAATAAAAATTCCGTTGAGTGACCCGCATCACAAGTTGAAGCCCGGATGCGTGTCGAAATTGTTGTTAATGATGTTGTTGGCGCGTTGAGCTGCTTGCGTCCGCATCGCTAGGGAGGTGTGAGTGCCCTCGAACGAGAACCACGCCAACCAACAAACCTGCCACCGCCATGCACCGTTGTACGCCCAGCTCGAATCGTTGTTCCCACTATCATGACCTTTGCCATCGGCATGGCGCGCCTCGTGGAGGATAGTGCCAGCGCGCAGACTCACCCCTTGGTTACTGCACGATGAAGTGCTGCATCGCGTATTGAGCTCATCAATCGCGTTTCGCGCAAATCGACAACCCCATTCCAGGATGTTGCCCTTGTACGACTCATTCGGGAAGCGAGGGGAAGAATAGGTTAAACACCAGATGCCTGAAAGGGCGCGGGAGAGTGGCTGAGTGTTGTTGCCGATGGCATCGTAGCCGAAACCCTCGTCCCAATCGCCTTTTTCCAAAGCGAAGGCTTTCCAGGCCCAATCTATATACGCTTGCCGACAAATCCTCGGACCATAGAGGTTGTCGCCCGACGCATCAAGATTGGGTACGCTATAAGTAAAGCTAGCCATGCTGCGCGCCTCTTTGGTTGCAAGATCCGGTCTGGGGCGCGGTGTACAGTGCTCCCGCTTTAGGCGGGGAGAGCCCACGCTCCTTCCCATCGTCACGTTCGGAGTCAGCAAATAATTCCTCGATACGCGCACGCCGAAGTTCAAGCATCCACTGATCTTCTTTCGGCAAAAGCTCTCGAAGCTTTTCTGTACGTCCGAGCGCATTGGCGACCTTGACCGCTTCGATCAAGATGGGCTGAGCGGGTCTGTGGGCTACGATTTTTAGCAGCGCTTCGGCCACCTCGGGATGCCGTCCGGTCAGTTTATATAAGGCATGGATGGCCATCGTGGCTACGAGCGTTTCCATGTCGCGGGCGCCTTCACAACCCTCATCCCGGTTGGCTTCAGGGAGTGGCCCCAATGCGGTGTGAACCAGAAAATTTGCGGTGTCTGCGTTACCCGCGTCACCTAATACATACAGCAGGCTCCACCGCAACGAGGCATCACCAGACCGCGCCTGTCGAAAAAGGCCGGTCACTGTTTCGACAGGGTCGTTGCCATAGCGGCGCAGCACCATAACCATACGTTGGTAAGCCAGCTCGCTTTCCTTATCCGCTGCATTCAGGTAGCGCACACACTGACCAACCACCCAAGCCGTAGCCGAACTATCGAATAAATGATTGCTCAGATTAACTTCCAGATTGTCGCCGCTACCCCGCGCCGTTTCATTTTCGCAAAACACATTAACTCCCACTTCCATCCCCATAAGCCTATAAAACGATAACTTCTGCGTCAGGCATTTATAGGGAATTTTGTAGGGGGTGGCTATTATTCATAGGACTTAGGCCATATGCTCTACCTCAACATCCTTCGCGCCAGTCCAAGTGTTTAAAGATCGCGAGCCTGAACCTGCGCAAGCCGCAACGCGTTCAACAGCACCAGCAACGAGCTTGCCGACATGCCTATCCCGGCGATCCACGGCGTGACATAGCCAAGCGCCGCAGCGGGGATGGCGATCAGGTTGTAGCCCAGCGCCCACGCTAAATTCTGATAGATGATGCGGCGGGTTTTACGCGCGAGCGCGACGCCCTCGGCAAGCGGGCTCAAGTGTTTGCCGAGCATCACCATGTCTGCTGCCGCTTGCGCGACCTCGGCGCCTTCGCCCATTGCAATTGATATCTGCGCGGCGGCGAGTACTGGGGCGTCGTTTATTCCGTCGCCTACCATCGCGACGATGCGACCCTGTTGCTGCAAATTTTTCACGTAGGTGAGCTTGGTTTCCGGCAGTGCGTCGGATTGCCAAGTGTCGATCTGCAACGTGCGCGCGGTCGCGGAGACGACCGCTGAGCCGTCGCCAGACAGTAGATGTACCCGGATGCCGAGTTGCTTGAGTGTGGATACCGTGCTCGCCGCGTCAGCGCGTAGCGTGTCGGCCAGTGCAAACCATGCCCGCACGCCGTGTTCGTCAGCGAGTACCACCCAGCTTTCGTTGGTGTCGTTGCCGGGCAGTGACAGTGGATGGCCTGTAATTTCTGCGGCAAAACCGGGCGAGCCCAGACGCATGCGAACGCCGCCGATTTGCGCCTCCACACCTTTACCCGGATGGTTTTGGATGTGGGTAACGGCGGGAGTGGGCGTGTCGTCGCTGGGGTGCAATTCGCGTAACGCGCGTGCAATGGGGTGCTCGGCGCCCGCTTCCATCGCGGCGGCCATCGCCCGCACAGCTGCTTCGGTGTGGCCGTGGGCCGTAATGACGCGGCTCACGCGCAACGTGCCGTGCGTCAGCGTGCCGGTTTTGTCGAACACGATGTCGCTCACCCGCGCGAGGGTTTCGAGCGCGTGCCCACGCGTGGTGAGCAGTCCCATCCGCGTCAGCCGCCCGGTCGCGGCGGTCAACGCGGCGGGGGTGGCAAGCCCCAACGCGCAGGGACAGGTCACCACGAGAATCGACACCGCGATCCACAACACTTGCGCGGGGTCGATCAGATACCAAACGGCGGCGACGAGTGCACTGATGACCAACAGCACGCTCACGAACCACGCGGCGGCGCGATCGGCGAGGCGTACCAGACGCGGCTTTTCGCTCTGCGCGCGGTCGAGCAGGCGCACAATGGCGGCGAGACGCGTGTCGGTGCCGAGCTTTTCCACCCGAACAATGAGCGGGCTGGACTGGTTGAAGCTTCCTCCCACCACGGCACCGCCCGGCGCCTTGCTAATCGGGCGTGCTTCGCCGGTCAGCAGCGCTTCACTCACGCGGCTGTGGCCGTCGATCACCACGCCGTCGGCAGGCACCGTTTCGCCAGGGCGCACCAATATAGTGTCGCCCACTTGTAGCCGCACGACCGGCACCGGCTCTTCGTTGCGCGCGGGATAATCGGGTAAACGCGTGGTCGCGGCGGGGATCAGTTTGACCAGTTCCTCTACCGCGGCGCCCGCGCGGCGACGCGCATTCATTTCCAGAAAACGCCCGGTCAGCAGTAAAAAAACAAACATCGTGACCGAGTCGTAATAGACCTCGCCGTGCCCGCTGAAGGTGGCGTAAACACTAGCGGCGAACGCAGTACCCACACCCAGCGCGACCGGTACATCCATGCCGGGCAGGCGGCGTTTCAGATCGCGCCATGCGCCGACAAAAAACGGCGCGGCGGAATAGCCCACCACCGGCAACGTGAGGACCAAGCTCGCCCAGCGCATCAGCACGCGGCTGTCTTCACTTAAGTCCGTTGCGGTGTACCCGGGCAACGCAAACATCATCACCTGCATCATCCCCAACCCCGCTAACGCTAACCGCCTGATCGCGGTATTGCGCTCACGCCGATGCATGGCTTCGTGCCGACCGGGATCGAACGGGTGCGCGATATAGCCGATGTCGGTAACGGCTTGCAGAATGTTGGAGAGCTGAATCGCCCGCGTGTCCCAGCGCACGCGCGCGCGACGCGTAGCGTAGTTGATGTCCACCGATAACACGCCGGGCAGTTGCGCGATATGGCGCTCGTTGAGCCACACGCACGCGGCGCACACGATGTTTTCCAGAATCAACGCCGCCTCGCGAATGTGCTCGGCTTCCACGCGCACAAAGCTGGCCTGGATTTCGGGCAGGTCATACAAGCCTAGTTGTTTCAGCTCATCCACCGCGGCTTGCGGCGTTGCGGGGAGCACGGTGCGATGCTGGTAATACGCGCCTTGACCGCTGTCAATAATCGTTTGCGCAACCGCCTGGCAACCGCGGCAGCAACCGGGTTTATCCTGCCCTTGATAATGAATCGCGTAGCTGCCGCCTGTGGGCGCAGGCAAGCCACAGTGAAAGCACGGCACGCTCATCTCACCCATCCGAGATAGGCCGTCAACACAACGGGAGGGGTGGGGGGAGGACAGTGTCATCGTGTGGGTAAAATAGCGGACATGAAACACCAGCAATCCGAGGTCTCATTCTTTCCGCCGGTAGAGCATGCAATGACCGAGCCGAATGGTCTGTTGGCGATGGGCGGTGACCTCACCGCAACGCGATTGCTGGATGCGTATCGTCATGGCATTTTCCCATGGTTCAACCCGGGAGAGCCGATTTTGTGGTGGAGCCCGGACCCGCGCATGGTGCTGTTGCCCGAAGACATTCGCGTCAGCCGTTCCCTCGCCAAACGGATGCGCAATGCGGGGTTTGAAGTTCGCGTGGATACCGTGTTCACGCAAGTGATGCTGGCGTGCGCCTCACCTCGCGCTAGCGCAGCGGGCACCTGGATTTCACCTGCGATGATCGCGGCCTATACCCGTCTACATCAACAAGGCTATGCGCACTCGATTGAAGTCTGGCACAGCGGCGTGCTGGTCGGTGGGGTGTATGGGGTGGCGATCGGCCGCATGTTTTACGGCGAATCGATGTTCAGTCGTATGCCGGACGCTTCCAAGGTCGCATTGGTGAGTCTGTGCAGACAATTGCAGCGCTGGGGCTTTGGCATGATCGATTGCCAGATGGAAACAGCGCATCTCACTAGCCTGGGCGCGCGCCCAATCACTCGCCGCGCATTCTGTACAAAGCTTACAGGCTTGATAGACTTGAGCCCTGTTCCCTCTCCCTGGTGTTTTGATGCACCCGACTGAGCCTCCCTTTCAGCGCGTCCAGTTTTATTTAACCGCCAACTATGCGTGCAGCTATTTGCCGGATCGGCAGGCGCGCTCGCAGGTCGCAACGCCGGCGCACTTTATCAATGGCGAAGTTTATAGCCAGCTAATTCGCGCCGGGTTTCGTCGTAGCGGCCAATTTACGTATCGGCCGTTGTGTGAAGCGTGCCGCGAATGCGTGCCTGCGCGCGTTGTTGTCGCCGAGTTCACACCCAATCGCAACCAGCGGCGTTGCCAGTTGCGCAATGTGCACCTGGAAACCCGTTTTTTGCCGCTGAACTACCACGACGAGCACTTTGCGCTGTATCGCAAATATCAAGCGAGCCGACATGTCGGCGGCGGCATGGACCGTGACGGCTCAGAGCAGTACACTCAGTTTTTACTGTCGTCCAACGTTAACAGCATGCTGGTTGAGTTTCGCGATGCGGGCGAGTTAGTGATGGTGAGCGTGATCGACCAGATTGAGGATGGGCTGTCCGCGGTGTATACCTTTTTTGACCCCGAGCGCGCAAAAGCCAGCCTCGGCACTTACGGTGTGTTGTGGCAAATCGATCTGGCGCGGCGACTGGAATTGCCCTACGTGTATCTGGGCTATTGGATCGGCGCTACGCATAAAATGGCTTATAAAACCCAGTATCAACCGCTGCAAGGCTTGATAAATGGGCATTGGCAACCCCTGCGACACGTATAATAAGCAAAGAAGCCCGTTGGGCTTGTTGGTCCTTGAACGCCTCACCACCAGTTAGCCACACGAAAAGTAGCAATGTGGGACGAGAAGCGCATCTTAAATCACATGCGCTCACTACGTCTCTCTCAGTGGTTACCTAATCGACTCAGGGAAGCATGCAACAACAAAAAATTAATCAGCAACGGATTGGACTGGTAGCGAGCACGATTCTGATCGTGGTCGTGCTGCTGGTCGGGGTGATGGTGTTCTACATTATGTCGCGCCATGCTGAGCGCCTGCTTAGCGACAGCCTCCAGTCATCCTTGCAAAACCACGTCGAACTCACTCAATTCGAAATTAGGCGTGGCACTGATATCGCCGACTCAATTGCTACCAGGCCGCTACTGCTGGATCAAATGCAGCGTTTGAATCGCGTGCCCAACGAGCCTTCAGCCATTTTCGCCCTTCAGCGTGCCTCTCAGGCTTTTTTATCGCCTAGAGTTTCGGCCATTGCCTTCTATGACCAGCGTGGGCGTGTAGTGGTGAGTGCGGGTCGCGTTGTAACCCAGCCTGATCTTGAAATCCCTCTCAAATTATCCAGCCCTGCGCAACTCATCTGGCAAGGCGGGTTTTTATTGCGTTCGCAAGCCAGTATGCGCGTCGAGGGGGTTGCCGTCGGTCGCGTGGTGATCGAGACACCGCTTCCCGCAGTGACTGAGATGGTGATGAAGGCAGGAAGGTGGGGCAAGACCCGAGAGTTGGCGGTGTGTGGATCAACCGGGCTCAAAATGCAGTGTTTTCCGATGGCGCTCAACCCCAAGGTTTACACGTTGCCCAAGCGGTCTAGTAAAGGGGTGCGACTACCCATGGCCTATGCATTAGAAGGCCAAACGGGGTTTATCATCGCCGAGGATTATCGTCACCAAACAGTGGTGGCTGCATTTAGCCCTATGGGCAAACTTGGTCTAGGGATGGTCCTCAAAATGGACAGCGCAGAATTGTATGCGCCGGTTTGGGATCAGCTACGTTACCTGTTGCCACTCTTGGCGGGCATGATGGCTTTGGCGTTGTTGTTGCTGCGCTGGCTATTGACTCCCTTGGTAACGGGATTAGTGCGCTCGGAGAGGAAAGCACGCGAGGCGTTCGTCCAATTGCAAAACAGCGAAAACCGCGTGCAGGCGGTGCTCGACAATGTCGACGAAGGCATTGTGACCATTTCGGCAAGTGGAAAAATTGAGCTTTTCAATCCCGGTGCGGAACGCATGTTCGGGTATCTCAGTCGGGAGGTGCTCGGTAAGAATGTCTCCATACTGATGCCGGAGCCTTATCACAGCGAACACGATGGGTATCTTGCACGCTATCTGAAAACAGGCGATGCGCACATTATCGGCGTGGGACGGGAGCTCTCTGCGCTGCGTAGTAATGGCGAAATGTTCCCAATGGAACTGCGGGTTTCGGAGTTCCATTTGGACGGGCAGCAGCAGTTCATAGGCATCATGCGCGACATTACCGCACGCAAAGCGACAGAAGCCAAGATCATTCATTTGGCGCATTTTGATGCGCTCACCAATTTGCCTAACCGGCGCCTGGTGCAAGATCGTATCCATCAAGCCATTGTGGCAGCGCAACGAACCGGCGGAGAATTCGCCGTATTGTTTATTGATTTGGACAAGTTCAAAGACATTAACGATACCCACGGCCACGACGTAGGCGACCGCTTGCTTGAAATGGTCGCCCTGCGGTTGACGGACTCTTTAAGGGCGCAAGATACGGTCGGCAGGCAGGGCGGAGATGAATTTATCGTGCTGCTGGCAAGCTTGAGTACGGCTGAAGATTCGGCTCGGGTCGCGCAAAAAATATTGGACGCGCTGTTTGTGCCTTTTGAACTCAACGGACAAAATTTGCGTAGCGGGGCGAGTATTGGCATCGCGGTTTATCCGCACGACGGCGCAGATGTCGCCACTCTGCTGAAGAACAGCGATACCGCGATGTACAGCGCCAAGGCCGCGGGTCGTAGCAATTACCAGTTCTTCGCCGCCGAAATGAATGAGGCGTCAGCCGAACGCTTGTTGCTGGAAGGTAGCTTGCGGCACGCGATTGAGCACAATGAGTTGCTGCTCCATTTCCAGCCATTGGTCGATATTGCCAGCGGCAATATTGTCGCCACTGAAGCGCTGGTGCGTTGGGATCATCCGCAGTTGGGTCAGGTAGGGCCCACCCGATTTATCCCGGTCGCCGAGGAATCGGGGCTGATCGTGCCATTGGGCGAGTGGGTGTTGCGGCGCGCGTGTTTGCAACTAATGCAATGGCGTGAACAAGGCGTTGAGCTGCCGCGCATGGTGGTCAATCTGTCGCCGCGGCAGTTCCGCCAAAAGCATTTACTCCGCAATTTTTATCGGGTGTTAAGTGAAACCGGTGTCGATCCGCATTGGTTGGGCCTGGAGATTACCGAAAACGTTATTATGGATAATCCCGAGATATCCATCGCGGTATTGCAAGAGCTAAAAGCACTGGGCTTTGAACTCTCGCTGGACGACTTTGGCACCGGTTATTCCAGCTTGAGTTATCTCAAGCGCCTGCCCATCGACAAGCTCAAAATAGACCAGTCCTTCGTGCGAGGGATTACCGCCGACGTAGATGACGAGGCGATGGTGACCGCGATTATCGTGATGGCCCATCAACTGGAAATCGTCGTAGTCGCCGAAGGCGTAGAGACCGAAGGGCAACTCAACTTCCTACGTGCGCATGGGTGCGACGAATATCAGGGCTTCTATTATGATCGGCCCATGCCGCCGAACGATCTACTGGTCAAGCTAACCGCGTCGGCCGGCAAGCAGAGGATTGGTTGATTTTTTCTGTTGATATCGGTGCCAGGAAAAAATTAACCCCTGCGGGCGGCCAGCTAAAACTCGGCTTTGATTTCCCGGCTCAGTAAGGCATGCACCGCCTCGGCGGCCGGCAACCCGTCAAATAACATTTTGTACACGCCACGGGTAATGGGCATATCGACCTGTAGCTCGGTGGCGAGACTGGCTACTTCCCGTGTAGTGGTAACGCCTTCGGCAACGTGGCCGAGGTCAGCAAGAATTTTTTCCAGGCTGTCTCCCCGCGCCAGCCGCAGCCCTACTTGGCGGTTGCGCGAGAGGTCACCGGTGGTGGTAAGTATCAAATCGCCCAAGCCAGATAAGCCCATGAAGGTTTCGGTTTGGCCGCCCAGTCGAAGTCCCAGCCGCGTCATTTCTGCCAGACCCCTGGTGACCAATGCCGCGCGGGCGTTGTGCCCCAGCGCCAAGCCATCGCACACACCCGCTGCAATCGCCATCACGTTTTTGATCGCACCGCCAATCTCGACACCGATCAAATCAGTATTGGCGTAAATGCGCAGCCGCGACGACGACAGTTGGGCCGCCAGGCTATGCGCGAAAAGCGGCTCGTGCGACGCCAGGGTCAACGCAGTCGGGTGGCCATGCGCGACTTCTTCAGCAAAGCTCGGCCCTGACAGCACGCCTGTTTGCTTATGATCGGGCAGTATTTCCGCGATGATCTGGTGTGGCAATTTGCCTGTGCCTGCTTCGAAGCCCTTGCAGACCCAGATTAGAGGACTTAACGGAGGGGATTGTGCGAGCAGTGTGAGGGTGACGCGGGTGGCACTCGTCGGGACGGCCAGAATCACCAGCTCGGCATCTTCGAGCGCGTGCTCAAGCGAAGGGGTAAGAGCAAGACGAGTGGGCAGCGCAATGCCAGGCAGGTAGCGGGTATTCTCGCGATGTTGTTGGGCTTGCTGGATCAGAGTAGCGTCGCGCCCCCACAAACTCACCTGGTGATGTGCCGCCCATTGCACCGCCAGCGCCGTGCCCCAGGCGCCTGCGCCTAGCACGGCAAGCTTCATTCGCCCCAAACCTCGTGCTGTCGCACCCAGCCACTCATGCCGTCCGCGTGTCGCACTTCCAGCCAGCCAGCGCGCGGTTCGCTGCGCGCTTCCAGCAACACACCGCGTGCGGCGCGAAAGCGCAGTTCACTACTCGTCAGCGGTTGCTGATACACGCTGGCCTGATCCGCGCTCACCATTACGTTGCGTGTATTTCCTAACGCGGATTTTTCTACCCAGCTGAGTCGGCCGCTGGCATCTCGCACTTTGATCCACGATTCAGTTTCGACAAAAATTTCAAAAGGGACGCCGACGCCCACCACCGCCACCTTGGTGGCGCGTCGCGAAGGGGCGTCGTAAAGCAGCGCGGGCCGCGCAGTACTACGAAATTGCAACGCCCACGAGGGCGCGGCAAACATCGTCAGCGCCAGCGCGACCAGTAGCAGCTTCAATGTGTGGAGGGCGACGTTACGACCGGCTGTTGGGCAAGCTGCTGCTGATACAGCGCTTCGAAGTTAACCGGATTCAGTAGCACGGGCGGAAAGCCGGCGCGTATCACGACGTCGGAGATAGTTTCGCGTACGTACGGGAACACGATATTGGGGCAACCAATGCCAAGCACCATGGGCAATTGCTCGGCTGGCACGTTTTCGATACGGAAGATCCCCATCTGCGTACATTCCACCAAAAACATCGTCTTATCGTTGGTTTTAGCAGTAACGGTGACGGTAATACCCGTCTGGTAAAGGTTCTCGCCGATAGACTCGCTGGCCGTCGACAGATTCACGTCCATTTGCGGACTCTCGCGCTCCATAAAGATGCCGGGCGCGTTGGGGACTTCAACTGAGAGGTCTTTGACGTAGAGTTTTTCAACAGTGAATATAGGTTGTAACTGTTCTTCGGCCATTTTGCAGGGTTCCTGGAAGTGAATAAAAATAGCGCCTAATCGCGCCAAGTGCGGGGCATTGTACCTTGAGAACTGTGATGCTTTTAAGGGCTCTTCCGTACCATCACGTCAACTCCGTCGCTTGATGGCGGGGTGGGCTTTAAGCGTGGGCGGACAGCCAGCGTTTTAACGCCAGCGCATCCATCGCGCCCGCGGTGCGCGCCACTTCCACACCTTGCTTAAATAAAATCAGCGTGGGAATGCTACGAATGTGCAAAGCCATCGATACCTTCGGATGGGCTTCGGTTTCGACTTTGGCAAACCTGAATTGCGTATTCAGTTCAGCCGCAAGTTGCTGAAAGACGGGGGCCATCATCTTGCAGGGTCCACACCAGTCCGCCCAAAAGTCGACCACTACAGGCAGGCTGTTTTTTTGGATAAAAGTATCGAAATTGGTCGCGGTCAAATCAATCGGTTTTCCAGGCAACAGCGCAGCAGCGCATTTGCCGCATTTGGGATGCTCAGATACACGCGCTTCCGGGACGCGATTGACGGCGAGACATTGGGGGCAGACGAGCTCCATGAGTAGGGTCCTTGAGCAAATAAGTTATCAAGGTGGTGACGAAAAGACCCGAATCAAGTCCCCGTCAGAAGCGGCATCAAACCCCCCGCGGTATCGAGCGCGGAAAGATCGTCGTAGCCGCCCACATGAGTGTCGCCGATATAAATTTGCGGCACGGTGCGACGACCGGTTCGTCCCATCATGTCATGCATGCGGGTGGGCTCGATGTCGACGCGGATTTTTTCAATATGCTCGACACCACGACTTCGCAGCAGCCGTTCCGCCGCCACACAATACGGGCACACAGCGGTGCTATACATCAGGACTTTATTCATTTTTTCTCCACTGGCAAATTGGCCGACTCCCAAGCCATGATGCCGCCAGCCAGGTTGACGGCATTTTCAAAACCGTGCTTTTTCAATATGCCACAGGCACGCGCGGAACGTTGACCGCTGCGGCAGTTAACGACAATCGGTTTGGTTTTGAACTTTTCCAGTTCTTTGATGCGCTCAGCCAACGCGCCGAGCGGGATATGGCGCGCTTTGGGAATATGCCCGGCGGTGAATTCCTTGTCCTCGCGTACATCCAATACCAGCGCATCCTGATTGATGAGTCGGGTGGCTTGCAGCGTATCTACCGCAGTGACGCCCGAGACTTTGCCGCCAACAAAACTCCACAGCAACATCGCGCCGGTTACGACGGCTAATCCGACCAGCATTAAATTGTCTTGTATAAATTGAATATCCATTTTTTGTTTGCTTAAAGTCCGCCAGTTTTGATACCGCATTTTGACAGCCCGATATCCATTGGGCAAAAGCGCGTGAATCCGGACTGGAACAAATTAAACCCGACAAAGGCGGTGAACCATAACCAATTCACGTTGTGAAATAGTGGGCTGGCTTCCGCGCCCAGCGCAAGTGATAGCAGGATAAATAACCCCGCAACGATGCGAACAATACGTTCTACGGTCATGATAAAACTCCTAAGATTGAGGATAGTGACGCCGATAATTCGCCGCGTAGTACAACACCGGAATCACGATCAATGTGAGCAAGGTGGAGACAAGAATGCCGAAAATCAACGCCACCGCGAGGCCGCTGAAAATCGGGTCGTCGAGAATAAAAAATGCGCCCAACATCGCGGCAAGTCCGGTCAGCACAATGGGTTTGGCGCGCGTCGCCCCGGCCTGAATAACGGCCTCCTGAAAATCCATTCCGGCCGCGACCTGCTGGTTGATAAAGTCGACCAGCAATATGGAATTGCGCACGATGATGCCGGCCAGCGCGATCATGCCGATCATCGAAGTGGCGGTGAACTGCGCGCCCAACAAGGCATGCCCTGGCATCACGCCAATAATTGTCAGCGGAATCGGCGCCATGATGATCAGCGGCGTGAGATAGCTCTTGAATTGCGCGACCACCAGAATGTAAATCAGCATCAGTCCAAACGCATACGCAAGCCCCATGTCGCGAAAGGTTTCATAGGTGACTTGCCATTCGCCATCCCATTTAAAACTGAATCCCGCGTAGGGGTCAGCGGGCTGATGGATGAAATATTCTGAGAGCGTGCCGCCTTCGCCAAGCGGGATGTCTTTCAATTTGGCGCGCATATCGAACAGGCCATACAGCGGCGAATCCTGCTTGCCGCTCATATCGCCCACCACAAACACTACCGGCAGCAGATCCTTGTGATAAATGGATTTTTCGCGCGTGCCGGGCACTACTTCGAGCAACTCCGACAACGGAATAAGTTTGCCGTTGTTGCCTCGTACGCCGAGTTTTAATAATTCATCCAGACGGCTTTGGCGTTCGGGGGGCAGGGTGATGCGCACCGGTATACCGAACTTGGCCCCGCTATCGTGAATAGGCGTTACATCTTCGCCCGAGAGCCCCGCTTTCATTGTCGCGACGATATCTTTTTGCGCAACGCCTGCTAACGCGGCCTTGTTCTGCAACACACGCAACACCAACCGTGGCGCATTGTCTTCAGCGGTATCGTCGATAGCGGTAATGCCTTCGGTTTTTTCGAACACGTGGCGTATCCGCTTGGCGACACTGATCTGCGCGGCGTAGTTTGGGCCATAAACCTCGGCCACTATCGGCGACATCACCGGTGGCCCCGGTGGGACTTCGACGACTTTGACATCCGCGCCATGTTTACGCGCAATCGCCTCGATCATTGGGCGAACCGATTGCGCGATTTCATGGCTTTTGCGGTCGCGATCATGCTTATCGAGCAGGTTGATTTGCAAGTCGCCGACCTCGGAGCCCGAGCGTAAGTAGTACTGTCGCACCAGGCCATTAAAATTGATCGGCGCTGCCGTGCCTACATAGGCTTGGTAATCCGTCACCTCGGCGACGCCCGCCATCGCGGTGCCCATTTCGCTTAGCACCTGCGCAGTTTTTTCCAGCGGCGTCCCGACCGGCATGTCGACCACAATCTGAAACTCCGACTTGTTGTCGAAAGGCAGCATTTTCATCACAACCAATTGAGTCATCGGCAATGCAACTGACAGCAGAATCGCAATGCCGATTCCCAGCCATAATTTGTTGCGGTTTGACTTGCCATCGGCGCCGCGTAAAAACGGCGTAAGCCGGGCGCGAAAAAAGCGCAGCCGCTTGTTGTTGCCGTTGTCGATGTGCGCATTAGGATCGGATTTGATCAAGTGAAGCGCGAGCCAGGGCGTCACGACAAAAGCGATGGCGAGCGAGATCAGCATTCCAATCGAAGCATTGATCGGAATCGGGCTCATATAAGGGCCCATCAGCCCCGACACAAATGCCATCGGCAGTAAGGCCGCAATTACGGTCAGCGTCGCGAGTATCGTGGGGCCTCCCACTTCATCGACAGCGCGCGGAATAATGGCCGCGAGACCATCGTGGTCGAGCGCCATGCGGCGATGAATGTTTTCCACCACCACAATCGCGTCGTCGACCAGAATGCCGATCGAAAAAATCAGCGCGAATAACGACACGCGATTCAGCGTAAAGCCATACGCCCACGATGCAAAGAGCGTTGCCGCGAGCGTCAGCAACACCGCGCTGCCGACAATTAGCGCCTCGCGCTTGCCCAGCGCAAACAGCACCAGCAACACCACCGCCGACGTCGCAAACAGCAGCTTGTGGATCAGCTTTTTGGCCTTGTCATCTGCGGTAATACCGTAGTTTCGACTAACCGTGGTTTCTATTCCCTGCGGGATCACGCTGCCCTTTAGCGAAGCAATACGGGCGACGGCTTCGTTAGCGACATCCACCGCATTTTGGCCAGGCTGTTTGGAAACCGACAGCGTGACGGCGGGGAAGGTTTGGCCGTGAGCGGTTTTATCCGACCCGCCCGCGCCGGGGCCAAACCACACGTACTGATGAGGCTGGGCGGGGCCTGCGATCACATTGGCGATATCGCTGATAAAAATGGGCTGCCCCCCGGAGACCCCGACGACCAGTTGCTTCACGTCTGCGACGCCGGACAAAAACGTGCCGGTTTCGACTAGCAGTTCTTGATTGTTTGCGGTCAAGGTGCCGGAAGGTTGCGCCGCGTTAGAAAGTTGCAGCACATTGCGGATGTCCTGCGTGCTAATGCCGTAAGCGGCCATGCGTTCGGGGTCCATCACCACGCGCACCAGGTTGGGGGCACCGCCGATGGTGGTGACTTCGCGCGTGCCGGGGAGGCGTTTCAATTCGATTTCGGCAGCATGTGCAATTTGCGCCAGCTCAAAACCGCCGCGCGTTTCATCCCGCGTCCACAAAGTGATGGTCACGATGGGCACATCGTCGATTCCAAGCGGCTTGATAATCGGCTCGCCAACACCAAGGTCAGGTGCGACCCAATCGCGATTGGCCTGGATTGTGTCGTACAGACGCACTAACGCTTGCGTGCGGTCTTGCCCCACTTTGAATTGCACCGTCAAGACCGCCATTCCGGGTTTGGAAACCGAGTAGATGTGCTCGATCCCGGTGATTTGCGACAACACTTGTTCGGCAGGGGTGGCGACCAGCGACTCCACATCTTTGACCGAGGCGCCGACAAACGGGATGAACACGTTGGCCATGGTCACGTTGATCTGCGGCTCTTCTTCGCGCGGCGTTACCGCGATCGCAAACAGCCCCATCAGCGCGGTAACTAATGCGATTAATGGCGTTAGCTGCGAAGTCAGAAAAAACCGCGCAATACGCCCGGAAGGTCCCATCGTGATCGGCATTTAAGGCTTACGCGGTGAAGTTTGCTGCGCGCTACTTTTTAGATAAATACCGGCCTTGATCGGGTCGGTAGCAATCGTTTCGCCGGGACTCAAGCCCGCCAGCACCTCGACTTGCGCGCGGGTATCGGCCTCTCCCAGCCTAACCTGCCGCAAGCTGGCCCGCTGCTGGGCATCGAGCACATACACCGCGCTGACTTCGGAACGGCGCAGCACCGCGCTGGCAGGAATGCTCAACTTGCGCGCGCTGCCCAGCGAAAAATGCGCGCGTACAAACATGCCGGGGATCACATTTGTAAGATTGTTAGGCAAGTCTATGCGCACCTTCACGCTATGCGTGGCAGCCTCGGCGGTGGGTAGCATGGTTACCCCGGTGGCGTCGATCCAGCGATTGAGCGACGGAATTTCAATCGCCACGCGCGGCGACGCTTTGACCACAGCAAGTTTATATTGTGGGATATTGGCCACGACGCGCATATCCTTGGGATCAAAGCCCGTCATCAGCGGGGTTCCGGGGGTGACGCTTTCCCCCATTTCCACATGGCGTGCCGCAACCACGCCGCTAAACGGCGCGGTAATCACGGTGTAGCTGCTGATCGCAGCAGATTGCCCGGCGCCCGCCCGCGCGGCGCGCGAAGCAGCTTCGGCGGAGCGGAACTCAGCGGTGGCGCGGTCCAGCGCGGCCTGGCTGATAAATTTTTGTTGGAATAATTGCTGCTGACGGGCGTAATTGGCGCGCGCGTTGGCCAGTGTGGCTTCTGATTGAGCCACCTGAGCACGACTCCCGGCTGCAGCCGAAGACAATTCCTGCGCGGCCAGTCGAACAATGACCGTGCCCGCTTTAACGTAATCCCCCGCATCAAAATTAACCGCCACCACTCGACCGGCAACCTGCGCCGCCACGGTGGACTGGCGTACCGCTTCCACCGTGGCTTCCGTCGCATAGCCGATGTCCGTGTCTTGATATTTGAGGGTGAGCGTAGGGAATGGCAATGCTGCCCCCACCGGTGGGGAGGCGAGTCCAAGGCAGATCAGCAAGAATAAAAGTCGGGACATAGCGCGGCCTTAAATCAATATATTATTATATTCTAATACGTTATTGCGTTAGCAATCGCCGGTATAGAACGCTACTAAAGGGTGACCCCGCGATAGGCAACGAATTAGTGACTTATTTGGCGAAACTGCAAAACACATCCCGCATCAGGCCGAGGAGTTTGAGTGTCCGGGTGTCTCCTACCCGGTAATACACGCGGTTGGCGTCCTTGCGTGTGCGCAACACGCCTTTATCGCGCAGGATGGCGAGGTGTTGCGAAATGTTGCTCTGAGAAGTGCCGACATGGTCGACGATATCCTGCACGCTGACTTCTTTATCGCCGAGTACACATAAAATTTTCAGTCGCAACGGGTGAGACATTGCTTTCATCGCGCGGGAAGCCTGCTCGATATGTTCGTCCTGGTCGATTAAATTCACTTCATCCCAATCCGCAGCCATATTTCTTCCTCAGTATCCATCCTGGTGTACCCTCAACCCGTTCAATTTATGCGGGTGAGCAACCAGAATGTGTTTACGTGGTCCATCAGCACTCGTCATCCAATGTAGGTTGGATTAGAAGCGCGGCATATATTAAAATATTCTGATACAAAGACTACCTCTCAAACTCCCTAAATCGCAAATTAATTTTTCATGAAGACCACGCCGGTTCTCCTCATTATTCTTGACGGCTTCGGTTGTCGCTCCGAACAGGCCCATAACGCGATAGCCCAAGCCAAGAAACCCGAGTGGGACAGGCTTTGGGCTAAATATCCGCATACCTTGATCCACGCATCCGAATCCGAGGTGGGCTTGCCGGCAGGCCAGATGGGGAATTCCGAGGTGGGGCACTTGAATATTGGAGCCGGTCGGGTGGTGTATCAGGAGTTCACCCGCATCGATAAAGCCATCGAAACCGGCTACTTTTTCAGCAATCCCGCGTTAAAAGAAGCTATCGCGCTGGCGCGGGATCACGACAAAACGCTGCATATTTTAGGTTTGCTCTCCGACGGAGGCGTTCACAGTCACGAGGGGCATATTCACGCCATGCTCGATATGGCGGTACGCGAAGGCCTGAAGAAAGTGTGTTTACACGTATTTTTGGACGGTCGCGACACCTCGCCTAAAAGTGCTGAAATCTATTTGCGCCGCCTCGAAGCCAAAATCGAGCAGACCGGCGTAGGACATATCGCGACGATGATAGGCCGCTATTACGCAATGGACCGCGACCGGCGTTGGCAACGTGTTCAATCGGCTTATGACTTGTTAACGCAAGGGCGTACCGAATATCGGGCTGAGACCGCCCTCGCGGGATTGGAAGCCGCGTATGCCCGCGGCGAATCGGATGAGTTTGTTAAAGCGACGGCAATTCTGCCACCGGACGGTAAACCGGTGCGCATGGAAGACGGCGACGCGGTAGTGTTCATGAACTTTCGCTCCGACCGCGCGCGCCAGATTTCGCGTCCGTTTATCGAACCCGATTTCAACGAATTCGACCGCGACTACGTGCCAAATTTGTCCGTATATTGCACGCTGACCGGCTATAGCGATGAATTCAAAGTGTCGGTTGCGTTCCCGCCCGAGCGTATTCGCAACGGTTTGGGTGAATACATTGCGAACGCCGGTTTGCACCAGTTGCGCATCGCCGAAACCGAAAAGTACCCGCACGTGACGTTCTTCTTTAATGGCGGTGAAGAAATGTCCTACCCCGGTGAAGACCGCATCCTGGTGCCTTCACCCGATGTCGCCACCTACGATCTGAAGCCGGAAATGAGCGCGTTCGAAGTCACCGACAAGCTGGTCGAGGCGATACGCTCCGAGCAATACGATGTGATTATTTGCAATTACGCCAATGCCGATATGGTCGGCCACACCGGCGACATGAACGCCGCCAAACGCGCCATCGAAACTATCGACGTCTGTTTGGGACGCGTGGTCGCGGCGCAGCTTGAGCGTGAAGGCGAAATCCTGATCACGGCCGACCATGGCAACGCTGAATTCATGCTGGATTTAAAAACCGGGCAGGCGCATACCGCGCACACCACTAATCTGGTGCCGATGCTGGTAATTAGCCGCCGCCGCGCCACTCTCGCGCCTACTGGTGCGCTGGAAGATGTCAGCCCCACGTTGTTAAAAATGATGGGATTGCCTCAGCCCCCCGAGATGACCGGCCAGCCGTTGGTGGAATTTGAATAGCAGCTTGAGTCAGCGTATCGGCTATCTGCTGGTGTGCTTGCTATTCACGTTGCCGTTCGACGCCTGTGCAGCTAAAGCCGACACGACGCAATCCGAATTACAGGCATTGCGTGCGCGATTGCAAAATCTGCAACAAGCGTATCAAGCCGCGCAAGAAAACAAACAGGAAGTCAGTGACAATTTGCGCAAGTCAGAACGCGCGATTAGCCAATCTGCACGCCAGCTGCGAGAGATGGAAAGCCATCTGCAAATGGCCACACATGAGCTGAAGGATGTGCAAGTCCGCGCGCAGGCGACCGAGGCGCGTATCCATGAACAACAGGCGCGCCTCGGCAGCGCGCTCAAAGCCACTTATCAGCATGGGCAAGGGGATGCGTTAAAGCTTTTGTTAAACGGTGCCAACCCGAATCAATCCGCCCGCGACTTGCATTATCTGGCGACCTTGACTCGCGCCCAACGCGCATTGATCGATACTTTGCGCATGGATTTGGCGCAGCTCAAAAAATTGCAGCAGGCGGCAGTCGACAAGACCCAAACATTGACCAAAATTCAGGTACAACGTCAGACCGAGCAGCAAAAACTACTGGCCGATAAGCGCGAACGCCAACAAGTGCTGCAAAAACTCAGCACGCAAATCCAGCAGCAAGGCCGGGAAATCGCCACCCTCAAACGCGACCAGGCTCGATTGACTACGCTGGTGGAGCGTTTGGCACGCGCGATGGCGCGCCCGCACAAAGTTAAACCTCGACGCGTGCAATCACGCAATAAACCAGAACCCGCGCTCACGCAACGGGAGCCAATCGCCGTTAATACCGAAACCCCAGAACCTTATGAAGCAGGTAAGTCGTTTACCGCGTTAAAAGGTTTACTGCATTTGCCGGTGCAGGGGGAACTGATGAATCGTTTTGGCGCTCCGAGGGAAGAGGGTGGCGTGACATGGAAAGGTCTTTTCATTCGTGCCGCGAGTGGGGCTGCGGTCAAGGCCATTGCTGCGGGTCAGGTGGTATTTTCTGACTGGCTGCGCGGCTTCGGCAATTTGATTATTGTCGACCACGGCGAAGGGTATATGAGTCTGTACAGTAATAATGAAAGTCTGTATAAGCAGGTTGGCGACGCGGTGCGTCCGGGTGATGCGCTCGCTTCGGTGGGCAATAGCGGCGGTCAAACCGAGTCGGGCCTGTATTTTGAAATGCGGCACAAGAGCCGTCCGTTTAATCCCCTAAGCTGGATAAAGTGAGTTGATATGACGCAAAAGTCGAAGTTCGTTTTGGTAGGGCTGGCAGGTGTACTGGCCGGCGGTGCATTGACCCTGAATCTTTCCGCAGTAGCGGATAAAGAGGCCACCAGCCCACTTCCAGTCGAAGAGTTACGAGCGTTTACTGAAGTGTTTGCGCGTATCAAAAGCGATTATGTCGAGCCGGTGGAAGACAAAAAGCTGATCAAGGAAGCCATCAACGGCATGGTCTCTGGCCTCGATCCCCATTCTTCTTATCTGGATGCGGAAGGCTTCAAGGATTTGCAAATCGGCACACAGGGCGAATTTGGCGGACTCGGTATCGAGGTCGGTATGGAAGATGGTTTCGTCAAAGTGGTGTCCCCGATTGAAGATACGCCGGCCTTTCACGCGGGCATCAAAACGGGCGACTTAATCGTCAAACTCGATGACACGCCGGTCAAAGGCATGTCGCTGAATGATGCGGTCAAAAAAATGCGCGGCAAGCCGGGCGCACCCATTACCTTGACCATTGCGCGCAAAGGCGTAGATAAACCCATTGTGGTCACTTTGACCCGGGCGGTAATCAAAATACGCAGCGTTAAATCCAAGTTACTGGATGACGGTTATGGCTATGTGCGCGTGACGCAGTTCCAGGAACACACCGGTGAACTGCTGGCCGAAGCGCTGGGAAAACTTTATAAAGATAATAAAGCGCCGCTCAAAGGTTTGATTCTGGATTTGCGCAACGACCCGGGTGGTCTACTGAATGGCGCAGTCGCAGTGACCGCAGCCTTTGTTAAACCCGATAGCCTCGTGGTGTACACCGAAGGTCGTACCGAAGACGCCAAAATGCGCTTGACCGCAAGTCGCGAAAATTATCTGCGTGCGACGCAAACTGACTATATCAAGACCTTACCTGAGGACGTGAAGAAAGTGCCGATGGTGGTGTTGGTCAATGGCGGCTCAGCGTCCGCATCCGAAATTGTCGCGGGCGCTTTGCAGGACCACAAACGCGCCATCGTAATGGGCACCCAAACGTTTGGAAAAGGCTCGGTGCAAACCATTCTGCCTTTGGGTCAAGGCACCGCGATCAAGCTGACCACCGCGCGCTACTACACGCCTAGCGGGCGTTCGATCCAAGCGAAAGGGATTGTTCCCGACATCATCACTGAAGATCCAGCTAACGCAGGGGCTGATGATGGGTTCGGCGTGCGCGAGGCCGATCTGGACAAACATTTGATCAATAATCAAGGTACCGAAGTGATTGTTGTGAAGCCGGAAGCGAAACCTGCCGCCACCGACAAACCAGGTAAAAACGACAAGAGCTCGAAAGACCCCAAGGATAAGAAGCCTGCTCTTGAACCGGGTGAGATCGTTTCCAAAAACGATTACCAGGTCAATCAGGCGATTAATTTACTGAAGGGTTTGCAGATTCTGCAAAACAAATAACTCCCCACGCGGTAGGCGGAGGCATGACCCTGAATGACCCGCAATTACTGCGCTACAGCCGCCATGTGCTGTTGCCGGAAGTGGGCATAGAAGGCCAGCAGCGCATTTCCAACGCCAGTGTATTGGTGGTCGGCGCGGGGGGTTTAGGCTGTCCAGCTGCGTTGTATCTCGGTGCCGCCGGCGTGGGCCGCCTCATTATCGCGGATGGGGATGTCGTCGATTTGACCAATCTGCAACGCCAGATTGGCCATTCTCACCAGCGCATTGGGCAGAAGAAAGCCCTCTCACTCGCCTGCAGCGTGCGGGCGCTTAACCCTGAAGTTGATGTCATCGCAATGGAGTCGCAGTTGCACGATGCAGCGCTATTAGAGGCGGTGTCGAATGTAGATTTGGTGGTGGACGCCACCGATAATTTTGCTACACGGTATGCAATTAACCGCGCATGTTTCAGCGCAGGCAAACCGCTGGTATCGGGTGCTGCTATCGGGTTTTCGGGCCAACTTGCCGTATTTGATCCCACTCAGTTCGATAGCCCCTGTTATCAATGTCTATTTCCCGAACAACAACACGAAGCCCCGCTTAATTGCGCAGAAGCGGGTGTGCTATCGCCGCTGGTGGGAATCATTGGGGCCGCGCAGGCAGTAGAAGCGCTGAAATGGCTTATGCAGATCGGACAAACGCTGGTGGGGAAATTACTGCTGTGGGATGCGCTCACAACTGAAACGAGAATACTGAAAGTGCCGCGCGATCTCGCTTGCCCTATATGTGGCATACGTAAAGTAATTGCCTAATGTCAGCGCATGGGTGCGCACTACGCAGCTAGCGCTTTACGTCGAAGGCTAAGATACACCACCAGCGCGAAGATAGCGCCGAGAAAGACTTCGCTGGTGATTACCGTGCCCCAACCCAGACCGCCGTTGGATACCGGTTGTGAGAGCAAATCGCCAAACGATGCGCCGAGCGGACGGGTGAGAATGTAGGCAATCCAAAAAGCTAAAATGGCGTTGGCCCGAAAGACGTAATACACAAACGTAACGGCACCGATCATTGCGGCGAATATCAACGTGGAATTCGCGTAGCCGAGCTTCAGTGTTTCGGCCACAAGGTCGCCCGCAGCCGTACCCAACGCAAAAGTAAACAGGATCGCCAACCAGTAAAAGGCCTCACGCCGGGCTGTGGTCACTTCATGTATCGACAGCGTTTTCTCGGTTACGTACCATGCGGTAAAGGTCGCGGCGAGGGCCCCGCCGAAGGCCCACACGGTAGTTACCAACGACACTCCAAGCTTATCAACCAGGTTGTCAGTAATTAGCGTGCCGACAATGCTGATAAGGACCACCGCCAGCCAGTACACGCCCTCCACGCAGCGACGGGTGCGAAATTGCGCCAACAGTACCGCAGCAAGCAATGCGCTCATGATAAAAGTGGTATTGGTAAGGCCTAGATGCAAGTTGAAGTTAAGAAAGTCGGCTGCGGTTTCGCCCACCGTAGTCGCGAAAATCTTGATAGTCCAGAAATAGAGCGTGACTTCAGGTACCTTATTGAACATGGCCCGGGTAGGTGAAAGCAAAGTTGCTTGCATGCAGTTCCCTTCTTAAAATATTTCAGTGAGCTTGATTCGCGGGCTTTTGGCTAAATAGCCATAGGCAAAGTGTGATGAACCCAAGTAGGATGGCAGAGGCCATGTATCGACTCAACGCCAAGCCACCCGCGTCGACTGGTTTATCGAGAAAGTCGCCCACGACCGCACCCAAGGGCCGGGTAAGAATGAACGCCGCCCAAAACAACGCAGTGCGCGGTAAGGTGGTGCGATAGTAGGCGGCCGCCACCAACGCCAGCAGCGCGCTAAATATCAACGCTCCTCCACCGTAACCCAGTCCTGCTGTATCGGCCGTCCAGTCGCCCAAGGCTGTGCCCAGCGTCTGCGAGAACATGATCGTCACCCAGTAGAACATTTCCGCTTTCGGTGTATTGATGCTGTTGGCCGATACAGTTCCCAGTGTTCGATACCAAAGGGCAAGTGATGCCATCAGCAGCGCAAATAGCAGCGATGCACCCCCGGTGTACCCGATACCCAGTGAGCGGTCGGCGAAATCGGCTAACGTGGTGCCGACGGTAGTGGTGGCAATAATCGTCGTCCAGTACAGCCAAGGGTAGTAGCGCTTTGCTCTGATTTGGGCTGCGACCGCGAGTAGAAATACCACAGCAAATATGCCTGTGGCAACGAGATAGCCAAGCTGCATAGACATGGAAAGCGCGTCTCCACCCGTTTCACCCAATGTGGTTGCGGCCACCTTTACGATCCAGAACATCAATGTGACTTCCGGAACTTTGCTCAGCGTATCTTGAACGGAAGTGTTCATACTTTTCTCAGGACGTTATTAGTAATCAACGGATGCGACGTTTAAAAATGGACAGCGGCGCCATACGCACCAGAGTCGCATCGTGCAATAGATAGTGGTGGGCTAGCCCTGCCATTGCGTGCAAGCCTGCCAGCCAGATAAAGATATTACCGAGCGTCTGATGTGCGTCGCCTAGCAGCTTCACTCCGCTGACGTGGGCGTCGAGCAGCGGCAATTGGATAGCGCCAACCAGGTTGAATGCAGTTGTCTTATCGGCTAGCGCTGCCCAACCCGCGAGCGGCACGACAAGCATCAACGCATACAGCGCAAAGTGCGTGATATGTGCCATGCGTTGCTGCCAACGCGGCGCAGGTTCGGCAGCGGGTGTGCCCAGGAGCGCCCGTAACGGCAGTCGCAGCGCAACCAACGCAAATACAGTTAAGCCACTGATTACGTGTGTCTGACCCAAGATGAAGTCGAGCGAGTTTTTCGCTTTGGAAGGATCTCCGCTACTAACATAAGCGGTAATGACGGCAATAGCGGTCAGCCAATGTAGCGCGATGAGGGGAGTGGGATAGCGCGTCATAATTTTCTGGTGGGTGTAAATGAACCGGCCTGGGGCCGGAAGCGGGATTAACCGCGTTTGTTATGACCTTCGTGGTCTTCATCCCCTTCGGGCTTGCCATCATTTTCTTCGGCTTCGGCTGCCAATACTTTGCTATTACCTGCGTCCACAGCGATTTCGGTTGTGCCCTTATCGTGTTTGATATCGATCTGCCATACCAGATATCCCTCCTCATCATCCAGTTTGGCTTGCACAATCTGGCCCGGCTGCACCGCAAGCGCGGCGGCCTCGGCTTGTTGCTGAGTGATACGCGCAAGTTTCGCAAAGTCAGCCTGAGTTTCAGTGTTTTCCGGCACTTTAATGCTGGCCGATTTCACTTCATCCGGGAGTTTATAAGCTTTGCTAGCAGCAAAGGCAGCGCCTGCGCCAAGTGCCGTGACGATGGTGAGAGCAGAAAGTATTTTAGCGGTGCGTTGCATGGTATTTCCTTCAGTAATGCGGCGTGATTGCCGTGATGTGAAGGCTACGCGCCGATAATCGCCCAAGCCTGACGTATAAGTTGCGATTTGGTGAGGATGAGAGATAAAAGGTATCTCGGCGTGTTCCGTTAAGGCCTCAAGGTGTTGTCTCTGTGGCGTTGCTGAAGTGTTTTGTACAAGGCGAGCGTTCGCTCCCCCATGGTGTGCAAGCGCATCGTGGCCATCGCATGCTGGCGAGGCGTAAGCATCAGCCGGTCCCAATGAGCAGTGTCGCTAAGCAGCGCTTGTAGTTTTTCACGTAACGCGGCTGCATCGTCCGTTGGCACGATTAGATCAGCAGGCAGTATTTCGTTTGCGACCGGTACATCCGTAGCGAGAATACGCGCACCGCCTAGTAACGCCTCTGCACACACGTAGGAAAATCCTTCCCGCCGTGACGCAATCACCACCCCATCTGACGACGCCATCAGCGCAGGCGCATTGTGCTGGTGCCCTAACAGACGAACATGGGTCAAGGAGGAAAGACCGTCTATGCGCTGCTGCAACGCGCCGCGCTCAGCGCCTTCGCCGACGATGAGCAGACTCACCGCTAAGCCATCGATTGCTTCGAGCAGCACATCAAAACCCTTCGCCGGTACCAGTCGCCCCACTGCACATAACACGGGCAGGTTGCCGGGTAGCGCATAAGCTGCCCGAAGATCGATGGGCGACATAGCGGGCAAATCTATCCCGTTGTAAATCACCGAAACCTGGTCTGCGGCAAACGGTTGGGCGAGTTGCTTACTGACGGTAATAACGTGATCCAGCTTGTGAAATGCCCGTACATCCCGTTTGATGTTGTGCAGCGTGCCTAGCGTTGGGCAGCACAGCCAGGGTTTTAACAAGGCAATCATCCCAGCGGCTTTGTTGGCCTGTGCGTGAATAACATCGCAATTGCATGCGCGTAATTTGGTAAGCAGTTCCAACAGTAAAAATGGATTGTAGCGATTCAGGTGGAAGCGGACCGGCACAGTGGTGGTGTGAGTGGGTAGCGTGGATACAAATCGTCGGTCACCGAATACGACGACTTCGTGGCCCGCGCCTAACAATTGCTGCGTCAATTCTCGAACATGCTTTTCCAGCCCGCCTTCTCCAAAGCCGGCGACTACCTGACATATCTTCACTGGTATCTTTCCTCATCGGCGAACTGCCGAGACGGCATGCTAAACGGCGCATCTTACTACCAGCATTGCCGTTCCTCGCGGAGCACATGCGAGCACAAAAGCTGGATTGATTCACGAAATGGTAATGCTTAATCCGCTGGCGCGGCGGCTAAACTTGTGAGATGCGAGTGCTGATTATTGAAGATGATGTTGAAGCCGCGCACTATTTGCGGCAGGGGTTGATCGAATCCGGTCACATGGTCGATTGCGCCCACGACGGCGAAACCGGACTGCAGTTGGCGCTGCAAAACGACTACGACGTGCTGGTAGTCGACCGCATGTTGCCGCGACGCGACGGGCTTTCGTTAATCCGCATGCTGCGTGCCGATAGTCGGACGACGCCGGTGCTGGTGCTATCCGCACTGGGGCAGGTTGATCAACGGGTGGAGGGCTTGCGCGCAGGCGGCGATGACTATCTGGTTAAGCCGTATGCATTTGTCGAGCTGTTGGCGCGGGTCGATGCGTTAGCGCGGCGTGCCCAGCCGCAAGACTTCGTGAGCCCAGGCGTGCTTAAAGTCGCCGACCTGGAACTTGATCTAGAACGCCGCCGCGTGAGTCGCGCAGGCCAACTGATCCGCCTGCAACCACGCGAGCTGCGTTTGCTCGAGTACTTAATGCGCCGCGCGGGCCGCATCGTCACCCGCACGATGTTGCTGGAACAGGTGTGGGATCTGCACTTCGATCCGCAGACCAATGTTGTGGATAGTCAGATCAGCCGTCTGCGCGCGAAGATTGACCGCGATTTTGACGTGCCATTGCTGCATACGGTGCGCGGCGTCGGGTTTCGTCTGGGTAATGAAAACTGATGTTCGCGCGTTTACGCCAACTATTTCGCACTTCGGCATTGCGGCTGGCGCTGCGCTATGCGCTATTGAATGTGGCGGTGCTTGCGGCCGCGCTGGCCGTGCTGTTCATATTAGTCAACCGTTATGTAGATCGGCAAATCGCGTCGGCGCTGACCGCAGAACTTGCCGCGCTCGCCAGCCTGGCTCCTGAGCACCAGTTAAACAGCGTGCGCGTGCTGTCGGCATTGCGCGGCGAGGAGCGCCAGTTGCGGTATTACCGGCTGGAAACCACGGGAGGCCGAATGATTGCGGGAAACATCGAAGCCTGGCCCACTAAGTTGTCGGTGGATGGGGTAGTGCGCGTTACTCCTCTTAAAGTGTCCCCAACAGGGCACGAAAACGAGGGCGACATGGCCCTGTCCGCAGTAGCGACGCAACTACCAGATGGTGGGCGGCTGGTAGTCGCGCAGGCCCCAGGCGCGCTGGAGGATTTGCGAGAAATTGCGCTAAGCCTCGCCGCCGCCGTGCTTGGATTCGCCGCGCTACTTTCGCTCGCGCTCGGTGTGTCGCTGGGTTGGCAATGGCTGCAGCGGATCGACGCGATCAACCGCATCGCGGGCGAAATCGCCGCAGGGAACCTTGGGCAACGTCTCGAGGCTAGCGGCCGCGGTGATGAATTTGATTTGTTGGCTAGTCACCTCAACCGCATGCTGACCCGCATCGAAGCAGCGGTAACCGGCATGCGAGAAGTTTCCGACAATGTCGCGCATGACTTGCGCAAACCGCTCGCGCGATTGAAGACCCGCATCGATGTAGTCCTTAATCAACCACGGGCCGCTGCCGATTACCGCATTGCGCTGGCCGACACCGCTGCCGATGCTGACGAGCTGATACATACTTTTGACGCGCTGCTGTCGATTGCGCGACTGGACGCGGGCAGCGACACCACCGCACCGCAAAACTTTGACCTTGCGGCGTTGACGCGAAGTGTGACCGACCTGTATGCCGACGAAGCGGAAGATACCGGGCGACCATTCAGCGTTGACTTAGTCGACAAGTTGATCGTGCGCGGTCAGCCCGCCTTGATTTCCCAAGCGCTCGCCAATGTGCTCGACAACGCGTTCAAGTACTCCCCAATAGAGGTCGCGGTGAAGATAGCGTTGACTGCAGAAAAAGACTACGCCGTTCTGGCCGTAATTGATCATGGCCCGGGCATCGCGCGCCACGAACATACTCGCATGACTGAACGTTTTGTGCGTGGAGATACGGCGCGTACGCAAACAGGCAGCGGGCTGGGGTTGGCCTTGGTCAAATCAGTCATGCACGCCCACAGCGGTTTGCTGGAGATGGCTGAGACGCCTGGCGGCGGCCTGACAACACGGCTGAAGCTACCCTTGGGTTGAGAAGTTTTTCAAGCCGACAATTCAGTGCCGCAAACTATTGTCGCCGCGACTGTCCTTACATATTTGCCGAAACCACGGCATTACCTGGCAAGTAAATTTCGGCTAAACCCTACAGACGGGCTTACCCCGTCAACGTAAATTTATGCCAAACCCTGTACAACCGCTCGTTTAGCGCCCCATTTGAAATGCTGTGTTCCAGCTTGGCGAGCCATCTGAAAGGTATTGCCATGGCCCCCACTTTTGCATCAACTGATCCCCACAACTTCCACCGACAACTCGCGCGCTTTAATGTCACGCGTGTGGCGGTGGCGACGCCCACTTCGCAATGGCAACAAGCCTTGCATTCTGAGCTGGCTTATCGACTTGCCGAAGGGGACTATTTGGAATCCCTGCGTGAAGAAGTTGCGCCCATGGTCCCTGAGCATGATATGGATGGCGAACATTTTGTAAGCTGGTTTGAGTCGCTCGCACACATCGGCCCCGGCCAACACCACCCCTTATTTGACTGGTTAGCCCATCACGCCACGCTGCCGCAGATGCGCTGGTTTCTGACTCAGGAAGCCGCGGGTGAAGCGGGCTTCGAGGATTTAATCGCGTACTCCCAAGTCAAGCTGCCAGCACAAGCAAAGCTAGAGTGTGCGCGCAACTATTGGGATGAAATGGGCCATGGCAAAGAGCTGGCGATGCATGGCCAGATGTTGGAACGCATGGTGCGCGAACTCGATTTGCAACCCACCATCGACTCCACCGTATGGGAAGCACTGGCGCTCAGCAACACCATGCTAGGACTCGCAATGACCCGTCGTTATACCTACCACGCACTCGGCGCGCTGGGCGTGATAGAGCTGACGGCACCCGGACGAGTCAGCAAAGTCTCGACCGGTATGCGACGTCTCGGGATGAATAACCGCATGCGGGCCTACTTTGATTTACATGCCACTCAGGATGTATCGCACTCCCGCGCCTGGATTCAGGAAATCATCCACCCGTTGGTTAAAGCTGATCCAGCGTGCGCCCAGTTTATTGCTGAGGGTGCGCTGATGCGACTGACATGTGGTGAGCGCTGCTTTGAACGCTACAGCCAGGAATTGAAGGCTGATCAACCCGCATATTCCGAAGCGCGGCATCGTCCCGCTGCGGTACAGGAGCAAGAGATGGAGTTGCATTGCTAAGCCCGCAAATTCAGCTCGAGTGCGAGCCCGACTATTCTCACCCTACCCACGCCACGTCTTTGGTGCAAGTGTTACAACAGGTGGCGGACAGTGGCTATCAGTTCATCACGCCCACGCCTTTAACTCACCAGCGCGTGATCGGACAGCGTGTTGGCGCTGGTATGACATTACGCGATATTTTTGGCTGGAATCTGCCCTTCGCGCCTGACGCAGTCGTCCCAGCCTTGCTCGAAGCGATGAACCAGGCCGACATTCTGCAATCCAGCGGACCCTTGTTGCGCAGTGCCGTGCGCATCGCCACGCTCAATGAGGATGTGTTCCTGCATTCGGCTTACCCCACCACCCAGGACACTGCGGTTTTTTTTGGCCCCGACACCTATCGCTTCGCGCGCTTCATTCGCCACGCCTTGCAGACTGCTGATTGGGAGTTCGGCCCCACGGCAGCGGGCGATACCCGGCCTATACGTATCCTGGATGTGGGATGTGGCAGCGGTGTCGGCGGAATTGTCGCGGCGCGTCAATTCGATCACACGGGCTTGCCGCTCGTCGTCACTATGAACGACATCAATCCGCTCGCGCTCCATTACACCGCGATCAATGCACAAGTTGCGGGGATCCCTGTGGGGATCGCTCAGGGTGATGCGCTGTCGGCGGTGGTCGGCGAATTCGATTTAATCGTTTGCAACCCGCCGTATCTGGATGATGCTGCCACGCGCACTTATCGGCATGGCGGCGCGCGTCTGGGCCGCGCCCTGAGTGTGCGGATTGCTGCACAAGCCTTGGCACGCCTCGCGCCAGGTGGGCATCTGCTGCTGTATACCGGGGTCGCGATTGTGGAGGGGATTGACCCTTTCCTCGCCGAAGTGCTGCCGCTATTAAGCGCTGCGGATTTCGAATGGTCGTACGATGAAATCGATCCAGATATATTTGGCGAAGAACTGTGTCGCCCGATTTATGCGCATGCCGACCGCATCGCAGCGGTAGGTCTGATCGTTCAGCGTAAGTCATAAACCACTAATGCATGGCCAGCTGGATTTATCGGTAAGCCCGCCGTGCGTTGCGGCGGGCTCCATTACTTCGCGTAAAAATAGTCACAGCATGCTCGAGCGCATGCCTAAATGGCTGATCTGCATTCCGCTGGTTTTGCAATGGATGTGGCTGGCGTGTCGTTACCGCAGTGCCACCTTGCCGTCCGCAGCGAATCCGGCCATCACTTCAGGCGGATTAGTGGGCGAAGGCAAGCTGGAATACTTTCGCGGCATGGGCCCAGTGGCGCGCGCCGCTACCGCAGCGCATTGTGCGCTTTCAACGCACTCCCTCCCCTCTAACGAAGCATTACTGCAAGCCATGGCCGCTGCCGGATTGTCCTTTCCGATCATCGCCAAACCCGATCTCGGCCTATGCGGTTATGGCGTGCGGCGTATCGACAATCTGCCTGAGCTACACACTTATCTCGCGGCGTTCCCCATTAGCGAGACTGTGGTGTTGCAACAATATTTGCCGCAAGAAGGCGAAGCGGGGATTTTTTATGTACGCGATCCGCATACCGACCAGGGCAGCATCCTCGGCCTCGCGTTGCGTTATTTCCCGCGCGTTGTAGGGGACGGTCAGCGCAGCGTGGCTGAATTGGTCGACGCCGATGTGCGCGCGCGCCGGGTGCTGGGTTCGGTTAAACATGAATGTTTGCTCACACAGACTCGAATTCCGGCCGACGGAGAAGTGGTGCGACTCTCGACCGTGGGCTCCACCCGCGTCGGGGGTTTATACCGCGATGGTGGCAGTTGTATCTCTCCCCAACTCACCGCAGCCATCGATGCGATCGCTCGCGATATGCCCGATTTTTACTGCGGCCGCTTCGATGTGCGCTTCGATAACCTGCCAGCATTAAGCGCGGGCAAAGGCTTCACGATTATGGAAATCAATGGCGCCGGTTCAGAAGCGATTCAAGCCTGGGACCCCGCTATTGGTCTGATCCAAGCGTTTCGGATGATTTTTGCAAAACAACGCCTGGTGTTTGCGATTGGCAACGCCAGGCGTCGCGACGGCGTGGCCCCCATCGGCTTGCTGGCACTTGCGCGACTTAATTGGCGGCAGCAGCGGCTTATCGCGAACTACCCGCCGTCGAACTAACGGGCCAGTCATGGAAACCGCCAGCCACGTTTCAACCCGCACATTGCCGACGTTGATGGATGCACCCACGCCTACGTTTATCCCGCACCATTCTCCGCGACTCGACGTACGCTGGGCCAGCAGCGAAGAAGAAGTCCGCGAAGCACAAAGTCTGCGCTATCGCATTTTTGCAGGCGAGATGGGAGCGCAGTTGCCATCCCCTTCCGGCGCACTGCCCGAACTCGATATTGATCGCTTCGATCCATTTTGTGATCATCTTTTAGTGCAAGCCATTGTTCCCGGACAAGAGCCGCGCAAGATGCTGGTCGGTACCTACCGTGTACTGACTCCCTCTGCCGCACGGCGAGCCGGTGGCTTTTACACCGATACCGAATTTGATCTCACCCCGCTAACTCGACTGCGTGAGCACGCAGTCGAATTAGGCCGTTCCTGCGTGCATCCGGCCTGGCGTTCGGGTGTAGTGATCATGGCGCTGTGGTCGGCGCTCGGCGATTACATGCGGACACACCAGCTCGACACGATGATAGGTTGCGCCAGCGTAGGGCTCAGCGATGGCGGGCAAACCGCCAATAACTTGTGGCATAGCCTTCGCGTCGATCATTTGGTCGCGCCGCAATGGCAAGTGCGCCCGCATATCGCATTGCCGCTGGAGAGTAAATCGACGCCGCCGGTGGCCGCCAATCGCATGGCAGATACCCCGCCTTTAATCAAAGGCTACCTGCGCTGCGGCGCCCGTCTACTGGGACCGCCCGCGCTTGACCTTGCTTTCAATACCGCTGATCTGCCGATGATGTTGCAGCTTGAACATCTGGCCCCGCGTTACCGCAAGCATTTTTTTGGCAATTAGGGGTGATCAGCGCAGCGCTCCTTCCCTCGGCCCAACGACGTGCATTTTTCACCGTCATCGCAGCCCAATTTTTTAGCTCGCTAGCCGACAACGCCTTGCTGATCGCCGCCATCGGCTTACTCATGGAACAGCATGCGGCCGCGTGGATGACGCCCACATTGCGCCTGCTATTTTATTTATCCTTCGTGTTATTAGCCGTATTTGCCGGTGCGGTGGCCGATGCAATGCCCAAAGGGCGCGTGATATTCATCACCAATCTCGTCAAGCTCGGCGGCTGCGGCCTGCTACTCGTGCAAGTTCATCCGCTACTCGCCTATGCGTTGATAGGCTTGGGTGCGGCGGCTTATTCCCCCGCCAAATACGGCATCCTGCCTGAACTGTTGCCGCCTGCAGAGCTGATCAAAGCTAATGCCTGGATGGAAGTATCGACGCTATTTTCGATCCTGCTCGGCGTGTGGCTGGGCAGTGTCTTATTAAGTGCCACCCGCGTGCTGCCACAGCTCGGCAACACGCCCGCCACCCACGCGATTGCGCTGATTAGTGCGGTGTATTTCATCGCAGTATTGTGCGCCGCCGCGATACCCAGACTCGCAGCTAACAATACCGTTGCGCTGACTAAACCGCGCGCATTACTGCGTAATTTTTACCACGCATTCGGTGTGCTGTGGCGTGACCCAGAAGGCCAAATTTCACTCGCGGTCACCAGTTTGTTCTGGGCTGTATCCGCCGCGCTCCAATTCATCATCCTGCGCTGGGCAGCTCATGCATTGCACCTGCCACTCGCGCAGGCAGCGCTGTTACAAGTAGCCGTAGCGTTAGGCATGGCAGCGGGCGCAGTCTCCGCGGCGCGCTGGGTGCCCATGCGACACGCGCTCACCGTGTTGCCCATAGGCCTCGTCATTGGGATAACGCTGCTGCTTCTCGCGCGGGTCGCCGAGGTTTGGGTCGCGGTGACGTTGTTGTTTGCGATGGGCGCGCTATCGGGATTGCTGCTCGTGCCGATGAACGCACTTCTGCAAAGTCGCGGCCAAGCGCTGATGCATAGCGGGCAGTCAGTCGCGGTGCAAAACTTCAATGAAAGTTTGGCGTCGCTCGTGTTGCTGGCAGTTTACGGGGGCTTGCTGTACGTCAATGCGCCGCTGCTGCCAATCATTGTAGGGTTTGGCGTATTTGTTGTGATAGTGATGCTACTGGTGATGTACCGTCATTCGATAAACCGAGGCCAACATCGTGGAGTGGCTTTAGATGCGTTAGGGGCGACTCAGCGCGTCACGAGTTAATCCATTTCCGGCATGAATTCGATGCCCCGCCATTCGGGGCTGCTCATGACAGGCTGGGTGGTATCCTTGCAGCGTGATTGCACTATGCGCTTGGAAACCCCGTTTCTGCCAAGTGGTTTAACGACGCGCACCTGACGTTAACGGCCAGTTCCCCCGCTGTTTTCCCTTCGACATAAGCCCTAAGAGTATTGATACCCCGCTATGAACAATAAGATGACCTACACCGGATTCCACCATGACAAGCATGGCATCACTATGATGGGACGCGTGGTGCTTGATGCCTGGCTGTTCGGCTTTCTCCCGGAAACCGAAGACTGTGCGGGCTGGGATTTGGGCCGGATGCAAGTGTTGATGGACAAGATCGAAGCCGAGTGGGACAAATACAAGAGTTTGCCCAGCAATTTGCCCGCCGAATTGCGTGAGCGCCATGCCGCCCTTTACAAAATGGCAGTGGAACGCGCGCGCGAAAAAGGCTGGGATCCTGAACTAGGCGACGACGATTAATTTCCGCCAGGGCTGTCTTGCTGGTGTTTTTGTATTAATAAACTCAACATTACTTCCACATCCGCATTAGGCGCGCGACTAAATCCACTTTTAGCAAACTGATGCCAGCGCCCCACCACAAAACACAGCATCAAGTTAGCCAACGGCCCCGCCAGTTCGGCGCGTTTATCCAGGCTTAACCGTAGGCACTGGCGCAACTCGGCTTCGATGCGGTCGTGCAGTTGGTTGATACGTTTTTGTAGACGAGTGTTTTCGTTGACCAGCGCGTCGCCGATTAGCACGCGCGTCATGCCGGGATTTTTGCCGGCAAAATTGAGCAACAGCGTGACGATTGCGCTGGCCTGATCTGTGGAATGGGTTGTGCCTGCAGTCACTTTGGCGATCAGCCCAAACAGGGTTTGTTCGATGAATTCGATCAGGCCTTCGTACATCTGCGCTTTGCTGGCGAAGTGGCGATACAGCGCGGCTTCTGAGACGCCTACGCGAGCGGCGAGCGAGGCGGTGGTGATTTTTTCGGCCTGGGGTTCTTCTAACATGCCGGCGAGTGTTTGCAGTATTTGCAAGCGACGTTCGCCCGGTATTTTGCCTTCAGCCCCCATTGCAGTCCCTTTAAATATTATTGTTTCCGGCTTCGGCGGTGCTGCCGGGTTTCGTGCGGGATTCTAGCAGGCCGCCATCGGCGATGGTTAGGTCGATGTTTAGGACCACATTCCTTTACGGCACAACCCACGCACTTCGCAATATTTACAAACCGCATCGACGCCATGGGCCGTCAAGCCTTCACCTTTGGCAAGTGCTTCGAGCAGCAACGGCAGGCGCAGCATGATGGCTTCGATATCGGTCTCGCCGTCCAGTTGCAGGGGAGCGATGGCCGCTTCGTTAATCGGTAAATATGCCGCCGCCGCGTTGCACAAGTAGGCGTAAAAAGGCAGCTGGATATTTTCCCCCGGCGCGTCGCGCTTTTTTTCCAGGCTTTTGCGCGTGCTGGTTTTGTAATCGATGACTTGCAGCGCATCGCCGCGCTGGTCGATGCGGTCGAGCCGCCCATGCAGCGTAATTTTGCCTAAGGTAACCACGTCTAGCTCCATTTCATACGCGGTTTCGCCGGATTGATAACGCCACCCTGCCTGTACCGCGGCAAGCCAGGCATCAACGTAGACAGGCTGGAGGTTGGCCCACTGAACACGCCAGGTGGCGGCGGTATACGCCGGCAGCGGCGCAAACTCGGCTTCGGACAAACTACTCAATAAAGCGAGCGCGGCTTCGCGCTCGATGGGAGGATCGGCGTCGTGAAACTGCTGCAAAATATGATGCAGCGCATTACCGTAATCGCTTTTGTCCAAGACGTCTTCTGCTTCGTCGAGTTCGCGCAACCCCAGCACGCTGCGCGCAAAAAAACGGTAGGGGCAGTCGAGCAGCGTTTGATACACAGTGGGGGAATAACGCCGCGGCAACCGCTCAACCGGCACGGCGGGCAGGGGCGCGCGAGCAGGCTCGGGAAGCACGCTGCGCTGCGCGGGAGGCTCGGCGATCAGTTGGGTTTCAATGGCTTGGTTCCACGCAGCCTGATGCAATACCTGCAGCCGCACCACCAGCGGCGAAGCAGGATTGGGTTCGTCTTCTTTCCACGCTTGCCAACTCAATAGCACAGGCCCTTGGGTCAACAAATGCATCAAGTCATCGCTAGTCTGCGCAGCATGATCGGCTGCAGTGAACAAACCAAGTTGCGCACGGGTAGATTGACTGAAGAGCCCCGGCGTAGCACGCGCTGGCAAATGTAGCGCATCCGCGCCGATTACCGCGACTGCTTCAAACACGCGACCCCGCGCAGCGGGCAGCGAGGTGAGCACGACGGGACTCACGACGCCCGTATCCATAAAGCTTGCGTCTTCGAGCGCCATGTTGAGCCAGCGCCGCCACTCGTTAAAGGTATAGGTTTCGCGGTCATTACCCAACTCCAGGTGAAGTTGATCGAGCAGAGTAAGGACTGCAGCGCCCGCTGCATCAGCCTTTAGAGCGGTAAGCGCCGTGAGTGGCTCAAGGCTCGAGGTCAGCCGGGCGAGCCAGGTGCTTAAGGTCGCGCGTGCTTGGGCAAAAGCCCGGGCGGCTTGAGCTAACAGTTCAATCCAAGGCAGCGCCTGGGCACAAGATGCTTCTGTGCGAGCCAATTTGCGTAACTCGGTGAGACCGCTGGCAATGCCGTATTTGCGCGCTGCCCGTTCCAGCGCCAGTACCGCCTGCTGGCGGCCTTCCACCTCGCCGAATAAGAATGGTGATTTCAATAAGTCCAGCAATTCGGTATGCGGGAAATTCTGCGCCACGCAGCTAAGCCAGCGGTCAATCACCGCCGCGGCGGTAGTGGTGGATAGCGTCCAGCCGGTTTCATCTGCGACCAGTACGTTCATGCGTTCGAGTAATGCGCGGGTGCGGCGACTGGTTTCGCGATCCAGCGCAATCAGCGCAATGCTGCGTAGCCCGGCGTTTAATTGTTCGGCAACCCAGGTTGCGACTGCGCGAGCTTCGGCTTCGAGGTGTGCGGCGGCGCAAATTTTGATCTGCCCGCGCAGGGGGGATTCTGGATGGATGTGTGCCAAGGCTTCGGCGCGGGCGCGGATGGGCGGTTCGATTGTTTGCCAAGCGGCATTCAGCGTGGCAGCAATAGGGTGCGCGGGCTCGGGGGCCGACACAAAGAATTGCACCGGCGCGCGTTCAGCATAATTTTCGAAGAAACGTTTTTCGGTGGCGCTAAGCGGGCCTAGTGCGGCAGCATAAAGCGGTGCGCTGGCTTGTTGCACGATTGTTTGCAGTGCCAAGGCATAGCGCGCTTGTGGATTGCTGTCATCCTGATTCAAGGTGCGCCAGACGGCTTCGATCAATGCGACTTCGCGAGTAAGCGTGGCATGATCGAGGGCGCCGCTGTTCGCGTGCAAGGCACCGATGCGCCGCGCGATCTCGCCCCCCAAGCGCGCGGCGGACAGCTCGTCGGCCAGCGTCAGCAGCTCCTGACTGAGCGCCCACTTATCGACATTGCCGAGCCAGCGCTCGCGACGTAATACGCCATGCAAACTTGCGAGGCGCTGCGATTGCGGCTCGGGCGTGCCGACCGCCCCGCTTTCTGCCCAAGCTTTCAACGGGGTAACTCGTGGTGGAATTAATGCGCGCGCCCCGTGCTCACGCGAGAGTACCTGCGCAAAATCCTGCCCAGCGCGGTGATTGGGCACGAGCACGATCACTTCGGAAAGATCGGGTAATACGTCCGAATGGTTTTGCAGCAGGTGCTGTGCAAGCGACTCGATGAGCCGCCCCGACACGACGGGAACCGTGCTGATTCCCACCGGGTGCTAACGCTCCAAATGCGGAAGTTTGTTTTTGACCCCAGCCCATTCATCCGCGTCAGCAGGGGCCTCTTTGCGCTGGATAATCACTTTCCAACCGCGCGCGAGTTCGGCGTTGAGCGCGATAAAGGCGCGTTGATCGTCCGGCACATCGTCTTCTGCGTAGATGGCTTCCACCGGGCATTCCGCCACGCACAAGGTGCAGTCGATGCACTCTTCGGGGTCGATGACCAAAAAATTGGGACCCTCATGAAAGCAGTCCACCGGGCAAACATCCACACAGTCTGTGTACTTGCACTTGATACAGGAATCGGTGACGACGTAGGTCATTCTTGGTTACTCTTGTTGGGGTTAACGATGGGACTTGCATTAGGACGCCGGTTTTGCTGTAGCATATCGACAGGACGACGTATTTTCCAGCAAATTTTCCAGCTGCATACACCTATACAAATCACACAGGCCATTTTCGGCCACTTTCATTAGTCCCTGGGAGCCTCACTGATGAGTGAACACATCCATTACGTATCTGACGATTCTTTCGAGCAGGAAGTTCTGCAAGCCGGCGTGCCGGTATTAGTTGATTACTGGGCCGATTGGTGCGGCCCATGCAAAATGATTTCACCGATACTCGATGAGGTCGCCAAGGAATACGCAGGCAAACTTAAGGTCTGCAAACTCAACATCGACGAGAATCAAGGCACGCCGCCCAAGTTTGGCATTCGTGGCATTCCCACGCTGATGATTTTCAAAAATGGCAATATCGAAGCGACCAAGGTTGGCGCATTGTCCAAGTCACAACTGACCGCTTTTGTTGATAGCAATATCTAATCCCCCACTTTAATCGAGCGTTTGTTTACCGGACGCTGAGGCTGCATACACTATGCCCGCGCTTCCCGTCCGTCCCGACCCACTCCCGGCTTTTTCAAGCGAGCCACCTCAGGCCACCCCAATGCATCTTTCCGAACTCAAGCTAAAACCGATCACCGAACTCCTCGTCATTGCTGCTGAAAACGGCATTGATAACGCCAACCGATTCCGCAAGCAGGAATTGATTTTCGCGATTCTGAAGGCGCTGGCCAAACGTGGCGAGAGTATTTACGGCGATGGCGTGTTGGAAGTGCTGCCGGATGGATTTGGTTTCCTGCGCTCGCCCGAGACGTCGTATCTTGCCAACACCGACGACGTCTACGTGTCGCCGTCGCAGATCCGCCGTTTTAATCTGCACACCGGCGACAGCATCGAGGGTGAGATTCGCACGCCCAAAGACGGCGAGCGTTATTCCGCGATGACCAAGCTTGACAAGATCAATGGCGAGGCGCCCGAAGCCAGCAAAAACAAAATACTGTTTGAAAATCTCACCCCGCTGCACCCCGACAAGCCGCTGATTCTCGAGCGCGATATCAAAGCCGAAGAAAACCTCACCTCGCGCATCATCGACATCGTCGCGCCAATCGGCAAAGGTCAACGCGGCTTGTTGGTAGCGTCGCCCAAATCCGGCAAGACCGTGATGCTGCAGCACATTGCGCACGCGATTACTGCGAACCACCCGGACGTGGTGCTGTTCGTGCTGCTGATCGACGAGCGCCCGGAAGAGGTCACTGAAATGAGCCGCACTGTGCGCGGCGAAGTGATTGCGTCAACCTTTGACGAGCCCGCCAGCCGCCACGTCCAAGTCGCCGAAATGGTGATCGCGCGTGCCAAGCGTCTGGTCGAACACAAAAAAGACGTGGTGATTCTGCTCGACTCGATTACGCGACTCGCGCGCGCTTACAACACCGTGCAGCCGACTTCCGGCAAGGTGCTAACCGGCGGAGTGGACGCCAGCGCGCTGCAAAAACCCAAACGCTTTTTTGGTGCGGCGCGCAATATCGAAGAAGGCGGCAGCCTGACGATCATCGCCACCGCGCTAGTCGAAACGGGCAGCCGCATGGACGACGTGATCTACGAAGAATTCAAGGGCACCGGCAATATGGAAATCCATCTCGACCGCAAAATGGCCGAGAAACGTTTATATCCGGCGATCAACGTTAACCGCTCGGGTACGCGCCGCGAAGAATTGCTGATCCCTCAGGAAGTTTTGCAAAAAATCTGGGTGCTGCGCAAGCTGCTTTATCCAATGGACGATATGGAAGCGATGGAGTTTTTGATCGACAAAGTACGCGCCGCCAAAAACAATGCGGATTTCTTTGATTCGATGCGGCGTGGCTAGCGCTAATTTGCTTCCCACCGCATTTCATTTATAATCACGCGCTCTTCGCAACCGCTAAAGGAATTGCCATGAAAGCCGGCATTCACCCGAATTACCACGAAATTACCGTCACCTGCTCTTGCGGCAGCACGTTTAAAACCAATTCGACCATGGGCAAAGATACGCTGAGCGTTGAGGTTTGCTCGCAGTGTCATCCTTTCTACACGGGCAAGCAGAAGATTGTCGACACCGCTGGACGGGTTGAGAAATTCCGCCAACGTTATGGCATGAAGTCGGACAGCACAGCAGCGTAACCGTAAGCTGGCTAAATAAAAAAGCAGCTTTGGCTGCTTTTTTATTTAGCCGCAACCTTAGTAATATTGGCATCAAATGTAGCGGGATACTTTTGCCTCTAAGCCGCCTCCCGCTACGATGGTACTCATCTTCTTCGATCCAGAACGCTTATGAAATTACCCATTTTTCTCCGGATTATCGCAATCTTGGCGGGAACGGTGCTGCTGAGTAACTGTGCACAAATTCCAGTATCGGGCGGTAACAAAGCGTTTGTACTGATGCCGGAGCAGCAGGACGTCCAAATGGGGACGCGCATGCACCAGGAGGTATTGCAGCAATACCCGGTGCTCCAAAATACTGAGTTGCAAGCTTACGTTAACGACGTTGGCCAGCGTTTGGCGAGGCAAAGCCGCGGGCCCCACTTGCAATGGCACTTCACCGTGATCGATAGCCCCGAAGTGAATGCGTTTGCGTTGCCGGGCGGCTATGTCTATATCACGCGCGGCATCATGGCCTACCTAGATTCCGAAGCGGAACTGGCGGCTGTAATCGCGCACGAGATGGGGCATGTCACTGCGCGACATGGAGTGCGGCTGCCTAGCGCTACCCCCGCAGTGGACTCGGACGCAATGCTCGGCTCGATTCTGGTACCGAGTTTGAATAATCAGAAGGGCGGAACGCTGTTCCAGACCATGGCGCAAACCTGGACCTCGGGTTATGGGCGCGATCATGAGCTGCAAGCGGATCGTCTGGGCGCAGAATATCTTGCACAGGCCGGTTATCCGCCGCAAGCGATGATTGACATGATCGACGTGTTAAAAAATCAGGAATTGGTTGACGCCGAATCCGCAAAAAAAGAGGGGCGTGAACCGCGTCGCTATCACGGCACGCTTGCCACGCCGCCCAGTAATGACGCCAGCTTGAAACAGGTGGTGCATGAAGCGGACAAGTACCTCGTGAAGACTCCGCGCGAAGGCCGCGCCCCCTATTTGCAAAAAATTGCGGGACTCTATTTTGGCGACAGTCCAGAACAAGGAGTCATTCGTGGCAATGCGCTGATGTATGAAAAGCTCGGGGTGGGGATTCAGTTCCCCCAAGCTTGGCAGGTGCAGCATCAGTCGAATCGCGTGGTTGCGATCAGTCCGCAACATGATGCGCTGATCGAAGTACGCCAAGGTCCCAAAAACAACCGTTCCATGGAAACGCTGCAAAACAATCTTAAGCTTAATCCGGGCGCGCGTTTTGCGAAGGGCAATATCAACGGCTTTCCGGCGAGCTTTGCGGCTGGGACGTTGCAGAAAAAGCCAGTGTTAGTCGGTGCCGTGGTTTTTGGCGGAGCCCAGTACTTGATCGCCGGTTTGAGCCGCGATGCCAATGCCTACAATCAACATCGTGATAGCTTGAAAGCGGCGATTAACAGTTTTCATACATTAACGCCCGCGGAACGCAAAGCCGCGCGCCCTTACCGCATTCGCGTGGTCACCGCGCAGTCGGGTACCACGCTGGGGCAGCTGGCAGCACAGTCGCCATTGGGAGGCAATGCTGTGTCTCAGTTGCGCTTGATAAATGGGTTGTATCCCAGCGGTGAACCCCAGCCCGGGCAAATGCTGAAAGTTATTCAGTAAGCCAACATTGCCACGTTTCCCCCATCCCGCGTTGATCGTGCTATGCCTGGCTTGGCTTTTGCCAGGTCTGATCGGCCACGCGCCGTGGAAAGGCGGCGACGCCAGTAATTTCATTCGCTTTCTGGCGTTATGGCAACACGGTGAGTGGTTGATGCCGGGCGCGGCTATGGAAGCTTTTCCGCCGCTATATTCCTGGGTGGCCGCAGTCACTGCCTGGTTAAGCTCACCATTATTGGCCTTGCACGATGGCGCGCGTCTCGCCTCGGGCTTATTTATCGCGCTGGCGCTCTTTTATACCGCACGCGCTGCGGAAGCGCTTTTTGGCGAAGACCATCGCTGGCCAGCCGCGCTGGCGGTGCTGGGTAGCGTGGGGCTGCTATTGCGCGGGCACGAAATGAACGCCTACACCGCTCAACTTGCAGGGGTAGCGATGGTGTTGGATGGGCTCGCCCGCCTGCCGAAAGAGACAGGCAGCGCGAGAACTTTAAGCGCCGGGTTACGCAGCGCGGGAACCCTAAGCGCCGGTTTAATAGTGATGCTACTAGCGACGGGTCTGATCGGGCCGCTGGCATTGGTTTTACTCGCCGCGGTTTTACCCGTATTCAGTCCAGTGTATCGCACGCCCCTGACCAGACGCGGATTGGTTTGGGGGCTAGTGACCGCAATCCTGTTGGGTCTGGCTTGGATCGCATTACTGTGGTTTCAGCACGAGCCATTAATCCCCGCGCTGCAAATTCAGCGTTGGCCGTTTGGGGCACAAACGGCCTATACCTCGAAGCCTTTTTATGTGATTGGGCTGCTACCCTGGTTTTTGTGGCCCACCTGGCCGCTTGCGGCCTGGGCTTTATACCGAACGCGTCGCCCTTGGCGAGAGGCGCCCACCTTTATGCCGCTAGGGGTGCTGCTAACCCTTTTCATGGTTTTCTCGATCAGCATCAGCTCGGGCGAAGACAAATTACTTGCGCTGGTCGCCCCGGCCGCGGTACTGGCTTCGGCTGGGGTGATGACGCTGCGACGCGGTGCGGCGTATGCGTTTTTGTGGTTTGGTGTGATGCTGTTCGGTTTTTTGGCGATCGTGTTCTGGGTCTATTGGAGTGCACACGATCTCGCGATGCCCGCACGTCTGGCGCGACGCCTAATCAAATTGGGCGTCGAAGATGTGGGTGATTTCCGTATCCTACCCACGATTCTCGGCGTAATTGCCACTATGGTCTGGGTGATTTTTGTTGCGCGGCAAAAGCGCACGCCCTTACGTCCACTGCTAGTGTGGAGTGCGGGCATCACTTTTGTGTGGACGCTTCTGCTAGCGCTATTTCTGGAGATATTTGATCCGCGCTTGAGTTATGTGGAGGTGAGTCAGGTATTGACAAACGTAGTGCCTCCAAACGCATGTATCAATGCTCGTGGAGTCTATTCGCAACCGCGGGTGCTACTGGCCTATCAAAGCGGGAGGGAACTGCGCACTGCACCCTCGGCGATGTGTGACTGGCTGCTGGTGCAAAGCAAACGCGACAAACCTGATAAATCTCTTGCGACGCGTTGGGTATTTAATAAGCAGATGCGGCGCCAGGGTGATCGCGAAGACTATTTTTTGTTGTATGCCCGCCGTCACTGACATCTCCGCAGTCATACTCGCCGGAGGGCAGGGGAGCCGCATGGGGGGTGCAGATAAAGGTTTGATCAACTACCAGCAGCGACCGTTGATCGAATGGGCTCTGGACGCGCTGCGTCCACAAGTGAACGAAATATTCATCAGCGCCAACCGCAATCTTGATGCGTATGCGGCTTATACGTGTCGCGTCATACCCGATATCCTGCCGAACTTTCCCGGTCCGCTGGCCGGCGTGTTATCAGCAATGGACGCGGTAACGACAGAGTGGCTACTGGTCGTGCCCTGCGATACGCCCCATCTGCCTGCTAATCTGGTTGGGAATTTGTGGCAAGCGGCGCAGGAAAGCGATGTACCCATGGCCATTGCAGCAGATACGGTTCGCACGCATTACACCATCATGCTGGTGCAGACTAAGCTGGCCACTACGCTGCGCGATTATTTAAATTCAGGCGCCCGCGAGGTACACCGCTGGCAGCAAGCCTTTCATCCGTCTCAGGCGCGATTTGCTGACGGATGTTTCGACAATATCAATACACCCGCAGATTTGATTCGTTAGGCGATTTGCCTGAAGCGATCCGGAGACTTAACTGATCGCTTCGAGCTCGTCAGATAAGGCAAGCCATTCTTCCTCAAGTTGCGTAAGTTCCACGTGCACGCGCTGCAGTTGATCGTTGGCGGCGGCGATGTCGCTGGACGTTTTTGCCGAGCTTAGATTCGCTTCGAGTTGCGTTTTTTTGGCTTGCAGTTCAGCTAGCGCCTGATCGATTTTACCGAGGGCTTGCTTCAATGGCTTAGCCTTGCCGGATACCGCACGTTTGGTCGAAGGCGCGGCAGGTTCAACCGGTAGCACGGCGTTTTTAACTTCCTTGCCTGCGTCTTTCAAACTATCGCGCAGGCGTTTGCCTTCTTCCAGCAGATAACGCTGGTAGTCGTCCAGATCGCCGTCGAACGGCTCCACGCCGCCGCGCGTTACTAGCCAGAATTCGTCGCACACCGCGCGCAACAATGCGCGGTCATGACTCACCAGCATTACCGTGCCTTCGAATTCGTTCAACGCCATCGATAGTGCCTCTCGCGTGGCCAGGTCCAGGTGGTTGGTGGGCTCATCCAACAAGAGCAGATTGGGCCGCTGCCACACGATCATGCACAGCACCAGTCGAGCTTTTTCGCCGCCACTCATCGTGCCGACGGCTTGCTTTACCATGTCGCCGTTGAAGTTGAAACTGCCGAGAAAAGTACGCAGATCCTGTTCGCGTGAACTGAACTGTCCCGCGCCGCCATTCGCTAGCGTGTCGCGGGCCAACCGGATCATGTGTTCCAGCGGCGTGTCGAGCGGGCGTAGCACGTCGAGTTCCTGCTGCGCAAAGTAACCGATATTCAGGCCTCGGCCTTCGACTACCTCGCCACCGGTGGAGGCGAGCGTGCGCGCAATGGTTTTGACCAGCGTCGATTTGCCCTGGCCGTTAGCGCCCAGGATGCCGATGCGTTGCCCCGCGAACACCGAACGGCTGACGTTTTGCACAATCACGGTGGGTGGGGTGCCGGGCGGCGCGTCGGCGGCGGGAGGATAACCAAAACTCGCACGATCCAAGGTCAACATGGGGTTCGGCAGATTAATCGGCTCTTTGAATTCGAACGTGAAATCCGCATTGGCCAGCAGTGGCGCTAAGCGCTCCATGCGGTCCAGCGCCTTGACTCGGCTCTGCGCCTGCTTGGCTTTACTCGCTTTCGCTTTAAAGCGGTCGATGAATTTTTGCAAGTGTTCGATCTTGTCCTGCTGCTTAGTGAACGCGGCTTGCTGCAACAGCATTTGTTCGGCTCGCATGTCTTCGAAGGTGCTGTAGTTGCCGCCGTAGCGGGTCAGCTGCGCGTTCTCGATATGCAGCGTGACCATCGTTACCGCATCCAGAAATTCGCGGTCGTGGCTGATCACCACCATCGTGCCGGGGTAGCGTTTGAGCCAGGCTTCGAGCCACACCAACGCGTCTAAGTCGAGGTGGTTGGTCGGTTCGTCCAGCAACAGCAATTCGGAGGGGCACATCAGCGCGCGGGCCAGCTGTAATCTCATGCGCCAGCCGCCGGAAAAACTATTCACCGGGTTGTTGAGCTCGGAAGTTTTGAATCCCAAACCCAGAATCAATGCTTGCGCCCGCGACTGCGCGTCGTGCGCGCCCGCGTCATGCAGCTCCATATACGCGTGCGCCATGCGCTCGCCGTCGTCGCTGGCTTCCGCTGCTTCCACCTCGGCTTGCGCTGCCGCTAACACGGTGTCGCCCTCGATTACAAAGTCGGTCGCGCTGGCGTCGGTTTCCGGCATATCTTGCGCAACCTGCGCCATGCGCCATTGCGACGGGATGGAGAAATCGCCCTTGTCCTCATGCAACGTGCCATTCAACAACGCAAATAGCGAAGACTTGCCCGCGCCGTTGCGCCCGACCAAGCCGACTTTCTCTCCGGGGTTGAGCGATACGGAAGCGCGGTCGAGCAGCACTTTGGCGCTGCGGCGCAGGCTGAGATTTTTAAGGATGATCATGCAAAGGTTTACCGGCGGCGCTGGGAGAAGGAACGGGCTCAAGCATTATCGGATGAGCCAGGCGCTATTTTACCCTGCCTGCATTGGCGACCGCTAAATAGACGGCGTCGTTTGTGGGATCGACAGCAGTTGATGACTTTCCCGCAGGTGCGCATGGCGCGCTTTTGTAGCATCTGCCCAACCGATTGTTCTGAAACAAAATTTTTCGGCGTTAACCCGGTGGGGCTCATGGCATATGGCTTGCATCAGTCTTGGCAAGCCGCAAAAAAAGCTGCGGCACTTTCAAAGTACAAGGAGCACGTCATGAAATTCCAATTCGGTGATAGTCAACTGGTGATAGAACTCAGCCCTTCTGCCTTTGCTTGGTTTCATGGCCATACTCAGCGCATGAGCCTGACCAGCTTATCGATACTGTTTGTGCAGTTCTCATTGTTCGCGCGTCAACCGGGGCTGGCTTAAGCGCAGCTTTTCTATGCAACTCGGTAAAGGGACAAACGTAAGCTTGGGATTATCTTCAGTGCCACTGGGTTTTTTTAGTGGCAGTACCCGGCGTATGTCACTGATAAGTTTGACGCTGTTTTTTATAGAATTGCGCGTGCTAATACGCACGCGTATGTATTAACTTCACCTCCCCGCTTTAACCGGTATTTCCAGTACCGCCACCAGACCGCCGCCTTCGCGGTTGCTCAGTTGTATTTTCCAGCCATTGCTCTCGACTAGCTGACGCACGATTGCCAGCCCCAGTCCGGTGCCGCCGGTAGTGTGCGAACGCGAACCTTCCAATCGATAAAATGGACGGAAGACTTGCTCCAGCTGATCCTCAGGGATGCCAGGCCCGCGATCGCGGACCACAATTCGTGTACTCACCGTATCTGACTCCAGCGTTATTTCTACCGGCCCATTGCTGCTATAACGCTGCGCATTTTGGATCAGGTTAGTCATGATCTGGCGCACGGTTAAAGGTCCGGCTTCAATGAAGTGAGATAAGGCCCCCGACCAAATCAGTTTGGATTCGACGGTAATTTGTTCCAGCATCGCGCATACATCAAAGCGCACACGGGGTTCCACCAAAGTTGTGCGGGCTAACTCCAGGTAGCCGCTAATAAGCCGGTTCATATCAGCCAAGTCCGCGACGGCTTTATCGATGCGTTGTGAGCTGGGTGACTCGCGTAAGAGTTCGAGATTGAGTTGCAGCCGTGTCATCGGGGTGCGTAAATCGTGCGAGATTCCGGCGAGCAAAGTAGTGCGATTTTCCAGGAGGGCTTTTACTTCACGCGCCATGCGGTTAAAGCGGCGCGCAAGTTCGGCTAGCTCCGCCGGGCCGGTTTCGGGTAAGGGCTCAGGCACCTCTCCGGCCCCCACCTGGCCGGCTGCGATCGCGGCGCGTGCCAAGGGTACGGTGATTCGTCTCACCATTAATAAAGCGGTCAGCAAAGTGAGAAAAGCGCCCACAGTCACTAAGGCGGCGGCGGCAAGTGGAAGTTTGACGGCATAACGATCCGGAAAAAATCCCGCACGCAATCGATGTCCCCCCACGGGCAAGTTTAACCAGGCGGCGGCTGTTCCCCGCGCACCCTGTAATTCGATGGACTCGCCCATTCGGTGACTCAGTGCAGATTCGATTTGGGCTCGAAACGGGAAATTTGGCGCGCGCATATCGGTCGTGAATTCGGCGGTAGTCAGGCGCAACCCGTGACGCCGCGCCAATTCGTCTTCGAATGCGGGTCGCGTTTCGGGCGGCAATTCCACCCACGTCTGCGCCGACAATACAATCAGGCCTGCGAGGTCATCCGCTGAGCGCTCAGCCACCGGGATGATCAGCGTGCGGTAGACCACCCAAAACGCGCTCGCCTGAAATACGATAAAAGCCAGTGCGAGAGTGGTCGCGGTGCGCGCGAATAATGAGGTAGCGGGGCGGCTCATCACGCACCCTTACCTTGCGGCACAAATAAATATCCTTGTCCGCGCTGGGTGCGAATGTAAGCGGGATTGGCAGCATCGTCTTCGATTTTTTTGCGCAGCCGATTCACCCGGACATCAATGCTGCGATCGAATGGATCGCGCTCAAAACCACGCAACTGATCCATCAGCCAGTCGCGCGACAACGCGCGGTTGGCATGCGTGACAAAAATCTCCAGCAACTCGTACTCGCCGCCAGTTAAGCTGATTTCGTTTCCGTCTCGGCTCAGATTGCGCGAGTCGAGGTTGACGGTGAAAGGCCCGAAATTAACCACGCGTGTGCTGGGTGCTTCAGTCATCGCGGGCTGTTGGCGGCGTAATACTGCGCGCACGCGGGCCAATAGCTCACGTGGGTTGAACGGCTTGGGCAAGTAATCGTCGGCGCCTACTTCGAGCCCGATGATGCGATCAATGTCCTCGCCCTTGGCTGAAAGCATGATGATGGGAGGAAAGCCCGGTTGCGCACGTAACCGACGCGCTACCGACAACCCGTCTTCTCCCGGCATCATCCAGTCCAGCACCACCAGGTCTGGCAGTTTGTGTGCAAGCAAGGCATTCAGCGCAACGGCGTTTTCCGCGGTGTGTACGTCGTAGCCTTGCGTGGTGAGATATTCCGCCAACAACTCCCGAATGCCAGGGTCGTCATCGGTCACGTAGATGGTGACGGGGTTCATGCCGCAACTATAGCAGTGCCCCCACACATAATTTAAAGCCACGGTTACACACCGTTACAAAATACCGCTTGCGTGAAACAGAGCGCTTACTTTCGTCAACCAGAATGCAAAGCGTGGAAGGAAGATAAACCCACGGAACAGGAGAAACAAATGATCAAGACCAGACACACATTGCTACTCGGACTCGCAGGATTTGGATTTGTTCTTGCCATACCCGCACACGCCGCGCTGACCAGCAATATCGATTTTCAGAGTGCGGCGGTAGCCTCTTTTAACTCAGAGGTTAGGGAAGGCGGTTTTGTGTTGGCACGGCAGGATGATAACGACAGCGCATCTGCGCCTCGCCGCGACTCGCGCGAAGAGCCGCGGGTCAAAAGTAATAAAAAACAACAGACCCGCGATGTCGATCGAGCTTCCGAATCCCCAGGTTATGGCTATGGGTATGAACGGCGCCAACAACAATCGGCTCCGCGTGATGAAACTGAGCGCAGCCGCCACTAAGTGTTTTTAGTTAAGACTAATTTATTAAAGGAGAAGCAGCATGAATATTCAGAAATTTAAAATATCGTTATTAACCGCCAGCCTGTTTATGGCAGCTGGTACCGCGCAGGCTGGTCACCCAGATAACGATGATTTTTTGGTACGTGCTCGGGTGGTGTCGTCCAGCCCGATTTACGAATCAGTTAACACGCCCCGCAAGGAGTGCTGGAATGAGTCTAACGGCTACGAAAGACGTAGTTATCGCAACAGCAACAATACTGGGGGGTCGATCATTGGCGCTGTAGCCGGCGGCTTGCTGGGTTCAACCGTGGGGAAAGGTAACGGCAGAGTTGCAGCAGCAGCGGTGGCCGCAGCGACTGGAGCCGTAATAGGCGGGCGTTGGAATAATGGTGACCAATACAACAACTATCCGCAGCAGGTGGAACGTTGCCAAACTACTGACAATATTCGCCAGGTTGTAAGCGGATACGACGTTCGCTATCGCTTCCAGGGGCGTGAGTTCAATACCCGCCTCCCCTACGATCCTGGCGAATGGGTCACGTTGAAAGTCAATTTCACTGTTGCCGAAAACCAGCGCGGCGGACGTTTTCGCAACAACGATGACTGGAATAACAATTGAACCGTCTGACTTTAAAACAATTGAACCGTCTGACTTTATTTAAAGGAGCATGATTATGTTACGTAAGATTTTAATGTCAGCCACGCTACTTCTAGCCTCCAGTGGCGCTTGGGCCAATGATGGTTATGTATCCGGGCATGTGATTAACGTCGAACCCAGTATCACCATTTCAATTGGCGGTCACCGTCATCAAGATGGATATCGCGTGCTATATGAAACGGGTGGACAACGCTATTGGACGCATAGCGATTACCGCCCCCGGGATGTAATCTATGTGCCCCGTCCGGTTTACGTGCAGCCGGTCCAAAACTACTACTACCAGGGCGATAATGGGCACCACGGTGGGTGGGGAGATTATCGGGGAGACAATGGCCACCACCGGGGATGGGGTAACTACCAGGAAGACCACCACGAGTCGCGTGGCCATGGTCGGAGGCATCACGATGATGATGACGATGATTAACGGTCAGAGTCGCGACGGTCGGGCATGATCGTGATGACTTGCCTAGAGTTAAGGCATTAATGTCGTAATAAACCCCGGGCAATACTTGGTCGGGGTTTATTATTGGCTCGATACTTCGCTATGACCACGGGGGTACTAGAACCAATCCTGACGCTTAATGTTTGTGCCGTTTTTTGTTACTGCTACTTTTTTTGGTCTTAGGCACAGCTTGAGGGGCAACAGGCTCAGCCGTAGGTTCCGAGATAAGAGATACTTTCTCGATCAGCACGGTTTGCACCGGCACATCCAGGAAGTAAGGCCCGGCAGTGGAGGTGGGCAGAGCAGCAATTTTTTGCACAATATCCATGCCTTGGATCACTTTGCCAAACACGGCATAACCGTAATAATCGGGCTCGGGTTTATGGTGATTCAGAAATAGATTGCGTTCTACATTAATAAAAAACTGCGAAGTTGCCGAATTGGGGTCGTAAGCGCGTGCCATAGCCACCATTCCAGGCTCATTTTTTAATCCATTAGTCGCTTCACTCGTGATGGGGGGCAAAGTATCCTTGGGTACCAAATCAGGAGTGTAGCCACCCCCCTGGATCACAAAATGGTTTACGGTGCGGTGGAAAATAGTGCCCCTGTAGAAATCGCTTTTGACATACTTAAGAAAATTCTCAACTGTAATGGGCGCTTTATCTGGATAAAGCTCAATTAAAATAGGGCCTTGGGAAGTTTTGATCTCGACTTGGGGAAAGTTAGCCCAAGCCTGGGCACTTACGAGCAAACTGAAAATAGCCATCAAAAAACGCATATCACCCCTTTACTTGAACACTTAAACACAACGCTCTAAAAACGAAACGAGTATACCGTTGTTGTTGTAAATACGCCCTAAAGTTGCCTTACTGAACACTTCTAACCTCCAAGCTTAGTGAAGTCCTACGATAAGCTTGGTATAGTGCCCTTAGGAATAAGCGGTCTCCATAGTAAAATTGTGCTGTAAACAACGGAAGGAAAAAAACCATGAAAAGTGTTTCTTTAAAGAAAAGTACCATCGGAATCGTTTTGGGGGCTGCGCTGTCAGTTCTGGGCAGTGGCGTAGCAATAGCCGATAAAGAAGGATATTTAATTGATAGCCGCGGCAACGTTGTAAGAAACAATTACAACGAGTGCTGGAGAACTGGATATTGGACGCCAGCTATGGCTATCCCGGAATGTGATCCTGACCTGATCAAGAAAAAAGAACCCGAAAAAGTTGTTGAAGCGGCTCCTGAACCTGTAGCTGCGCCCGCACCTGTGGTCGTCGGTCCGGACAAACCCGCTTTCGAGAAAATCACTTTGCAAGCCGAAACATTGTTTGCTTTCGATAAAGCTGTCATCCATTCAGAAGGCAAGCAGCATCTGAACGAAGAAGTTGTTGTCAAAATGAAGCAATATCCCCAAGTTGAAGCTATTTTGGTTACTGGTCATGCTGACCGCATTGGTAGCGATTCGTACAACCAGAATTTGTCGCAACGTCGGGCTAATGCGGTTAAGAGCTATTTGGTAAGCCAGGGTGTTGAAGGTAGCCGTATTCAAACCGCCGCTAAAGGCGAAAGTGATCCTGTCGTATCTTGCAGCGAAATCAAGGGCAAGGAAACGCATAAAAACAAGAAACTCGTGGACTGCCTACAACCCAACCGCCGTGTTGTAGTTGAAGTCGAAGTACAGCGCCCCACTCAGCGATAAGTTGGGAAGCAAAAAAAACCCCGTTTCGACGGGGTTTTTTTTTGGGTGTCCGTAGGGCAAATGAATTGCCATCGAACAAAACTAACGTGGCAGCCCGATAATTTTAATGACGTTATTTGCCTTTGCTTGCAATCATTTCCTGAATAATTGGGCCCAGGATCAGTTCCATCGCAAAGCCCATTTTTGCGCCGGGCACGACAATCGTATTGCGGCGAGACATGAAGGAATTACTGATCATGTTGAGCAGGTACGGGAAATCCAGGCCGGGATGCTGGGGGTCGCGGAAACGAATCACAATGAAGCTTTCATCCGGCGTGGGGATGTCACGTGATATGAAAGGATTGGAAGTATCCACCGTCGATACGCGCTGGAAATTAATGTCCGTGCGAGAAAACTGTGGGGTAATGTAGTTCACATAGTCCGGCATGCGGCGGAGGATGGTGTCAACGATGACATCAGCTGAATAGCCCCGCTCCGCACCATCACGGTGAATCTTTTGGATCCATTCCAGATTAACGATCGGCACCACGCCTATGCCTAAATCCACATGGGCAGCGACGTCGATATCGTCCGTCTTAACCAGGCCATGCAGGCCTTCATAAAACAGTAAATCCGAACCTGGCGCCACATCCTCCCAAGGCGTGAATTCGCCGGGATTGAGGCTGGTATTCAGGCGCTTATTATGCTCGGCTGCTTCTTCGTCGCTATGGATGTAATAGCGCTTTTTACCGCTGCCACTCGCACCATAAGTATTAAATAACTCGGCCAGTTTGCCGAAATGGTTGGCTTGCGGGCCGAAGTGACTAAAGGATTGGTTACCTTCAGCCTCGGCTTTCTTCATCGCCTCTTTAAATTCCACCCGAGACAGGCTATGAAAGCTGTCGCCCTCGATCACCGCTGCGTGGATTTTTTCGCGAAAGAAAATGTGTTCAAACGCGCGTTTGACCGTAGTGGTGCCCGCGCCGGAAGAACCGGTCACGGCTATCACGGGATGTTTTTTGGACATGCTGAACTCCTAGTATGCAGATTTGAAAGGGTAAACCGGGCAATTGTACCTGCGCGAAGCGGCGCTTGTCACTGCTGCCGGGCCTATGAACGGTATAATCAGTTAGTTCAGAATCCTGTCCCCCACGCAATAAATCATGCAGGAAAAATACACACCGTCCGATATCGAACGTAGCAGGCAGGCGCATTGGGAATCGAGCCAGTCGCACCGCACCTTGGAAAAGTCGACATCCCCCAAATATTATTGCCTGTCGATGTTCCCGTACCCATCTGGCAAGTTGCATATGGGACACGTGCGCAACTACACCATTGGCGACGTGCTGGCGCGCTATCACCGGATGCGGGGATTTAATGTGCTGCAACCGATGGGCTGGGATGCGTTTGGTTTGCCCGCCGAGAATGCCGCCATGGCCAACCATGTGCCGCCTGCCGAATGGACTTACGCCAACATTGATCACATGCGCACGCAGTTGAGAGCGCTGGGGTTCGCGATCGATTGGTCTCGCGAACTCGCCACCTGTAAATCCGACTACTACCGCTGGGAGCAATGGTTATTCGTCAGGCTGTTCAAGGCTGGCATCATCTATAAAAAAATGGCCAGCGTGAACTGGGACCCGGTTGACGCGACCGTGCTTGCCAATGAGCAGGTGATAGATGGGCGCGGCTGGCGTTCGGGCGCTTTGGTGGAAAAGCGCGAGATTCCGATGTATTTCTTCCGTATCACGCAATACGCCGACGAGTTGCTCGCGGGGCTGGATAAGTTACCCGGCTGGCCGGAGCGCGTTAAAACCATGCAGGCCAATTGGATCGGTAAAAGCGTGGGCGTACGTTTCGCGTTCCCTTATCAGCTGGATAATCAACCCGGAAAACTGTGGGTCTTTACTACCCGTCCCGACACCATCATGGGCGTTACTTTTTGCGCGGTAGCCGCGGAACATCCGCTCGCTACCCACGCTGCCAAAAATAAGCCTGAGCTTGCCGCTTTCATCGCCGCCTGCAAACAAGGCAGCGTGGCCGAAGCCGACATGGCGACGATGGAAAAGAAGGGCATGGATACCGGCCTCAAAGTCACACACCCGCTTACCGGGGAAGCCATCCCGGTTTGGGTAGGCAACTATGTGTTGATGAGTTACGGTGACGGTGCAGTGATGGCGGTCCCAGCGCATGACGAACGTGATTTCGATTTTTTTATACGGTACAAAGAGCAGTTTTCACCACTAAAGCCAGTTGTTGCTCCACTTAATTGGATAGGACAGGAAATTACTACGAGCCCTAGCGGCTCGGGCGTCGGTATCCACCCTCTCCAATGGGCACCGTCCATATCTATTCCAGGGGGAGAAGCTCGATTTTGGACTGAATGGGATGAACGGTTCAGTGAAAAAGGGATTTGCGTGAACTCGGGCAAATACGATGGGCTGAATTACGTGCAGGCAGTCGATGCCATCGCGGCCGATCTCGAAGCACTGGGGCTGGGCGAAAAGAAAACCCAATTCCGTCTACGCGATTGGGGTATATCGCGCCAACGGTATTGGGGCTGTCCGATTCCCATCGTGCATTGCGCCGCATGTGGCGATGTCCCCGTTGCGGAAGATCAATTGCCCGTGGTGCTCCCCGAAAATGTGGTGCCCGATGGCGCAGGTAATCCGTTGAACCGTCGCGCCGATTTTGTTGACTGCACGTGCCCGCAATGCGCCGGCCCTGCGCAGCGCGAGACCGATACGATGGACACCTTCGTCGAATCGTCGTGGTACTACGCGCGTTTTGCGTGCCCGGATTTCACCGACGGTATGTTGGACGGTCGTGCCAACGCCTGGTTGCCGGTGGATCAATATATCGGTGGCATCGAACACGCGATTCTGCATTTGCTGTACGCGCGTTTTTTTCACAAGCTGATGCGCGATCAGGGCTTGGTGAAAAGCGATGAGCCGTTTTTGAACTTGCTGACACAAGGCATGGTGATAGCTGAAACCTATTACCGTGAAAATGCAGACGGTAAAAAAACCTGGTTCAATCCGGCTGACGTGGTCAACGATGAAAACGGCGCGCGCTTGAAATCCGACGGCCAGCCGGTCATCGTCGGCGGCATCGAAAAAATGTCGAAATCCAAAAACAACGGAGTTGATCCGCAGGCGTTGATCGACCTGTACGGCGCAGATACCGCGCGCTTGTTTACGATGTTTGCTGCGCCGCCCGAGCAGAGTCTGGAGTGGTCGGACGCAGGCGTGGAAGGGGCACATCGCTTTTTGAAGCGCTTGTGGCGCACCGTGTACGAGCACGTGCAACAAGGCGAAGTGGCCATTTATCAAGCAGGTGAATTGCGCGACGAACTTAAGACTTTGCGCCGCCAGCTGCATCAGACCATACAAAAAGTCAGCGACGATATCGAACGCCGCAAGCAATTCAATACCGCCATCGCCGCTGTGATGGAACTGATGAATGCGCTGATCAAAATTGAAGGCAGCGATACGCTGACGAGGAGCGTGCGGCAGGAAGTATTGGAAGCCGCGACCCGAATGCTCGCGCCTATCGTGCCGCACATCTGCGAAGTGTTGTATGCCGAGCTTCAACCCGGCGCTGACGCGCAGATAACCTGGCCAACGGTGGACGAGTCGGCGTTAGTGCAAGATAGCGTCGAGCTCATGCTGCAAGTCAACGGCAAATTGCGTGGACAAATCGTCGTAGCCACGCATGCAGCACGAGATGTAATCGAGGCCGCCGCATTGTCTTCCGCTGCTGCCATAAAATATCTCGAAGGTCGTCCGCCGAAAAAAGTCGTGGTGGTGCCGGGTCGCTTGGTAAATATCGTGCTATGAAACGTCGAAATTTTTTAATGCTGCTCTCCCCCGCGTTATTGGTTGGCTGCGGTTTTAAGTTACGCCGCGTAGAAGGCATTCCGTTTGCCACTTTGCATCTCGAGTTCCCATCAGGCAGCGCGGTGGGGGAGCGCATCCGCAAAGCGCTGGTGTCAGGGGGCTTCGTACGGCTAGTCGATTTAGCCAGCCAGTCTGAGGCAGTTCTAAAGATCGGTGTCGAAACCAGCACCAAAACCATCCTCTCGTTGTCGGGCGCGGGTCGAGTGACGGAATATCGTTTGGCTTATCGTGTGGGTTACAGCATCTTGACGCCGGAGGGTCGCCCCTGGGTTGAGCCCGACATGATTGAGCTGGTGCGCGACTACACGTATGGCGATGCGGCTTTTCTCGCCAAATCGGCTGAAGAAAGTTTGTTGTATCGCGATATGCAAGACCAGGCTGCGCAGCAGATATTGCGGCGCTTACGCAGCTTGAAACCCCAAGTCGTCACTACTCAACAACCGGCTGATCGCGCACAGTGAATATTTCACCCGAGCGTTTGCCCGACCATATCGCAAAAGGGCTGGCACCTTTATATGTGGTGTTTGGCGACGAACCGCTGGCCGCTATTGAAGCGGCAGACAGTTTGCGATCCGCCGCGCGCGCGGCGGGTTACACCGAGCGTAACGTTTATGCCGTGCAAGGGCGCTACAACTGGAATGCGATTTTTGCAGGGGGCGATAATTTGTCGCTGTTTGCTGAACGTCGCTTGACCGAAATCCACATTCCTTCCGGCAAGCCCGGAATCGACGGCGGCAAAGCGCTGGAGGCTTATGCGAGCCAGCTCCCTGCAGATACGTTGACGTTGATTACGCTGCCGGGCCTCGACTGGAGAGCAACGCAAAGCCGCTGGTTTTCAGCTTTGGCAGCCACCGGTACCGTCATCGAAGCCAGAGTCGTTGAGCGCGCGGCGTTACCCGGCTGGATGGAGCGACGCTTGGCCAAGCAAGGCTTGGTGGCTGAGCGTGCCGCGCTGGAATTTCTCGCGGACCGGGTCGAGGGCAATCTGTTGGCTGCGCAGCAAGAGATAGATAAATTGGCGCTGTTGTTGCCGCGCGGAAAAATTAGCTTGGCCGATATCGAAAACGCAGTCGTTGATGTCTCGCGGCTGGAAGCTGAATTGTTGCAAGATGCGTTACTGCAAGGCGACACCGCCCGCTATGTACGCATCGTCGCGGATTTAAAAAACAGCGGCGAGCATCCGGTCGCATTTATGTGGCGTCTGGCCGATGTTGTCCGCATGCTGCTCAAATTGAAAGTGGGCGTCTATCAAGGCGAGCCCTTGGGTGCGTTAATGAAGCAGGCTCGCGTGCGCGATCAACGTCGACCTTGGGTCGAAAAAGCGATGGTGCGTTTAAGCCAGACTCGCATTGAGGCTGCGCAAGCGATGCTCGCGCTGCTCGACAGACAGGCCAAAGGTCTGGAACGCATTGGCGACCCGTGGGACACGATATTACGAATGGGACTGGCGATGGCCAGCCCGACAAGGAACCTAGATGGACGTTAAAAATTATATGCAGACCTTGGGCAAGCAAGCGCGGGTAGGCGCGCTTGCGATTGCTCGCGCTGACGCGAATCAAAAAAACATGGCCTTGCTGGCAATGGCCGCCGCCATTCGCCGTGATGCGCCCAAGTTGCTGGCGGCCAACACACGAGATATGGAGTCAGCACGCGCCGCCGGCCTAGATGCGGCATTGCTCGACCGCCTGGAAATCAACACCAAGTCGGTGGCTGCCATGGCCGAGGGACTGGAGCAGATTGCCGCGTTGCCTGATCCTGTCGGCGAAATCACCGATCTGAAATATCGCCCATCCGGGATACAGGTCGGCAAAATGCGCGTGCCGTTGGGCGTGATCGGCATCATCTACGAAGCACGCCCGAATGTGACCGCCGATGCGGCGGGGCTGTGCCTGAAGTCTGGCAATGCGGCGATTCTGCGCGGCGGCTCCGAAGCTATGTTATCCAACCAGGCAGTGGCCGCGTGCGTGCGTGAAGGCTTGCTAGCGGCAGGGCTGCCGGAAACCGTTGTGCAAGTGGTCGAAACCACCGACCGTGCGGCGGTAGGCGAATTGATTACGATGCAGGATTACGTGGACGTGATAGTGCCGCGCGGAGGCAAAGGCTTGATCGAACGCATCATGAATGAGGCGCGCGTGCCGGTGATTAAACATCTGCACGGCGTGTGTCACGTATACATCGACGACGCGGCCGACATCGAAAAAGCGATACGCATCGCAGACAACGCCAAGACCAGCCGCTACGGCACCTGCAACACGATGGAAACCTTGCTGGTGGCTGAAGGTGTGGCTCAAACAGTGCTGCCTAAACTCGCCGAGATTTATCACGCCAAGCACGTGGAATTGCGGGGCGACGAAGCTGCGCGCGCGTTGGTAACGATGAACACTGCGACCGAGGAAGACTGGCACACCGAATATCTCGCACCGATTTTATCGGTGCGTGTGGTCGCCAATCTGGACGCAGCGATTGCGCACATCAATACCTATGGCTCGCAGCACACCGACGCAATCGTCACTGAAGATTACAGCCGCGCTCGGAGATTTTTGCGCGAAGTGGATTCGGCTTCGGTGATGGTAAATGCGTCGACGCGGTTTGCCGATGGCTTCGAGTATGGACTGGGCGCGGAGATCGGGACCTCCACTAGTAAGATCCACGCGCGCGGCCCGGTCGGGTTGGAAGGGCTCACCAACCAGAAATGGGTGGTGCTGGGAGACGGCCATATCCGTGTTTAATTGATGCAAGCCATCGGTATTTTTGGCGGCACTTTTGACCCGATCCACCATGGTCATTTGCGGCTGGCGGAGGAGATGGCCGCAGCATTGAATTTGCGCGAAGTGCGCTTTATGCCGAGTGGTCAACCGCCGCATCGTCCGGCGCCGCTAACGCCTCCGCAGCATAGGGTGGAAATGGTGCGACGGGCCATCGCTGGAAATCCGCGGTTTGTATTGGATGAACGGGAAGTACGCGCCGCGCGCGTCAGTTATACCGTGGATACCCTGGCTGCATTGCGCAGTGAAATGGGCCCGCAGCAGCCACTGTATTTATTACTCGGGGGGGATGCATTTCTGGGGCTGTCGAGTTGGCATGAATGGCGCCGTTTATTTGATCTTGCGCACATTGGCGTCGCCCAACGTGCGGGAACCAACTTGCTGCAGGCGCTGCCAGCGCTATTGCAGCATGAAGTGGCAACACGCGGGTCGATAGAAAAGGCCGCTTTTAGTGCGAGTGGAAAGTCCGTGGCAGGCGCCGACCTTACAGCCAGCTTAAGCCCCGCGGGAACGATTAGCATATTGGAAATGACGCCGCTTGCCATTTCCGCCCAGGCGATACGCGCTGCACTGGCAGCGCAACAAAGTGTGCGATATCTGCTTCCGGATGCCGTGCTCGATTACCTACAACAGCAGCATCTTTATAAGCCCTGAAAATGAATATTGAACAGAAAGTAAAACTGATCGTCGCCGCGCTTGAAGACATCAAGGCCAAAGACATTACGGTGTTGGATACCACCAAAATGACAGCGATGTTTGAGCGCATGGTGATCGCCAGTGGCGATTCCAACCGCCAAACGCGTTCTCTGGCTCATCATGTGCGCGACAAAATGAAAGAAGCGGGCGCGCACGTGGGCAATATGGAAGGCGAGCAAACCGGTGAATGGGTCTTGCTTGACTTGGGTGAAGTGATAGTGCATGTGATGCAGCCGGCCGTGCGCACGCTCTACAATCTCGAAGAGCTGTGGAGTGCAGGCGCTGCAGTTCGCAGCAAAAAAGCCGTAGATAACAGCAAAATAGCCGAAACGTGAAACTTTCTATCATCGCAGTCGGGCACAAAATGCCGAGCTGGGTGAATGCGGGATACGAAGACTATGCGCGGCGCATGCCTCCCGATATGCTGTTCGCGCTAACCGAAATCAAGCCCGGACACCGGGTGGCCGGGGCAGATGGCACACGCGCTCGCCAACTTGAGAGCGAGCGTATCTTGGCGGCGTTGCCGCAGGGATGCGTGCCTGTGGTGTTGGATGAGCGCGGTGTGCAAGCCAGCACACGTGAGCTGGCAGTGTGGATGCGAGGCTGGATGGATGAAGGCGTCAGCCCTGCGTTTGTAATTGGCGGAGCCGACGGGCTGGACGACAATGTGAAAGCCCACGCGCACAAGCTGGTGGGGTTATCCCGGCTCACGTTGCCACATGCGCTGATTCGTGTCGTACTGGCAGAACAGTTATATCGGGCAGTAAGTATATTAAAAGGGCATCCTTACCATAGGGACTGAGATGGCGCAGACGAATAGATTAATCGACAAAAGAATTTACCTCGCATCACAATCACCGCGCCGTCGCGAGCTGCTAAAACAGATAGGCGTCTCGTTTGAGGTGTTGCCCTTGCGTACGCTACCGGGGCGCGCGGATGTAATTGAAACTCCCAATGCCAACGAGGCACCGGTGGATTTCGTGCAGCGCATGGCATGCGAAAAAGCCGCCAGCGGGTGGCGTGCAGTGGAGATTCGGCATTTGCTTAAGTTCCCTGTGTTGAGTGCGGACACGTTGATAGACGTAGACGGTGAAATTATCGGCAAACCTCAAGACAGGCACGCCGCTGAAGCCACATTGATCCGCTTGGCAGCCCGCAGTCATTGGGTCCACACCGCGGTAGCGATCCAGCAGGATGGGCGAATTGAGAGTTTATTATCGTCCAGCAAAGTCGAATTTGGCGCACTGGACTCCATGGAAATCCGGCGTTATCTCGACAGCAGCGAGTTCACCGACAAGGCCGGCGCTTATGGCATTCAGGGCAGGGCCGCCGCCTTTGTGAAATATATCGAAGGCAGTTATACCGGCGTGATGGGGCTGCCCTTGTACGAAACCAACGTGTTGTTGAAACAGTTCGGCATCGTCCAATAATCCTCGCTCAGCTGCGTTTTACTATGAGCGAAGAAATTCTCGTTAACGTCACCCCGCAGGAAATCCGCGTCGCAGTACTGCATCTGGGCGCCGTGCAAGAGTTGCACATCGAACGCGCGCAATGCCTGGGCCTCGTCAGCAATATCTATATGGGACGCGTGGTGCGGGTGCTGCCAGGGATGCAGTCTGCGTTTATTGATATCGGTTTGGAGCGCGCCGCATTTTTGCATGTCGCGGATATCTGGTCCGAACGCCGCGGTACCGAACCGGAGCGCGTGATCGAGCACCTTCTGCATGAAGGTCAATCGATCATGGTGCAAGTGATCAAAGACCCGATAGGCACCAAGGGTGCGCGACTGTCGACGCAGATCAGCTTCGCCGGCCGTTATCTGGTTTACCTGCCGCAAGAAACCCACATTGGCATATCGCAAAAAATCGAAGGCGAAGAAGAACGCGAAATCCTGCGCCAGAAGCTGCATCAATTGATCCCCGCCGACTCATCCGGCGGCTTTATCGTGCGCACCATGGCCGAAACCGCTGAAGACGCCGAACTGCAAACCGACATCGAATACCTGCGCCGTCTGTGGCACAACATCAAATCGCGCGAGAACTGCGACGTGCCCTGCATGCTGTATCAGGATCTGGATTTGTCGTTGCGCGTGTTACGCGATTTCGTGAATAAAGACACCGCCCGCATCCAGGTCGACTCGCGTGAAACCTACCAACGCATGCTCGAGTTTGCGCAAAATTACACCAGCGAAGTGCTAGGCAAATTGCATCACTACGGCGCCGAACGCCCGTTGTTTGACCTGCATATGATCGAAGAAGAAGTCGCCAAAGCCCTCGGGCGGCGCGTCGATCTGAAATCAGGCGGCTATCTCGTCATCGATCAAACCGAAGCGCTCACCACGGTGGATGTGAACACCGGCGGCTTTGTCGGCGCCCGCAATTTTGACGACACCATATTCAAGACCAACCTCGAAGCTGCACAGTCAATCGCGCGGCAATTGCGACTACGCAATCTGGGCGGGATCGTTATCCTCGACCTGATCGACATGGACAACCCCGAACACCGCGAAGCCGTATTGGCGGAACTTAAAAAAGCCATGGCGCGCGATCCCACCCGCACCACCATCAGCGGATTCTCAACGCTCGGTTTGGTTGAAATGACGCGCAAGCGCACCCGCGAATCGCTTGCGCACGTGTTGTGCGAACCCTGCCCCACTTGCCAGGGGCGCGGTCAAATCAAAACCGCACAAACCGTGTGCTACGACGCGCTACGCGAAATCCTGCGAGAAGCCCGCCAGTTCGACGCCCGGGAATACCGCATCATCGCCTCGCAATCCGTCATTGATTTGTTTTTAGAAGAAGAGTCAGCCAGCCTGGCGCAGCTCGGCGATTTCATCGGTAAGCCGATTTCGCTGCAAGTTGAAACAAGTTATAGCCAGGAACAGTACGACATTATTTTGTTGTGAAGTCCAGCGCAAAGCATCCCGCAACAAACAAACCCCCCGCCTACTGGAATAAAGCCGCACTCGCGTTAAGCAAAAGCGACCCGATCATGGCGGCCCTAATCGCACGCTACCCCGACGCCATCCTCGCCAATCGCGGCGACCCGTTTCAAACCCTGTTACGCGCCATCGTGGGGCAGCAAATATCTGTCAAAGCAGCAGACTCGATCTGGGCGCGTTTTGCCACATTGGCCGAATTAATCAACCCGCAACGCATCGCTGATTTAGACCCCACCGCGCTTGCCGCCTGCGGATTTTCGCGGCGCAAGGTCCAGTATGTGCAAGACTTGGCCGGGCATTTTCTAGATGGCCGGATAGACCCCGAACGCTGGACACGCGAAGACGACGAGACGGTGATTAACGAACTAGTCGACGTGCGCGGTATCGGCCGCTGGACTGCAGAAATGTTCCTGATTTTTTATCTACGCCGCGCCGATGTGTGGCCGGTGGATGATATTGGATTGCAGAAAGCCGTCGCGCTGCATTATATGGAGGGGGAGCGGCCTACCCCTAAGCGACTGCGAGAAATGGGAGAGCAGTTTGCGCCGTGGCGTACGGTAGCCACCTGGTATCTGTGGCGTAGTCTTGATCCGACCGTCGTGCAATATTAATTGCGGTTTTTTCACAATTCCAACACTAACATCCGTCAACGTACGCTTTACGTAGGTACGCTCGGTCGATACGCTGATGAGAAAACTGCACTTCACTATCGAGAACCCAACTGTCTGGCCGCTTAAATGTTTGGTAAACCGTTTAATTTCAGGGGATAGAAGAAACGCGAATGGGGGCACGCATATTGCTGAATATGATTTATTGACAGCAGAGGCGAATGCGCATGTACCGAAAGTTTCTGAAGGCTGCGGGCCTAGCTAAGAACTCTGATGAAGAAACGAGTAGCCATGTGCTGGAAGCAGCTTGCTCGCTGCTGACCCGCCTGGATCGCGCTACCATCATTGTTAACCTGGAAGGGTTGATTCAATACCTCAATGAACCCGCAACGAAACTTATTGATTGCTTGGAGGGAGGGGCAATTAACAAGCCTGTTAACTCGATCGTCAATCTGGCAGTAAACCCAAGCATCAAGCGCATCGACTTCCATGTCGCCCAAGCGCTAGCAAAGGGCAGGACAGTTCCGCTCGCAACCGACTCTGTTCTGATACGGGCGAACGGAACGCAAATAGCCGTAGAAGGCAGCGTGGCTCCCATCCAAGGCCCTAATAACTGCATCGCAGGAACACTGATTCTGCTTCAGGACGTTACCCTGCAGCGCAAGATTACCGACAGTCTGGTGTATGAAGCATGTCATGACATGCTGACAGGACTTATGAATAGGCGCGAATTTCAGACGCGCCTGGAGTCTGCCTTTGCGAGCTCGCGCAACCGCAACGATATCCATGCCCTGTGTTATCTGGATCTGGATCAGTTTAAGGTGATAAATGACAGCTGCGGCCACGCTGCGGGCGACCAGTTGCTGTGCAGTGTAGCCGAACTACTCAATTCGCTGCTGTCATTGAATGAAACTTTGGCGCGACTAGGCGGGGATGAGTTCGGACTGCTGATCCAAAATACGGACATCGATACGGCTATGCGTGTGGCCGAAAATATACTGTCTGCCATAAAAGCTTTTCGGTTTAAATGGGACGGCAAAGTTTTCAGCATAGGCGTCAGCATCGGCGTGACGATCATAAGCCGCAAATCGATCGACCTGAAGTCGGTTGTCAGCATCGCTGATTCGGCTTGCTATGCCGCCAAGGAAAAAGGCCGTAACAGGGTGCAGGTTTATAACCACGATGACAGCGAACTAGAGCAACGGCAACAGGAAATGCGGATCCTGTCACGCATCACTTCAGCGCTGGACGAGAACCGCTATGCCCTCTATTACCAGCCCATCATCCCGCTATGCGCCGAATTCGATGGCAAGCAGCACTGCGAAATTTTGGTTCGCATGATCAATACCGACGGAACGCTGGCTCAACCAGCGCAGTTCATTCCTGCTGCGGAGCGCTACAACGTGATGCCGGCGCTCGACCGCTGGATTATCGAACGCGTGTTCAAAGTCTTTCACCAACGTTATCCGACCCCGGAACTCCAGCGGGGCCATTTGTGGTCGGTCAATGTTTCCGGCACTTCGCTCTCCAGTGAAGGTTTTGTCGAGTTTATCCGGGATCAGGCGGTACTCCACGAAGTCGTCCCGGAATCGATTTGCTTCGAGATTACAGAGACTGCGGCCATCGCCAACATTGAGCGCATCAGCAATTTTCTATGGGGGCTGCGCATGGACGGCTTCCGCTTCGCGCTGGACGATTTCGGCAAAGGCATGAGTTCGTTTTCATACCTCAAAGGCCTGCCGGTGGACTACGTGAAAATCGACGGCGAATTCATCAAAAATATTCTGGAAGAAAAAGTGAGCCTGGCGATGACCGAGGCGATCACGCGCGTGGTGGGTGTTATGGGCATTCAGGTGGTGGCAGAATACGTCGAAAGCATTGCAATTCTCGACAAGTTGCGCGAAATAGGCGTGGACTACGCGCAAGGTTATGGTGTTAGTAAACCCATTTTGCTGGAAGATTCGGGCAAGGTTACGTCCTTGGCGGAGATGCGTCAGCGCAGGCAATCAGCCTAGCGAGTGGAGAGAAATGGCTTCGCGTGAGCATTTTTGCATCGTTCCGGATAAGTGCAGTTGAGTGGATCACTCGCTGAAAAGTACTCCGCCGCCCCATTACTTGTATCCGCGTCATTTGCCCGATGCCTTGAGCCGCATTTTTTGTGTCCACATAAGATCGAATCATCTGATCGAGATTCAAAGACGGTCATTCCCACGTGTCCGAGTTTAAAGAATGCGACCTCCTGAAAGAGCGAACATTCGACGCTCGCCATGGCTATGCTTTGCAGGCGGTTTTCGTATCATGATTCAAATTAAAACCGACTGATGAGTCTCGAAGCTAGTTCGTATTCTTCATGCGAGCTGTCTCAAGATCCAATCGATCAAGCGTCCACACTGATCTCCGCTACCACCGGCGCATGGTCCGAAGGTCGCTCCACCTTGCGCATTTCGCGATCCACGATCGAGCTCGTGCAAAGTTTGGCCAGCGGCGCGGTCAGCAGAATATGATCGATGCGCATGCCTTTGTTGCGTTGAAAACCGAGCATGCGGTAATCCCACCAGGAGTAGGTTTTTGCGGGCTGTTCGAATAACCGAAAACTGTCCTGCAAGCCCAGCGCCTGCAAGGCTTGAAAGCGCGCACGCTCCGCGTCAGATACCAGCACGCTGCCTTGCCATCCGACTGGGTCGTGCACATCGCGATCTTCTGGCGCGACGTTAAAATCGCCAAGTAAGACGAGCTTGGGATAACGAATTAGCTCATCTTTTAGCCACGCGATCAGCGCGTCAAACCAGGCGAGTTTATACACATATTTATCCGAATCAATACTCTGGCCGTTGGGGCAATACACGCACACCACGCGTATACCATTTACGGTCGCGCCGATGACGCGTTTCAATTCGTCATCAAAATTCGCAATGCCGACGCAGATATCCGTTAGCGGCGTACGGCTGAGAATGGCTACGCCGTTGTAGGTTTTTTGTCCCGAAAATACCATTTGATATCCGGCCGCTTCTATTTCGGCCACCGGAAAATTATCATCGGTGAGTTTGGTTTCCTGCAGGCACACCACGTCCGGGGCGCGCGTCGCCAAAAAATCCAGCAACTGCGGCAGGCGCACTTTCAGCGAGTTGATGTTCCAGGCGGCGAGTTTCATTGAGCGGAGCCTTTAAGGTATAAATGAGGGCGACGGAGATTGTAGCGGCATGATATCTTCAGATATTGGATTAACTTCTACTAAGAGCAACCAATATTTAGCACTACCCCACATACTGAAATATACAGGGAGAAGCAGAGGGTGCATTTGAGCGAAACGACCAAGTACACAGGGTATGGCGCGTTGTTCGGGCTGTGTTTTCCGATAGGCTCCGTGGTTTTTTTGTATTTGATTAAGGAGATCAGCGACACCTCAAGTTTGTCCGCCATCCTCGCGCAGGCCCATCACAATTCGCTGCTGTGGGTGATTGACTCGGCGCCGTTATTCCTGGGTTTATTCGCGCGTGTAGCCGGGGTGCGGCAAGATCGAATTCTTCGATTTTCTGCGTCGCTGGAACAGCAAGTTGCCGCTAAAACCGAGTCTTTGCGACTCGCGCTGGATGAGTCTAGACAGGCGAACGAGATGATTGCGCATATGGCGGAGCATGACTCGCTGACGGGCTTACTCAATCGTCGCCGCTTCCAAAAAGAGTTGGATAAATGGGGGCAGTATGCGTTGCGGTACCAGCGCAATGCCGCGCTCATTTTTATCGATCTGGATAAATTCAAATTTGTTAACGATACCTATGGTCACCATGCGGGCGACCAGTATTTGTCGGCTGTCTCGGATTTGTTGAGCGCTGCATTGCGCACCTCAGACACGGTCGCTCGTTGGGGGGGGGATGAGTTTGCTGTGTTGCTTCCCGAAACGCATAAAGAGGCGGCCATCGAAGTGGCCAACAAATTATTGCGGATTTTTAATGAGGCCAAATTCAATATTTTAGGCCACGAACTCAATCCTTCGGCCAGTATCGGCATGGCGCTATTTCCGGATCACGGGTCTGATTTCGATGCGCTCATTGTGTATGCCGACGCCGCGATGTATGAAGCTAAAAATGCGGGCCGAAATTGTTGGCGTTTGTATTCCGCGTCGCCGCAGGAAACGCAGCGCATACAGGAACATATCCAGTGGGAAGGACGGTTGCGGCGCGCACTGGATAATGATCAATTTTTGCTCTTCTACCAGCCCTTACTTCGACTCGAGGACAATGCCACGCCTGGTTATGAAGCATTGTTGCGTATGGAAGACCGCGACGGGCAACTAATTAGCCCCGGTTTGTTTCTCGAGTCCGCCGAGCGATTTGGATTAGCCGTGCCGATTGATTACATGGTGATACGCAAAGCCGTGCGCAAAATCCATAGTTTTGATGAACAGGAATTATGGATATCACTCAATCTCTCACGTGCTTCGATAAAAGATGACAAGCTCTTCGACCACATTAAAACCGTTGTGGAAGAAAGTGCGCTGCGTCCCGGACAGCTTCATATCGAGATCACCGAGTCGGCCGCGATGGAATATCTCGATGAAGTGCGTCAGTTAGCGGTGCAGTTAAACAGCATCGGTTGCCGACTGGTATTGGATGATTTTGGCCACGGGCGCAATCACCAGTATCTACAACAACTTCCGGTCGATATGGTGAAAATAGACGCGAGTCTGATACGCAATTTGCTCACCCAAAAAGCCAATCAAGCGCTGGTTAAAAACTTGACGACTATCGCCCACGATTTAGGGATACAAGTCGTTGCGAAGTTTGTCGAAGATGTGTCGCTTATCCCCCTATTACATGAACTGAATGTGGATTACGCCCAGGGATTTGCGATTGGCCGCCCGATGGAATCGATTGAGCAATTACGCTCACTCTCTGCTCACTAAAGCCAACGCCTTAAAACCACGCGGCATATCACCGCGGCGATTAAGCGAGCACCGGTTTAAGATAATGTCCGGTATGGCTGGCCTTATTGGCAGCCACGACCTCGGGGCTGCCTTCAGCGATAATTTCGCCACCACCCGCGCCGCCCTCCGGGCCTAAATCAATTAACCAATCAGCCGTTTTGATCACATCCAGATTATGTTCGATCACCACAACGCTATTCCCCGCTTCCGACAGGCGTTGAAGTACTTTGAGTAGCAGGTCGATGTCAGCGAAGTGCAAGCCGGTGGTGGGCTCATCCAGAATGTAGAGCGTGCGGCCGGTGTCACGTTTGGAAAGTTCGAGCGAGAGTTTGACGCGCTGCGCCTCACCGCCTGAGAGCGTGGTGGCGGACTGACCAAGGCGAATGTAACCCAGGCCCACGTCGAGCATGGTTTGCAGTTTTTTCTTAACCACCGGCACCACTGCAAAAAATTCCGCGGCGTGCTCGATAGTCATTTCGAGTACATCGCGAATGGTCTTGCCTTTGTAGTGAATCTCCAGCGTTTCGCGGTTGTAGCGTGCGCTATGGCACACGTCACACGGTACGTAGATGTCGGGCAAAAAATGCATTTCGACCTTGATCACGCCGTCGCCCTGGCAGGCTTCGCAACGGCCGCCTTTCACATTGAATGAAAACCGTCCTGGGCCATACCCGCGCGCCCGCGCTTCAGGCACGCCTGCAAACAGTTCACGGATGGGCGTAAAAAGCCCCGTATAGGTGGCGGGGTTGGAACGCGGCGTGCGGCCGATGGGCGACTGGTCGACGTTAATCACCTTGTCGAAAAATTCCAGGCCATGAATTTCGCCGTGCGGTGCAGGCTCGGTAGAGGAGCCATATAAATGGCGCGCCACGGCGCTATACAAAGTGTCGTTGATCAAGGTGGATTTACCCGAGCCCGACACGCCCGTCACGCATACAAACAAACCCACCGGCAGATTAAGCGTGACGTTTTTGAGATTATTCCCGCTCGCCTGCGTCACTTGCAGCATACGTTTGGGATCTGGCTTGCGACGCTTTTTAGGCAGCGCGATGCTGCGCCGCCCGGATAGATATTGGCCGGTCAGCGAATGTTCACTCAGGCGGATTTCTTCGGGTGTGCCTTCAGCGACAACTTCGCCGCCATGTACCCCCGCGCCGGGGCCCATGTCCACCACGTAGTCGGCGGCGCGGATTGCGTCTTCGTCGTGCTCGACGACCAGCACCGAGTTGCCGATATCGCGCAGGTGTTTCAGCGTGGCGAGCAGGCGGTCGTTGTCGCGCTGGTGCAAACCAATCGATGGCTCGTCCAGCACGTACATCACCCCGGTCAAGCCTGAGCCGATCTGGCTGGCCAAACGGATGCGCTGCGACTCGCCGCCCGACAGCGTATCGGCGCTACGATCCAACGACAGATAATCCAGGCCTACGTTATTCAAAAACCCCACGCGTGCGATCACTTCCTGCACGATTTTATCGGCGACTTTGGCGCGGTGGCCTTCCACATTGAGCTGGCTAAAAAACGCTAACGCCTGTTTCAGCGGCATCGCGCTGACTTGATAAATCGGCAGCCCGCCGACCATCACATGGCGCGCTTCTTCGCGCAGCCGTGTGCCACTGCAAACCGGGCAAAGTTTGTTGTTCTGATATTTGGCCAACTCCTCGCGTACTGCCATCGAGTCGGACTCGCGGTAGCGGCGCTCCATATTGGCGAGCACGCCTTCGAAGGGATACTCGCGCGTGCTGAAACCGCCGCGCGGCGCAATGTGTTGAAACGCGATTGCTTCGCGCCCAGAGCCATTGAGCAGCACGTTCTGGATGCGTTCAGGTAACTCATCATAGGGTTGTTCTAGATCAAAACCGTAATGCAGCGCCAGGCTTTGCAGCAGCATGTAGAAAAACTGATTGCGTTTATCCCAGCCCTTGATCGCGCCACTGGCCAGCGATAGATGCGGAAACGCGACCACGCGCGCGGGATCGAAAAACGTGATGTGACCGAGGCCGTCGCATTTGGGGCATGCGCCCATCGGGTTGTTAAACGAGAACAGGCGCGGCTCCAGTTCCGGCAGCGAGTAACTGCAAATCGGACAGGCAAACTTGGCCGAAAATAAATGCTCGTGGCCCGTGTCCATTTCCACCGCCAACGCGCGTCCATCGGCATGGCGCAGCGCAGTCTCAAAGGATTCGGCCAGGCGTTGCTTGACGTCCTCACGCACTTTTAGCCGGTCGACCACGACTTCGATTGTGTGCTTTTTATTCTTCTCAAGCTTGGGCACTGCATCGATCTCATGTACCTTGCCGTCCACCCGCACGCGCACAAAGCCTTGCGCTTTCAACTCGTCGAACAGCTCCAGGTTTTCGCCTTTGCGCCCCACAATCAGCGGCGCGACGATCATCAGCTTGGTTTCTTCGGGCAGGCTCAGCACCGCGTCGACCATTTGCGATACGGTCTGTGCGGTGAGCGTAATGTGGTGTTCCGGGCATTGCGGGTCGCCAACGCGCGCATACAACAGCCGCAGATAATCGTGAATTTCAGTCACAGTGCCGACGGTAGAGCGCGGATTGTGGCTGGTGGCTTTCTGCTCGATCGAAATCGCGGGAGACAAGCCTTCGATCAAATCCACATCGGGTTTTTCCATCAACTGCAAAAACTGCCGTGCGTAGGCCGACAGCGACTCGACATAACGGCGCTGGCCTTCGGCATAGAGCGTGTCGAATGCGAGTGAGGACTTACCCGAGCCCGACAAGCCGGTGATCACCACCAGCTTATTGCGCGGTAAATCCAGGTTGATGTTTTTCAGGTTATGCGTGCGGGCACCGCGAATGCGGATGTATTCCATAATTTCATTCCATTTCAATCATGCGCTTTAGCTCCATACGATTCCGCCCCGGGAGGCTGCTATCGTGGATGAATGCCACCAGCCTCAGGCAGCTGCCGGAAATGCCTTCGGCACCTGCGGTGGAGGGCAGAAGGTTTGGTCAAAAAGCGCCAAGCAACCTGCTAATATAACGGACTTCAAGCATTCGCCGTAATCCCGCAGTGTCCGAAATCTATCTCCCCGACAACATGACGCGCGCTGAAAAACGCGCCACCTCCGGTCTAGCAGCGATTTTTGGTCTTCGCATGCTGGGGATGTTCCTGATTCTGCCGGTTTTCGCGCTGTATGCCGGACACCTGCCAGGAGGCCAGAATTACACGCTGGTCGGCTGGACGCTGGGTATGTATGGCCTAACCCAGGCGCTGCTGATGATTCCATTTGGTATGGCCTCCGACCGCATCGGGCGTAAGAAGGTCATTATTTTTGGCTTGATCATATTTGCCATCGGCAGCTTTGTGGCCGCGCTGGCTCCCGATATTTATTGGACCATCGCAGGGCGGGCGTTACAGGGGGCGGGCGCAGTTTCCGCCGCGGTGACCGCGATGCTAGCTGACTTAACCCGCGAAGAGCAGCGCACCAAAGCCATGGCGACCATAGGCTCAACCATAGGTATCGCCTTTGCAGTGTCTCTGGTCGCGGGCCCGACCCTAGGTCACCTGATTGGCGTGCCGGGCATATTCGCGTTGACCGGCGTGCTCGCGCTGGCGGCCATTGTCGTCGTGCGATATTGGATACCGGAGCCCACCGCCACGCATTATCACGCCGACGCCAGCGCCACCCCCGCGCGTTTGAAAGACGTGCTGCGCAATCCGCAATTGCTGCGTTTGGATTTTGGGATTTTTGCGCTTCATGCGGCTCAAATGGCGATGTTTGTGGTGGTACCCGTCGCACTCAAAAACAGTGGCTTATCACCCCAGCAACATTGGACAGTGTATTTACCCGTGCTGGTGGGGTCATTTGTGTTGATGATTCCTGCCATTATCTATGGCGAAAAGCGCGGCCAGATGAAGCCGGTGTTTATCGGGGCGGTGGCGCTAATGCTCGGGGCGCAAATAGGTCTTGCGCTCGGAATCCAGCATTTTTGGGGCATATTCAGCGCGCTGTTTTTTTATTTTGTTGCATTCAATTTGCTTGAAGCGAGTCTGCCTTCCCTCATTTCCAAACTCGCGCCGGTCTCAGCCAAGGGCACCGCGATGGGGGTATACAACACTGCCCAGGCGCTGGGGCTGTTTGTGGGGGGCGTGGCGGGCGGTTGGCTGGCGCAGCATGCGGGTTTTGCGGCGGTGTTCGTATTTTGCGGCGGGCTGGTGGGTATTTGGCTGTTACTGAGTTTGTCGATGACCCCGCCGCTGGCAATCAAAACGCGGATGTTCAATGTGGGCGTAATGAGCAGTGAGCAAGCCGAGTTGCTAAGGGCGCGGCTGGCAAGAGTTCACGGTGTGGTAGAAGCAGCAGTATTGGCAGATGAGGGCGTCGCCATGCTAAAAATACAGCGGACAGGGTGGGACGAATCTGCGGCACGTACTATTCTGCAACTGAAAACATAATTCAGGGAGCTCAGTACCATGAAAGTAATTCTGGCTGATGATCATGCGTTGTTTCGCGATGGGTTTGCACTCTTGCTGCAACAGCATGAGCCAGAGACAGAATGCAAACTAGGCAATTCGTTGGAAGACGCGTTTGCGTTGTTGCAATCCCATCCCGACACTGACATTCTGATGCTGGACTTAAACATGCCGGGCATGCGCGGCGTGCCAAGTGTGCAGGAGGTGCAGCACAAACACCCCGGACTGCCGGTTATTATCCTTACCGCGGAAGACTCGCGCAGCCAGATGGAAGCATTGTTGGCCGCGGGTGCGGCGGGTTATATCCCCAAGTCGTCCAGTGCCGGCGTGATGATTTCAGCGATTCGACTGGTGATCGCGGGCGGCGTATATGTGCCGTCCGAGATGCTGAGGGGTGGCCTGAGCGCGCCTTCGCGTGGGGCGCCGCTAGACGGCGTTACCCATTTGACCGAACGTCAATTGCAAGTCCTACGTCTGCTGGCGATGGGCAAATCCAACAAGCTTATCTGCCGCGAATTAAATCTGGGCGAGGGCACGATCAAGGTCCACTTAAGCGCCATCTACCGGGCGCTCAATGTCACTAACCGCACCGAAGCGGCGATGGAAGCGCAACGGCTAGGGTTGATGGAATAAGACCAGGGCGCGGACAACCCTCAACCTTTCCCTGCTCTATCAGTGTCAGTTAATGCATGTGCTGATTCGAAATCAGCTTTAATTCGACTAATTACGTGGTGCGGGCGGAGACTGCAAATTTTATTGCAGATCCGAGCAAGCTGTTTTGAAGTTCATTTAGAGAAGACGCCTGCATTTAAATTAGACCAATGATTAGTCTTTAGCGATAGTTCATTGAAACTCGTACCCCACACTGAGATAGCCGCGCCGATCAAACCGCTGCTGACTGTAGAGTTTAGGCGCGAAACTCTCGTATTCGTGACCGAGTAAACTTTGCAGTGTCAGCGAGGTTTCGATTTTGCTACGCGGCGTTTTCCATTTTTTTGTCAGACGTAAGTCCAAGCGCTGATATTTGTTTTCAATGTTAGCCCCCAACCAGCGGAATTCGCTCACGCGGTAATACCCCAGACTGACATCAACGTCGCCCACCGGATGCGTAGCCAGTAGCGACAAGATTCGGGGTGGAACGGACTGCGGATAGTAATTTGCACTCGGGATGGGGTCAGTATGTAGCCAGGCCTGCGACAGCGCCAACCAGCGGCGCGCGTCAAATTGCCACTTGAATTGATATTCCAAACCGCGCTGGTTGATTTTCCACCCGTTGAAATAGGCAAGCGTACTGCCGTCGATGTCAGGGGCGGGGACCTGCACGGTGTCTACTACGTCATAAATCCGGTTGCGAAATGCCCGCACGTCTAAATTGATCCCCCACTCTGGTTTGCTGAATAAATACCCCAATTCGCCACTGTTGATTTTTTCAGGATTTACCTTGTTCACATTTAAATACAGTTGATCGTAGAGCGCCCCGTTGCTGGTGAGTTTGATATTAATATTGTTGGCGTACAAACCAAGAGCCGAGGTGGCGTGCGCAATACCTAGGCGGAAGGCGTGCTCAGGGCTGGGCAACCAGTTTAGCGCCAGCCGTGGGGAGAAGGCGTTGTTGGCATCCGCGCTGTGATGTTCGAACATGGCGGCAGCGTGAAGCACCCATTGGGGCGACAGATTCCATTCGACACCACCGGAGATGCGAAAGATGTCGTCGGTAAGCTCGCCGTTGTTTTTGAACAATGCCGGTAACCACACTTTATTCAGGCGGTATTCAGCAGAAAGGCTGGAGCGCAGTACAGCACCTGCTTGGTCCAGAAAGGTTAACTGGATGCCGCTCACTGTAGTGCGATAGTCCCCGGTGAGCGCATCAAGTGGCGCGGGCATGGGGATGGTTTCTTCATTCTTGTTAACGGTGTGATGTAGTTGCAATGCCCAATCGCGGCCTTCGCCCACGGTGCGTTTCCATTGCATATTGGCAAAGCCGCTTAAAAACAAGTTTTTTTGATCGTCAGCCACCAAAATGCCCACGTTGGAGCCCGTCCAGTCCCCACGGGACAAGCCTAACTGCAACGTGAGTTCGTCCGAATTTGTGGGTTGAAAGTCGCTTCTAAAACTGAGTTGCAAGTCGGACGCATAATCCTGCGGCAGACCGTGGCGCTGGTCTTCCCGCCCTAGCAGGCCGAGCCGCCAGCTGCCGTTGGGCGCTGAGGCCCCATAGCGTGCGTTCACTTCTCGATAGGCCTTGTCACCGGACGCCAACTCGACCAGAGCACCTTGCGTAAGGCTGGTGTGCCGGGTAAAAATATGGATGGTCCCCAACAGCGAATTCAGGCCGTCGTTCGCGGCATTAGGGCCGCGCACGACTTCAATCCTGTCAATATCGTCAAGCGTAAGGGGAATCGCGCGCCACGTGGTATGTCCATAAGCCGGGTTGTAGACACTACGGCCATCCACCATCACCTGCATCCAGTGGGGAAAAGCATCTGTCAAACCCAGAGACGTTGCGCCCGGGGTGTTGCCGCCGGCCCAGCCTACGATAAAACCCGGCACAAGACGCAACACATCTACCAGATGACGAAATCCCGAGGCCTTGATCATCTCGCGTGTAATCACTGTAACCGCGGCGGGTGCCCGACTAACCGGCTGTGATAATCGCGCGGCGGACAGTACGATGGGCTGCTCTATGAAATAGTCGTGCTCGGAAAATGTCTCCGTAGCGGTAGCCTCAGCGATGTAGGAATACATACACGCTAGTACAAACAGGTAGACTTTATGCATGATGTCTTCTTTGCCAGGTCGGCTAGCTTATTCAATGTCCGAACATCCCTCATCATCCAAATAGCCTAATCCGTTTTGAATACTGCCGGGCATGGTTATTATGGTGTAGGTATCCGTCAATACCCGTTTGTTACCTATCCCGGTTTTATAGGGGAGTGTAGGTATATTTATGTTTGTCGTTCGTACTCTCCACCACATCAAAACTATTGGTTAGCCTGTTGTGACAAAAAAAAGGCATCCAGATGGACTATGCCTCACATAAGGGTCAATACCGCGACATACACTTTAAGAACATGTTACAAAGACCGTGTATAGGAGGTGCTGGCCTCCTTGATGACGGACAAATAAAAAATCGGCGTATCGGTGTAGATAAAATTGAAATGTTTCCCAATAACGTTTTTAGCTGCGCGTCATCCGTTACTCGGCATAAGTTTTAGCGGACAAGCGTATTGAATATGAGGCTGCCCTCATGCTTCTCTCAAGCCCTCATGTGGGGAAGCTTTGGCCTCTTGTTGCTCTCAATGGTGTGCATGCCGACTTGGGCCGCAACCACTGTCACGCTGCTGTTGTCGGATATGGGGGGAATTTACCAAGAAGCGGCGCAAGCGCTCCAAACGGATTTAGAGCAGGCCGGAATGCAAGTTACCCAACAGGGCTTGCTACAGCGAAGCGACCGGCATCGCGAGGACTGGGTCGTAGCGCTCGGGGTGGCGGCTTTGCAGCAAGTGATGGCGGAACGTGACACCACGCCAGTGCTATCGATACTTGTGCCCCGCGCGAGTTACCTGCGGATTACGGCTGGCAAGACAAGGGCTGTAACGGCGCTCTATCTGGATCAGCCCCTGGAACGCATGGCAGTGTTGCAACATCATGCCTTGCCAAACAGTCGGCGGACCGGAGTATTGCTTGGCACCACAACAAAAGCATTGCTTGCAGAGATCGAAGAGGTCGCTACGAGCCAGCGGCTGGTTATCCGGTATCGAATCATCGACTCACCCGGAGTTGTATTTCCCGCTTTAACGGAACTATCGGAAGACGTGGATGTGCTCTGGCTATTACCCGATCCGCTGATCGTCAACCGGAATAATCTGCAAAGCCTGTTTCTACAAACCTATCGCCAGCGCCTACCCATTTTGGCTTATTCGTCGGCACTGGTGCAGGCGGGCGCGATGCTGGGACTGTATGCGACCCCTGCACAATTTGGCCACGAGGCAGCGCAATGGCTGAAAACCTTGATAACAAAGGGAGGTAAGCCGCCCCCACCCCGCTACCCCACCAGTTTTGTAATCGCGATTAATCCTACCGTCGCGCGCTCATTGAATGTGAACTTGCCATCGTTGGAAGAGTTAACCCAGCGATTGAACACGCTGGACATGCGATGAAGATTCGCAAGCGTGCCTATCTCCTGGGACTGCTGCCTGCGCTCTCAGTGGCATTAGTATTAGGCGTATATCTGGGCGTCGCCCGACTCGCTGATCTGGAAGATGAGATTCAATCGCGGGGCCAGGCTTTGGCCCAACACTTGGCGATTACTGCCGAGTATGGCGTGGTGAGCGGTAATCGCAGTGATCTGCAGAATCTATTGAACCAAATCAAGACCGAGCCAGATGTGGCCGAGGTCGAGATACGCTCGCTGGCGGGGTCGTTGCTGGCGCGTAGCGGTGCGTCGGTAAAAGATCCATTGCACTTTACTGCGTTGGTGGCGCCTCGTTTTTTACGAAGCGGTATCGATCCTTTTTTGCCCGAAGCGCCTGGAGACGCATCCGATTCCTCGATGCCGATTGCGACAGTGTATCTGGGCATGAGCCGCGCGCGTTTTATCGAAGCGCGCAACCGTATGCTGCTTACCTCAGCCGGTATCGTGTTGCTGGGATTGGTGTTTGCTGCGTTGCTGGCACGCGGCCTTGCACTAACGGGGATCAGGCCGATCATGGAATTGATCGCAGGTGCGCGTCGTGTGACCTTGGGCGACCTGGGGGTTGAGGTGCCCGCCACCGCTAGAAGCGAATTTCGGGATTTGCAACTGGGGTTTAACCAGATGAGCGCCGCGTTACGGGCTTACCGTAACGGCATGCAAGAACAGGTGGATGCCGCGACTGCGGAACTGGCAGCGCAAAAATCCGCAGCAGAGCTGGCAAATGCAGCCAAGTCACATTTTCTGGCCGCCGCCAGTCACGATCTGCGCCAACCCATGCACGCCATCGGGTTGTACGTCGAGGCAATGAAACCGCTTTTACGGGGTCGGCAAGCCGCAGTGACCCTTGAGAAACTCGCCGCCTCGGTGACCACGCTGGAGGGGCTGTTCAATGCGATTCTGGATGTGTCGAAACTCGATGCAGGCGCGGTTCAGCCCCAATGGCAAGCTATCCCGCTACGCGAGTTCTTACAGGATCTGGGCGCCAGCCTGTATATGGATGCCGCGCACAAAGGCTTGGCTCTACGCGTGCGTGCCTGTGCCGGCTATGTACAGGGCGACCCACAGTTGCTCGAGCGCATCATGCGCAATCTGGTCTCGAATGCATTGCGCTACACCGATCATGGCGGAATTTTGATCTCGGCGAGACGTCATGGCGACAAGGTGATTTTACAGGTGCGCGATACTGGGGAAGGGATCTCGGCCGCCGATCTACCGCGTATTTTTGATGAGTTCTATCAGGTGCATAACCCGGCGCGAGACCGCAGTCAGGGATTGGGGCTGGGACTGTCGATCGTGCGGCGTCTCGCACTCTTATTGGACTATCCGCTCAGCGTTCAGTCCGAACCTCAACGGGGCACCGCGTTCACGTTGATTGTGCCTTTATGTGTCAACCCCCCTGTCGACCCAGCCATACAAAAACCTGCCGTCGATTTTAGCCGGATGGAAGGCCATGTCGCGTTAGTGGACGACGATGCGCAAGTGCTGGATGCGCTCAGGATACTGTTGTTGAGTTGGGGACTGGACGTAACTGCTGCACTCAGTGGAGTCGACTTGTGTACGAAGCTCGACTCAGCACCCGACGTATTGTTGACCGACTGGCGATTGGCGCAAGGCGAAACAGGTCAGCAGGTGGTTGAGAAGCTGTGCGCACGATTTCCCCAAGCATCGATTTCGGTACTGGTGATTACCGGCGATATCTCGGTAGACAATCTGGAGATCACCCGGCTGTCGGCGTTGCCTGCGCTGCATAAACCCGTTAAACCCGCCCGGTTACGCGCTTTTTTGGCGCAAATGCTTCGAAATCCCTCATGAAGTTCGCAAGAAACCTAAAGCCCGCACGACATGTAAAATGTACGCTGGCTTAACAGGATGAACACCGGTATAGCCCGTTCATTATCTTTACGTGTCATCTCAAGAGGGACTTAAAAAATGGCATCCATCAATAAAGTCATGTTGATCGGCAATCTCGGGAAAGACCCCGAAATCAGGTACATGCCCAGCGGTGACGCAATTGCCAATCTGACGCTGGCCACCACCGAAAACTGGAAAGACAAAGCGGGCGAAAAACAGGAAAAAACCGAATGGCACCGCGTATCCATGTTCGGGCGGCTAGCTGAAATTGCAGGTGAATATTTAAAAAAAGGCAGTTCGGTCTACATCGAAGGCAAACTTCAAACCCGTAAATGGCAGGACAAGGAAGGCAACGACCGCTATACCACCGAGATCGTGGCCAATGAAATGAAAATGCTCGGTAGCCGTGCAAGCGGCGGCGATACCGGGATGGAGCGAGCTGCGCCCAGCATGGCTGGCGGCCCCAAAGCTGCTCGGCCCGCCGGTGCGCCTGCCGGTGCTTCTACCGGCGGCAGCGGATTTGACGATATGGAAGACGACATTCCGTTTTGATGCCGTGAAACATATTCCCCGCCTCTTGGCCCGAGCAGGCGGGCTGATGGTCCTGGGTTTTATCGGGACGGCGCGCGCCCGAAATTAGCGAGGTGGACTATTTCGACGAAGTGCCGGTTGTGCTGTCCGCGTCGCGCTTGTCGCAGTCGCTCGCACATGCCCGCGCGGCGGTAACGATCATTGACCGGGACATGGTTCGCGCCTCGGGCTTTACCGATATTGCCGATCTGTTTCGTCTGTTGCCTTACATGAATGTGGCCTATTCGGTGGGCCGTTACTTACCGTAACCTATCATGGCTTGGGCGATGGTTTTTCGCGGCGCATGCAGGTCCTGGGCGACGTTTCAGACTCGCAGGACAAATCGCTGAGCTCGCCGTGGTCGCGCAGGGCTTGTCGGGAGACTACGCGACTTCAGGCCGCAATTTCAATTTAATCGGCGTGTGTTTGGAAGCTTTACGCTTAATTGGTAAAGTGGACAATGGCGTGTCATTAAATGTGGGTGTCATATCCATAAAATAATAATAAGTAGTTTAAGGGGGGGGCTGATGTGTGCTTGGTTTTTTAGAATGCTTGTCCGATTTGAAAATAGGGTAAGTAACGTAAACGCGTGCACCGCAGGTGAAGTCTTGATTGATGAAACTTCTTAACTGGCTGCGTTTGCCCAAGCTTAGGGATGACGCATCTCAGACTCCCGAAAAGCGATTGACTCCGCTGGCCGACAAGCCGTCCCCCCTTCAGGTCTGCCTGGGTTTTGTGGCATTGCTCGCAGGGGTCGTCCACTGCGGACCGGTCGATGCCGAAATGAGCGAGGCCGACTATTTTGAAGATGTACCGATTGTGCTGTCGGCTTCGCGCCTGTCGCAATCGCTCAACGATGCCCCGGCATCGGTCACCGTCATCGATCAGGACATGATTCGCGCTTCCGGCTTTCGCGACATCCCGGACCTGCTGCGCTTGGTGCCGGGTTTCTCCGTCGCTTATACCCGGGACAACACTTGGGCGGTGGGGTATCACGGCGCCGCCGATGCGTACTCGCGCCGTTTTCAGGTGTTGGTGGACGGGCGATCAATTTACAGCGCGGCTTATGGCGCGGTGTTGTGGTCTGAACTGCCCCTTTCGGTAGACGATGTTGACCGAATTGAAGTGGTGCGCGGCCCTAATGCTGCGACCTTTGGGGCCAATTCATTTTTTGCGGTGATCAATATCATTTCTAAAGATCCCGCTCAAACCTCCGGTCTTTTCCTGTCGCAACAACTGGGCGAACAAGGGATGGCAGGCACCACGCTGCGCTATGGAAAAGTGCAAGGCGATTTGCGTTATCGTTTAACACTCTCGTCGCAATCGCGTGATCGTTTCGAAACAGACGATCCGCGACCCGCTCTGAAAGATAAACTCTTTGAGCAGACACAAACCTATTTCGTCAATGGCCGCCTGGATTATCGTTTGTCAGTCAGGGATGAGATTTCCGCACAATTCGGGCTAACCCAGGGTGATTGGCAGGCGGGCCGTTTATCGAGGGCTCTCGAACCGCGGCAACAGGATATTCAGGCAGGGTATGCACAAATTAAATTCCGACGCGTCAGGGGGCCGGATGATGAGTGGCTGTTGCACTTTTATCACAGCCGTAACCGGTTGGATGCGCCTGCGTCTCAAGCTTTCGGATCCGTCACGGTGATTGGAGATACGGATACCCTGCAAACCCGCACCAGTCTGGAATTCCAGGCAAATAACCGCTTGTCGCCGACGCTGCGTAGCGTATGGGGTGCCGAGATACGTGAGGAAACGCTAGCCGCTCCGCTCTACCTTAATACGCATAAAACCTTACGCGGCCTGTTAAGTCGGGGGTTTGTCAATTTGGAATGGCGGGCGCACCCTGACCTGCTGCTGCAAGGCGGTGCAATGATAGAACATCACTATTATTCAGGCACCGATTTTTCGCCGCGCATCGCAGCGAATTACGAATTTCTCCCCGACCATACGCTGCGGATCAATCTGTCACAGGCCTACCGCACGCCTACTTTTTTTGAGCAAAGAGGGAATCTGACTTTTTACAGTACCGCCGGAAGTCGGGTCAAGACGATTACGCTCCCTGCGAACGACGACCTGGCGCCCGAGCGGGTACTGTCACGAGAAATCGCTTATATCGGGCAGTACAAACCTGCGCATTTGCAATGGGATGTCAAACTGTTCCGGGATCAGATTGAGAACTACATCAGTGCCAAGGGTTCACCCGGCAAATATCAAAATGCGGGCGGGTACCGGGTGCAAGGGGCTGATGTCCACTTCGACTGGCGGCCCACTCCCGCAACGCGTTTATCAGCGCAGTACGCGCGTGTTTATATCGAGGCCGAAAATTCGGTCGACAAAGATTTACACAAATCCGCGCCGGAAAATAATTTCAGCCTGCTAGGCAGCTATGACTTCAAATATGGCTGGCAAGCCAGCGTCGGCGTGTATCGGTCCGGACGAATGAAGTGGCTGTCGGACGGCGATGTTACCCAGGCGTATACGCGCTGGGATGCGCGTGTGGCACGTCGCTGGAAATGGCAGGGCCATGAAGTCGAAGCCGCCTTGGTAGGCCAGAATTTGGGCAACGATTATGAAGAATTCAGGGTCGAAAATCGCTTTAGCCAACGTGTCTATGGCAGCCTGAGTCTCAATTGGTGACACAGGGCGCGTATGATCGCGCAACTAAGTGATTCGGGAGCGATTTATGCCGATTTACGCCTATAAAAATGCGCGTCTTATTCAACGACCGCATGCATGGTAAGCACACAGCCTAGCTTTAGCCCATCTTCTCCCAAAATCGGGCGTGCATTACCCTCGACTAAGACAATACTGCCGTCCGGCCGACGAATGCGCCAACGCGCACCGCGCACTTGTTCGTCGTTAAGCACTGCACGTGCTAGAGGCAGTTGAGTTGGCGGGTAAGGCGTCCCTTCTACCGTCAGCAGTTGGTAGGTCGCCGTGTACTGAGCAATCTCGATATCGAGCACGGTAACGCCATGCAGTTCACGGGCCGTCTCGTTGACAAATTGAATCTTACCTTTTGGGTCCGTGAGGATAACGCCTTCGTCGAGTTGACGCAGGATGGCGTAGCGCTCGGCTGCCATTTGGGCAAGTTGCTTGCGTTCCTGGATGCGTTCAGTGACGTCATGACCCAGGTGAAGGATACCGGTCGCCTTGCCGTCGGTTTCAAAGATGGGTTGGTAGGTCAAATCAAAAAAACGCTGTTCGGGCACGTTGGCAATACCCCGCTTTAAGGTGAGGGGCAGTTCTTTCCCTGTAAATGGCTTTCCAGTTGTATAAACGCGATCCAGCAGCTCTACAAATCCTTGCTCAGCCGCCTCAGGCAGGGCATTTCGAACAGTCTTACCTTCCATGTTCTCGCCCCCCACAATTTGTCGCGAATGCTTATTTTGCAGATCAATTCGGTGCTCCGGCCCGCGTGTGAGCGTAACGGCGGCCGGGATGTGTTCAAAAATAGCGCGCAGCCCCTCTCGGACGGCTTCCTCGCGCAGTGAACGAACACGGTCCGTGATATCGCGACAAAATAAAACCACGCGGCCTTGTGCTGGCATCGCTAACACGCTGTGCCAAGCATATAGCGGGGAAATAAATTGTTCGTAGCGCGCTGGACGGCGCAGTTCAAACACACCTGCCAGTTCCACTTCCGCGGGAGTACCACGTAAACTGGGGAATTCCTCCAGGTGATGCTTGCCAAGCAACTGGTCGCCACGGCGTCGCAGTAACATCTCCGCTGCGTGGTTAACATACACGTAGGACCACGCGTCATCGAGCACCAACACCGCATCTGAAGTGTTGTCAAGGAAGACGTTGATATCGATGCCACCACTAGCAAAATCGAACAGGTGATCAGACAATTTGTTTGGCATCAAATACAGTGATGATTCAAACACATAAGTTTATCAGGCATTCTGGGACATGAAGCTGCTCAATCCCGGCCTCTTTAGGCTCAGTACCCTGCGGCTCGCAATAAAAATGACCCTAGTTTTAAACAATTAATCCCTGATGGTGTTTGCTTGCCGTTCTAATCAATCGTCCCAATTGGGTCGGCTAAACATGTTAACTGCACAAGCACTATCGAGTGCCAGGATAGACCGTGTATAATTCCGCAACTATTTGATTTTTGGAGCGATTTATGCCTATTTATGCGTATAAATGTGCGAGTTGCGGCTTTGCGCAGGATGAAATGCTGAAAATTTCCGATGCGGCATTAACCGTTTGCCCAGCGTGCGGCCAGCCCGAATACACCAAGCAATTGAGCGCAGCCGGGTTTCAGTTGAAAGGCAGCGGCTGGTATGCGACCGATTTCAAGGGCGGAGCCAAGCCTGCCGACAACAAAGATAAGAACGAGAAGTCGGACAAAACCGATAAAACCGATAAAACCGAAGCCACCTCTGCGCCTACGGTCTCGGCACCGCCGGTCACGCCCGCCACCACCGTTTAACCATGCAGATCATTCCAGTTTGGGCGGTGCGAGCCGCCCATTTGTTTTGTAAAGCCCGCCGATGAAACGTTACTTCGTCACCGGGCTTTTAATCTGGGTTCCGCTGGGCATTACCATATGGGTATTGTCCTGGCTCATCGGCACGATGGACCAGACGTTGCTGGTGTTGCCGGAGCAGTGGCAACCTGAGGCATGGTTTGGTTACCGTATTCCTGGCCTCGGCGTTATTCTCACCTTGGCGATTATTTGGTTCACCGGGGTATTTGGCGCGAATTTTTTTGGTCAGAAAATTATCGATTTTTGGGAGCGGCTACTGACGCGTATCCCGGTGATTAAATCGATTTACGGCAGCGTAAAACAAGTGTCAGATACTTTACTCTCGGGCAAAGGGCACGCGTTTCGTAAAGTGTTGCTGGTGCGGTACCCACATGCCGAAGCCTGGTCGCTGGCGTTTCAAACCAATCTTCCTGAAACGGTACGCACGCAGTTTGCGGATGAACACGTCGCAGTGTTCATTCCCACCACGCCCAGCCCCGTCAACGGGTTTTATTTTTTTGTAAAAAAAAGCGAGACGATTGAAGTGAATATCACCGTTGATCGTGCGCTGAAATACATTGTTTCTATGGGCGTGGCGTCGGGTGATCCCGGCAAGACCCTGCCCCCTCACTAGAAAGTTTTTTATGCGGACTCATTACTGTGGCAGCGTCACCAGCGCCCACCTCGATCAAACCGTCACGCTGTGTGGATGGGCGCACCGCCGGCGCGACCATGGCGGCGTGATTTTTATCGACCTGCGCGACCGTGAAGGTCTGGTGCAGGTTGTGATCGATCCCGATACGCCGGAAGCCTTCAAGCTCGCTGAAGACGTGCGTTCCGAGTTCGTACTGAAAATCGAAGGTCGCGTGCGTGCGCGACCGGCAGGGACTGAAAACGCGAACCTGCCTACGGGCATGATCGAAGTCTTGACCAAAAAACTCGAAGTGTTGAACCCGTCGTTAACACCGCCGTTCCAGATTGACGACGACAATATCAACGAAAACATCCGCCTCACTTATCGTTATTTGGATCTGCGTCGCGAACCGATGCAGCGCAATATGCGGCTGCGCTATCGCGTGTCCAAGTTAATGCGCGATTACCTCGATGTTAACGGCTTCATCGAAATCGAAACGCCAATGCTGACGCGCAGCACGCCCGAGGGCGCGCGCGATTATCTGGTGCCGTCACGCGTACACGATGGCATGTTTTACGCGTTGCCGCAGTCGCCGCAGCTGTTCAAACAGTTGTTGATGGTGGCAGGGTATGACCGCTATTTTCAGCTGACCAAATGCTTTCGCGACGAAGACCTGCGCGCAGATCGCCAGCCCGAATTTACCCAGGTCGATTTGGAAACCTCGTTCATGGACGAAGAATCCATCATGGGGATTGTCGAAGGCATGATCCGCGACATGTTCAAAAAAGCTCAGGACATCGACCTGCCCGCGGCATTCCCGCGCATGACTTATGCAGAAGCGATAAACCGCTACGGCTCGGACAAGCCCGACATGCGTGTAACGCTCGAAATCACCGAACTCACCGATGTAATGAAGGATGTCGATTTCAAGGTATTTGCGGGCGCGGCGAACATGGTCGGCGGACGCGTCGCCGCGTTGCGTGTGCCGAACGGTGCTGCGATCAGCCGCAGCGAAATTGACGCGTATACCGAGTTCGTCAAGATTTACGGCGCGCGCGGGCTCGCCTATATCAAGATCAACGATGTGAGCCAGTTAAACGAAACCGGTCTGCAATCGCCCATCGTCAAAAATATTCATGCGGCGGCGTTGCAAGCGATTATCGAACGCACTGGTGCACAAAGCGGCGACATCGTGTTTTTTGGTGCGGATAAAATCAAGGTGGTGAACGAAGCGCTGGGTGCATTGCGCAGCAAAATTGGCCATGAAAAAAACCATCTCGACGGCCGCCCGTGGGCGCCGCTGTGGGTAGTGGACTTCCCGATGTTCGAATTCAATGAAGGCGAAAACCGCTGGGACGCGTTGCACCATCCGTTCACCGCACCCAAAGACGGCCACGAGGATTTGCTGTCTAGCGATCCGGGCGCTGCGCTCTCCAAGGCCTACGACATGGTGATCAACGGTTGGGAAGTCGGCGGTGGCTCGGTGCGGATTCATCAGCAGGCAGTGCAGCAAAAAGTCTTCGCCGCGTTGAACATCAATGAAGAAGAGCGTCGCGAAAAATTTGGCTTCCTGCTCGACGCGCTGCAATACGGGGCGCCCCCCCACGGAGGTTTGGCGTTTGGCCTCGACCGGTTGGTGACGCTGATGACCGGCTCCGAATCCATTCGCGACGTGATCGCCTTCCCCAAAACCCAGCGTGCCAGTTGCCTGATGACCAACGCGCCCAACGTGGTCGACGATAAACAGTTACGCGAACTGCATATCCGCTTGCGCACGGTGCCTGTGAGTGATGTGCCAGCGTGAGTTTTGCTGAGAACCTTAGCGCACTGCCCGAGAGCATCGGCGTGCGCTTGCGTTTACACGATGCGCAGGGTGTCGAGTGCGGCGTGATAGAAAATGCGCCTGGCACTGCAGGCTCGTTCAAGCTCTACGCTTACCTCGCACAGCAGCACGGCGGCATCACCCCCGCGGCGGCCACCGCTGGCGTCGCGCTGTATGCCGAACACGCCGAGGATGCACGCCAGCATCCGGGCAAACATCCCAATATTGATCGTTTGTTTGCTTGCATCGCTACACAGCATCCGCTGAATGTCTCAGTCGAGCGTGACTGAATTCAAAATCCCCATCTCGGTGTTAGTGGTGATTCACACCCCTGACCGGCAGGTGTTGCTGATGGAACGCGCGGACGCGCCGGGTTTCTGGCAATCGGTCACCGGCTCTCAGGATGTCGGCGAAACGCTGGAACAGACTGCGATTCGCGAAGTAAGGGAAGAAACCGGCCTGGATGCTACGCGCTTTGATTTGCGCGCTTGGGGAATCGAAACACGTTACGAGATTTATCCGCGCTGGCGCCATCGTTATGCCGCAGAAGTCACGCACAATTCAGAGCACGTATTCGGTTTGTGCCTACCTAAAATTCAGGCGATTACGCTGGCGCCGCGCGAGCATCTGCAATATGTTTGGCTGCCTTGGCAGACGGCTGCCGAGCGGTGTTTCTCCCCGAGCAATGCCGCAGCAATTCAGCGATTGCCTTCACATCTATAATCCTCAAAATGAACTCCATGTTGCACATCGCCAGCTACAACATCCACAAGGGTTTGTCGCATTTTAATCGTCGTCTGACCGTCCACGAATTAAGTGACCGCTTAAATTCACTGGGTTCGGACATCGTATTTCTGCAAGAAGTGCAGGGCGGACATTCGCGCAATGCCAGCCGTTTTCAACACTGGCCGGGCAAGCCGCAAACCGAGTTTTTGGCTGGCAAGGTATACCCGGATTTTGCGTATGGAAAAAATTGCGTGTACGACGCAGGCCATCACGGCAATGCGATTCTGTCGCGATACAAAATCCTGTCGTGGGAAAACGAAGATATTTCCGCGCATGCATTCGAGAGCCGTGGCATGTTGCATTGCGAGATCGAAGTGCCTGGCATTGCGGTGCCGGTGCATTGCATCAACGTCCATCTAGGTTTAACCGAGCGCGGGCGCAAACGCCAGCTGGCGATGATCGTCGCGCGGGTGCGGGCGCTCGTGCCTGATTCTGCGCCGCTGATTCTGGCCGGTGACTTTAACGACTGGTTGGTTCGTACGCGAGGTTTCTTTGAACAAGAGCTAGGTCTTGCAGAGGTGTTTGAGACACACCACGGCAAGGCCGCGCGCAGCTTTCCTTCGCTGCTGCCCATGTTTCATCTTGATCGTATTTACGTACGGCGTTTCAATATCCACTCCGCGCAAGTTCACAGCGGAAACGCCTGGCATCGCATCTCAGATCACGCGGCACTGACGGCTAAACTTTTCCCGGCATGAGTAGCCATCGTGCAGGCGCGGGTACCCGTCTGCGCAAGTTGTTTTCCCCGGGGGGAGGATGGGTAGCAGGCAATCAGGTGCGCCTGCTGCAAAGTGGGGCGGAATTTTTTCCGGCATTAATCGCCGCGATCGACGCCGCCCAGAGCGAAGTTCGACTCGAAACCTATATTTTTTGTCTAGACCCAAGCGGCATGCAGGTGTGCGATGCGTTGGTGCGTGCGGCCGCGCGCGGCGTACGCGTGGCGCTATTGTTGGATGGCGTGGGCTCGCGCCAGTTGTCGCGCGTATGGCTGGAAAAAATCCGCGCGGAGGGGATACGCGTGCTGATCTATCGCCCGCCTTATCTCGGCTGGCTCACCAATCCGGTTAACTTGCGCCGTTTGCATCGAAAGATTGCAGTGATCGATGCCCGCATCGCATTTTTAGGCGGCATTAACATCATCGATGACTTCATGCCAGTCGCGTGGGCTATGCCGCGCTTCGATTACAGCGTAGCCATTAGCGGTCCGATAGTCGGCCCGATTTACAGCAACGTCAAACGCTTATGGCGGTTGGTCGCGCGCAGCCAATTGCAGTCCGCGTTGGACGACTTCCCTCACCTGACGCCAGACTTATCACGCCAAGGGCAGGCGCGCGTCGCGTATATCGTGCGCGACAACTTAAGGCATCGGCGCAATATCGAACGCGCCTATCTGGCGGCGATAGTCACTGCACAACGCGACATCATGATCGCCAGCGCGTACTTTTTGCCGGGGCGCAGTTTTCGGCGTGCGTTAAAAAAAGCCGTCGCGCGAGGAGTGCGCGTGCGCCTGCTGGTACAAGGGCGCACAGATCATCTGTTTTTCCTTGCCGCCAGTCGCGCGCTTTACGGCGATCTGCTGAATGCCGGTGTTAGCATTTTTGAGTACCACGCGAGCGAGCTGCATGCCAAAGTGGCGGTGATGGATAGTCATTGGGTGACGATTGGCTCCAGCAATATTGATCCGTTTAGTTTGCTACTGGCACGCGAGGCAAATATTGTCTGCGAAGACCGCGAACTTGCTCAGCAGCTGGAAGAAAAATTACAACACGCCCTCCAACACGGTGCAACCGAATTAGTGGGTGCAGACTGGCAACGTCGCGCATGGCCGCACCGTTTAGTGTCGTGGCTGGCCTATGGATTTGTACGGTGGATGGTAGGCATGGTGGGGTTTAGGCGGTGGGTGTAGCGCTGATTATTTGTGCTCAGCCTTATTAACTGCTGCCGTCTCTTTGAGTCAATTCTTTCCCAATATCGTCAGCAAGGCATGAGCATGTTCTGCTGCCCTCACCCCTAATGGTGTCAGATACCCGCCGTCATTTAGCGTGATCAGTCCCTGCGTGTGCAATCGCTGCGTGGCTGCGATGGCGCTGGCGTCGGCAGTTTTGTGTACTTTGATGCCTTCCAACGTGGAGGACAAATCAAACAACGCAAGAATTTTCAATTCTTCTACTCGGTCTGGTTCAAAGCTCATGGGTTTCTCCTAAATGATGCAGTACAGGGGGCGACGACTCAGCACGCGGTGCGGTGCCAAAGTGCGTTAATCATCAAACTTTTTTTGACCCGGGAAATGATTTATGTTGACGCGTTGCGCATGTAGCGCAAGCGCCGCCATCTTCAGGTAATACAGCATCGACACCAAGGTCAATAAGGCGGCGACCCAGATTAAACCGGTACCCCAGCGCTCTGTATCAAAGCCCGCTACGGAGTGGTAATACAGCAATAGCATGATCGCAATCATTTGCACGGTGGTTTTAAGTTTGCCGGCAAACGACACAGCGACGCTCGCCGACTTGCCAATTTGAGCCATCCATTCGCGCAATGCGGAAATGGTAATTTCTCGTCCAATGATAATGAAGGCAATCAGCGGCGCGGCACGGCCGAGGTCAACCAGCACAATCAACGCTGCCGCGACCATCAACTTGTCAGCGACGGGGTCCAGAAACGCGCCGAAAGCCGACGTTTGCCCCAGCTTGCGTGCCAGATAGCCATCGAGCCAGTCCGTAATTGCGGCCACGCCAAAGAACGACGCGGCGAGTAAATCGGCCTCGCGCGCGGTGATCCAGCCATTCGGCAGATAGAACACGCCGACCATGAGCGGAATCAGCACGATGCGCAGCCAGGTGAGCAGATTGGGAAGATTGAATGGCATTTCGGTAGGGTCGTTTTTGTGATTAGTGCAGCACGCGATAAATCTCTTCCGCCAATTCTCGGCTGATACCCTTCACCAGCGCAAGCGCGTCGACCCCGGCGTCGCGCACGCCTTGTAGCCCACCAAAGTGCTCCAACAGGGTTTTGCGGCGTTTTGGGCCGATGTTGGCAATGTCTTCGAGCGATGAATGCAGGCGTATTTTGCCGCGTTTTGCGCGGTGACCGGTGATCGCGAAGCGGTGTGCTTCGTCGCGGATGCTTTGAATCAAATGAAACCCGGGGTGATCTTTTGCGAGTTTCAATTCGCGTCCATCGGCAAATATCAGCGTTTCCAATCCCGGTTTGCGTGCTTCGCCTTTGGCGACGCCGAGCAGCAATATTTCGGTCAAGCCTAATTCGGCCATCGCTGCGACCGCGGTCGAAATTTGCCCTTTACCGCCATCGATCAAGAGCAAATCGGGGATGACGCCGTCTTCATCCACGGTGCGATGAAAACGTTTGATCAAGCCCGCTCGCATCGCCGCATAGTCGTCGCCAGGGGTGATGCCGCTGATGTTGTAGCGCCGGTAGTCGGCTTTTTTCATGTCATCGCCTTCGTACACCACGCACGAAGCCACCGTGGCTTCGCCCATCGTGTGGGAAATATCAAAGCATTCGATGCGTTTAAGTTGAGGCAGATCAAGCGTGTCGCGTAACGCATTCAAGCGCAGCGTTTGATTCGCGCGCTCGCTGCTGCGGCGCTCGGCTGAAAGGCGGGCATTAGCCTGCGCCATATTAATCCACACGCGGCGTTCACCGCTGACGCGATACAGCAAAGTGATTTTTTTGCCTGCCTGCTGCGACAACAGAGTTTGCAGCGCGTCGGTCTCGATGGGTTCGCTCAACAGAATGCACGCCGCCATCGGGTGATCGAGATAATGTTGCGCGATAAAAGCTTCCAGCACTTCGGTCAGTGCAACGTCTTCGCTGTGCTGCGGGAAAAAACTGCGGTCGCCCAAATGCCGACCGCCGCGAATCATCGTCAGATTCACCGCGATGATGCCGCCTACCTGCGCGACTGCCACCACATCGGCGTCGGCATCCCCGCCGGTGGTGTCGACAAATTGCTTCTCGCGGATCGCAGCGAGCGCGCGCAATTTGTCGCGCAATCCGGCGGCGCGTTCAAAATCTTGCGACTCGGCGGCGGTATTCATCTGCATCTGTATCTCAGCCATCAAGTCGGAGGCATGGCCGTTCAGTAATTGCGCGGTTTCAGCTACTTCGCGCGCGTAATTTTCAGCTGAAATGTTGGCAACGCAAGGCGCGGTGCAACGCTGAATCTGATGCAATAAGCAGGGGCGCGAACGATTGGTAAACACGGTGTCTTCGCAGGTGCGCAACTGAAACACTTTTTGCACCATGCGTATGCAATCGCGCACCGCAAAAGAATTGGGATACGGGCCAAACGCCTGATCGTTTTTTTTGGGCGTGCCGCGAAAAAACGCCAGACGCGGAAAGCGGTGCCCGGTCAGTAGCACATACGGGTAGGACTTGTCGTCGCGAAACAGGATATTAAAACGCGGTTTTAATTCCTTGATTAAATTGTTTTCCAGCAGCAGCGCTTCGGCTTCGGTGCGCGTGATGATGGTATCGACGCGGGCGACGCTTTTCAGCATCAGCCGGATACGCGGGCTCTGATCGTTTTTCTGGAAATAGCTTGTGACGCGCTTTTTTAAATCTTTGGCCTTGCCAACGTACAACACGGTGTTGGTGGCATCGACCATGCGATACACACCCGGCAACGTGGGCAGCGACGCAAGAAAAGTTTTAGTGACGGCGCTCAAAGTTAGCTTCAGTCCTCATCCAGCAGCTTGCCCGCGATGGCCCAGTTTTCGTAGGGCAATTCTTCGAACGCGATGTAGGTATACGACGCAGGTTTACGCGCGTGGCGCTCCATCGTAGCGGTGATTTCTTCGGCAATTTTCTGCCGCTGTTCGCGGCTGAGCGAACCGGCAACTTTGATGGTGACAACGGGCATGCTTACTCCTTTAGATCAGCGGCAATCCGGGTGAAAACGGCTTCGAACATCGCAGGTGTCAGACGACGCGTTTGGGTATTGTAGCGAGAGCAGTGGTAGCTGCTGTAGAGCCGATGTCCGCTTGGCAACGCATGATGACTATCGTGTGCAAACGGATAATCTTTTACCTTTAAATCAAACGCGCGCAATACCGACTGGTGGGCGATTTGCCCTAACGCGAGTAGAGCAGTGTCTGAGGGCAGACTGTGCAATTCGTTCGCCAGATAGCGATTACATTCGCGTATCTCGGCGGGCTCGGGTTTATTCGCTGGCGGCAGGCATTTCACTGCGTTGGTGATGCGGCAATCGATCAGCTCCAGGCCATCGTCAGCGCTAATCGATTCAGCTCGGCTCGCGTAGCCAAATTTATGCAGCGTCTGATACAACAATATGCCCGCAAAGTCACCGGTGAAGGGGCGGCCGGTGCGATTGGCGCCGTGCATGCCGGGCGCGAGGCCGACGACTAGCAGACGCGGCGCGGCAACGCCAAACGGCGCCACCGGGCGTGCGTGGTACGCGGGATGCGAGACGCTGACTTGATCCAGAAACGTAGCGAGACGCGGACAGGCGCGGCAATCGAGGTCAAAATGCATGGGGATGGAATGAAAAAACGCCTCGTAATGAGGCGCGTAGATTGTAACGTTTATGCCGGATTCAAGAGGCAATCGGCCCCATCGCGGTTTGCAGGTAATTCTGCTCGCCCAGTTGTTTGACCAGGCTCAACTGCGTTTCCAGATAGTCGATATGCTCTTCGGTATCGCTTTGAATGCCGGTCAAAATTTCGCGCGAGACATAATCCTTCACGGCTTCGCAGTGGGCGATAGCTTCGACATACGTAGCACGACCCGCCAACTCAAGCTTCAAATCGCAGGCCAGACACTCGGGCACATTTTCGCCGATCATCAGCTTGTTCAAATCCTGCAAATTGGGCAGGCCGTCCAAAAACAATATGCGTTCGATCAACTTGTCGGCGTGGTGCATTTCCTCGATCGACTCGTCATATTCGTGTTTGCCCAACGCCGCCAGGCCCCAGTTTTGATACATGCGCGCATGCAAAAAATACTGGTTGATCGCAGTGAGTTCCACCGCCAGCGCCTTGTTTAAATACTGGATAACTTGTACATCGCCTTTCATGCCGTGCTCCTAAATGTTGAGTCCCGCCGAGGCGCCGTTGGCTAAAAATGGGTTTAAAGACGGCGCGGGAGTGCAAGGCATTTTAGGCTAAACGGGATTGAAGGCAAGCGAGGCTGTGGAGCGGGGAGTATTCACTCACAAGGAGGTAACGCTACCCCTAAAGCCTTTGCAGCTATAGCCAGTATTCCCCCATCCAATGTCTGTCCTTAAAATCGACGAAGATACGCTTGGGTACCATGCGCGACACGGCTTCATTGTGTAATTCGATTTCGGGTTGGCGCCCTAAATCAGCGGCGAGATCCATACTGCATTCGGTGGAGGTGACGGGGCGGAAATAGATGGCGAATTTTTCATACACGTAAACAGACGTCTCGCTACGGCTGTTCGCTATAAGAATAATCTGAAGCGGGCATCGCCGGACTAAGCCTGTTCAGGCGGCGGCGGACATAATACGGATACAGCCGCGCGACTCAGCCCGCATTTCCGATACCGCTTCTTGCAGCACTTCTTTCGCGCAGCGAGCACACTTGCTGCATCGGGTGGACACGCCCAATGCTCGCGCAAATCACGCATCAACGTCACGCCTTCTAGGGTTTTACGCACACTGAAGATAAGGATAAAAAATCCCCACAACAATTGTTGTGGGGATTTGTGGTGTTGCACCCAGCCGATATTGCTAAAGCAGCCTTTCTTTTTCGCTTCGAATACCGTGTTTAGTCGTCATTATCTTTGCCGGGAGAATGCGGATTGAACAATGAGTTTGCTTTCTTCAGTGCGGCAGCCCCAATCATGCGGCCAACGCGCCGGCCCTCCAAATCAGCATCTTGAAAATGGATGCCGCCATAGCGCCGAGAGATGCCAGCCTCATCCGCAGCGTCGGTAAACGTTGCCCAAGAAAGCGTGACATCATTTGCAGGTACCACACCCGGCTCGACGCGTGAGGTTCCCGCACTGATCTTTACACTCCCCCCAAATACATCACTGCCGGTAAACCGCTTCAGCACCTCTGCCGCAGCCGCGCTAAACGTGCTGTGACCAGAAAGATATTCAGGAAACGGCGGCGTTACAACGGTAGCAGCTTGATAAGGCCTCCAACTTTCGCCCGGGATGCTTTGCGTGCCTAGATAAGGACCAGCCCATGCATTGACTGGTTGACCATTGAATAGATAATGAATGGCGCTTACAGGACGAATAGAGTCGTACTGGCGTTTAATTCCCCAACTCCACACGCTTGCATCAAGTAACGCATTGGTCATGGCAAAAAACACCTTCGCGTCCTTGTCTATATTGTATCCATCGCGCCCCGACACATACTTAATAAACAGGCACCAATGACCTGGCGGCAATTCAGATTTGGGTCCGTCTGCCCAATATTCAGCGATGACTTTTTGCGTGTCAGTCAGCGAGGCGCTATAACTCAACACTTCCTTCGCTTGCTCCAAATAGTCATTGGAGCCAGCTTTGGCAGGCGCCTTAATTTTATATTGGTGGAGTGATTTGAGCGCAAAAGGCACCACGTTTCCCCAATGCGGTGCGATAAAGTTTTGAGTTACGCCCCCCAAGCGGAGTGGCTGCCAGTGATTGGGGTCACTAATCGCATCGGGGGTGTTCATGGGCTGATAGCCCGTGTAATCGCTATAGGCCCCGGGGGCTAAATCGCCTAATTGGTTCGAGCCATCGGCGTGGCGAAAGTCGAGCACGGCTTTGCATGCCACATTGCCGACCCCTTCAGGGGTTGCCGCGTTGTTCGTATTACTGATGGAGTTATACCCGAGCGAGGCCATCTTTGCATCGAAGACCGGCTTCTCGCTCGGGAATAGATCGACAAGTGCACGGTATGCGGCGTAGTTGATTGCCTTGGTCTTATTGGCATCGGTCCATTCTTCGACCGGTCGACGCAAAGTGCCGCCGAACCGCGTACCCATTGCATTTGCATCATAAGCAGCCCACGCGTCATACATGCAAGTATGGGAAACTGCCAACATACGGGCCACTTGAGGCGGTCCAGGGTGCGTAATACGAATCGCCTCCAGTATTGCGTTATTCCAATCGATCACCGCCGAAGGCGCCGCTATAGCCGTACCCCCTATAAAACTTAACCCCAAGCTCAGTCCAATAAATTTTAATGTTGTTTGCATTAGATACATCCTCCCTATTTGATTATTTACTTTTATAAATCGACGAATTGATGCGGTCGCTTAGTCGCATAATTTCCTGCATGGTCGGCCCTTGCACGAAAAAAGGGGCTCACATCTAATTCAGGCACCAAGCTCGTGAAGACGCACGGATAGATCTGAAAACATCGCAGTGAGCCTCTGATAATGAAGCAGGGTCATTGTCGATTAGGCAAGGAGGGACGGATACTGTCCTTTTGGATTAGGCCGTATCTAAATGTGGATAGCTGGGAGGTGATGCAATGGCTAAAAGAGGGCAAGACGTCGTGGGAGATAGGCGTGATGCTTTCTATCTCCGAGCGCACGGTAAAATTTCACATTGCCAATTGCTACGCAAAGCTGAATGTTAGGAATCGCTCCCAGGCAATCGCCCGGGCGATGCGTCTAAGCAAAATCTGAAGCGGTGTCGCCGGACTGTATGTTCAGGCGGGGGCAGACATAATACGGATACAGCCGCGCGACTCAGCCCGCATTTCCGATACCGCTTCGTGCAGCACTTCTTTCGCGCAGCGGGCGCACTTGCCGCATTGGGTAGACACGCCCAATTGCTCGCGCAAATCCCGCATAGACGTCACGCCTTCGGTACGCACCAAATGGCGGATGTCGGTATCGGTAACGTTGTGACACAGGCAAACATACATTTCGCTATTCCCCAACTTAAGGAGAGCTCAGTATTACTTAAATGAGAATGGTTGTCAATACGAAAATCGCTTTAGGGATTAAGTCTATGCGGGTGACGGCGCTTTTGCTGCCAGCTACGCCACTGGATCCAGGCGCCGGATAAAGAGAGTGCGAGCAACACGAGCGCAGCCGCATCCATCAAAAACGGGCCGTAACTGCCAAATAACCGGCCACTATGTAGATCGAGGACGATGCGCTCGAGCGGCAGGCTGGGGGCGAGTTGTTTGTTGGCGTGTGCGAGCGTTTGCGGGTTGGGGGGTTGAGCGCGCGCCCATACAGTTTTATCTGTTGTGATTGCGTGCCAAGCGATGCCATCCTCACTCGAAAACACGCCGTTTGCAGTTTTTAACACGATAGCGTTAGCGATGCGGCCCAAGCCACTAATGGGGGTATGCGGCAGCGCTGCGCCGCGCAAGCTGTCGATGCGCTCGCCAGCGGATGTGTACAGGCTAAGTGTGAACGTGGTGGCGACGACCAGCATATCCGGCGTACGCACGACACCGATGACGGGGCCGCCCCCCCCAGGTAGGCGATGGCCCAGATATAGCCAGACTTGCGGCGTGGCAATGAACTCTCCCTCCAATTCATAAACAGCCAATAGCTGCGGCGCAGGCAAGCCATACCACCGCGTGAGGGCCTCAGATTGAATGGAGGTGTGGGCCAGGCCCAAGCGTTCGGTGTGATTGAGGGCGAGGCCCGTCACGATGAGCACCATAAAAAATAGGGCCGCCGTGATACCCAAACGGGCATGCCAGCGGCGTATAAAACGCGCAAGACTGTGACGGTTCATGGCGTGGAATAGGGCGTGTGACGATGCAGCAGCAACGCCAGACGCGACAGTTTGGATAGTGCACGCACCGACAAAGTCGCTCCACTAATGCCGTCGATGGATCGATCGAGTTGTGCAGCTTTTGAATCCGTGCCGGGTTTGAGTGCGGCGCCCAAGTACTGCCGAATGAAAGCCGGGGATTCGACTTCCCAGCCCCGGCTTTCGCGAAATATCAGCACGCGCATCTGCGCGATACGATTATTTTCGACCACGATTCCGACAGTAATCGGCGATTCCTTGCCGATTTCTTCCAGCACCCAGACGCTGCGTGCGCCTTGGCCCCAATACCGCACACGGAGCGCAGGATAGTCATGATCCAAAATCGCGCGCACTTCCGTTTTGAGCTCGCCGGTCAGCCACAACACCGAAGGTGCGGGCGCATGACCGCCGAAGGTCTCCGCGATGAACGCATCGGGCTGTTGATAGACGCGCTCAGCGTGTGCAGAGCTTATCCAGAGTCCGGCGCAAAACAGTAGGGTGCGCAGCAAGGTCATGGTTTAGAACTGGTAGCCAAGGCCAATATTGAAGCCATCGAATTCTGCTTCATTCACGGGCGCACTTTGATTCTGATAATCCAGTTTCACCACTACGTTGGGGTGCAGCCAGTAATTCACCCCCAAATCCCACTGGCTGTACTGGCTGTCTAGACTGTCGCCCGCTCTGTTATCCCAACGGTTGTAACGCGCAAATAAACCGAGCTGTTCATTCACTTTGAACGACGGTTCGACATACCAGCCTTTCTGCTTGTTCGCGCCCACCGCGGCTGGACCCGCGCCCTCTAAATTCCATTGCGCATACAAAGCTTTTAACGTGAAGGGGCCGCGACTAAACACCGCGTGCGTTTCGCCCAACCAAGCCCCTCCAACATTAGGATCGGTACCTTGGGCAACGTTAGCTTGGTATTGCAACGTAGTCGCGATCTCCAATCCAGGTACCCCCGTCCACTTTAGACGCGCGGTGTAGGCCGGGTCTTTGGCCAGCGCTTCGGCGACTTGGAGGCGGCCTTTGCGCACGGCATAGTTGTCTGCCAACGAGGTTTTGAGGCCGCTGTGAATTGCGCCATCCAGCGTAAAGCCGTTTCCCAATCGGGCGGTTAAACCCAGCCCGCCTTCCCACCAAGTCACCGGAATAATATTAGTCTCCACCGGATTGCGCTCCGTCCCGTAAAACGTAGTTGGCTCATGCGTTTCATTCAAAATGCCGACCGGCACTAGAAACAGTCCACCGCGCGCCGTTAGCTTGTCGTTGATGTCGTGTTCGATATAAGCCTGCTCCAATTCCACGGCCCCAGGCGCGCCCTGTTCAGTCACTGTGTGCTCGACTTCAAGCTCTGAAAAAAACCGCGTTTTGGGGCTGAAATCGTGGCCCAAAAATAATACGAAGCGGTGGAAATCGATTTCATCCTTATCGTTGGTCCCGCCTGGAGTGTGCTTGTCCTCGAGCCGGTTGTAATGGATTTCGCCGTAGGCGCCGAGGCGCGTGTTTTCCGCCCATGAAGCTTTGCTATTCGGCGCAGCGTTCGCGACTTTTTCTACTTGATCGCTGGTGGCGTCGACCTTTTGTTCGGTGGCTTTGAGCTTGCCTTTGAGTTGCTGGTTTTCGGTCTCCAGCACATTCAAACGATTTTCCATTGCTTTCAGGCGTTCTTCGACGCTCATGTCAGCGTACGTGCTTGCGCTGACGGCGGACAACACTGCTGCGGCGACGGCGGTACGAATAAACGGATACTTCATGATGACTCCCTAGAGTTAAATGTTGGCTGGCTGGGAGTGAAGTCCGTGGCTGGCGGGTTGAAAAACATGTAAAAAATTGAGCGAACTCAGTCGGTGGCCCCGTGCTGTGGTTTACGCGGCGTCTGCCAGCCATCGTCGAGTGTGCCCAGGAAAGCAACGATATCGTCGACGTCGTGCGTGCTGAGGCTCAGATTGCCGAGCTCGTCGCGATTCACCGTCGCAGCGATTTCGGGCACAGGCCAGCAGCCCTGCGCGAGCGCGGCGGTTTCGGCAGTGAACGGGTTTTTGCATGCGGGCTTGAGGTCGCGTGTGTTGTAGAACTCGACCACCGCTTTGAGACTGCTGAAATAGCCGTTGTGCATATAGGGCGCGGTACGCGAGAGATTGCGCAGCGTGGGCACCTTGAACTTGCCGTCCTCCGAAGCGAGGCCAACCACCGCACCGAGGCCGCGATCTACGAAGGCACGGCCCTGCGGGTTGTATACGGCCGACTGCGTGTAGAAGCGATTGCGCGGATTGCGCGCGACGCCGAGATTGTCGTAGCTGAAATCGGTGAATAAGGGCGGCGTGCCGTCGCTGCCCGGTCGGCTGGTATGGCATGCCGCGCAATTGCCCCGGGCGGGATCCTCGAACAGGCGCAACCCACGCAGTTCATTGGCATTGAGCCGCGCTTTTCCCGCAAGATAGGCATCGTATTTCGAGCTGAACGCATTCAATGCGGGGCGACGCTCGAACGCCGCGATCGCTTCGGCGATGTGCTCGAACGCGCTGTCGGTCTCGTCCAGTGCGGCCGGGCCGTAGACCAGCTTGAACAAGACGGCGTAGTCCGCGCTGCGGACTTTATCCACCACGCTTGCCGCGTCCGGGTTGTTCATTTCTAGCGGATTGAGCAGTGGCAGTTTAGCCTGTTGTTCGAGCGTGGTGGCACGGCCGTCCAGAAACTGGCCCCCAATGTACAGACCTTCCACAGCATCGAAATAGAAATGCGGAATGTACGCCGCGTACATCGCGGTGGGGCTGTTACGCGCCGAAAAACGCCCTGCCACGGCGCCCTCGGAAGTCGGCAACAGCGACGCCGGACTGCTAAACGCCTGGCGGTTATCGTGACAGCTTGCGCACGATTGTCCGGCGGGTGAAGACAACCGGGCGTCGAAAAACAGCGTCGCGCCGAGGCGCTCTTTGGGGGGCAGGGCGGCAAGTTCGGCTGGAGAGAGGTCGGGAGCCGAAAACGCTAGCTGACACGCGCCCGTAAGCAGGGCCGCGCTCAACCATTTTTTGATAGAAAGATCATTCATGTACAGATTCCTGATTCGACGAGACGGATAAGTTGGCTGACTCAGGAAAGGCTGCAATCCATAGCTGGCTGGAAAAAATGCATTGATGGCGGTGGGCGTCAGCCCAGCCCCGCCGCAAGCGCAAGACGGTAGGTGATGAACGACGCGAGATACGCAAGCGAAAACAAATAAGCTGCCATCACCAGCGGCATAGTCCAGCCGCCGGTCTCGCGCTTGACCGTGGCGAGCGTCGCGAGACATTGCGGCGCGAATACATACCACGCCAGCAGAGACAAAGCAGTTGCCAGGCTCCAGCTCTTCGCGATAAGCGGCATCAGCGCGCCCGCGGTGTTATCGCCAGTAGCGGACAGTGCATAGACGGTGCCCAGTGCGCTGACCGCGACTTCGCGCGCCGCCATGCCAGGCACCAACGCAATGCTGATCTGCCAGTTAAAGCCGATGGGTGCGAAGATTACTGCCAGCCCGCGCCCCAGCCAGCCTGCAAAACTGTATTCGATCGGCGCACCGGTGGCGCCGGGTGGGGGCGCTGGGAAGCTCGCCAGAAACCACAGCAGGACCGTCAAGACCAGGATGATGCCGCCGACGCGCTTCATAAAAATCACCACGCGCTGCCACAGACCTATTGCGATGTTGCGCACCCGCGGCCAGTGATAAATGGGCAACTCCATCATCAACGGGTGCACCTGATTGCGCGCGGTGAAGCGTTTTAGCACCCAGGCCACCACAAGTGCCCCGACGATACCGGCTACGTATAAACAGAACAGCACCAGCCCCTGCAATTCAAATATGCCGCCAACCTCTCGATGAGGAATAAACGCGCCGATGAGCAGCGCATAAACCGGCAGGCGCGCTGAGCAAGTCATCATCGGTGCAATCATGATCGTGACCAATCGGTCGCGCGGATTCGCAATCGTGCGGGCCGCCATAATGCCCGGAATCGCGCACGCAAAACTCGATAGCAGCGGTATGAACGAGCGCCCGGATAGGCCCACGCCGCCCATCAGACGGTCGAGCAAAAACGCTGCGCGCGGTAGATAGCCGGATTCTTCCAGTACCAGAATGAAAAAAAACAGGATAATAATTTGCGGCAAAAACACCACTACGCCCCCCGCGCCGGCAATCACGCCATCCACGATCAGGCTTTTAAACCAGTTGCTGGGTAGCATTGCCGAGATGCTATTTGCAATGACGCTGGTAGCGGCGTCGATCCACCCCATCGGTACGGCCGCCCACGCGAACACTGCTTGAAAAACCAGGAACAGCACCAGAGCCAACAACGCGGGCCCGCCCACAGGATGCAGTACAACCCGGTCAATACGGTCGCTCAATAGATGCGGAATATTCTGGTCGAGCCCGAGGCGTTGCAGAATGCGGCGCACCGCATCGTGATCGGCTTCAATCGCGGCGGAGCGCGCCTCTGCGATGCCGCCAGTAGCCAGCGCCAATTTGCTGCGCCAGATTTCGGGCTGGTCGAGTAATGTGAGCAGCGGGGCGGCGCCTGCAGAATTGACCGCCACGGTGTTAACCACTGGCAGCTCGAGCGCCGCCGCGAGCGCCGCGACATCGACATGAATGCCGCGTTGTTCCGCCAGGTCGGTCATATTGAGCGCCACAATACAGGGCAGACCGAGGCGTTTTACCGCCAGCACTAACCGCAGATTGCGCCGCAAATTGGTCGCGTCGACGACACAAATTACCAAGTCGGGACGCTTCTCCCCGGTGGCGTGGCCCGTCAGCACATCACACGTCACGCGCTCGTCGGGCGAGCGAGGGTGCAGGCTGTAGGTGCCGGGTAAATCCAATACTCGCAGTTGCTTGCCCGCAGGCGTGGTGAGTTTGCCTTCCTTGCGCTCGACGGTGACGCCGGCGTAGTTGGCGACTTTTTGCCGACTGCCTGTTAGCAGATTGAATAACGCCGTTTTGCCGCAATTCGGATTGCCGAGGAGCGCCACCAACGGTCCACCGAGGTGAACGTGAATGACCGACTGCTTCATGCGGCGGCGGAGGCTAGCGGATCTGCTTCGAGTGTTCCAATTGCTGCAATAGCCTGGACATGCACACAGGCCGCTTCAGCCAGCCGCAGTGCAAACGTGGATGCGCCTACGCGTACTACTATTGGATCCCCGCCTGGCAAACTGCGCGCCATCACCATGACGTGTTCGCCAGGAATAAAGCCGATCTCTTCGAGCCAGGCCTGCCATTCTGGCGCGATTGAGGGTGCGTCAACGCTATGGATGACGTAAGGCCGATAATTTTCAGCCTGATCCAGCGTGAATAATGATTTTTTATTCATGCGTGGCGTTGAGGGATACGTAGATTGCTCAGGCTTACCCATTATTTGGTCAGGATCAGCTTGTCGTGGCGAGTAATGCGCAGCCGGTAGTTCTCACCCAGATGGCGGATCAAAATTTCCTTGGCGCCGCCAAATAAAAACTCCGCAGAAATTGCGTTGATGGTTTGGGGGATAAGACTTTCCGGGCGCGTAGGCGGCACATTCGCTAAGACGGGATCAGGTTTCATTTGGCTCAATGGGCAAAACGTCTATGCCATAGTTAACATTGATGCAAATGATAACAATTCTTATTTAAATGTCAACACCACCCTAGGTGATAGTGTTTCCATTTCTAACTCTCCCGATTCGCCCTTGTCGCGTGGTATTTAAGTGGGGCCGACGCCAGCACCTCGGGTTGCAAGGTGGTGTGACGAATGCTGTGGGTCGTGTCGAGGCGCTCGCGCGCGCGGACGAGAATCGCGGGCCAATCGGTGAGCGTGTGGATTTCAAGATGCGCAGATAACGCAATCGTGCCGGATGACAAAGTCCAGACATGCAGGTCATGCACGCGTAATACGCCCTCAATCGCCGCCAGATCCTGGCCCACCCGGCTCAGTTCGATATGCGACGGTACGCCTTCCATCAGCACATGCAACGCTTCGCGCAACAGGTTGTAGGCCGAAAATAGAATCAGCATCGACACCACGATGGACAGAATCGGATCAATCGGCATCCAACCGGTAAAGTAAATCACGGCGCCCGCCACAATCGCCGCCACCGAGCCCAGCGCATCGCCCATCACGTGCAATAACGCGGCGCGACTATTAAGGCTGTGCGCGCCATGCGAAAGGATCCAGCCCACCAGCAGATTCAATATCAAACCCAATGCGGCCACCAGCATGACCACGCCGCCCGCCACAGGCTGTGGATGCTGAAACCGCGCCAACGCTTCAGCAACGATATACGCGATCAGCGCCAACATCAGCACGCTGTTGAAGAGCGCCGCGAGGACTTCGGCCCGCACCAAGCCATACGAATGCCGTGCAGACGGAGGGCGCCGCGCCAACCAAGCGGCGAAAGCGGCGAGCGCGAGTGCCGACGAGTCGGTAAACATATGGCCCGCATCTGATAGCAACGCCAACGAGCCCGACCACCAACCGGTGATCGCCTCGACGAACGCAAACACAAACGTCACAGCTACTGCGGCGAGCAATTTGCTCGATTCGCTTCCGTGGCCCACATGATGGTGGGCATGGCTTTCGCCGTGCTCTAGCGATATTTTTTCGTCGTGCATGTGCTTGTCAGCCATGTCAAACTCGCGCACAAAAGTCGGTGGGATCGGGCACTAAATCGAGTTCGCCAGAATCGAGTCCCAGCCCCGCGATGTGACGCAAGGCCTCCACATAGCGCGCCTGCTCGCGCAGTTGCGTCATATTCAGCGGATGGGGTTGACCATGCATGCGTGCGAGTCGTGCCCGCGAGGTGGCGGGCCAGTCATACGCAAGTTTCGTCAATACTTCATCCGCAAGATCGAGGCGGTTGCATACCAGCGCCATGTCGCAACCTGCTTCGAGTGCGGCCTGAACCCGGCTGACCATATCGCCCGCAACACCGGCGGCTTCCATGCACAAGTCATCGCTAAACACGGCGCCATCAAAGTTAAGTTCCCCGCGCAAAATATCCTGTAGCCATACTCGCGAAAAGCCTGCGGGTTGCGCGTCCACTTTGGGATAAATCACCAGCGCCGGCATCATCCCCGCGAGACCAAAATCGGCCATGCGCCGAAACGGAATCAGGTCCGCCAGCGCGATGTCGACAAACTCACGTTCGTCTAACGGCACCGCCACGTGCGAATCCGCCACTACGTAACCGTGTCCCGGGAAATGTTTGCCAACCGAAGCCATGCCTGCGTCTTTCATGCCCAGCATTAGCTGATGCGCGAGTTCGGAAACCGCGTCCGCGTCGGCATGAAACGAGCGATCACCGATCACGGACGACGCGCCGTAATCCAGATCAAGCACCGGCGCAAACGTGAAGTCCACCCCGTGTGCGCGGAGCTCGCTGCCCAGTACATAGCCGGTATCGCGCGCGAGTTCTTTCGCCCGTTGCGGATGTGCGGTCCAGATTTCGCCTAATGCGCGCATCGGGGGGATGCGCGTAAAGCCTTCACGAAAGCGCTGTACGCGGCCGCCTTCGTGGTCCACCGCGATCAACAAAGGCGCAGACTTAATCGCATGAATCTCGGCGGTCAACGCGGCGAGCTGTTGCGGATCACGGTAATTGCGGGTGAACAGAATCACCCCGCCGACTAAAGGATGCGAAAGCCGCTGGCGGTCGTCGTCAGTCAGCTCCGTCCCAACTACGTCCAGCATTAAGGGGCCTAAAGTCACGGTGATTCTCCGGTTTGAGAGGGAATAGCTTGAGTTTCAACGATGACGAACGCCATCGTCAACTCGCCTTCGTCAGATAACGATAAATACTGCGCGCCTAGACCGCGAGCCTGCATCCAGTGAATGAGCTCTGGGGCAAGCTCAAAATGCGGCTTGCCCAGCGCGTCACGGAGCACCGCAATGTTGCGCAACGACACGGGCTCGCGCAAGCCAGTGCCGAGCGCTTTAGCCAGGGCTTCTTTCGCGGCAAAACATTTGGCCAAGAATTGTGCCGGGCGGGCGCTGGCGGCATAGGCCGGATATTCGGCAGGCGCAAGAATACGTTTTGCATAAGGCTCGCCAAACCGCGTGAGCCCGCCGCGTATTCGTGTTGCGTCGAGCAAATCAGTGCCAATCCCGTAGATCACACGCTTACCTTTACGGGTAAACCGGCTTCGCGAATACGCGCGGCAAAATCTTCCAGCCAATCTGCTGGCAAAGCGGTCAATCGAGGCGCCTGAGGCTGCATCGACTGCCGCGCCAAACCATACAGCAGCACGCCTTGCACTGGAACTTGCTCGGTGCAAATGCGCTGGACTAAATGCAAATAAGCCTCTTGCTCAAAGGCTGAGGGAGATACGCCATCCAGTGCGAACACGCAAGTTTGCAGCCAAGTTGGACAAAGCGTAGCCGCGATTTTGAGCCTTTCAAATGCTTTTTCAGGTGAAACGCGAGTCTGATTGGTCGCACGCATGCCCGCGGCAGTAGCCGAGTCGAGCTTGAACCAGACTTCGCCATTCAACCCCGCCATCGTGCGCAGCCCGGCTTGCACGCCAGGGCGGTCGATCAAGCTGCCATTGGTGATGAGTACCAGCTTGATCTTGCCCAACAACTCAAACTCAGTCAGCAGCGTGCCGATCAGTGCCACTACCGCTGCAAACTCGCGCGCCGAAGTCGGCTCGCCATTGCCCGACAGCGCAATGTCATTCAGTCGACGCATATCCTCATCAACCTGCGTTTGCATGAAGTCGCCATGCACAATGGCGTTCAGCATCGTGCGTAGTTCGCCTTCGAGTTGCACCAGATCAATCGGCGGCGCGGTGCCGCGTACCAGATCCGGCACCTGACAATACACACACGCCCAATTGCAGGCGTTATTCGGATTGAGATTAACGCCGACCGACACACCACCCGCACGGCGCGATACCACCGGATAAACGTAAGTCATCCCAGCGCTATCGCGGTCGTGGTTGGTGGGGGTTAATGACACGGTTTCTATAGAAAGCGTCCGTTGGATTCCGATATACGCGGGTAGAAACCTGAGGGTAAGCGGCGGCTAGATCCGGGAAAAGTGGCGGAGGCGGTGAGATTCGAACTCACGGAGGACTCACATCCTCGCCGGTTTTCAAGACCGGTGCCTTAAACCGCTCGGCCACACCTCCACGGCGCGCATTGTAGTGGATTCGCCCGGGCTTGCCGAGCATCGAATAGGCCAAGGCCCGACCAATACGTTAGGCGGTCATCGCAAATAGTGGATTTTTCATCAGCCGGCAGCGAAGAAAATGCGCCTGTCCCCTGTTTTGAACCGTTTGGGGTAAATTTCTTCGCCCCGGCCTATTGGCATAGATGCTGCTGAGTTTGGGTACGAGTATATTATTGTGACCCCAGACTATGTCCGACTTGTTCAATATGCTGAGTATTATCGCCCGACGCAGGAAGCCGCTGAATACTTCGCCGTTTGCAACGCGTAAGAGTGTGACGAAATGGCTGCATGCGAGGCCTCAACAGTCGGATTACGATACGCATCATCGTCTGGTGGAGGGCCTGGAGCGCTTCAATGCAGAAGACACCGAGGTGACCGAAGATCGCCTGGTAGTGTTAATGCTACTGGAGGAGGCGGGCTTGCTGCTGCAAAACCGCATTATTGAGCAATACGTTCAAAACCAGACTTCGTTCAAGCTCGCCAAAAAAACGCTGTGGCGCGAGTCACATATGTTCTGGACGCAACTGTCCTATGCTTATCTTGGATTATTCAAAAGCATATTCCGTAGCCCCACCAAGCATGTGCTGCACAACAATGTCGCGCATATTGCGGTACGGGCGCTGCGTTATATGGGCTTGGCGATGCGCTGGGAATATCACCAGGGCCAGCTTCCTACCAGCGCCGCATGGCGTCGGCTAAACAAAATATATCGCCTGGCCGAACGCGGTGGTTATGTGGAGATGCCGCTGACGCTAGGCGGCGAATCCACGCATTGCGCGCGGGAATTTGCGTTGGTGCATTTGATGGGCCTGGTGCAGCCGCTGGGCTATCGGGCACAAGAAATAGAAGAGATTGCGCGCATTTTCAAAGCCTACGAAGAACTGCCCTTGCCAGGGCTAGAGATGAGGCCAGAATCGCACACCCACGGAATCGACTTGGGGGTAGGCACGAGTGCGTTCTCGCTGGGGAGTCATTGGGTGCCGGGCAAGCGGGTGCGCTATCTTGCCATGCACCCGATGCTGGAATATCTAAAAGCCCTTGATGGCGGTGCGGGTCAGCCGACCACGTATAAATCAGGCATGGCCAATATGGGCCAACAGCTTGCCAGCATGATCGAGCGTGGCGGCGTACGTCGGGATCGCCCGCGTACCAGCCGGTTTGGTCGCGTATGGGTAGCCGGCGGCATGGATAACATTTTGTCAGCGCTGATGCAGGCCGATCGTGTGAATGCGCAGCCTGTACTGGAACCCTGGATGATGCGGGATGAGAGTGCGCATGGCATGGGCTTTACCTTGCCTGCGGACCAAACCCTGCCTCACGGTCAACTAATTGCTGTGAGCTGGGATCCGACGGAATCGGTATGGCAGGTGCTGGCGATACGCTGGAACCGGGATGAAGAAGGTCAATGCCATGTCGGGACCGAGCGACTGACGCGCCACCCCAAACTAGTGCATTTGTCTGACGACAACGACGACACGCAAGTTAACGGCGACGAAATTAAAGTGCTGTTTCTGCCCATGTCAGATAGCGCGCAGGGCGTAAGCAATCTGTTAATTCCTGCGTCAAGGTATCGCGAAGGCAAGCATGTAGTGCTGCGGGATGGGGAGCTGGTTTATCGCCTGCGTTTAGGCAGCGCGCTGGAAACGCATGAGTCGTGGGTGCGAATTGGAATGGATGTGCTCACCCGCGAGTATATAGAGCAGGCAGCTTAATAGCCTTTAACAAGCACGCATAGCGGCTATAGGTTTGCCGCTAACGTGTGCGAATGTCTCCGAAGTGGAATTCAAAGCCGCCGCCCCTGCGATCTTCAAAATATAACTCCAGCGTGGCTCGCACCGTGCGAAAAGCAATGTCGTCCCATGGGATTTCAGCCTCGGTGAAGAGCCTGGTTTCCAATGATTCAATCCCTGATTGATAGTCGAGGTCGAGCAAGCGCGCGCGAAACATCAAATACACCTGATTGATGTGCGGCAGGTTAAAGAGCGTATACAGGCTGCCCATTTCGATGCGCGCGCCGGCCTCTTCCCAAGTTTCGCGGGCCGCGCCCTCTAGCGTCGTTTCGCCGTTTTCCATGAAACCGGCCGGCAAAGTCCACAAGCCGTATCTGGGCTCGATGGCCCGGCGGCATAACAGAATTTTGTCCTCCCATTCCGGAATACAGCCCACTACCATTTTTGGATTCTGGTAATGAATGACACCGCACGACGTGCAGATATGACGCGGTAGGTGGTCGCCGTCGGGAGTGCGGATGACAATGGAGTGACCGCAATGACTGCAAAAATTCATATTTTTCCTAGATTCAGTGCCACCAAAATAACAAATTCCCCGCCGCGGGGCTAGCCCGCATATCGTACCTACCCCGGTTTATATAAGGTATAGGGATAAGCGTTTTAAGGCTAAAATGTCGCAAAATTTGAGTGGCACACCGCACCCAATGCCCGCGTGGCCCCTCCTCAAAACATTCACGACACGGGATCATTCTAAGGACCTGAGTCATTCTCAAGTGCTTGCGCTATTGCATACGTAATTCAAAAGGAACAGATGTGAATATTTCGAAGGATACAGTCGCCACGATCACTTATATCGTGAATGATTTAGACGGCAACCAGCTTGAGCAAAGTGACGAGCCGGTAAGCTATTTACACGGCGGTTATGACAGCATTTTCCCGCTCGTCGAGCAGGCGCTAGAAGGCAAAACCGTAGGGGATAAGGTCGATCTGAAGTTGCAGCCCTCCGATGCATTTGGCGAGTTTGATGAAACCCTGCTGAGAATGGAGCCACGCGAAGTTTTTCCGGATGACATTGAAATCGGCATGCAATTTGTGGGCTCTCCGGTCGAAGGCGAGGGCGAAACGCTGTATCGCGTCACCGATATCGCCGAAGATAAAGTGGTGGTGGATGGCAATCATCCGTATGCCGGGCAGGCAGTCCATTTCCAGTGTGAAGTGACGGAAGTGCGCGCCGCGAGTGCTGACGAAGTCGCGCACGGCCACGCTCACGGCGCACATGGCCATCATCATTGATCCGTTGATCTCCCAACGCGACTAAGCCACTCCTTAAATCCCCGATGAAAACCACCTTCCTTGATTTTGAGCAACCGATTGCGGAGCTCGAATCCAAGATTGAAGAATTGCGCTTTGTGCAGGACGATTCTGCGCTGGATATTTCAGAAGAGATTCGCCGTCTGCAAAAAAAGAACCAGACTTTAACCCGCGATATTTACGCCAAGCTCAATGCCTGGCAGATCTCCCAAGTGGCGCGGCATGCACAGCGCCCGTATACGTTGGATTATTTACAGGGAATATTTACCGATTTCTCCGAGCTGCATGGCGACCGCAGTTACGCTGACGACGCTGCCATCGTGGGCGGCATCGCGCGTTTCAATGGCGAGCCGGTGATGGTGATTGGCCACCAGAAAGGCCGCGATACCAAAGACAAGATTTACCGCAACTTTGGCATGCCGCGCCCCGAGGGTTATCGCAAAGCTTTGCGGTTGATGCGGCTGGCCGAAAAATTCCGTCTGCCGATTTTCACCTTCATCGACACCCCCGGCGCCTATCCTGGCATCGGCGCCGAAGAGCGCGGCCAGTCCGAAGCAATCGCGCGCAATCTGTATGTGATGGCTGAGCTGCAAACGCCGATTATCTGCACGATCGTCGGCGAAGGCGGTTCGGGCGGCGCATTGGCGATAGGCGTGGGCGACCGCATGTTGATTCTGCAATATTCCACTTATTCGGTCATTTCGCCGGAGGGTTGCGCGTCGATTTTGTGGAAGAGCGCCGATAAAGCTTCGGTCGCTGCAGAAACGCTGGGCATCACCGCGGTACGGCTGAAGTCCCACGGACTCGTCGATCAAGTCATTGAGGAACCGCTGGGCGGCGCACATCGTGACTGGGACAGCATGTTCAACGCAATGCGTCGCGCATTGACCGACAACCTCGCCGACTTACGCAAGCTATCCATCGAGGCTTTGCTCCACGCGCGTTACCAGCGCCTGCGGCGCTATGGCGACTACAAGGAAATTGCCGTCAAGTAAGCGTCTCGAGGAGACGCTGGCGCCAGTACTCGAGCGCCACGTCGCGCCCCATAACCATCTGGTGCTGGGTTTGTCCGGCGGCATGGATTCCGTCGTGCTGCTGCATATTTTGCGTGCTTGCCAAGCTCAATATGCGTTTCAATTCGCCTGCGTACACGTACACCACGGACTGTCGCCGCACGCGGATAAGTGGGCTGGCTTTTGCGAGCAGTTGTGTCGCACAGCGAACGTTCCGTTGAGTGTTTATCGCGTTACCATCAATCGCGATGATCCCGCCGGAATCGAAGCCGCCGCCCGTGCGCAACGTCATCGAATATTTGCGTCGATAGAGGCCGATTTTGTGCTCACCGCGCACCATCAAAACGACCAGGCAGAAACTCTTTTACTGCAATTATTGCGTGGCGCAGGGCCAAAAGGTTTGGCTGGGATGGCCGAAGTGCAGCAACACGCGGGCTGGCAAGCGAAGCTGCTGCGCCCCTTGCTGGCTATCCCCCGGACGGAGATTGAGCAATACGCGCAGGCACATACGCTCGCCTGGGTCGAAGATGAAAGCAATACCAACACTGCTTACACCCGCAACTACCTGCGCCACACGATGCTGCCAATGCTGACGAGCCGTTTTCCTGCCGCACAGTCCATCCTCGCGCGAAGCGCAGCCTTACAAGCTGACGCCGCCACGCTGCTGGACGACCTGGCACAGATAGACGCGACACTATGTGTGGCGGGGGGTCGTCTCGATTGCGCGAATTTGGCAAAGCTGCCACTGGCGCGTGCCGCTAACTTATTGCGCTGGTTTATCGGCCAGCAGGGGCTATGCATGATTAGCCAACGGCGTCTGGATGAAAGCCTGCGGCAGTTACTTCATGCGGGCGCGGACGCGCGTCTCAGTATCGCGATTAATTCTGGGATCGAGTTACGGCGTTACCGCGGTTGGGCGTATCTGGTTGTCGCGCGTACATGCGCAAACCAGCCAGCCGTGCAATGGCAAGGTGAGCCAAAACTGCGGCTGCAACAGGCGGGGTGGGACGTCACGCTTGAGCCCAGGCGTGGGGTAGGACTGAGTCTCGCGCGCCTCAAAGCAGCACACGTCCAGCTTGGTGTACGTCAGGGAGGAGAGCGGATACGGCTAGTAAAAAATGGCGCGCATCGCAGCCTGAAAAATCTGCTGCAAGAATCCGCATTGCCGCCGTGGAAACGCGCCTGTCTCCCGCTGTTATGGTGCGACGGTGAGTTGGTGTGGGCGAACGAAATCGCTTTTGCCGCAGATTATTTGGCGTCAGCTGATGAACCTGGGATTGTTCTAGTGGCGAGTGCTACGGAAGTCTCCCTCCCCTCGCCAAGTTAGAGATACTCGAGGGTTCGCCGGGTTCGCTCTGCTTTACCGCGTCCCGTGCAAGCGTTTGTCTCAGGCATAATCTGCGGCTTAAAACATTGGAAAGAAATTGGGTATGACTATCCCGAACACCCCGCCCCGCGCGCCTGCACTTAAATGGATTGTGCTGGCAGCGTTATTTCCCGTGCTGCTCTTTGCGGCTTACTTTGGCTTCGTGCTGAACTGGGCCTACTCGGACGGCGATCGGGCAGGTTATCTGCAAAAATTCTCCCGCAAAGGTTGGATCTGCAAAACCTACGAAGGCGAACTCGCGATGACTACCGTGCCGGGCGTAGCACCTGTGCTATGGAACTTTACCGTGCGTGATCCCGCCGTCGCCGCGCAGATCAATACCGTGCTTGGCAAACGCATGGCGCTGCATTACGAAGAGCATCGCGGTATTCCGACGAGTTGCTATGGCGAGACCAATTATTTTGTGAGTAAAGTGCAAGTGCTGGAAAAATAATGGACACTTTGGAATAGGAAACTTCCATCGGAAGCTGAATGTACACGCTATACATCGCCAATAAAAACTACTCGTCTTGGTCATTGCGCCCTTGGGTGTTGATGCGAGAACTGTCGATTCCATTCGAAGAAAAACTCTTCCCTTTTGAAGGGAATGCAAGGGGTGAGGCATTCCACGCCTTTTCTCCCACAGGCAAAGTCCCTTGTTTACATGATGGGGACCTCGTCGTTTGGGATTCCTTGGCTATCGTCGAATATCTCGCCGAGCGTGAAAACGGTGTGTGGCCAGAAGCGTCAATTGCGCGGGCTTGGGCGCGATCAGCCTCGGCTGAGATGCATTCAGGGTTTGCCGCATTGCGCGATCAATGTTCCATGCATTGTGGTTTCCGTATTCGCTTACACGACATGTCCCCCGAATTACAGCAAGATATAGATCGTATCGATGTGATTTGGCGTGAAGGGCTACAGCGTTTTGGCGGCCCATTTCTCGCCGGCGACAAATTCACCGCAGTAGATGCGTTCTATGCCCTCGTTGCCTTTCGTGTCCAAACTTACGGTCTTGCGTTAAGCGAAGAAGCCGTAAACTACGCCAAAAGATTGCTTGCCCTCGATTCAATGCGCAATTGGGAGGTGGCCGCATTGCAGGAACCATGGCGAGAAGCTGCACACGAGGAGTCGGCTCTCAGGGCGGGCGTGCTATTGGCGGATCATCGGCACCGCTAGTACGCGATTACGAAGCTAGCGGCGATGGCGTCAATATTATATTCAGAACACATTCCCGTCATTGAGCCGCCCTCTGCGATAGAGTAAAATCCGCCATCACCCGCCCCCGCTGCTTATATGACGAAGTTTGTGTTTGTCACTGGCGGAGTGGTTTCTTCCCTCGGGAAAGGGATCGCCTCCGCTTCTCTCGCTGCGTTGCTCGAATCGCGCGGCATCCGTGTCACTCTGATGAAGCTTGATCCGTATATCAACGTCGATCCCGGCACGATGAGTCCGTTTCAGCATGGCGAGGTGTTTGTCACCGAAGATGGCGCGGAAACCGATCTGGATCTGGGGCATTACGAGCGCTATTCGCACGCCAAAATGGCGCGGCGCAACAACTTCACCACCGGGCAGATTTACGAGTCGGTGATCAAAAAAGAACGACGCGGCGATTATCTGGGCGGCACAGTGCAAGTGATTCCGCACATCACCGACGAGATCAAACTCCACATTAACAATGGCGCGGGCGATGCCGAGGTCGCGATTGTTGAAGTCGGCGGCACCGCGGGTGACATTGAGTCGTTGCCGTTTTTAGAGGCAATTCGCCAAATGGGGCTGTTGCAGGGACGCGGCAACGCCTGCTATGTGCATCTGACGCTGGTGCCTTATTTGGGCAGCGCGGGCGAAATTAAAACCAAGCCAACGCAGCATAGCGTTAAAGAATTGCGCGGCATCGGCATTCAGCCTGACGTGATTTTATGCCGTGCAGAACGCCCGGTGCCGATTGAAGAGCGGCGCAAGATTGCGCTCTTTACCAATGTGGATGTCGACGCGGTGATCTCGGCGCACGATGCCGATTCCATCTACAAAATCCCGGCGATGCTGCACGAACAGGGGCTCGATGACATCGTCTGCAAAGTGCTCGGCATCGTTCCCAAGGCTGCGGACTTGTCGACCTGGAACTGGATCGTCGATCGAGTGATGCACCCCAAGCACGAAATCGATATTGCGCTGGTCGGCAAATATGTGGACCTCACCGAGTCGTATAAATCATTGTCTGAAGCGCTGACCCATGCGGGCATCCATACCGAATCCAAAGTGAACTTGCATTACATCGATTCCGAAGCGATTGAAAAAGACGGCACTGCGGCATTGCAAAACATGGATGCGATTCTGGTTCCGGGCGGTTTTGGCAAACGCGGTGTCGAAGGCAAGATTGCCGCGATCCGCTACGCCCGCGAAAACAAAGTGCCGTATTTAGGAATTTGTCTCGGCATGCAGTTGGCGGTGATCGAATTTGCGCGTCATTGTGCAAACCTAGCGGCCGCGCATTCCACCGAATTCGATGCGGAGACGCCGCATCCGGTAGTCGCATTGATTTCGGAATGGCGCGATGCCAGCGGGCGTGTGGAAAAGCGCAACGAAGCCACCGACCTGGGCGGCACAATGCGGCTTGGCGGGCAGCAGTGTCATCTCAAGCCCGGTTCGCTGACGCGACGTGTCTACGGCAACGACACCATCACCGAGCGCCACCGCCACCGTTACGAAGTCAACAACGCCTACTTGATGCGCTTGGAAGGCTCGGGTCTGACGATCGCTGGTCGCTCCGCTGACGGCGAGTTGTGCGAAATGATTGAGCTGGCCGACCATCCGTGGTTTCTGGCGTGTCAGTTCCATCCCGAATTTACCTCAACGCCGCGCGACGGCCACCCGCTGTTCAAAGGCTATATCGAAGCCGCGCTGGCACAACGCCGGATCAGTCAGGAAGCGCAACATGAAACTGTGTGATTTTGAAGCGGGTCTAGATCAGCCGCTGTTCGTCATCGCCGGACCCTGCGTAATCGAGTCGGAGCAGATGGCGATGGATACGGCGGGCCAACTGAAGGAGATGTGCGCGGCGCTGAAGATTCCTTTCATCTACAAATCGTCCTTCGACAAAGCCAATCGCTCCTCCACCAAATCTTTTCGCGGGCTGGGGCTGGAAGAAGGCTTACGCATTCTGTCCGAAGTCAAAAAGAAAATTGGCGTGCCGGTATTGACCGACGTGCACGAAGATACACCGCTGAATGAAGTCGCGGCAGTCGTGGACGTGTTGCAGACGCCGGCGTTTTTGTGTCGCCAGACAAATTTTATTCAGAACGTCGCCCGAACCGGTAAGCCGGTCAACATCAAAAAGGGCCAGTTCCTCGCGCCCGGCGACATGCAGAACGTGGTGGATAAGGCACGCGCCACCGGCAACGAGCAAATCATGGTGTGCGAACGCGGCGTGAGTTTTGGCTATAACACTTTGATATCCGACATGCGCGGGTTGGCAATCATGCGTGGTACCGGTTGCCCGGTGGTGTTTGATGCGACGCATTCGGTGCAGCAGCCGGGCGGCCAGGGCACGACGAGCGGCGGGCAGCGCGAGTTTGTGCCCGTGTTGGCGCGCGCCGCAGTCGCGGTGGGCGTGGCAGGCGTGTTTGCCGAAACGCATCCAGATCCCGCCTCCGCGCTGTCAGATGGGCCCAACGCGTGGCCCTTGGCGCTAATGCGCGAACTGCTGGAAACCTTGCAAGAAATCGATGCGCTCGTTAAACAGCGCGGCTTTATTGAAAATAAAATACTGAACCAAGCTTATTAAACAAATGGAAAATAAACAGTGAGTGCAATTATTGATGTGATCGCCCGTGAGATTCTTGATTCTCGCGGCAACCCCACGGTTGAGGCCGATGTGTTGCTGGAGACGGGCGAACTGGGGCGTGCGGCAGTGCCGAGTGGCGCCTCAACCGGCAGCCGTGAGGCAATTGAATTACGCGATGGCGACAAATCACGCTATCGCGGCCTCGGCGTATTGAACGCGGTCGAGCACGTGAATACCGAAATCTGCGAAGCGATTATCGGATTGGATGTCGAAGACCAGGCTTTTATCGACCACACGCTGTGTGAACTCGACGGCACCGAAAATAAATCTCGCCTTGGAGCCAATGCAATGCTAGCGGTGTCGATGGCCTGCGCGCGCGCGGCGGCAGAACATGCTGGGTTGCCGCTGTATCGCTATCTGGGTGGCGCGGCGCCGATGCAATTACCGGTGCCAATGATGAACATCATCAATGGCGGCGCGCACGCTAACAACAATATCGACATGCAGGAATTCATGATTATTCCGGTCGGCGCGCCGAGTTTTCGCGAAGCGGTGCGCTATGGCGCAGAAGTTTTCCACGCGCTGAAAAAATTGCTGGATGAGGCGGGGATGGCAACGACCGTGGGCGATGAAGGCGGCTTTGCGCCGAATCTGGAATCGCATGAAGCGGCATTAAAACTGATTGTGCAGGCGATCGAAAAAGCCGGATTCGTGCCGGGCGTCGATGTCGCGATTGGTGTTGACTGCGCGAGTTCGGAGTTCTACAAAGACGGTGTCTATCACCTCGAGTCGGAAGGCTTAAAGCTGAATGCCACGCAGCTCACCGACTATCTGGCGGCGTGGTGCGACAAATACCCGATCATCAGCATCGAAGACGGCATGGCTGAAAACGATTGGGAGGGGTGGAAAATACTCACCGACAAACTCGGCACGCGTGTGCAGCTCGTCGGCGACGATCTGTTTGTAACCAACGCCAAAATCCTGAACGAAGGCATTGTCAAAGGCATTGCGAATTCGATCCTGATCAAAGTGAATCAAATCGGCACCTTATCAGAAACGTTTCAGGCGATCGAAGCCGCGAAACGTGCCGGTTACACCGCAGTGATTTCGCATCGCTCGGGTGAAACCGAAGATACGACCATTGCCGATTTGGCTGTCGCCACCAATGCGCTACAAATAAAAACGGGCTCGTTGTCGCGCTCGGATCGCATGGCAAAATATAATCAGCTGCTGCGCATTGAAGAAGAGCTCGGTGAGTTGGCGCGCTACCCCGGACGCGATGCTTTCCGCCAACCCGGCTAAACTTAGCTTGTGGTTGAAGCAACGAGGGTTCACAGCCATTCTGGTGGCATTGCTCGTGCTGATGCAATATCCACTCTGGTTGGGTGAGGGCGGTTGGTTGGCGGTGCGACAAGGCACCCGCAAACTGGACACTCAGAGAAGCCTCAACCAGCGTCTGCGTGAACGCAATGAAATTCTGCAAGCCGAGGTAAGCGATTTGAAACAGGGGCGTGAAGCCATCGATGAGCGAGCGCGCAGTGAGCTAGGTATGATCGCACCTGATGAGACCTTTATTCGCATTCTAGCGGGGCCAGTTGCGGAAAATAATCGCCGCCCGTTGTATGCAAAACCCCATGATCAAATCACTGGAAAAACCCCATGAGTGATTTACAAATCGCGCTATTGCTAATCGGCATTTTCATCGTAGCAGCGGTCCTGATATTCAACTGGAATCAAGAGCGCCGCTTTAAAAAGCAGGCAGCGGCTGCATTCCAGCAGCCCGCGCGTGAACCTTTGGCAGAACGCTCCGCTGCACCTAGGGCGGCACCCGATAGAGTTGAGCCTGGCCTGCGCGAACCCGTGATCGGCCACCTTCCTTCTTCAGCCCAGGAGATACGCGAACCCCATTCACTAAGCGACCGTGCACCTGCGCCATCACTTGCCCCCGCCCCCTCAATCGCACCCCCCCTTCCGCCCTCGCGTACAGGAACGCCTCCCCCCCTTTCGGTGGTACGCCCCCAGGCGCCTTCGCCTAGCGTGACTCATGAAGATTCTGTCGCAGAGGTAGTTCCGCCTCGTTCTATTCCAAAGCCCATGCCCATCCCACCGGCTCCCTACGATGAGTTGATGGAATACCGTGTTCAGATCATCGGCGAAGGCATTCTGGCGGCTGTTTTTGCCGAAGACATCAACCGGGTGCGTAGCCTTGGCAAAACCACGCGTTGGCTCGGTTTTCCAGTAAAGGGAATCGAGTGGGAAGAAATTCAGCCTTGGCGCGAAGTGTTCTACCGCGAAGTGCAAGTGACCCTGCAGCTCGCTGATCGCAATGGCGCCGTGCAACAAGAGGAACTCATTGGCCTATGCAGTCTGTTGCAAACGACTGCGCAAACGCACGGCCTTAAAATTGTTTGCGACGATGCGGCCGAAGCGCTGCAGCGCGCGCAATCCGTCGATGTTTTTTGTGTCGATGTCGATGTGCTGATCGGCTTGAACGTCATCGCGCGCGGTGAAGGGGCGATGAAGCTGACTAAAGTACTGAAAGAGGTCGAGACTACCGGCATGGTGCTCGGTATCGATGGCGCGTATCGCCTTCTCGACAGCCGCGGCGAGGCGCTGTACACCCTTTGCAATCACGACGCCGAGCCTTTTTCGCATAACGCATTGCAACAGGATACCCAAGCGGTCACGCTGCAATTTGACGTACCACGCGTACCCGATGGGCTGAAAGTTTTTGACGGCATGGTGAGCTTCGGCCGCAAATTGGCGAATGAAGTGGGCGGCTTGCTGGTCGACGACAACATGCGACCGTTGACCGAGGGCGGCATTGATAAAATCCGCCAGCAGCTCGCCAGCATTTACCAGCGTATGGAAGCGCGCGGCGTGCCTTCGGGTTCCAGGCGAGCGCTGCGTTTGTTCTCCTGATGGGCGGTTCTAAATTGGGATTTCGCTCCAGCAAAATCTCTGGGTCTTTTGCTTGCTGTTCCAGATACGCGAGGCAGGTAATGTCGCCACCTCGCATTGGGGAAAACTCTAAAAGTTAGAGGCAGGCACCTATATGGCAATACCCGAAGTTCAGTTACGTATTGCCGCGCTGCGTCAAGAGATCGAGCACCACAACTATCAATATTATGTGCTCGATACGCCCTCAGTTCCCGATGCGGAATACGATCGCTTATGGCGCGAGTTACAGGAATTAGAAACCGCTCATCCTGAATTGGTTTCTGCCGACTCGCCCACCCAACGGGTGGGGGCGGCCCCCCTTGCCGCGTTCTCCCAAATCACCCACCGGCAGCCGATGTTGTCGCTCAACAATGCATTTGGAGATGCTGAAGTTGCCGCATTCGATAAGCGCGTGCGCGATGCATTGGGCCGCGCCGAAGGTGAAGTCGAGTACGCGGTGGAGCCTAAATTCGATGGGCTGGCGATCAGCCTGACTTACGAGAAAGGCAGGTTCGTCAGCGCGGCGACGCGGGGTGATGGCAGCACAGGCGAAGATGTCAGCGCCAATTTGCGCACCATAAAGTCCGTCCCGCTCCAAATTGACACCGATGCGAGCCTGCTGGAAGTGCGCGGCGAAGTGCTAATGTTTCGCCGCGATTTTGAACGGATGAACGACGCGCAACGCGCGCGCGGCGACAAAGAATATATGAACCCGCGCAATGCGGCGGCGGGCAGCTTGCGCCAGCTCGACTCAAAAATAACGGCCAGTCGTCGCCTGCACTTTTTTGTGTATGGGATTGGCGCCAGCGAAGGTTGGCCGTCTGTTGAATCGCATGCGGCGGTGTTAAATCGCTTGGCCGAATTGCGTTTTCCGGTAAGTGAAGAACGCGCGGTAGTGCAGGGCCTGGATGGCTTACTCGCGTATTACCAACGCTTGGGTGAGCGTCGCCCTGCGTTGCCCTACGACATCGACGGTGTGGTTTACAAGGTCAATAGTCTGGCCGATCAGACCAAGCTGGGTTTTGTATCACGCGCGCCGCGTTTTGCAATTGCGCACAAATTCGCGGCGGAAGAAGCGCTGACGACCGTGCAAGATATTCAGGTGCAAGTCGGTCGCACCGGCGCACTTACCCCAGTCGCGCATCTTGCGCCGGTGTTTGTCGGTGGGGTGACTGTCGTGCATGCAACACTGCACAATCAAGACGAAATTGACCGCAAGGATGTGCGCATCGGTGACACCGTGATTGTGCGTCGAGCGGGAGATGTGATCCCGGAAGTCGTGGCGGTCGTCACCGAGAAACGTTCCGTGCCAGAACCAGCACGTTTCAATATTCTGGCCCAGTATCCTCGGTGCCCGGTGTGTGGTTCGCATGTCGAACGCCTGCCGGATGAGGCCGTCGCGCGCTGCACCGGCGGCCTCTTTTGTCCGGCGCAGCGCCGTGAAGCCTTGCTGCATTTTGCCGCACGGCGCGCGCTCGACATCGACGGCCTCGGTGACAAGCTGGTCGATCAACTGGTAGAACGTGGCCTCGTGCACACGCCTGCGGATTTATATGGTTTGAGCTTTTTTACTTTGGCTTCGTTGGACCGGATGGCAGAGAAATCAGCGAACAATTTGCTCGCTGCCATCGAAAAAAGCAAAACCACGACCTTGGCGCGTTTTATTTTCGGCTTGGGAATTCGCACGGTAGGGGAGGCGACCGCGAAAGATTTGGCACGCCACTTCGGCTCACTCAATGCGCTAATGCAGGCCGATGTGCAAAACTTGCTGCAAGTGCGCGATGTCGGGCCGATAGTCGCCCAAGGCATCACGCAGTTTTTTGCCGAGCCGCATAATCGTGAAGTGATTCACGGTTTGCGCGCGGCGGGGGTGCACTGGCCGGAAGTCACCCATTCGCTGCAGACTACAGGTATGCTGAGCGGTAAATCCTTCGTGCTGACGGGCACATTACCGACAATGACGCGGGATGAAGCCAAGGAGAAAATCGAGGCCGCCGGTGGCAAAATTACAGGCAGTGTCTCGCTAAAAACCGATTTTGTCGTAGCGGGAGTTGAGGCAGGCAGTAAGCTCGCCAAAGCGCACACGTTGGGGATAAAAGTTTTAGACGAGCCGGCACTATTGGCCCTGCTCGAAAAGGCATTGTCACCACATGGCAGTGCTTAAATTGAAAAAATACCGATTGATTAACCAAGCCGACGCTGTAAAGAATCGGTGTGAATGTCGCTACGCGAAAGTAGCGACGATATTTAGGGACGAAATGCATGGATAAAGTCAGAAAAGCAGTTTTTCCTGTCGCAGGTTTAGGTACCCGGTTTTTGCCCGCGACCAAGGCCAGCCCCAAAGAAATGTTGCCCATCGTAGATAAGCCGCTGATTCAATATGCGGTTGAAGAGGCTGTAGCGGCAGGCATTACCGATCTGATTTTCATCATTGGGCGTAGCAAGCGTGCAATTGCAGACCATTTTGACAAAGCTTATGAATTAGAAACCGAGCTCGAGCAACGCGGCAAAAAAGAGACCTTGGAAGAGTTGCGGAACATGTTGCCCTCCAACGTCAACTGCATTTATATCCGTCAAGCTGAAGCGCTGGGCCTAGGCCATGCCGTGCAATGCGCGTATCCCGCGGTTGGCGAAGAGCCCTTCGCTGTCATCCTTGCCGATGATTTGATTGATGGCACGCCGCCGGTGATGAAGCAGATGGTGGATCTCTACGATTATTACCATTCGTCTATCGTCGGCGTGCAAAACGTGGCTGCGGATGAAACGTCTTCGTATGGCATTGTGTCGGCTCAACCGATGGCTGAGAGACTGAATAAAGTCGACCTGATTGTCGAAAAACCCAAGCCCGAAAATGCACCGTCCACATTGGGCGTGGTCGGCCGCTATATCTTAACCCCGCGTATTTTTCATCATCTAGCGCACCTCCAGCGCGGCACCGGTGGGGAATTGCAACTCACTGATGCCATCGACGAGCTGATTAAAGAACAACAAGTTTTGGCATACGAGTTTTTAGGTACGCGCTACGACTGTGGTTCCAAGATCGGCTATTTGGAGGCCACAGTCGAATACGCGCTTAAGCATCCCCAAGTTAAAGACGAGTTTTCTGAGTATCTTAAAAAACGTTTTGGATGATGTCGTTGGATGGATTGGCTGGAATTTCATTTGAGAGTCACTATTAGGCACGTCTCCGCGTATCAGCCCTCCTAAATTCACCGTGGGCGCAAGCGGTACCGCCCCATCTCACTTTGGGCGCCAATATCCAGACGCCGATTACCTACGCGATACTTTTGGTAGGCCTAGGCTTGATTGGCCTCATGACGTACCGGCGCAAGGTCAAGACTGACTTACCGGTTTAAACCCGATTATTTAAAACCACGGGCGCGCTGAGCTTGGCATAAAACATTGCAGCCAAGAAAAACACCAGCGCCAACCCGGTTTCCATGCGTGCGAGTCCGGCAACCAGCCCCGTGTTTGAAAACATGCGCACGATGCCTTCGATGAAGTACAGCAATATCAACATCGACGACCACTGATAAGTGTAGCGACGGCCTTTTAAAATCCCCCTTACTGGCAGCAATAGCGGGAGGACCTTGAGTGCCAGCCATGAGCCCCCCGGGTGCAGGGGGGCGAGCCATAATTCCCAGAGAATCGATAATAAAATTAGTGCCAGCAAACTGCCTGAAGCGAGTAAGTAAAGCGTTTTCATACGGCGAGTTTCAATGCACTTTCAGCCAGTCGTCGTCCCAGTGCGAGGCACAGCGTGCGTTCCTCTTCCGTTAACGGCCGGTCATCGTTGGCGCCTGCCACGTGGGTCGCGCCATAAGGCGTGCCGCCGCTGCTCGTGGTATTCAATTCCGGCAGCGTGTAAGGCAGCCCGAGGATGAGCATGCCGTGATGCAGCAGCGGCAGCATCATGCTGGTGAGCGTGGTTTCCTGCCCGCCATGCAGGCTGGCGGTGGAGGTGAAAACTGCAGCGGGTTTGCCGACCAGCGTACCTTTGGCCCAGAGCGCGCCGGTGCCGTCGATAAAGTATTTGACCGCTGCCGACATGTTGCCAAAGCGCGTCGGCGAGCCGAGCGCCAGACCCTTGCATTCTTCCAAGTCCCTTATCTCGGCATAGGGCGCGCCCTCAGGCGGCACGGGCGGTTCGGCGACTTCGGTGCGCGGAGCGACTGGCGGCACGGTACGCACGCGCGCGGCGCAGCCTGTGACCTGATTGATGCCACGCGCGACCAGTTGCGCCATGTCGCGCACGCTGCCGCCAACGCTGTAATAGAGGACTAGGATTTCGGTCATGGTCGTTAGGCTCGCAAAGCGCGAATTATAGGCGGCTAGTCGAAGATCACGGTCTTGTTCGCATACACCAGCACGCGATTGTCCAGGTGCCATTTCACTGCGTGCGATAACACCACCTTCTCCAAATCGGCACCTTTGTGGATCAAGTCGTCGAGATGGTCGCGGTGCGAGATGCGAGCGACGTCCTGTTCGATGATCGGGCCGTCGTCGAGCGTTTCGGTCACGTAGTGCGCGGTCGCGCCGATCAGCTTCACGCCGCGTTCAAACGCGCGGTGATACGGTTTCGCGCCGTGAAACGCGGGCAGAAACGAATGGTGGATATTGATGATGCGATTCGGGTAATGGCGCAAAAAACCGGGCGACAGTATTTGCATGTAGCGCGCCAGCACGATGAAGTCGACGTGCAGGTCTTGCAGGATCGCCAGCTGCAGGCGTTCGGTCTCTGCCTTCGTCTGCTTATGCAAATGCAGGTGCTGAAACGGAATGCGATACGCGTCGGCAAGCCAGCGCGTGTCTTCGTGGTTGCTGAGAATAATCGGCAAGTCGCAGTGCAGTTCGCCGTTCTGGTAACGATAGAGCAAGTCGGCCAGGCAATGGTCCGATTGAGAGACGAAAATGGCCATGCTGGGTTTGCGTGCTGACTCAGCGAGTCGCCAGGTCATGTTGAAACGCTGGGCAATCGGTGTAAACGCCTGCGTAAATTCGGTCGAGTCCAGATCGAAACCGGCCACGTCCCATTCCACGCGCATTAAAAACAACTGCAGCTCGGCATCCTGATGCTGATCCGCGTGCAAAATATTAGCGTTGTGCCGCAGCAAAAACTCGGCAATCGCGGCCACCAAACCCTTCTGATCGGGGCACGAAATCAACAGCACGGCGGTATGTCGCATGGTGAGCCTAGAGGGGGATTAGCGTAATCATAACCAACGGGCGCGGCGAAACGCCATTTCGGATTATGAAGAAGCGCTTCGCCATGCCCATTTCCCTCAAGCCTAGTTCTCTCACGAGGAGGAAGGGAGGGCAGGCTCGTGCGCGAGCCGGTCATCCCGCTGCGACCCATCGCCGTCCGAATCTTGGCGAATCCCAGCCGCGTTGGCGGGCAAACATGGGGTTTAAAAATCAACCGTGAACGCGCGGTAGGTGCGCATAAAAAGATCAACTTTTGCGCTCACCCTCGCCCAGCCAAGGCGAATATTGATTTATTTTCGCGCCACTTTTTTGCAAAAACCTTGATTTGTTTTGAGTTTTTTTAAGGCCCGATGACGACATAAAAAGATATCGAAAGTCTGGTTGACATGTCTCTTTAGACGCCTAGAATTTGTATCTTCTACACGCACCTACCACTATATGTTGTGAATAAAGCTGTGAGCGGGTGTGGAATAAGCTGTGAATAAACGCTTTACCCGTGTCCCGTTTTGCCCCGTTTGTCCCTCTACCCAAGGAGCCCCACCCGATGCTATCCGTTGCCGCCGAATCCCCTCCCCCTTCCACAACCCCTTTTGCTTCGCCCCCCCCGAATCCACCGCTTGACGAGCGCTACGCCGATTACAAAATTATTCGCCGCAACGGCGCGGTGGTGGGGTTTGCGCCGGGCAAGATTGCGATCGCGGTAACCAAGGCATTTATCGCGGTGCAGGGAGGGCAGGCGGCGGCGTCGGCGCGCATCCGCGAACTGGTCGAGACGATTACCGGGCAAGTGACGGGCGCGCTGATGCGGCGAAATCCGGCCGGAGGCACTTTTCATATTGAAGACATTCAGGATCAGGTCGAACTGGCGCTGATGCGCTCGGGCGAGCACGAAGTCGCGCGCTCGTACGTGCTGTACCGCGAAAAGCGCACGCAGGAGCGTGCCGCGCAGAAAGCCGCTGGGGTTTCGCACGAAGTCACTATCAACGTGCTCGAAGACGGTCAGAAAAAGCCGCTGGATATCGCCCGGCTGAACGCGATTCTGGCTGACGCTTGCGAGGGGCTGGGCGAGGACGTCAAACCCGCGCCGATTCTGCAAACCGTGATGCGCGACCTGTACGACGGCGTCCCGATGGCCGAAGTTGAAAAAGCGCTGGTGCTGGCGGCGCGCGCGATGATCGAACAAGACCCGGCGTATTCGCAGGCCACCGCGCGGCTGCTGCTGAATTCCATCCGCCACGAAGTGCTCGGCGAGGCGGTCACACAGGCGCAAATGGGCGCGCGCTACGCCGACTATTTCGCGGCGTACATTAAAAAAGGCATCGCCGCTGAATTGCTCGACGAGAAACTCGCGCAGTTCGATCTGGCGCGGCTCGCCAACGTGCTGGACGCCGGGCGCGATTACCAGTTTGGCTATCTGGGTTTGCAAACACTATACGACCGCTATTTTCTGCATATAGAAGAGTCACGCATCGAGTTGCCGCAGGCTTTCTTTATGCGAGTGGCAATGGGCCTGTCGATTAACGAAATCAACCGTGAAGAGCGCGCGATCGAGTTCTATCAGGTGCTGTCCTCGTTCGACTTCATGAGCTCGACACCGACGCTGTTCAACGCCGGCACGCGCCACAGCCAGCTGTCTTCGTGCTATCTGACCACCGTCACCGACGATCTCGACGGTATTTACCAAGGCATTAAAGAGAACGCGATGCTGCAGAAATACGCCGGTGGCCTGGGCAACGACTGGACACCTGTGCGGGCAATGGGCGCGCGCATCAAGGGTACTAACGGCAAGTCGCAGGGCGTTGTGCCCTTCCTCAAAGTCGTCAACGACACCGCCGTCGCGGTGAATCAGGGCGGCAAGCGCAAGGGCGCGGTGTGCGCGTATCTCGAAACCTGGCACCTCGACATCGAGGAATTCCTCGACCTGCGCAAGAACACCGGCGACGACCGCCGCCGCACCCACGACATGAATACCGCGAACTGGATTCCCGATCTCTTCATGCAGCGCGTGATGGAAAACGGCGACTGGTCGCTGTTTTCGCCCAACGACGTGCCCGACCTGCACGAACTTTATGGCCGCGCGTTTGCCGAGGCTTACACCGAGTACGAGCGCAAAGCCGATCGCGGCGAGATCAAGTATTTCAAGCGCATCCCCGCCAACCAGCTATGGCGCAAGATGCTGTCGATGCTGTTTGAAACCGGGCATCCGTGGATCACCTTCAAGGACCCGTGCAACATCCGCAACCCGCAGCAGCACGTCGGCGTGGTGCACAGCTCCAATTTGTGTACCGAGATCACGCTCAACACCAGCGAAACCGAAATCGCCGTGTGCAACCTCGGCTCGGTCAATCTGGTAAATCACCTGAAGGACGGCGCCCTCGACTTGCCCAAGCTGCAGGCCACCATCCACACCGCGATGCGCATGCTCGACAACGTCGTCGACGTGAACTATTACGCGGTCGGCAAGGCGCGCAACTCCAACCTGAAGCATCGGCCGGTGGGCCTCGGCATCATGGGCTTTCAGGACACGCTGCAAAAGCTGCGCGTGCCCTACGCATCGGATGCGGCGGTCGAGTTTGCCGACCGGTCGATGGAAGCCGTCGCGTATTACGCGTTCTGGGCATCGACCGAGCTCGCCGCCGAGCGCGGGCGCTATTCTAGTTACGACGGCTCGCTATGGAGCCAGGGCATCTTGCCGCAGGATTCGCTGAAGCTGCTGGCCGCCGAGCGCGGCGGCTATCTCGAAGTTGACAATTCGAGCACGCTGGATTGGGCCCCGCTGCGCGCGCGCATTGCCGAGCACGGCATGCGCAATTCCAATTGCCTCGCGATTGCGCCGACCGCGACGATTGCCAATATCGTCGGCGTCTCCGCCAGCATCGAGCCGACGTATCAAAACATCTACGTCAAATCCAATCTGTCTGGCGAGTTCACCGTCGCCAATCCTTATCTTGTCGCCGACCTGAAGCAGCTCGGCCTGTGGGACGAAGTGATGGTCGCTGACATCAAGTACTTTGACGGCAGCCTCGCCAAAATCGACCGCATCCCGGCCGATGTGCGCACGCTGTACGCCACAGCGTTTGAGATGGAAACCAAGTGGATGGTCGAGTGCGCCAGCCGTCGCCAGAAATGGATCGACCAGGCGCAAAGTCTGAACATCTACATGGCTGGTGCGTCGGGCAAAAAGCTCGACGAGACCTACAAACTGGCTTGGCTACGCGGGTTGAAAACGACTTACTACCTGCGCACGATGGGCGCAACGCACGCCGAGAAATCCACCGGTAAAGGCGGCGAGCTGAATGCAGTGTCGTCAGGCGGCAGAAATCAGGAGACGGGCACAAGAGCGGCCGAACCGGCGAGCGATGTCAAATTTTGCTCGATTGACAACCCCGATTGTGAGTCGTGCCAGTAAGGTGAGCGGCCAGTAAATGTCGCGATTGCTTGCAACGAAAAACCCACACCCACATCCAAGATATTCCGGAGCTACCGATGCTGACTTTTGAAGATGACTTCACGCCTTCCGCCACCCCTCTCATGCCGGGCATCCCCATGAGATCCGCGCCCAGGGACACCGCCCCCGAACCCGACGCCGCGCCCGAGCGCAAACGCGTGCGCGTCGAAGACAAGCGCGTGATCAACGCCACCGCCGATGTGAATCAACTCGTCCCGTTCAAATACAAATGGGCGTGGGAAAAATACTTGGCCGGCTGCGCCAACCACTGGATGCCGCAGGAGATCAACATGAGCCGCGACATCAGCCAGTGGAAGGATTCCACCGCGCTGACCGAAGACGAGCGCCGGCTGATCAAGCGCAACCTCGGCTTCTTCGTGACCGCCGACAGCCTCGCTGCCAACAACATCGTGCTCGGCACCTATCGCCACATCACCGCGCCCGAGTGCCGGCAGTATCTGCTGCGCCAGGCGTTTGAAGAAGCCATCCACACCCACGCCTATCAATACATCGTCGAGAGTCTGGGGCTGGACGAAGCCGAGATTTTCAACGCCTACAACGAAGTCGCGTCGATCCGCGACAAGGACGATTTTTTGATCCCGTTCATCGAGACGCTGACCGACCCCAACTTCACCACCGGCACGCCGGAGAACGATCAAAAACTGCTGCGCAGCCTGATCGTGTTCGCCTGTCTGATGGAAGGGCTATTCTTCTACGTTGGCTTTGTGCAAATCCTCGCGCTCGGCCGGCAAAACAAAATGACCGGCGCCGCCGAGCAATACCAGTACATCCTGCGCGACGAGTCGATGCACTGCAACTTCGGCATCGACCTGATCAACACCATCAAGCTCGAAAACCCGCACCTGTGGACCAACGAATTCAAGGCCGAGCTCAAAGTGCTGTTCGCCAAAGCAATCGAGCTCGAATACCGCTACGCCGAAGACACCATGCCGCGCGGCGTGCTCGGCCTCAACGCCGCGCAGTTCAAGGAATACCTGCGCTTCATCGCCAACCGCCGCGCCCAGCAAATCGGCCTCGACGAACTCCACCCGGGCGCCACCAACCCCTTTCCGTGGATGGCCGAGATGATCGACTTGAAGAAGGAGAAGAATTTCTTTGAGACGCGGGTGACGGAGTATCAGACGGGTGGGGCGTTGAGTTGGGATTAACCGGCTGGGATGACAAAAAGGCGCAGGGGACTGCACCTTTCTGTTGTGTATCTTGATGCAAGACTGGATTTTTTATGAATGAAATGATTACCTCTGCGCGACCACTCGCCGAGTTTCTGTACTTCATCACCAGCATTTTATTGCTAGGCGGACTCGGACTTGCTTATCGACAATTGACGCTGATTAAGAGAGATATTCAGCTCCGCAACCACAGGGCTGCCGCAGAAAAAGCAATTGAGGCTTGCGATCGCTATCTCTGTGAATACATCCTTCAATCTAAGCCAAACTATGAGGAGCGAATCGAATCAAAGCTTTTTTGGTACAAAGGATCAATTGGCGATTTTTCTGAAAGTTCGATCCCTGCAAACTTAAAAGATGAATGTGCTAAACGATTCAAGTTGAAGTCATGGCTCCCCGCGCTCAATAGACTGGAAGCTATAGCTGCATACTTCACTGCTGGCGTTGCTGATGAGTCTGTTGGCTTTCGCGTTATCGGACGCACATTTTGTTCAGCGGTCGAGTCTAATTACGACATCATTGCATTTTCGAGATCCGAGAAACCAAATGCCTACTGGGAGAATATTGTTGAGCTTTATTCTCTTTGGCGCCCTAGATTGACAAAGGCAGAACTTGAATTGGCGAAACAGGATATGGACGACAAAATCTCCTGCCTTCCGCAAAAAGCAGTTGTTCCAATCGGTGTGGCCGGCTAACCATAAAAAGAGAATTAAAGGGGCCAGGCCCGAAAAATTAAAGGGGGAAATTAAAGAGAATTAAAGGGGTCAGAAAATATGGGGTCAAGAAGAAAAATATGGGGTCAGACTCCATATTCTCGTGAACTCCCAATTCCGAGTTTAGGCGGAACACGGTATCCCCAAAATCCTCACCCGATGTGGTCAAATAATTTCCAACCCCAATACTCGGGCGGCTTTGTTGAGGCGGGTGTCGAAGCAGCTGAATGCGACTTCGCCGGGTGCGGCCGACAGAATTTCGCAAGCGGCGGCTAGCTGCACGCTGTCGTAACCGCGTAGCGCGAAGGTGTCAGCAAACTCCCCTGCACGTTCGACGACGGACTGGGTGACTTCGACGATGAAGAAATGCGGCCAGTCGCGCGCCAAGGCTTGTCGCGCAGCAATAATGGGGGCTTCATCTGCGGGCGCTTCGCGCGCGCGCCTCGCCAGCGCCGCGCAAGCCTCAGCCCAGGCGATGCGGCAAACCGCTACCGTTTCGGCACGGGCAACCGAGGCGTGGACGGTCAGGCTGTCTGCTTCTGCGATGTAGAGCTTGACCAGCGCGGACGTGTCGAGGAACAGGATCACCTACGCGTCATCCGCGATCTTCCAGGACTAAGCGGGATACGGGATTTCCGCCCTGGGAGAGCACGATGTGCGCCCCCTGCGGCTTGGTGCCATCCCATTGCGCCGCGCCTCGGGCGATCAGTTCGCCCAATGCCGGCGTGCCTGTTTCGGGAACGCCGGTCACGCGCGCAACGACGCGGCGGTGAGAGGTGATTTCAAGTGCGGTGCCTTGGCGGGCCTGGGCCAGATAGCGCGACAGATGGGCCTTTAATTCGCGGATGGAGACTTGCATTTGTGGTCCCTTAAACTTTTAATTGATGTCAAATGTAGTCTCATTTTAGGGGCGGGTCAATTTCGAAGTAGGGCATCACAAGCGACTGAGGCGACGCCGTAGCGCGTCCATTTGCCGGGCGTCTATGGCTGGAGAAACGACTAAGCGAGTGCGACGTTGTCGAATTCGAACCTCACGCTGAGAACCCTGCAGACCGTCACGCCTCAGGCGAAGATCGGATCAAAGTGCCAGGCTCGAATTGATTTCACGCGCTTGACGGGCTCTGGTCCCGTTTTGAAATAACGGGGGATGTGGCCACGCGCCTGGCTCGGATACGATGATCAGATTCTGCTCTTCGTGACATGAGCCGGGGTACACTTTCTTCTCTTCGGCCTTTTGGTCAATCTGGGTAGACGCCAATCATGTCCCAGCAGCATCCCATCATCGCCGTGACCGGTTCGTCCGGAGCCGGCCTGTCCGCGATACGCCATGCGTTCAAGTTCATTTTCGAGCGCCTGAACATCAAACCCGCAATTGTTCATGGCGACGGTTTCCGGCGTTATACCGAGCGGCAGTTCGCCGCTTTGCTCGACGAAGCGCGGGGTAGCGGCAGCAACGTTTCTTGGTTCGGGCCCGATTGCAATCACTTCCCGGAGTTGGAATCGTTTTTCCGAACCTATGGCGAATGCGGCAGCGGGGTGGTTCGCCAGTATGCGCACACGGCCGAGCGCAGCACGGAATTGGGTGTGCAGCCGGGAGAGTTCACGCCCTGGTCGCCGCTGCAGCCGGGCAGCGATCTCTTGTTCTATGAGGGGCAGCATGGCGGCCTGATGGCCAACACCTGGACGCGCCGTAAAGTCGACTCGCGGCACTTTCTGCCTGAAATAGACCGTCGCGCGGGGCGACAGGGCATCGACGTGGCCCAGCATGTGGACCTGCTGATTGGCGTGGCGCCTGCCATCAACCTGGAGTGGATTCAGAAGGTCCACCGCGACTGCGAAAAGGGCACGTGCTCGCCCGAAGAATCGGTGGAAACCATCCTGCGTCGCATGGACGACTATATCCATTACATCGTTCCCCAGTTCGGCCTGACCGATATCAATATCCAGCGCATGCCGCTGGTGGATACCTCCGACCCGTTCATTGCGCGCGACGTGCCGCTGGCAGACGAATCGATCTTCGTCATCCATTTTCGCGACCGCGAGCGCCATGATTTTCCCGATTTGCTCAAGCGCATTCCCGGCGCTTTCATGTCGCGCCCGACCACGATGGTGGTCCCCAACAATGAGCTGCGCCTGGCCCTCGGCATGATTTGTGGTCCGATTCTGGCCAGGTTCATGGAGGCGCGGAGCGCCGCAACGTCAACCTAACACCCACAAAAATTAAACGCCCAGTTCAATTAGGCAGATGCAAACCCTCTTCTCGTTGATCCAATCCCCTTTCCCGCGTGATTTCCCTGATCTGTACCAGGAGCTGGGCATCGTCGCAGAACGGTTCGACTCCGCGCGCAACCTGCACCGCGCCTTACAGAAAAAGGCGCCGGATTTTTTTGTGGGGGAGTTCGTCTACGGCTGGGGTAACGATTACGCGGGCGCGACCGTGTCGAATCTCGACGTGACCCTGAGAACCCTGCAGGCTGTTGCGCCTCAGGCGAAGATCATCGTGGTGATGCAGCCTGGCGAGGCACCGCATGTCGGCAAGTTGCTGGCACTGTTTACGGTCGACGCTGTGCTGAAATACCCGGTGACTGCGGAAGAGATGCGGGCCGTATTGCAAACCCCGGCGTAAGCCAGGCGGAAAAAATATTCCGAAGATGAATATAAAAGCCCTGTTTCCGGATTGGTAAAAGCGCGTCCACCATTCGTTTTTCGTAAACGCTATTTCAGGTAGAGTTATCTATCCGATTTATATGTAGCGAGCCATGATCGAACACCGAGATATATTCCTCTATTCTGATGCTAAAAGATTCCTCGATCACACCGAGGACGCGCGAGCATTGCCCTTTTTAATCGATGTTGCACCCTTCATGGATGAGCAGGAGTGGTTGGCGCTGCTGAATGCAACATGGCCGCGAATCAAGAACGCGGACGAATATCGAGAAGCGCTGCTCCAAACGCCTTACGGCAAGCAAAATAAATAAGGCCAAACACTGTGCTTTCGGATACCCCACGCACTTGAGCTTTCACTGACACTTAAGCCGAATAGACATGGATGACTTTCTCGACCAACTGGCAGCAGCCGTATCGGACAGCGAAGATCTGGAGAGCCTGGTGCGTCCACTTCTTGGGCTGCTGGAATCGATCACCGGCATGGAGTCAACGTATCTGACGATGATCGATCTGCAGCGCAATGTGCAGCACATTGTGTTTGCGCGCAACACGCAAGCGATGAATATTCCAGAGGGACTAGAAGTGCCATGGGGCGATACGCTGTGCAAACGTGCCATCGATGAAAGCCGCCCCTATGTGGAAGATGTTGCGGACTGCTGGGGAGACTCTCAAGCGGGCCGCGACCTGGGGATTAACACTTATCTGAGTGAGCCTGTTCATGTGGAGGAGGGTGAGCTTTACGGCACGCTGTGTGCCGCAAGCGCGGCGAGAATCAAGGTTACGGACGACACGCGCCGGTTGCTGAAGATGTTTTCGCTATTGATTGCACGTCAGCTGGAGCGCGACCGTCTGCTTTCCCGGCTGCAGAACGAAAACCGTCGGTTTAGCCGATATGCACTGTGCGATCCGCTCACTGGCCGTCCGAACCGACGTGCGCTGATGAATGAGTTGAGCAGGGCGATGGCCAATGCCGCACGCGCGGGCACGGCGGTCCATGTGGCATTCATTGATCTGGACGGATTCAAGTTAGTCAATGACGAATACGGCCACGATGCGGGTGACCGTTTTCTGATCGAAATTACCAAGTCACTGGTAAGTGGCATGCGCGATGGCGATTTTGTGGCGCGATACGGCGGCGATGAGTTTGTGGTGTTCTGCACTGCGACTTCCGTCGCTTACGATGCAAGTCGCGAGGCGATTCGTGAACGCGTGGTCCGCTTGACCACCGGGGAGTTTATGGTCGGCCTGACGATGCTCGACTATGCAGGCGCCAGCGTGGGGGTAGTGACGTCTTACCTTGGGGAACTGGACTGCGAGGCCCTGCTCGCCCGTGCAGACGCCGCCATGTATGAGAACAAGAAGATTCGGCGCGCGAAACCACAAGATAACTAGCACGTCCCGAAGGGAATTATTTCCCCGGTAATCCCTTAACAGTCTGGATAGATTTATCACAGGAGCGCACATGTCTTATCAAATACCCCTTCGGATCACTGTGCGTGGCGCGCTGTTCGTGATGCTGCTTGGGGCTTCTCAACTTTATGCCGCATCGCTGCCCCACGCCGCGCGCGGTGAGATTGAGGGTTTGTTGTCGCGGCTGGCGGCGTCGGGCTGTCAGTTCAAGCGCAACGGCAGTTGGCATACGGCGGTGGAGGCGCAGGCGCATCTGCGTCGCAAGCTGGATTATCTGGAGAACAAGGGCGCGGTCGCCACCACGGAGCAGTTCATCGAGCGCGCTGCCACCCAAAGCAGCATCAGCGGCAAGCCGTATCAGGTGCAGTGCGGCAACCATGTGCCGGTGCCGAGCAGCCAGTGGCTGCATACCGAACTGCAGGCACTGCGCGCTGGGGCAAAGCATTAAAGCGGCCATGCGCGTATGGCTGGCCACAACGCGATGAGCCGATCCACCACCGCGATGCTGTTATCCGCGCTCGTGTTGCCAGGCGCGGGCCAGCTCTACCTGAAGCGCATATTTCGCGGCATGGTGTTGATCGTGGTGAGTCTGTTATGCATGTGGATCATCGGCGATAGCATGTTGCAGCAAGCTTCCACCGTACTAGATAAACTTCAATCCGGCGAAGCCGCGCTCGATGCGGGCCATATAGCCGAACTGGTGGCGCAGACGCCGAGCAGTTCAGGTAGCGGCATCGCTACATGGGTGCTGATCGGCTGTTGGCTGGGTGGACTGATCGATACGTACTGGCTGGGCAAAAAAATTCGTTAAATTTACGCACGGATTTTTTTTAATACATCGCGCGGCGAACCCGTGCTCGAGCATCGTGAGCGGATCGCGTGCCGATGTGACAGTGACTAATGACGGGCCGTATGCAGTGACCGGCGGCATCGAGTTGATCGGTCAGTCTTTCGCTGATGGCGCATCAACCGAGCACTTCACGCTTTGCCGTTGCGGGGGATCAAAAACAAGCTGTTCTGCGATGGGACGCATTGGAGTATCGGGTTTAAGGACGACAAATTGAGGGCTGATCTCAATGCGTGCGTTGAGATCATGTATTCATGCATGTGCGTGAACTAGAAGGTGAAGCAATATTCGCAGGGGCGATGGCGGGTAATATTTAAGCTGGCTTGCTCTTATAGGTGCGAATAAGAGGAGCAATCGATTTTAAAATAACCAATCGGGGATTTTTCAGTCGTATTTTTTAGGGAGAGAATATGAAAATGCGTTCCATGGGGTTGTTGATCGGCGTGATCATGCTTGCCGTAGGGTGTGCAGGGCCGCGCCAGGCTTTTGTTGAACTGAATAAATCAGCTGTCAATAGCAAATCAGGCAAAGTGGGGGTCGCCATGACGCCGTTACCCAAGCCTGATACGCGATTTCCGGGAGCGGATTGCCTGCTTTGCTTGGCCACAGCCTCGTTGCTCAATTCTTCGTTAACCACCCACACGCAGAAGTTGCCGCTTGAGGGCCTGCCGGAACTCAAGGGCAAGATGGCGGAGTTGATCCGCCAAAATGGGGGTGAGGCAATGGTGATTGCCGATGAAATCAAGCTTGACGCGCTGCCAGACTTCGCGAATAAGGGAACGAATATCGCCCTTAAGGACTTTTCCGGCCTAAAGCAGAAATATGCGATTGATAAAATTCTGGTGCTCGAAGTGCCGGTGGTCGGCGTATATCGCAATTTCGCGTCCTATATTCCAACCAGCCCCCCGCGCGCGGAGTTGGAGATAAAAGGCTATCTCGTCAATTTGAGCAATAACACTTATGAGTGGTACCAAGTGTTCAGCGAGTCCAAGGGCATCGACGGCAACTGGGACGAGCCCCCCGACTTTCCCGGACTAACGAATGCGTATTTTCAAATGCTGGAAACGGGTAAGGATCGCGTGGTTGGCACGTTCAAATGAGCGCCGGCGCGAGGGAGGAAATGCTTCCGCAGTTGACTCACCGCGGGAACCCGATACGGGCAATAGCTGAGTTGGGCAACGTGCTTGGGGCATTTTGCTGCGTAATGACGTTCGGGCTTTCCTCCTGCTGGGCGGCAAATTCGACGGAAACCGATTCCGGCCTCAGGCAAGTGGCCGCGCGCAACTGGTCGCTGAAATTGCCAGCGGACGACAAACTTGTGTTTAGCGGCGCGCTCAACTCCGATGGTGCTGGCGTAAACTCGCCTTCCATCCTGTATCCCGCACCCAGTGTCGGCGGGTTTATTGCTGCGGTCATCACGCACGCGCTGATCGTCGAGTCGCAAAAAAGCCGCCAGCAAAAAAAAGCGCAAGAGGATGCGGACAAGGTGCTGGATCCGTATCAATCCATACTCAGCCTCATTACGTACCCGCAATTGGCACGCCCATGGGTTGAGAAAATTCAGCCGGGATCAGGTCGGAGCTTGATTAACGCCACAGAATCGCCACGAAGCGACGCGTGGCTAATAGAGGCCACGCCGGTGTTCCTGATGGCGCAGGATAGACGAACACTTAGTCTGGATAACCTTGTTTCGATGCGCGCACCAGGCACTACCGAAAACACTGGGCTACAGTATCGCGTCCGGGTGATATCGCCGGTTGTGGAGGGCGAGGACCCGGCAGGCGCGTGGTCGGCTGATGCGGGCAAAAAACTCACCGAAGTCAGCGCATGGCTTTTTTCAGAATCGCTCAATATTGCGACGCACATGGCGATTGAGGGTAGCGACAAAAACGATCAGCCCTTTCAGACGATTCGATACCTCGAAGGCACGACTGAAAAAATGGAACGCGCACAACTGATCAGCGCGCGCTGTGGCAGGATGCTCATCAAAACATTGCGCGGCTCGCTCATGTCAGTCCCGGTCAAGGCATCTACGCCACCGGGTAGTGGTGGAGAAGTGGCGTGCGCGAATGGCTGAAAGACTAACGGATCAGTTTAGGCATTTTTACTTCCCTAAATCGATGCGAAGCTTTACGCGGATATCAAAATGAATAAACGCCAGTTCCTTGCCACCGCTGTACTAGGCGCTACGGCCTTACCATCATGGGTGCACGCAAAAGAAGCCGCAAAATCGGCAGGGCCTGCGCTGCTAACAGTGACCGGCACTATAAGCCGCGCCAATCGCGTCCCATTCGACCCCGCGCTGGATCAGATGATGCACAAGCAAAAAATTCAGTTCGACAAGGCTTACACCTTTGACTTCGATGCGTTGCTGGCAATGCCGTCGCATTCCATTAAACCGACGCTGGAATACGACAACCTTCCCCATCAATTGCGCGGTCCAAGCCTCACGGATGTGATTAAAACTACCGGTGCGTCGCTAACGGATGCCACGCGCTTATTGCTGCGCGCCGTGGATGGATATGCAGTGACGCTCAGCGTGGCGGATGCGCGCAAATACCGGTTTATCGTGGCGACACATCTGGATGGCCACCCCATGCCGCTTGGTGGACTTGGCCCGTTGTGGGCAGTCTATGATGCCGACCGTTTTCCCGCGATGCGTGCGAAACCTGTCAACGCACGTTTCGCGCTGTGCCCTTGGGCGCTGTATCACATTGAGGTGGCATGATTCCTTGCTGCTTTCCCCATGCTTTGAGCGCAACCGTCGCGGGTGAGATTAATTTTATGAAACTAATACAGGCGCTTGCTCTAGGCATCACATTTCAACTTACTGCAACTGCATCTGCGCTCGCTTCAGATACTGAAGACTACATCAACCCTGATCGCCCCGGCATCGCTGACGGTAGCAACGTGGTGGGGGCGGGGCGCTTTCAAATTGAAACGGGGATCCAGCAAGAATATCGCCGTAGCGATGGCAACGATTCTCGAACGCTATTCGTTCCCACGCTACTACGCATCGGCCTCGACCAGCGGTTCGAGTTTCGTGTTGAGAGCAACGCGTACACCTGGATGAAAGTCACCAACTCTACGCAGGGGACGACGCGCACCGAGGGCATTGCGCCAGCGTCGGTCGGCCTCAAGTACCATTTCGTTGACGCTCTCGATGAGAAGCAACCTTCAGTCGGCGCTATTCTTCGCTATTTCCCGCGATCCGGCACGCGCGATTTCAAGACGACGCAGGCCACTGGGGACTTTAGGCTGGTGGCAGATTGGGATTTCATGCCGGAATGGTCGCTGAACCCCAACGTAGGGGTTGGCATTTATCAGGATGATGCAAAGCACCTATACACGGCTGGGTTATTCGCGACGACGCTTTCCTACAACCCCAGCAAGAAGCTGAATTTTTTTATCGACACGGGGCTGCAATCTCCCGAAGCCAAACACGGGAGAACCGCCGCTGTGGTTGATCTAGGTACGGCCTATATCGTCGGACATGACGTACAGCTCGACTTTAGTGCCGGGTCGCGCGTTGAAGGCAAAACGCCGCCTCGGCTTTTTTTGTCTGCCGGAATAAGTAAACGATTTTGAACAGCGTGATGAGCTGATTCCAAATATGAAGGCGTCTCCCATGATTGCGTGCGCTCGGCACTTGGACGCACTCCATTTCGATTCTAATTAAGAATTGCGCTATATAAGCCGCCGTTAGACTTTTGTTACCCATTCACTCAGCGCGTGACCAGCGAAGCGTTGGTCCTCCTTCTTCGTGGGCATTGGGTCAATTTCGATCACCAATGCAGGCGCCGACGGTTCGCCATTAATCTCTTTGAGAATGCCGTTGCTGGGCGTTTTCTGGTGTCTACGCGGTGATTATGGCGACCGATAACAAACGGCTGTTGACTTCATCTGTACAGATCGATCAAGCAAATTCCTGAGCAATTTCTGTTGTAGTGTTCACGGCAGCGACGCTGGGTGGCAGGCCATTTTGCCTCCTCCGTGTCAGGTTATTTTACATATCCTCGTGACCCTCTTAATTAATAACCGAAAAATATGACTTAACTACTTGTATTAATTATGTTTTTGATTCTAATCAATAGTTGGTACTATATTTGCTTAATGGCAATATCGTTATATTTATATACTCTAATATATACATATGAATGTACCGTGCCTGATTGAATATGCATAAGTATTTAAATTTATTGGTGATTTGCCGATAGGGCAGCCTTCTACATTTAAATGGCTCGTTGAGGCTTATGTAAGTCAATTTTTTTATGAAGTCTTAATAGCTTGAATGGAGCATCAATGAGTGGTAACGACGAGACTAAAACAGTGGATAAATTAACAAAGATTTTTTCTGCATCAAGACGAGATTTATTAAAAGGGGTCGGCGGCCTAAGTGCGGTTACCTTGGCTGCACCCTTTTTGGGCGCAGGGTCTGTCCTTGCTAACGCGGGAGAGGGAGGAGCCTCGGTTCCTTTCAGCAGCATGGCAAACTTTGGTTTCCCCCCGCCCAAAAGCCAGAGTGAGATCTGGTCGGTGGACTATGCGGGTAACCTATGGCCTGGAATGCGCAACGGTCCTGCGCTTTTTGCGATGTTCCATCCTGCTACGGGAATCCATATCGAAGATGATGGTTCGTTGAAAGTTGCGGATGCACGCAACTCCGTTATTCGCAATATTTCGAATTTAGGCGATGTAACGATGTTCAGCGGCAGTGGGCAGCAATATCCGTTCAAGGACGGATCAGCGACCCAGGCAAATTACAATAGCCCCAACGATATCGACAAACTTAGTACCGGCAATTATGTCGTAGGCGACCGTGAGAACAATGCTATTCGGCTGGTGATGCCCGACGGCTCGGTCAAGACCATTGCAGGACAGGGAAATGGCAAAAACAAGTATAACGGCGATCAAATCAATGCGCTCAATGCACAACTTAATCGCCCGTTAACGCTCAGTGTCGGCCATCAGTCCACCGCTTGGCACACTCCGGATACAGTGTATTTCGCAGACCGCGACAATTTTCTGATTCGCAAACTGGTGCCCAATGGCGATGGTACCTGGGCGTTGGTTACTGTTGCCGGCACGCCCCCCACCCCTGGTACGGCCGCCTGTGATCCGCTGGTCTATTACCCGGGCGCCACGAATGGTCCGGTGGCTCAAGCCAAATTCCGCGGTCCGTGCGGACTGGTGCTGAGTGACGACGAGCGTTATCTGTACGTGGCGGAGCGCGACAACAACGTAGTGCGTGTGATCGATCTGATGATGGGCATCGTCGGCACGTATGCGGGCGTGGTGATCGTCGGCCAGGGCAAGGGTGCTTATCAGGACGGCCCCGCTGCGACCGCCAAATTCAATGGTCCTTCACAGATCGACTCTGACGGTAGCCACAATCTCTATATGGCTGACCGTTTCAATCACCTGATTCGCAAGATCACCCCCAGCAGGGATCCGATGAAAGCCTCGATGGTGGAAACCTATGCCGGTGTGCCGATGGAAAAAGGTCGGCACAGTGGTCCGGCATTGAAGGCGAAGTTCTACGAGCCGTGGGGTCTTTCGGTGGAGCGTAGTAGCGGGTTGGTATATGTGGGCGATACCGGTAACAGCCGGGTGGCAGTGATAGGGCCCTTCAGCGAAATCTGGGCAGCTTTTGCTGAGCGTATGAATACCGCTCGCATCGCCGAGTATCAGGCGTTGATGGCCGAGTATGTCAACTACTACCGCGGCGGTTCGAATCGTAATCCCGGCAGTAGAAACCTGGGTACCGGCGAAGGACTGCCTACGTCGAATAGCGGTCTCTAAGAAGGAAAAGAGGGTCCATCTGGCCTTCTTCCATTTAACAGTAACAAGTGGAATTTCTGTTGCTATCAGGCTCCGGCAAGCAATGCGCGCCTGTCAATGACAGTTCTTATTAAGCACTCAAAGAAAGGATTTACTATGAAAAACCAACACTCCCCAAAGCGGGTTCTGGCCTTGATGTTGGCTGCCGCTTTGCTGCCAGCGACTGCATCCAGTGTTTTCGCCGAAACAGACGTATCCGCGATGCATAATGCGAGCTCGCAACCGGCAGTCTCTAAAAACCAAATCACAAAATTGACCTTGCTGCAGACCGGCGATATACACGGTCATATGATTCCGCGTCCCTGCCTGCGTTGTGAAGACCAGCCTATGCTGGGCGGCCTCGCGTACATGTACAGCAAAATTCAGCAAGTACGCGCCGACCATGCCAATACCTTGCTATTCAATACCGGCGACACCATCCAGGGAAGCGCGGAAGCCCTTTACACCAAAGGGCAGGCATTGGTCGATGTGCTCGACCAGTTTGGCTACGACGGTTATGCACCAGGCAACTGGGACTACGTTTATGGCATCGACCGCTTCCTTGAGCTTTTCGGCAATAACCGCTGGAACGGTGTCGCAGCCAACGTGTATTACGACGAAATCGTTTATCCCGATAAGGCCGGTAAAACATTGCTACCGCCCTATCGCATCCTGAATGTGGACGGCGTCAAAATCGGCTTGCTGGGTCTTTCCAGCGAGCGCGCCATTAATGCCCTCGGGCCCTGGGTGACCAAGGGAATCAAGTTCACGTCTGATGGCGCTGAGTTGCCTGGCTATATCGACACCTTGCGCAATACCGAGAAAGTTGACCTGATCCTGCTGGTTTCCGAATTCGGTTTGGCAAAGAACGTTTATTTCGGCGAGAACTACGCAGGCATCGACGTCATCATGTCATCCGACATGCACGAAGAGACACCCGAGCCGGTCGTCACGCGTAATGGCACCATCGTTACCGAAGTCGGGCAGGACGGTACCCGTCTGGGCCAACTGGACCTGAAGCTGAAAAACGGCAAAATCGTCAAGTGGGACTACACTTTCCATACCATCGATACGCGAAAAATCAAGCCGGACCTGAAAATTGCAGCGATCATCAAAAACGAGCGCAAAGAATTCGTCGCCTCACCGTTCTTCAAAACGCACGTGAATCCGTTTAACGGCGCAATCCTGAAAACCCCGATCGATACCATCGTGGGCACCGCAGAAATCGGCTTGCATCGCAGCAATTTCAGCGATACCGGCATGTCGGCCAGCGTCGAAGGCAGCTCTTCCGATTTCCTGGCGGATGCGTTCAAAACTCAAGCGGGTGCAGACATCGGTCAGATTCGCGGATTCCGTTACGGCACGAATATCAAGCCGGGACCGATCAAGCTGGAAGACCTGTATCACTTCATGCCGATCGGCGCCCAGATTGCAAAGGTTACCGTCACCGGGCAGGCTATCAAAAACCAGCTCGAAGGCAGTGCCAACGGTTCGTTCAACCCCGATATTTTTGCATGGACCGGTGGCTGGTTGAATGCCTATAGCGGATTGAAATTCGATCTCGATGTGTATGCTTCGCAGGGTAAACGTATTCAGAACCTGAAAGTGCTCAATCGCCAAACCAACGCATACGAGCCGATCAATGCGACTGCCAGCTATGCCTTTGCCGGCTACTGGTATGCGCAGAACCCGTTGGATGTCGGCGGTGTGAAAGCGACGACCACGGTGACTCCGATCAAGGGCGCGAACGGGGAAACGTTGGATGCTACAGAACTAGTAGTCAATTATCTGAAGACGCATACCGCTAACCCCGAGTTGAACCGAGTAAAACTGGTTTCGCCTTTGCCCGCACCCGCCTACGGCAATCGTGAAGAACAGCCGCTGAAAGGTGTATCACCAGCGTATTAAAGCAGTCGGATAGCTGAATCTAGCCCTATCCGCACCTTAAAATACCCCGCTGCTCGCGGGGTATTTTTTTATCCGGATGAGATTCCTGAGCGGCATCCGTCGACATGAAGCACTTTAGTTGCTATGCATTGCGCGGGCTAATCAGACAAAAACTTATCGTAGCGATCTACTATTGCAATTTAATCCAAGAAAAAGAATTCCGCTAAGTAAGCTGCAGTACGGCTTTTCTTCGCCTTAATGACTTCACGCGGCGAACCGCAGGCAACGAGTTGGCCGCCTTCTTCCCCTGCCCCGGGACCAACGTCGATGACCCAATCGCTGGCGGCGATGACACGCAAGTCATGCTCGACAACGACGACTGTGTTGCCTGCATTAACCAAGCCTTGCAGTTGAACCATCAGTTTGTCGACGTCGGCGGGATGCAGACCTGTGGTGGGTTCGTCCATCACATACAGCGTGGCGCCACGCTGCGGGCGCTGCAGTTCGGTTGCGAGTTTGATGCGCTGCGCTTCACCGCCGGACAGTTCGGTGGCGGGTTGTCCCAAGCGCAGGTAGCCCAGACCAATGTCTCGCAATAATGTCAGCGGCTTGTGCACGCTGGGCTCGTCGACGAAAAATTCGCAGGCCTGATCGACTGTCAGATGCAGCACGTCGGCGATGGTCTTGTCGCGCCAGCGCACTTCCAGCGTCTGCGGGTTGTAGCGCGCGCCGTGGCAGCTGGGGCAGGGCGCGTAGACGCTGGGCATGAAGAGCAATTCGACGCTGACGAAGCCTTCGCCTTCGCAGGTTTCGCAACGGCCTTTTGCAACGTTGAATGAGAAGCGACCGGCATCATATTTTCGAGCACGCGCCGTTTTGGTGGCGGCGAAGAGACGGCGCACATGGTCGAATAACCCGGTATAGGTGGCGAGGTTGGAGCGCGGGGTACGGCCAATGGGTTTTTGGTCGACGCGCACGAGGCGTTTGATGCTATTGATTCCTCCGTGTATGTGCCCACTGGTAACGGCGCCGATAGTGGGTTCTAGCGCGTCGCCTTCTTCGTCTGGTGGTGCTATCTCGTGTCCTAAATGCGCGCACATCAGCTCGACCAGCGCTTGGCTGACCAGGCTCGATTTGCCCGAGCCGGATACGCCGGTCACCGCGGTAAATACGCCCAGCGGAATCCGCGCGTCAAGTTCATGCAAGTTGTTGCGCGTGATGCTGCGCAAGTCCAGCCAGTTGGTAGGGACTCGCGGCTGGTAATGCTCGGCTTGGCTCGGCGCGAACAAATATCGAGCCGTATGCGAAGTTTTAACTCGCTTCAGGCCATCTGGCGGCCCGCTGTAGAGCACGTAGCCGCCATGTTCGCCAGCCGCGGGGCCGACGTCGACCAGCCAGTCCGCGCGACGCATCATATCGAGATCGTGCTCGACGACGAATACGGAATTGCCCGAACGCTTGAGCTGATCCAGCGCGCGGATCAACGCCTCGCTGTCGGCCGGATGCAAGCCCGCGGTGGGCTCGTCTAGCACGTAGACAACGCCAAAAAGATTGGACCTAATTTGCGTGGCGAGGCGCAGGCGCTGCAACTCGCCTGCCGACAAGGTCGGCGTGCTGCGGTCCAGCGATAGATAGCCCAGACCGAGTTCTTGCAGGGTCGCAATGCGTGACAACAGGTCGTGCGCGATACGCTGCGCGGCGATGCGCTTCTCTTGCGACAGGTTGGGTGTGCGCCGCACGTCGGGCGCGGCCTGGTGCGCAGAGCCACCTGCGGCGACGCGTCGCTCGGTGTCACGTTTGGCGGTCGCGCGGCTGAGGGTGGCATGATCGCTGGGAGCAGACGCATCAAAGTGACCCGCCGCCACCGGGGCCAGCAACTCGGTGACACGGTTAAGCGACATTTGCGACAGCGTGCCAATGTCGACACCTTGAAAATACACCGCCAATGCTTCGCGCTTTAGCCGCTTGCCGTCGCACATCGGACATAAACCACCCACCATAAAGCGGGACACGCGTTTTTTCATCAGCGCGCTTTGCGTGGTCGCAAAGGTGTGCAGCACGTAGCGGCGTGCGCCGGTGAACGTGCCCTGATAGCTGGGTTCGAGTTTGCTACGCCGCGCAGCGCGCGTTTCTTTCGGCGTGAATCCCGCGTAAACCGGCACAGTGGGTTGCTCGTCGGTATACAGAATCCAGTAGCGATCCTTTTTCGGCAAATCGCGCCAAGGCGTGTCGACGTCGTAGCCGAGGCTGACGAGAATATCGCGCAGGTTCTGGCCGCCCCACGCGAGCGGCCAGGCCGCAATCGCGCGCTCGCGAATCGTTAGCGACGGATCAGGCACCATCGTCTTCTCGGTCACTTCATACACGCGGCCGAGGCCATGGCAATTGGGACAAGCGCCCTGCGGCGTATTGGGCGAAAAGTCTTCGGCGTACAGCATCGGCTGATCGGCGGGATAACTGCCCGCACGCGAGTACAGCATGCGCACCAGACTCGATAGTGTCGTCACGCTGCCCACAGACGAGCGCGCGCTCGGCGTGCCGCGCTGCTGCTGGAGCGCCACCGCAGGCGGCAAGCCCTCGATCGAATCGACATCCGGCACACCCACCTGGTCGATCAAACGCCGCGCATAGGGCGCTACCGACTCGAAGTAGCGGCGCTGTGCCTCGGCATATAGGGTGCCGAACGCGAGCGACGACTTACCCGAACCCGACACCCCGGTGAACACCACCAGCGCATCGCGCGGGATATCGACGTCGATATTTTTCAAGTTATGTTCGCGCGCGCCGCGCACGCGTACGTAATGGCTGAGTGTGGCGGGCGCGGAACTGTAGAGCCGAGGGGAAGACTTGGGCATTGAGGGGATATGAGGCCGAAAAAGCCATGTTCAAGCAAGCTTTTAGTAGTCCTGTCATAGCGTCGCGCAAGGCGACGCCGATTACATTGGCGGGTAATATCTGCCCCTCAGATATAGAACAGAAGCAAACACCGCATGCAGTTAGACGATAGAGAAAACGACAAGCCCCAATACGCCATTGTGGCCGCCGTGCATTTGCCCGGCGTCAGCGACGAGGAGTTTGCAGCGTCGCTGACCGAGCTGCGCGAGCTGGCGAAGACGCTGGGGTTCAAGGTAACGCGCACGTTTGTGCAAAATCGGGCGGGCTTCGATTTCACCGGGTATCTAGGCGCTGGCAAGCGGCAAGAGATACGGCATTTTGTGCTCGGCGACAATGACGACGAAACTGCGTCTGAAGACGAAGCGCCGGATGCGTCTGGATTTTCAACAGACATCGAAATGCGGAGCGACGACGCGACGACGGTATCGCTCGAGCCCATAGCGGTGCTATTCGTCGATCACGAAATATCGCCGTCGCAGGCGCGCAATCTCGAAAACGAAGTAGGCTGCCAGGTGATGGATCGCACCATGGTGATCCTCGAAATTTTCCATCGCAACGCACGCTCACCTGCTGCGCGCGCACAGGTGGAGATTGCACGACTGGGCTATATGGCACCGCGCCTGCGCGAGGCGGCCAAACTCGCCGGACCGCAAGGGCGGCAGCGCAGCGGCGTGGGGGGTCGCGGCGCAGGCGAGTCGCATACTGAACTCGACAAGCGCAAGATTCGAGACCGCATCGCCGAGCTGCAAAAAGAAATCACTGCGATGGAAGCGGATCGCAAAACGCAGCGTGCGCGACGCCAGGCGCACGAAGGGCTCGCCAGTGTCGCGCTAGTCGGTTACACCAATGCCGGCAAGTCCACGCTGATGCGCGCACTCACCGGCAGCGAGGTGCTGGTGGCGAACAAACTCTTCGCCACGCTCGACACCACCGTGCGCAGCCTGCATCCCGAGAGCATGCCGCGCGTGTTGATCACCGACACGGTGGGCTTTATTAAAAACCTACCGCACGGGCTGGTGGCGTCTTTTAAATCCACGCTTGACGAGGCGCTGGATGCGTCGCTGTTGCTGCACGTAATCGACGCGAGCGACCCCGGTTATGAGCGCCAGCTGCAAACTACCGACGATGTACTCGCCGAAATCGATGCACAGCATGTGCCGCGCATCCGTGTGTTTAATAAAATCGACCACGTCGGCGACGCCGCCGCGCAGGCCGCACGCACCGCCGCGCTGCGCGCCGACTACCCCGATTCTATCGTCATGAGTGCACGCAGCCCCGAGGATGTTGCCAAGCTGCACAAAGCGATCGTAACGTTTTTTCAGCGCGACCTCGTCGAAGCCGAGCTGTTTCTACCCTGGTCGGCGCAGCAATTGCGGGGCGAAATATTCTCGCGATGCGAGGTGTTGAGTGAGCGGGCCGACGATGAGGGCGCGTTCTTCCAGGTGCGAAGCGAGCAAGCCACGTTGGATAATTTGCTCGCCCAACTAGGCCCGAAATAAATAAGCAAAAGGGAAGTACCCTACATTACCCACTAATCTGGGCAAGATAAAAATTGCGATTGAAAGAAGGAGTGCTCTAACTGTCGTGCTCTTCAAATCTTTCGCTTTTTTCGTCATATCTGACTGAAAATCGACACCTAAACTCGCTTTAATCAAATTGTTTGGCCCTGAGCATTTATGGGTTAGTACAATTATTGATTAATAATCAATGGTTTTCGCCGCTGTTTGCCAAAGCAGATTGATTGTTAATATCAGTAAACTCCTACAGACGAAATCTGTAATTCATCATCCAGGTGTAATATCTGTTTTTAATGGCAATAGACTTAGTTTATGGAAAGACTGTTTGCTATTAAATATCTGTCATTTAACATTAAACACTGGAGGCGGTAATGAAAAGAGCAACATTCAAAAGTAAGCTAACTTGCTTGGCTGGCTTGTTAATTTCCAGCTCAGTCATGGCTGGAAGCGGTGAGGTAATACTTATACATACTGGCGATATCCATGGCCATCTAGTTCCGCGTCCCAACGTCCGTAGTGATACCACGGGTCGTATGGAAGGGGGGCTGGCGCGTATGGCTACCGTGATCAATAGCATTAGAAATGATAACGTTGGCAAAACGCTTTATTTCAATACGGGCGATACGTTGCAAGGTTCTGCGGAGGCGATGTTTACCCGTGGTCAAGCGATGATCGATGTCGTTAGTATGCTGAAGCCAGACTTTCACGCTCCCGGCAATTGGGATTATTTGTACGGAACCGCGCGGTTTTTAGAAACCTTCGTGGGCACCGCCACAACTCCTCCGTTAGCCAAGTGGAACGCGCTTGCTGCTAATGCTTATTACAGCTGTACCACTGTGACCGCACTTTGCCCATCGACGGTTGTTGTAGGGGCAGACCGCCCGGCATTGGGCGTTGCACCGTTGTTGGACGCCACAACACCCTACCCCGATAAATCCGGTCAACGTGTATTAACCCCTTACAAGGTGGTTACTGTAAATGGCGTGAAAATCGGCGTATTGGGCATGACGACTCAGCGTGGTATCCGGGTCATCGGACCTACTGTTACTAAAGGATTTACCTTTACTGATGGCGCGCAGGAAGTGCCTTATTACATTAATCAATTGCGTAACGTAGAAAAAGTCGATCTGATTGTTATGATCTCCGAGCTTGAGCTAGCTAGAACCATTAACCTGGCAGAAAACAACCCGGGCATAGACTTCGTACTGAATGCGGACATGCACGAGCGCACTATCCAGCCGATTGTAGTTAAAACAGGCACGGTTCTCGTAGAAGAAGGTCAGGATGGCACCATGCTGGGCGAGATTGAAGTTAATGTCTTGCCGGGTCACCTTACCCCAGGGGATGGCAAAGTAACCTGGCAATGGACGCCCCATATCATCACTGATGCAATCTCAGAAAATGAGACAGTGAAGGAAAAGGTCGAATCAGTACGCAAAGGTTTCACGCGTGAGTATTTTGTGCCAGGCAAGCAAGTCACCATCGGCGGAAATACTGCAACCTTGTTACGGCCTATCGATACTGTCGTCGGCTATACCGCGGTGAATTTGCATCGTTCCAACTTCACTGATGGCCAAACCGGGTCCCCGGGGGTGATCGAAGGCACTTCCCATGATCTGATTGTGGATGCAATCCATTGGGCTGCCGGGTCGGACTTTGCCACTTTACGTGGATTCCGTTACGGAACACATGTTAAACCAGGTCCGATCACGATGCAGGATTTGTACCATTACATGCCGGTGGGCGCACGCATTGCCAAGGTGTATCCCGCATATGGTAAGAACCTAAAAGACCAGGTCGAAAATTCCGCACGGGGCACTTTTGACACCAACCCAAATCTTTGGACTGGTGGCTGGATGTTCGGTTATAGCGGCGTTTCGTTGGATCTCGATCCGTATCAACCTTACGGTCTGCGTGGGTCGAACATCAAAGTTAATGGCGTAGCGATTGACCCGGCCGATACCTCGGTGAAGCCTTATTCCGTGGCAGGTTACTGGTTCGCTGACGATCCTAAGACCATTAACAATTGCGGTTCATGTGGGGGAACGGGGGCGACTGTTACGCCTCTTGTCGACGAGTTAGGCAATCCTTTGGATGTCACCGAGGTGGTCGTGCGTTATTTAAAGACACTGCCAAATATGACAGCAAACCCGCAAGGTAATCGCATCAACCTCCTGCGTCCGTTGCCTATCCCCGCCTTTTTTAATCCAGAAATCCAACCGCTTAGAGGCGTAAAACCATAAAGTTTAGATCCCAAAATGCATAGCAAATGCCCAAGCTAAATTAAGCGCTAGGTAACGCATTAGAATACGCAATCTGGCGAACTGAGAAATTGCAATTTGGTGTCGAGACGTAAAAGCGTCCGCTCGTAAAAGCGGACGCTTTTTTTTACCCCAATACAACGGGGCGTACTAAGAAAGTGCCTTCGACATCAGCAAGGGTGTGGGTATACCTACTAACGCTAGCGCAATTCCCTAATTAAAACTTAACGCCTGTTCTTCGCGGTCTTGGTGGTTGTTCCCACCGATTGTGCGTTTGGGGTCGGCTTCATTTGCTGCGCCTGCGTACGCATTTCGTCCGCTTGAGATTGAGCTTGGGTTTTCTTTGCGTCAGCCTGGGATTGGGCTTGCGTACGCATTTCTTCGGCTTGGACCTTCATCTCATCCGCTTGCGTGCTAGCGCGATCCTGAGCTGAGCCCGCGCGCTCCTGCGCACGCTCCAAACCTTGGCTCGCCGAATCCTTCCACTGAGCATTGCTATTGATATTACCGGAAGCATTCATATGCGCATCCGCAGCCCCGCCAATAGCGGTACCGGGAACTGGCGCGGTCTGGGCGCCTACGCCAACATGAGTATTCGCGCCCAGCGTCCCTGCGGCTGAAGCTGCAGCGGCAAAGCCAATGCTGGCAACGCCTGCGAGAATAACGGTCAAGAGTTTGGAATGGTTCTGTTGGTTACTTTGCATCTTTACTACTCCTTAAGTTTACGAAAAGCGCTTCTTACGAAGACGCCTCATTCTCCGAGCATAGCCCGTGCCACTAATTATTATCATTAATAAACAAATGCTTACAAATAATACTGTGATCATCTGATCCAGCTTGTGTCGTTTACCCACGACACATCCACCCAGATTTGTACAGCCTGTTGTAAGTAAATGGTTTTTTTGTCCCGAGATGAAGACACCCTTCTCGACATCTACAATAAGTGACGTTAAATCAACCGTTATTAACTTTGATTCACTCCCTATTGGGGTCTTCGTTTTTAGGAGTATGGCTATTAAGCTTGACTCAGCTTGCCTCCCACAGTGCTAACCTCGAAAGGTCACAGAGACTTGGCGGGTGGTGTTCCCAACTTCCGGCAGTATTTGAATTAGGAATATATATGACGAAGCAACCGGCTCTAGAGCATCCCACTTCTAAAGACGCAAAACCCCCTGAAGAAACTTGGCGATTACTCTTCTTAGACAGCGCTGAACATATTGTGTATTTAAAGGAAGCCTGTAAAAAATGTGGCTATGTGGTGGTGGGGGCCACTATTATTCAAGAGGCGTGGGGGTTCCTGAATGGAAAAGATCACGTCGATGTGATCATATGTGCTGCGCATCTTGAAGAGGAGTCGATGTTTAAATTCCTAAAGGATGTGCGTGCCAACGAGGTGCACGGCCAGGTTGGGTTTTTGATTTTATCGCTAGAGCCGGGTACTTCAGGCGCGCGAATGGACCGATCTTCCGAACGCGCAGGCATGTTGCTTGGCGCAGACGGCTATTTGGTGATGCCGGTGTTTAACGCGCCGGAGTTGCTTGCGCAAATAAAGAAGTTACAACCGAGGGTTCCCATGCTGCAACAATCGGCTACCGTAGAAGAGAAACGAAATGCAGAGTAAGCGTTTAAATAGTCGCAAAGACCTGAGGAATTAAATATGGCGATCGGTTGGCTGTCAGTACTGAAGCTCGTGCCTTGGGCCGATGTCATCAGCAATGCGCCCAGGATCGCTGATGAGGCTAAAAAACTTTGGAACGGGGTGGCAAAGAAGCCGATGCCCCCACATCAATCCAAAGCCCAGCCCACTCTCGCATCTGTGCCCCAGGCTATCGCTGCACTTGAAGTGCAGCTAGCAGAGGCAGTTGCCGAGATATCCCGGTTGCATCATCAAATGCTCGAGTCTTCTGAGCTGATTAAGGAACTGGCCGACCAGAATACGCAACTAATAAAGCGCGTCGAGGCGACTCGTATCAGGGTGCTTTGGCTCGCAGGTCTGGTAGCGGTAATGGGCGTGGCGGTGATGATTAATTTAATAATGTCGCTCGCGGGGTAATACCCAGGTGCGTATCTCGCCCGAGGTCTTGGTAGCCACATGAACGAACACGAGAAAATTAACTACGTTGAATATCCTGCCAGGGATATAGCGACGACTAAACGGTTTTTTGAAAAGGCTTTTGGATGGGCGTTTGTGGATTACGGGCCAGACTATGCGGCGTTTTCCAAACAAGGTCTGGATGGGGCGTTTTTTAAGTCGGAGCTTGCGTCAAACTCTGAGAAGGGCGCGGCATTGATTATTTTTTACAGCCAACATCTTGCGTCTACCCAAGCGAAAGTTGAAGCAGCGGGAGGCATGATTAGCAAAGCCATCTATTCATTTCCAGGTGGGTGCCGATTTCACTTCATTGAGCCCAGTGGAAATGAGTTTGCGGTATGGTCTGACGCTGGCGTGTAGCGCACTGTGTGTGTCAGCTGCCCGGCGACGAGCATCGGTGTTTCTGAAAAGCAGATAAGGAGCTATACGATGAGTATCGTCCATAAAACAGCCGTTGTTTTTACCCTTTTGCTAAGCGCGGCTCATGGCACCGAATTCAATACACTACGCCGGGAACAAAGCCGCGTGAATTTTAGTTACAAGCAAATGAATGTCCCCGTGGAGGGTAGCTTCAAACGATTCAGTGGCCAACTGCGTTTCGATCCAGCCCAGCCGGCAATCGCCAATGCCACGCTGGATATCGATCTCGCCAGCATTGACACCGGCTCTACGGAAGGCGACGAGGAAGTGGCGGGTAAGCTGTGGTTCAACACCAAGCAGTTCCCCACTGCGCGCTTTGTTTCCACTTCGGTCAAGCCGCTGGGTGGCAACCGGTTTGAAGTGACCGGCAAGATGAGCATCAAGGGTAAAACTCACGATGTCAGTACGCCAGCGACGTTTCGCCAGCAGGGCGCAGCCGGCGTGTTTGAAGGCAGCTTTGTGTTGAAGCGGGCTGACTACGATATCGGTGAAGGCATGTGGGCCGATTACGGTACGGTGGCTAACGAAGTACAAATCAAATTTCGGCTAGTGGCTGTCGCCGCTGGTAAGAAGTAATCGCAGTTCACTTTTTTACATAGGAGCATCAACATGAAAAAGCTCGCACTTGTTTTAGCTTTAAGCGGCCTGGTTCCCAGCGCCTTCGCTGCACCCGAAACGTTCAACATCGACCCGGCACACACCGCACCGCGCTTTGAGTACAGCCACCTTGGCTATTCAAAACAACTGCACAGTTTTGATAAAACCAGCGGCAAGATCGTGCTCGACCGCGCCGCGAAAACGGGTTCGGTAGACGTCACCATTGATGCGAAATCGGTCAACACCGGTTACGCACTTTTCAATGAACACATCCAGGGTGCCGATTATTTTGACACCGGAAAATATCCCACCATTACTTTCTCATCGACCGCGGTGAAGTTCAACGGCGACAAGCCGGTGTCGGTCGAGGGCAATCTCACCATCAAGGGTGTGACTCGTCCGGTGACGCTTACGGTGACCTCGTTCCAGGCGATGCCGCATCCGATACTGAAGCGCGATGCGATCGGCGCTAACGCCACCACGCAAATCAAGCGTTCGGACTTCAATATGGGCAAGGGCGCGCCGTATGTTTCTGATGAAGTCACCCTCAGCCTCGCGGTTGAAGCGATAAAAGAATAAGCAGCATCATGCCCGGCCGCATGCCCGTCGTCTTCATCTCACACGGCGCGCCCGACGCATTGATGAAGGCGCCGGATGCGGTGGCGTGTTGGCGCGACATCGGGCAGCAATTGCCTGAACCTGCCGCGATACTTGTCATCTCTGCGCACTGGGAAGCGCGCCAGCCCACCGCAAGTCTAGCTGGCGCGCCGGAAACGATTCACGATTTTTCGGGTTTCTCGCCCGCGCTACACCGCATGCAATATTCCGCACCGGGCGCACCCATGCTCGCCGAACGGGTGGCGGGCTTGCTTGACCATGGGGGGATTGCCGCCGGGCTGCATCCCACGCGTGGTCTTGATCATGGCGCATGGGTGCCGCTGTCGGCGATGGTCCCACAGGCCACCGTACCGGTGACGCAGCTCTCGCTGATTCGCAACGGCAGCCCCGCACAGCACTTCGCGTTAGGCCAGGCGATTGCGCCGTTGCGGGAGGAAGGCGTGCTGATCGTCGCTACCGGTGCAATCACGCACAATTTCGATTGGCTGGATGCAAACCCTGGCGCGAGTCCCGTGCCGCAAGCGCGAGCTTTTGCCGACTGGGTTGCAGCGCGACTCGAAGTGCACGATACGCCGGCGTTGTTGGCTTATCGGTCCACGCCACCCGGCACCGAAGCCCATCCCAGCGCCGAGCACTTTTTGCCGCTGTTTGTCAGTATGGGCGCAGCGGGCAATGATCCTCCGCAACGCTATCGGCCGCCATTTAGCCACGGTGGCTTGGCGATGGACGCGTATGTGTGGCGCGATTCGCATCCTTAGGATATGTCGGGTGACACAAAGTGAAAAACCCGGCATGGATATATTTTAATTTTTCATTTCCATGTCAGAGAAGGCTTGTGGTCTTGGCGTAGAAATTAATAGCCGCCCATCACTCCAGCCAAAGGGGAACGCCTCAGATGCAAAGAGTGGGCATTGAAGGTGCAGGGACGAACTAATCACAACAAGGCTGCGTGTGCGCTGCGAACAAGCTGGCGCGCAGCCAGTACTATTGTTCAGGTTTCTTGATTTTGGGGGAGTCCATATACGCAGGGTTAGAGGTCATTGGCCGCACCCCGGGTTGAACACTACAAAGTGAGGGGAATCTTGGAAGTAACTGTCTCTGTCGCAGAGGTGTTCGTGCTCCCATGACTTACCACGGGTTTCCATTCCATTTGCGCAATTTTCCAGAAATTTTGCGATTCGACGCAATTCCTCTGGATTTGCGACGAGGGTTATTTCTGCCAATTCGGAAGGAACAATCTCTTCAAATTTCAGACCTTCGTCTGCGTAGCCGTGGATTTTCACTGTGACCTCTAACGAAGCTGAATAAAAACGTTCATTCCGCATCTTGCCCTCGCCCGCCGCCTGCATCAACATCGCTGCATTGATTTTGTGATGGAACAGACGCATGGCACGCTACAAGCACATCGACACCAGCCCGCGTTTTCTTGCCGTTGTTCTTCAGAGGCAGTTGCTCCCCTGCACCTTCGAGCACGCGCTCAATCACCTCATCGATTTTGAGTTGGACTTGTCCAGCTTCGATGCCCGGTTCCGGAATGACGCCACGGGCGCTGCTGCCCTATCCGCCTGCGATGCTGCTGTCTGGTACACAACATCGAGAAGCTGTCGCATCACGGGTATGCGCTGTAGCGTGGGATGGATAGCCCGCATCGCGGCCATCAGAACACACATGACTTAATCAGAGCAGCGAGTCAAAACGCTGAGGCGAATTGAACAGCGGAAATTAAAAACGGCGTGGATAAATCCACGCCGTTTTTTTGGTCGATGAGCGGGAGAGAAGGGGTTTTTCTACAACGTCAACGTAAAAGTGAGGGGCTGCGCGCTTTTGCGAAGTCCCTCTCGACTACCGGGTTGGGCATCGCCATATGATTACTACTGAGCATATGTGCCAATTCCAAGTTCCTTTTGAAAAGCCGCTTCGACATCACAGTAGTGAGCTTTACTCTTTGTGACGTGCGACCGATCAAACGCGAAACGAGGAAACCCCGGCGTTCGATCGGTGTTTGAGGTCAGCGAAAAGTAAGTGAACGTGACAGTTCCGGGGTGTATGAAGCTCGTTCCCATATCTCTATCGGCAAGGATTAACAATGCGTGACTTTTGCCGGAACCGGCCAGTAGGCGGAAGTCATGTAACACACAATCAGCACCACCACTGAAGGTCACTTCAAGCCTTTCCTTATTCTTTTCCATGACCGGAACAATATTCCATCGTTTTGTTCCGTCTATTGCGTCGGCCAGAATGTAGAACGAAGCGACATCAAAGCTATGTGCATTAAAGTTCTCCCTGTGACCTAAGACCACAAGATCAGGGACTCCATCGCCAGTGAAATCCACAGAGTTTGCACCAAACTTAACCTGAACCAGATTGGCGGATGGCGTTTCGGCTTTGCACACCAACGGAAGGCAGCTAAATATAAGCCATGTTGCTACATGAAGAAATTTCCACATAGATGCCCGTCCTTAAGATGACCAACGTGAAGGTAAGGGGCTGCGCCTTAGCGCAGTCCCAGCGCAGCAAAGCGGAGCGAACTTGACCGTAGGGTTAGACGGCAATAGCGTGACCATTACACACTCATGGGCGGAAGATCATTGGGAAATAAGCTCCAGACATTGAAGTCTTGATCGGTAGCTTGCTCAATACGTTCCGTGCCAAGGTTGCGAGTGTTCCATGCAGTGTTGAGATGATGGTAGAGATGCTGCATTCCAATCAAAAGCTCCGCTTCCGAAAACTCGGGATCATTCTCGCACTGTGCAACCGTGCGCGATAGCTCTTCAAGAGCCTCTTGCAGATGAAATCGAAGGTGTTCTTTGTTCATCGTAGTCTCGTGGCAATGACGTCTAACGTTAATAGACTGCACCAACTTTAGAACATCACGCAGTCTAAAATCAACTGTCATTTAGTAACCTGATTGAATTCATTGGCTGCTATCCGTACCGCTTATTTTAGTAAGGCCTAAAATTTAACGGATGGAAGCTAAAGTCGTTTATCAGGATTCATCCAAGTCTCTGAACCGTTTGCGTGCCAATCGAGTACGTCACAAGAGTCAGCGCTCAGGGACAGGTGACGCGGAATACAAAATATTTAAGCTCTGGGACTAAAGATTCACATGCACGTGGCCTTTAATTTCACTCTCTATCAGTAGTTTTTCACGATTTGTCAGAAACTTCTTTGTTGCGTAGCTGGACAGAATAGCCAGTACTGACAACACTACACTTATCGATTGGAGCCGTCACATGAGCCTATTGTTTTCGCCCATTGCGCTGGGTAACGTGAGTTTGCAAAACCGCATCGTCGTCTCGCCGATGTGCCAGTACTCGGCAGACGCGGGTCAAGCTTCCGACTGGCATCAGGTGCATCTGGGCCAGCTGGCGTTGTCCGGCGCAGGCCTATTGTTTATTGAAGCCACCGCAGTGTCGCCGGAAGGGCGCATCTCGCCGGCAGACCTGGGCTTATGGTCCGATAACACCGAGTCCGCGCTGGCGCGGGTGTTGCAAACGGTGCGACGGTATGGGTCTATGCCGGTGGCGATCGGTAATCCCCCCATTTTTAGCAGCCTCCAGAAGTGGAGTTAAGCGGCTAGCATCAATTTCTGTATGGGCGTGATGCCGCCGAGCGCCATGTTGGGGCGCTCGTTATTGTATGTCCATAGCCAGTGCGTAGCGGATTCCTG
>JANLZE010000068.1:0-1036 GCA_031366105.1 Thiobacillaceae bacterium | reverse complement strand
CATCTTGGCCGAAGTGATGTTCTTTCTGCACATAGTTGTGATGGCAGTTCACTGCTTCGACATGCGTCTCGAACGGCTTCGTGATGACCGTGCGCACTGCTGCGATGAGATTCTGCATCATCACTTCGCGGTTCAAACGCGCAAATTTCTGCGCCCAACCGACCGCTTCCACGTAGTCATCGTAGTGCTGGGTTCCTTCCGGCAAATAGGCCAGATCATGGTCCGGCAGGTTAATGAAATGTGTGCGCATATCCTGCTTCGCCACCTCAATAAAGTACGAACCAATCGCATTCCCCACACCGCGCGAACCGGAGTGCAACATGAGCCACACAAACCCCGCCTCATCCAGGCACACTTCAATGAAGTGGTTACCGGTTCCCAGCGTTCCCAAGTGACGATAGTTGTTGGTGTTCTTTAACTTAGGCGTCTTCACGCAGATCGCGTCGAAATCGTCCTTAAGTTCCGCCCATGCCGCATCTACCGGCGTCGGCGGCGTATCCCACGAGCCTTTATCTCGGCCTTTGAAGCCGCGCGTTTTGGGCGACATCCCATGCGGAATTGCCTTTTCAATTGCGGAACGCAATGGGCTCAGACTATCGGGCAAATCATTTGCCGTCAGCGTGGTCATGGCCGCCATCATTCCACAGCCGATATCCACGCCAACAGCGGCCGGGATAATCGCACCCAAGGTCGGAATCACGCTACCAATCGTCGATCCTTTACCCACATGGACATCCGGCATCACTGCGATGTGCTTGTAGATGAAAGGCATCTTGGCCGTATTGCTCAACTGAAGCTTTGCGCCCTCTTCCACCGGGACTCCGTTGGTCCACATTTTCACTGGGCGTCCGCCCTCAACGTTGAGTACATCGTATTCTTCGTGCTTCATGATTCTCTCTTTTCAAAAATGGATGATGACAAGTGGCGATGAAATATTTTCTGAGCTACGGAATTTTCCCGCCCGGATTTGAACCGGAGACCTCCGAAGAATTCTTCGGCGCTCTACCATGTAATTTCATCTGCATTCATCAAAAAC
>JANLZE010000059.1:0-7354 GCA_031366105.1 Thiobacillaceae bacterium | reverse complement strand
CAGGAATCCGCTACGCACTGGCTATGGACATACAATAACGAGCGCCCCAACATGGCGCTCGGCGGCATCACGCCCATACAGAAATTGATGCTAGCCGCTTAACTCCACTTCTGGAGGCTGCTAAAAATGGGGGGATTACCGGCTCATCTCATTTGTTCGTCATCGAAGATTTGTGGTTGTGTGAGACGTCAATGTTTAGTGGAAAGCCACAAAAAGTCTCCGAGTGCTAATCGCGAAACATTCTGTTTATGCCTATGGATAAATGGCCGCGGATAAGGTATCGAAGTACCCTCGGCTCAATCCTTTGAGCATGAAAAGGTCGTAAAACTTGTATACCTTATTTCCTTAAGGAAAAATTCCATGTTTAATATCGTGGTGGCGGTCCCTCTAGAAAATAACTGATACCGTACTTCTTAAGTTGAGGCGCTTTCCTATGCTGATTTGGTTTGTCATTGTTTATATGACCGTTTCAATCGGCATTGGCGTATGGGCCGCCACGCGCGTGCACAGCGCTCGCGACTATGCGGTAGCGGGTCAACGGATGCCGTTCATTCTGGTGACGTCCACGGTGTTCGCAACATGGTTTGGCGCAGAAACGGTACTGGGTATACCGGCGACGTTTCTAGGAGAGAATCTGCGCGGCATCGTTGCCGATCCGTTTGGTTCAAGCTTATGTCTAATTCTGGCGGGGCTGTTTTTTGCCACCAAGCTGTATCGACTGAACCTCATCAGCATCGGGGATTACTACCGTATACGCTACAACCGTCCAGTAGAAATTATCACCAGTATCGCCATCGTGTTGTCGTATCTGGGGTGGGTGTCGGCGCAGCTCACCGCGCTCGGGCTGGTGTTTAATGTCGTCAGCGGCGGTGCTATTCCACTACAGACAGGCGTCCTGATCGGAGCCGCGATCATGGTGACGTATACGGCCTTTGGCGGGATGTTTTCCGTGGTGTTCACCGACGCGTTTCACATGATTCCACTGGTGCTCGGTTTAATTTATCTTGCGTGGCTGGTGGCAGACATGGCGGGGGGGGTGGGGCATGTAATTCAGCATGCCCAGACTGCGGGCAAACTTGTGTTCTTTCCCAAGCCCGCGCTTCCGGAAATCCTTGTCTTTATTGGTGCGGCGGTCACCATCATGCTTGGGTCGATTCCCCAGCAGGACGTGTTTCAGCGTATCACTTCGGCCAAAACCGAGCGCATCGCGCTAACGAGTTCGGTGGCGGGCGGTTCGTTATATTTCGTGTTCGCGTTCATTCCGATTTTTCTGGCGTATTCCGCGACCTTGATCGATCCTGCGATGGTCAGCGCTTTGCTGGCGGGCAAGGGAGATCACGATACGCAGTTGATTCTGCCGACCTTCATCCTGCAGCACACGCCCTTGTTCGCGCAGATTGTATTTTTCGGTGCGCTGCTGTCAGCGATCACCAATACCGCAAGCGCGACGCTGCTCGCTCCTTCGGTGACTTTCACCGAAAACCTGCTGCGCGAAGCGTGGAAGCGCGATTGGACTGATCGCGCCTTACTAGTGACGATGCGCTGGGTGGTGTTGGGATTTGGCACTGCGGTGACCTTGTTTGCGCTCAATTCAAAAGCAAGCATTTTTCAAATGGTTGAAAACGCCTACAAGGTCACGCTGGTGTGCGCGTTTGTTCCGTTGGTAATGGGTATGTACTGGAAACGTGCCAATACGACCGGTGCGATGACGTCGATCGTATTGGGCATAAGTGTATGGATCACGCTCGAAGTTGCTTCCTCGAGAGGCGTATTGCAGCCACAACTAGCAATATGGCCACCCCAACTGGCGGGACTACTGGCCAGTTTTTTGGGGATGGTTGCAGGTTCCTTATGGCATCAAGGCACGCTCACCTCTTCATCCATAGTTGGCGAAAAGGATTTTCCTGCTCAATAACATATTGCTGCGTACCCGATACTATTTGATGTCATCCATAAGACTATATTTAAGACGGCTCGCGTTTGAACTTAACCATTGCACCCACCATACTCAAACCCATGAGCATCATGACAAAAGTATCCGCCTCGGGGACAGCGGCGACCCCCTCTAGATGTCCCACTAGAGTCCAGCCATTCAATCCCGTGCTATAGACACCGGTAGTTAAATCGAAGACCTCGCCACTTTTAACGAGATGGGACCAGTCCGCCGTATAGTAATAGTGAGTCGAATCCATCGCCGCAATGGCGGTGGTCAAAGTATTGTTATCGGGTGACAGGCTGAAAGACAAACCACCAAAGTCAGTGGCGAAGCCGGTCAGGTCCAGAAACAGCGTGCCGCCGATGATACTTCCACCGGGCGCGTTGCGTAATGTATTGAGTGTCCCCGAGCCGCCACCCGCAATATACCCAAGGCTAAAAGCATTATTTGCCTGTCGCGTGCCCATCACGATAGCGCCATCTGCACTGCCCATACTGATAAAACCTGAAATACTCCCACCAAAAAGCGCGCCCGAAAGATCATAAGCGGCAACCTCGCCGCCTAAGTTATAAGCTGCAGACGTGCCCAGCCCCCCCGAGCTATTGCCGATTTCTTCAATCGTCATGCTCTGTATCGTTTTGGTTTCCAGGCTAGTCGCGTGCGATAAACTGCTGGCCGTGATTAACGTCAAACAGGCTGATGCGAGCGTGATAGCTTTCATAGGTCTTGTCTCCGATGGTGGAATGTTGAAGGCGAATTGATTTGGCTTGTACGTATATATTTGTGCCATTAATAAACTAAGCAATAATTGGTCCAAACCCCATAGCCTTTTAATGCCACATTTCTGTGAGAGCTAGGGGGTGGAGGTCTAGCCAGAGTGTAAAGAATCATGACAAATAGACTCGCGGCTTGGCACGGGGGACTTGTCCGGTGATTCAATTTCTGAGGGACTCGCTTATAATCGCAAACTCTTGGAGGCGGTCCGCCCGCCCCTTGCATCAAGGAGCGCTGCGACTATGCGACACGCATAGCCAGGCTTGAAGCAGGTGACGATACAACCGCGCTCGTTGACTTGCAGTGTTGCAGGTGACGAGCCAAAGTCTCCCAGCACGCTGCTATTCAAGGAGTTCACATGAATGCAGTAAACCGTTTTACCGATTGCCACGTTGCCGATATGTCTCTGGCCGACTGGGGTCGCAAAGAAATCAAAATCGCAGAAACCGAAATGCCGGGCCTGATGGCGATCCGTGAGGAATTCGCCGTTGCACAGCCGTTAAAAGGCGCACGCATCACCGGCTCCCTGCATATGACAATCCAAACCGCGGTGTTGATCGAAACGCTGACCGCGCTCGGGGCGGAAGTGCGTTGGGCGTCTTGCAACATATTTTCTACGCAGGACCATGCTGCCGCAGCAATTGCGGCCACGGGTGTACCGGTCTATGCCCACAAGGGCGAGTCGCTGGAAGAATACTGGGATTACACGCACAAGATATTCGAGTGGCCCAACGGCAGTCTGTCGAACATGATTTTGGATGATGGCGGCGACGCTACGTTGTTGCTGCATTTGGGCACACGGGCGGAGCAGGATATTTCAGTGGTGGGTAGTCCGACCAGCGAAGAAGAACGCGTGCTGTATGCCGCGATCAAAGCGCGTGTCGCGGCTCAGCCGGGGTGGTACACCAAGCGCCTTGCTGCCATCCGCGGTGTAACAGAAGAAACTACCACCGGGGTGCATCGCCTGTATCAAATGCATGCTCGTGGCGAGCTTAAATTCCCGGCGATTAACGTCAACGATTCGGTTACTAAATCCAAATTCGATAACCTGTACGGGTGCCGCGAATCGCTGGTCGACGGCATCAAACGCGCGACCGACGTAATGATTGCAGGTAAGGTCGCGGTGGTTGCCGGTTATGGCGACGTCGGCAAAGGCTCGGCTCAAGCGTTGCGTGCATTGAGCGCCCAGGTTTGGGTGACCGAGATCGATCCGATCTGCGCGTTGCAGGCAGCGATGGAAGGCTACCGTGTGGTGACGATGGATTACGCGGCAGACAAGGCAGACATTTTTGTCACCGCTACGGGCAACTTCCATGTGATCACACACGACCATATGGTGAAGATGAAAGATCAGGCTATCGTCTGCAACATCGGTCACTTCGATAACGAAATCGATGTCGCTGGCGTAGAAAAATATGAGTGGGAAGAGATTAAACCGCAAGTCGATCACATCATTTTCCCCTCCGGACGTCGCATCATCATGCTGGCCAAAGGTCGGTTGGTGAACCTCGGGTGTGGCACGGGCCACCCCAGTTATGTGATGTCGTCGAGCTTTGCCAATCAGACGATTGCGCAAATCGAGTTGTGGCAGCAATGCGATTCGGGCAAATATCCCATAGGCGTGTATACACTGCCCAAACATCTCGACGAAAAAGTCGCGCGGCTGCAGCTCAGAAAGCTCAACGCACAATTAACTGAGCTTTCGGATTACCAGGCAGGCTATATCGGCGTGGATAAAACAGGTCCGTACAAGGCAGATCATTACCGTTATTAATATCGTGTTTGCTGTTTAAACAGCCCGAACGCCAATCTGGGTAACCCCGAGTTGGCGTTTTTAACCTTTTGAGGGAAGCACTATGCGGATGTTATTACTCTGGCTATTGAACGCGTTGGCATTACTGGCCGTAACTTATTTACTGCCGGGTATTCAGGTGACGGGGATAGGCGCGGCGCTAATCGCGGCCTTGGGTCTTAGCCTGATAAATACACTGGTACGCCCCATTCTCGCCATCCTGACCTTGCCGATCACGGTACTTACCTTAGGGCTTTTTTATCTGGTTTTGAATGGTTTTCTATTTTGGCTTGCCAGTGTTTTTCTACCCGGCTTCCACGTTGAAGGGGCGTTTTCAGCCATTGTCGGGGCCTTCTTGTACGGTTTGATCGCTTGGGTCTTGTCCGCCGTGGTACCGGGCAAATGACGGCAGATTCTGCAATGACACAAACCAATTTCAGCTTCGAATTTTTTCCACCCAAAACAGCAGAGGGCGCCGAAAAGCTACGCGCCACCCGCAAACAGCTTGCACAACTTCACCCCAAGTTTTTTTCGGTGACTTTCGGCGCGGGGGGGTCGACGCGCGATCGCACACTCGAAACGGTACGCGAAATCCAGGCCGACGGTTCTGCCGCCGCGCCGCATCTCTCGTGTATCGGTTCGACGCAAGACAACATCCGCGAAATCCTTACCGAATACCAAAGCCAGGGCATTCGTCACCTGGTCGCGCTACGCGGGGATTTGCCCTCAGGCACGTTGGACGCGGGTGAATTTAACTACGCTAACGAGCTAGTAGAGTTTATCCGCCGCGAGACCGGCGATTGGTTCGAAATCGAAGTCGCGGCTTATCCTGAAACCCATCCACAGGCGCGATCCTACAAAGAGGATCTGGCGCACTTCAAACTCAAGGTCGACGCCGGCGCCAACGCTGCGATTACGCAATATTTCTTTAACGCGGACGCGTACTTTGGATTCGTCGAAGATGCGCACGCGGCAGGTGTCTCGATCCCAATCGTGCCGGGCATCATGCCTATCGGCAACTATGTGCAACTTGCGCGCTTTTCCGATGCGTGCGGTGCCGAAATCCCGCGCTGGCTGCGTAAAAAACTCGAAACCTACGGAGACGATTTAACTTCAATTCGCGCACTCGGTCTTGATGTGGTGACGGACCTGTGTGCCCGTTTGCTGGCAGGAGGTGCGCCGGGGCTACATTTTTACACCATGAATCAAGCGGGGCCGACAACAACTATTTGGCAACGGCTCGGCTTGTAAAAGCACCAGTCTCAAGCTTTAAATTAATCTTAACTTACCTTACCGGACCTCAAGTGGCGCTTGGCTTTACATGCCGTGAGATAAATAAATTTTTATTAAGTTACAGGAACTTTGCAAAAGGTCTGGCGGGCACGTAGGACTGCTTGGGGGGGTCCAGTCAGTCGATCTTGGAATATGGTTTTTGAAGCATTTCTTGAACGCCAAATCAAAAATATCGACCTAAAATAATTTCACTTCTTGAAGCCAAGGCTCAAGCAAGCAAATGTAGGTTTTTATATTTTTCTTAGGAGTAAGGATAATGCTTTTTAAATTTGACCCAGTATCGCGTACCCGAATAACCCAAAAAGCCACTGTATTAGGCAGTGCCATTGCATTGATGTTCAGTGCATCCGCCATGGCTCAAGGCATGGGCAGCCCTGCAAGTAATTTCCAAGGCGAACGGAGCGGTCCATTTAGTAACAATCAGTCTAGTAATAATGAGTCGGGCGGAGGTAAGGCAAGCTCGTTTTCACGATTCGAAGTGGTCGATACCATCACCGGTATCACAACTCCTCACGGTATTAATGTCATGACCGGACAGAAGAAGTTGTGGGTGACCAATGAATCAATGAATACCGCAAGCCGGATCGACATTGACTCAGGCAAGGTGGAAACCGTGGTTCCTGTTGGTAAGGGTCCGGACTTGATTTCGACGGATAAACTGCGTCAAAAAGTGTGGATAACCAATCTAAAAGGGAATTCGGTAAGCGTATTGAATGCCGACACCGGGGCCGAATTAGCTCAAATTCCAGTGGGAAACCAACCCCATGGGCTGGCTATCGATCAAATACGGGGCCGAGTGTATGTCGCTAACTACAAAGACAACACAGTTTTTGTTTTTGATGCCAGTAGCAATAAAAAACTGAAGTCAATTACTGTCGGTAAAGGTCCGCGCAATATCTCGCTGGATGCCATTACGGGTAATATTTTTGTAAGTAATATGGGCGAAAATACGGTTTCACTGGTGAACCCTCAGCGTGGGGTTGAAGTCGCGCGGATGAAGGTGGGGACCGCGCCTGCAGGCATGGATTTCAACATGATTACGCGTACGCTATATGTCAGCAATACTGGCTCAGGTAACGTCTCCGTGCTTCGCAATGGCAATGAAGTGAAGAAGATTCCGGTGGGAACTAACCCCCGCGGTATTCAAGTTAATTTGATGACTAATCAGGTTTTTGTAAACGTGTTGGGTGAGGGCAAAGTGGCAGTTGTAGATGGCTTGACTGATCGCATTCGCGAAAAAGTCAAAGTTGGCGAAGGTAATTACGTCTCCTCGCTCGACATCACCACCAATACTCTGTACGTGGCCAACCAAAGCAGCAATTCCATCAGCGTCGTCAGTGCTGGACCGAACGCTGGTTCTACCAATGGGGGTCCGTTGCCGGGTTTCTTTGACCGCACCGGGGCGAGTGGGCGTAGTGGCATGGTAATCCCCCCCTAAATCAGTAGCAGCCAGAAGTGGAATTTTCTCGTAATCTAACCCGAGGAGGTTCCCTTGAAGAAATCGCGTTTTACCGACAGCCAGATCATAGGCGTACTTAAACAGGCCGAAGTAGGCACTC
>JANLZE010000047.1:0-1288 GCA_031366105.1 Thiobacillaceae bacterium | reverse complement strand
AGGAATCCGCTACGCACTGGCTATGGACATACAATAACGAGCGCCCCAACATGGCGCTCGGCGGCATCACGCCCATACAGAAATTGATGCTAGCCGCTTAACTCCACTTCTGGAGGCTGCTAAAAATGGGGGGATTACCATGCCATGCTTTCTCAATAATTCAATTTCCACATACACCTCGTTGGTAATCACGACCGCTTTCAAAATCCGGCCATCTTCTCAAATCGGTGTATCAGTTTTGAATCGGCGCTCTGTATCAATTTACATCCGGCAGTGACAACCACGGTCAGGTTCTTGATCGCGCGTCCTTCGACTGTGCGATCGAACACGAAATCCATCGACTAAACCTGATTAGCAGTTTGCGGACGCCCCAAGGGGATGTCGATCCGTAACCGGCACCTTCTTGCGTTTACCTCGCTTCACTTGCAATCGGGCGTCTGCATACAGCCGCTCCACCCGCTTGTGATTGACCTGCATGCCTGCCTGACGCAGCTTCAGGTAAATCATGCCTGAGCCGTATCGGCGATGCCGCTGGGCCAGAGTGACGATCTGCTCACGCAAGACCTGATTGCGATCTGGCGCGGTCTGGTAACGGAACGAACTCGCGCTCATACCGATGACCTGCAGGGATCGTCGCTCGCTCAATCCGCGTCTGGTTATCTGGCGCACCAGCTCGCGGCGTGACGGTGCGCTTACCACTTTTTTCTCAAAGCCTCGCGGGTGATTTCATTCTCCAGAACCGATTCGGCAAGGAGCTTCTTCAGGCGGGTATTCTCGGTTCCAGCTCACGCAGCCGCTTCGCATCCGAAACGCTCATGCCGCCAAACTTGCTGCGCCAGAGGTAATAGCTGGCTTCGGAAAAGCCATGTCGGCGACACAGTTCCTTAATCGGCAGGCCTATTTCGACCTCACGCAGAAAGCCAATAATCTGCTCTTCGGTAAAACGCTTCTTCATGTCCAATCTCCTCAATCAGAAATTGGACTCCAAAGCTACGTGCTACTCAAATAGGGGGAACGTCGCCTGAATGCCTGCACCCATATTTGGCTAGCTCGGCAAATAGCCGTATTAACTACTTGATCTTTTTCCTTAGCTTATTAGCTCTCCTCATACTGAAAGAGGCTCTTAGACCACGCATTTTGGAATTCCCCCAAAGCAAACCCCCCACAGCATTTAATGTACTGAGGGGGGTTTTAGAATAAGGAGTCTGACGATGACCTACTTTCGCAAGCGCATTGCTTACTATCATTGGCGCGGGAGCGTTTCACCGTCCTGTTCGGGATGGGAAGG
>JANLZE010000018.1:0-100023 GCA_031366105.1 Thiobacillaceae bacterium | reverse complement strand
GGAATCTGCTCACGGCGCGCCAATCGTTACAAGCGGCAGCTTGGGTGCCGGCAGGGTTACCGGCGTCAGTCCGTGATGATGCAATCGTTTGAGCCATGATGAGTGATCAGTCTCTTCGCAAACGCTAGGGTTGATTTATTGCCTTAAGCCGCCACGGCGTAGGCCGTGCGGTTCGTCTTCTTGTTCTCCTCCCGTCGGGTAGGGGTGCCATAGGGCTCATGATATTTGAGCACCGCATAACAGATACGGGCCAGCTTATTCGCCAGCGCACACGCAGCCTTATTGTGGTTAGTTCGGCCCTGCACCTTCAATGCCCAGTCCTTCAGACCATCGATCTGTCTGCCCGCTCGTTGGGCTACCGTAGCTGCTCACCCACTGCGCGTGCGCCGTGGGTGAGCAGCATCCTAAGATAGCGGTCGCCGCGTTTAGAGATGCGCCCCAAGTGTCGCGTACTGCCCGAGGAATACTCCTTCGGCGTGAGCCCGAACCAACTGGCAAAGTGACGCGCATCCCGGTAGTGACCGACCTCGCCCGAAGTCGCCGCGACCATCGCCGTGGCGGTCAACAAACCAATTCCTGGCACGCTTAGCAATTCCTTACAGGCGGGGCTTTGCTGCGCCAGTGCAGTAAGTTCTTTCTCCAATTGCGCGATGCGCTGCTCAAGCAAGCGGATCTCTTCGATCAGCAACTTCATGGCACCGCGAATCAAGTCAGGGATGGCGGAACCCGGGTCGGCCAACAGCCGGGCCATTGCTTCGACGCCGGTGCGTGAGCCCTGCGGAATGGCCAGGCCGAATTCCCGGCAGAAACCGCGCAGTGCATTGATGCGTGAAGTGCGGGTGCCCATCCACAGCGAACGCGTGCGGTGAAGGCCCTGAAGCGCCTGCTGCTCAATTGACTTGACGCGGACCGGGGTAATGTCGGAGGCGCGTGCCGCTTCGAGCAAAGCCGCCGCATCGGCGGCATCGGTCTTGTTGCGCTTCACATAAGCACGCACGTATTTGGCAGGCAAGAGCTTCACTTCAACTCCGAGACCTAACAGATAACGTGCCCAGTGATGGGCGGAACCGCAGGCTTCCATCACCACCAGGGAGACATCGCGGTTTACAAACCAGCGTTCGAACTGCGTACGCGTAAGGCGGTGGGTTTCCACTACTCGCCACTGTGAATCAGCCACGGCGAGTTGAAATACGCTCTTTGCAAGGTCAACGGCAACGGTAGTAGCATTCATGTCGGACTCCTTTCGTTGAAGACATCTGATCCCCCTCCATGAAGACCAGTGATGCCAACTATGGCAAAAAAAAGCGGGGGGAGTCCATCCCATCATTGAAGAGGGACTCGCCCAGAATCGGGCGAGCCCCTCAACTTTACGATGGACCCCACCAAACCTTGAGGCAGGCAAGCAGTGCGCCACATTCACCCCAACAAATTTCGCGCTGAGCAAATCAACCTATTGTTGCGCGTGGCGACTCAACCCCCGGCGCACTGGTTAACGTATGGCTCCCGCCACTATCGACAGCGCTTGAGGTAAGAGAACATCTGTCTTGGCCAGAAGTTCGGGATGCACCAAAGCGGCCGACCATCAACTTGAGTAAAATATATAAGGAATCATATGCGTCGCACATTGTTCATATTGTTCGTTACTGTAATGACCGTGGTTGGTATATCCATTGCTTGTAGCATTAGTAATGGATCAAACATTGACGAGCGTGAAAAGAATTGGACGGAGCAAATTTCTGGATCATTGAAGCTCGGAGACACGAGGGAAGTCCTGGAGGCCTTTACCAAAACTCATGGACAACGTTTGAACTGCTACCAAAATTACAAGAAGGAAGATCAATGTGATTTTGATGACAATCAAAGCAGGGGTGGAACAACAAACCGGCCAGTGCAACTAGCTGTGATATTTATCATCAAAAATAATAAAGTTTTTTCACATCAATTTACAACGACACTGACACCTCCAAATCAATCGCAATAGTGAGCCATGACGACAAACACCATCCAACTTCATCGTGTAATACGCGCAACACCTGAGCGCGTTTATCGGGCATTTTTGGATGCCGACGCACTGGTTAAATGGCTGCCGCCGCATGGCTTCACCGGCAAGGTACATCATCTGGATGCACGGCTTGGTGGAACGTACAAGATGTCATTTACCAACTTTACCAGCGGACATGCGCATTCTTTTGGGGGAGAGTATTTGGAACTCCTGCCGTCCGAGCTTATTCGCCATACAGATAAGTTCGACGATGCAAATTTACCCGGTGAGATGATGGTAACTACGATTTCGTTGAAGCAGGTGTTTTGCGGAACCGATCTGCACATTGTGCAAGAAGGCATCCCAGCAGCTATTCCCACTCAGGCCTGCTATCTAGGTTGGCAAGAGTCGCTGACATTACTTGCGCAACTGGTTGAAGCAGAGATTTCAGATTGACTACGCGACTGCAAATAAACCATTACTGCGCCGCAGTTTCATAGCAGGATTATTGTGCAATTAACACGCTTAATTGTGCGATCCCGACACCTCCAATCACTTGCAGCTGCGTAATGCCTAGTCCCTAAATCACGAAACGCCTACAATGTGCGGTCTTTTCGCGAGCGCACTCACATCACGTGTTTACCGGCATTATTCAATCCATCGGCACGATACAAAATTACGAAACGCGAGGCGCCGACGCGCGCATGGTGATTCAATGCGGTGAGCTCGATTTTTCTGACGTAGTATTGGGGGACAGTATTGCGGTTAGCGGCGTGTGTTTGACCGTGGTGGCACTGACTTCAGATACTTTTACGGTCGATGTCTCGGCTGAAACGCTGCGCTGCACCAGCGGTTTCGTATCGCATGCCGCAGTTAATTTGGAAAAGGCGTTACGTTTAATGGATCGGCTAGGAGGGCACCTGGTGTCGGGACATGTGGACGGCGTGGGTCACGTAACGCGCGTCGAAATAATCGGTGAGTCGCATTTGTTTGAGATAGAAGCGCCTATTCCCCTCGCGCGCTACATCATTCCGAAAGGTTCAATTACGGTGAATGGCGTTTCACTCACTGTGAACAAGGTGGAAGGGATTCGGTTTACGCTTAATCTTATTCCGCACACGCTGGAAAAAACCACGTTCAAACATCTCGCGCCGAATAGCAGCGTTAATCTGGAAGTGGACATGATTGCGCGCTATGTTGAACGCCTCACCTTATATGCCAACACCACGGACAAAGATTAAATGAGCCTTTCCCCCACAACCGAGATCATCGACGAACTGCGCGCCGGCCGCATGGTGGTGCTGGTCGATGAAGAAGACCGCGAGAACGAAGGCGATCTAGTCATGGTGGCGGAGTTCGCCACGCCCGAAGCGATCAATTTCATGGCCAAATACGGGCGTGGGCTGATTTGTCTGACGCTAACCGACGAGCGTTGCCAGCAGCTTGGCTTAAAGCAAATGGTGGTAGACAACCAGTCTCCGTATAGCACCGCGTTCACCGTGTCGATTGAAGCCGCAGCGGGCGTGACGACGGGGATTTCCGCCGCTGACCGTTCCGTCACCATCCAGGCAGCGGTGAAGCGCGACGCCAAAGCGACCGACATTATTCAACCCGGCCATATCTTTCCGCTGCGGGCGCAACCCGGCGGGGTGCTGGTGCGCGCGGGCCATACCGAGGCGGGCTGCGATTTGGCCGCGCTGGCGGGCCGCGTGCCTGCGGCCGTCATTTGCGAAATCTTGAAGGACGACGGCACGATGGCGCGCCTGCCGGACTTGGTGGTTTTTGCGCAGCAGCACAATCTGAAGATTGGCGCGATTGCCGATTTGATCCACTACCGCAATCAGACAGAGACCCTGGTCGAGCGCGCTGCTGATCGTCTGGTGCAAACCATTTATGGCACATTTAGGCTGGTGGCGTATCGCGACAAAACCACGCGTGAAATGCATCTTGCGTTAACGCGTGGCGAAATTGCGGCGGACAAGGAAACCCTGGTACGCGTGCATGAACCGATTTCGGTGATGGATTTTATCGACGTGATCGGTGGTGGACATTCGTGGCCCATTCTGTCGGCGCTGGAAACGATCGCCGAAGCCGACAGCGGGGTGCTAGTGCTGCTGCGACGCGAAGAAACGGCGGATGCCTTATTGGATCGCCTCGCCAACACTGCGCCGGTTAGTCACAAATTCGATCTACGCGATTACGGCATCGGTGCGCAGATTCTGCGTGACTTAGGCGTCGGCAAAATGAAATTGTTGTCCAGCCCGCGCAAAATGCCGGCTATGGATGGCTTCGGCTTAGAAGTCACCGGTTATTCAGAAAAAAGGTAAGGGTATGGGTACAAACAGCACGATGAATGAATTGGATCCCATCTACGCAGGCGAGGGTTTGCGCATCGGCATCGTGATGAGCCGCTTCAATAAAGATATTTGCGAAGGGCTGCTGTCGGCGTGCCAAACCGAACTCGCGCGTTTGAACGTGAGCAATGTATTGCTGGTGAATGTGCCGGGCGCGCTGGAGCATCCACTCGCGTTGCAAAAAATGGCCTTGAGCGAAAAGTTTGACGCGTTGATTGCAATTGGCGCGGTAGTGCGCGGCGACACTTATCATTTTGAAATCGTCGCCAACGAATCGTCGCGCGGCATTCTCGATGTGCAGCTGCAAACTGGCGTGCCGATTGCGAATGCGATCCTCACCGTGGATACCGAAGAGCAGGCGCATGCACGCATGCACGATAAGGGCCGCGACGCCGCGCAAGTCGCGGTCGAAATGGCCAACCTGTTGAAGCAGCTTTAAACATGGCGGGCTCTCGCAGACATTCCCGGGAATACGCGCTGCAAGGCGTGTATGCGTGGTTGGTGGGCGGCGCGGACGTCACGCTGATCGCCGCCAACCTGGCGGAAGACGACGGCTTTAAGCGCGCAGAAGAAAACTACTTTCGCACGCTATTGCACGGCGTGCTGAAAGACGAAGACATGCTCTCCACCCGCATCACGCCTTATCTCGACCGCCCGCTGATTGAGCTGTCGCCGATAGAGCGCGCGATATTGCTAATCGGCGCCTACGAATTGGTGCAATGCCCGGACGTGCCGTATCGCGTTGCGATCAATGAAGGCGTGGAATTGGCGAAGAAATACGGCGGTACCGACGGACATAAGTACATCAATGGCGTGCTAGATAAACTTGCGCAGGAAACGCGTGCGCTGGAAATTGAACACGCAAAAAAAAGCAGGAGTTAGGCTGTCGAAAAGATGTGTGTATGGTGATGAAGCTTGAAACGGTCGTGCCCTTCGGTCGTTCGCTGGACGAATACAAGAACATGTTTGCTCTCTCCGAGGGCGACCTGGAAAAGACGATTGTTGGCATCGGCGACGGCCCGGCGAGTTTAACGCCGAGATGTTTGCTCTGGGGAAATTCGTAATTTCCATTGACCCACTGTATGTCTTTCGCGCCCAAGAGATAGAAAAGCAATTCAGTTCGGTGGTTGAAAACATTATTACTCAAGTTAAAGCCACGCCTGGTGACTGGGTATGGTCCTATCACAGCTCGCCGGAACACTTAAAAGAAAATAGAGTACGCGTCTTGCGTCGCTTCGTGGCGGATTACGAAGCAGGAAAGGTGGGTGGACGCTATGTTATTGGTGAATTACCGAGCTTGGACGTTGAGGACAACAAGTGCCAGTTAGCGCTTTGTTCACATTTCTTGTTTCTATATTCGGACCAGTTTTCGTATGAGTTTCATCTCGCATCGGTTCGTGAAATGTTACGGGTGGCCACGGAGGTGCGCATCTTTCTACTGCTCACGCTCATGTTGAAGAAATCACCCTATCTTCGACGCTCATCGAGACACGTGAGGCAGAAGGGTTTATTTTGAAGGTGGAGAAAGTAAGCTACGAGCTACAAAGGGGTGGCAATGAGATGCTGCGAATTCAAAGAGCAGCCTAACACCGCCAAAAACGTGGACGGTCTTGCCGAGCGTTAAGAATGTAGGGTGGGGTAAGAAGTGGGGGGCACGTATGTGCATGAATATTTAAAACGATTTCCCGAGTTTGCATACGCCGACAGGCTCGTGGCCGCTTTCCCGCAAGCGGGAGAGGGGAGAACCCCCTAACTACCATGCCCTCCGAATTCGATCTGATTACCCGCTACTTCACTCGCCCCACACCCGGCGCAGTGCTCGGCGTGGGCGATGACTGTGCGTTGCTGGCTCCCACACCCGGTATGCAGTTGGCGGTGTCCTCCGATATGTTGCTCGAAGGCCGTCACTTTTCGCCGCAAGACAGCCCTGCGGGCATCGGTCATAAATCGCTCGCAGTCAATTTATCCGACCTCGCTGCAATGGGCGCGACGCCGCGCTGGGCGACGCTGTCGATTGCGCTGCCTGGCATTGATGAAGCCTGGCTTCAGGCTTTCGCGCGCGGTTTTTTTCGGATGGCCGACGCGCACGGTATCGAACTGGTGGGCGGCGACACCACGCGTGGCGCGTTGAGTATTGCGATCACCGTGATAGGGGAAGTGCCGCCGGGGCAAGCCTTGCGGCGCAGCGGGGCGCAGGCGGGGGACGAAGTTTGGGTGTCCGGCCAACTCGGCTCGGCGGCGCTGGCGCTGGCGTATCGGCAAGGGCGATTGTTCATGGAGCAGATCGATGCGGCCAAAGTATTGCCCGCGCTGTATCTGCCGCAACCGCGCGTGGCGCTGGGCATGGCGTTGCGCGGCATAGCCCACTGCGCGATCGATATTTCCGACGGCTTGCTGGGCGATCTGGGCCACATCCTTCACGCATCCCAGGTGGGTGCGACGCTGGAGTTTTCCCGCGTACCTGTTGCCGCTGTCACGCAAAACTATCTGGCTGACCCGGTTACGCGCGAATGCGTACTCGCTGGGGGCGATGATTACGAGTTGTGTTTTACCGCACCCATGAATCAACACGATGCGGTGTTGGCTGCCGGTGAAAAAGCGGGCGTGGCGGTCACTCACATAGGGCATATCACCACACAGGCGGGCTTAACCGTGCTCGACGCACAAGGCCAACCTGTCACCATCACAAAAACCGGCTATGACCACTTCGCCGCCTGACTCGACCTTCGTTGCACGGCCGAATTTTAAATGGATGCTGACCCATCCCGCGTATGTGATCGCGCTGGGTTTTGGCAGTGGATTGATGCCCAAGGCCCCCGGCACGCTGGGGACGCTCGTTGGCTTTCCGATCTTTTTCTTGATGCAATATCTAGCGCCGGATACGCCTGACTTCATCGCGCTGCTGGTCGCAAGTTTCATCCTCGGTATTTGGGCCTCAGCAGTGACGGGGCGCGCGTTGGGCGTGCCTGACCATGGCGCCATCGTGTGGGACGAGATTGCGGCGTTCGGGCTGGTTTTGTTTTTTACGCCTGCCACTTGGCTAGGATATGGATTGGCCTTTGCGGCGTTCCGCTTCTTCGATATCCTGAAGCCTTGGCCCATCCGCCAGTTTGATGCCCGTCTCAAAAACGGTTTCGGCGTGATGTTTGACGACTTGCTGGCGGCGATTTATGCCATCGCAGTGATTAAGGGAGTGCTATGGCTCGTGTAGCGGAATCCGAACTCCAACAACTCGCGGGCCAACTCGCCGACAAGCTGCTTGCACGCAGCTGGATGGTCGCCACCGCTGAATCATGTACCGGAGGATGGGTAGCGCAATTGCTCACCTCCTTGCCCGGCAGTTCGGCGTGGTATGAGCGGGGATTTATTACCTACGCTAACGCGGCCAAAACGGAAATGCTCGGTGTGCCAACAACCACACTCGAAATTTACGGCGCGGTCTCGGAAGAAACCGCGTGTGCGATGGCAACAGGGGCATTAACACACAGCCACGCGCAGGCCAGCCTGGCAATTACCGGGATTGCGGGGCCGGGCGGCGGCACGTTGCAAAAACCCGTGGGGATGGTCTGCTACGGCTGGGCGTTTACCGATGGCACAGTGATATCTTCCAATTGTCGGCTCTCGGGTGATCGCGAAGAAATCCGCTCGCGCGCGGCAGCGGCAGCGTTGCGCGGCTTGATTGATCTGATTGCATAGACTCTTGGGTTAGGCTAAGCAACTTGCTCGATGCATAACCTGGCATCCGAGCGGGACCTGTCAAAAACGGGGCGCCCCTCAATTTACGTTATGCCCATAAAACACATGACTCAAATAAGGTATGCGAGAGCGGCGGACGCAGCTAGTTTAGTTTGGCTCTTCAAGCAGCTCGATGAAGAAACCAACTTTATGCTTTTTGAGCCTCGGGAGCGAATTATCACCGAAGAACAACAGGCACAGAGGCTATTGGCCTTTGAAGGTTCACCCACAGAAACAATGTTTGTAGCAGAAAGTATTGGCACTATTCTCGGGTTTGCTGTTGGCATTGGTGGCTCTGCAAACCGAACCCGTCATTCGTTATCCATCGTAATCGGGGTACTCCGGGCTCACTGGAACAAAGGCGTAGGCCGAGAACTCATGAAAAGTGTGGAAGCTTGGGCTCAGGCTAAAAACATGCATCGCTTGGAGTTATCAGTCATGGCCAATAACACGCAGGCTATTAAATTTTACGAAAAACACGGTTTTGGGCGTGAAGGAATCAAGCGTAATGCTTTGTTGGTAGAAGGTAAGTACGTGAACGAAATCTATATGTCGAAATTAATATGAGGCATAACATTAAGTACGAGAGGGGAGCGCCAAAAGCGGCGATCCCCTCAACTTTACATTAGCTAGCTCGCCCACCGCTTTGAGATATGTGCTACTCGCTCTCCAAATTTCTTCGCCGTTGCAATATCTCCTGGCAAAGGTGCTTCTTCTACACTGGCATCAGTAGGTGACTGCGCCATTAAGCCAATAAATGAATCTATATAATTAATATCATTTCGTTGTGCAGCTTTACTACTGGCTGGCATGATGCCTGGTCCCACCCATATCATTGAATGTTGCATTGAGAGAGTAAACATGTAATGCAATGTGGAAAGTTTATCCCCATTCATTCCTGATGAATTAGTGAATCCGGCAACAAGTTTATCTTTCCATTTTTGGTCAAACCATTGTTTACTTGATGCATCCGCAAATTTTTTAAATTGCCAGGAAACTGATCCCATGTAGGTAGGAGAACCAAAAATAATCGTGTCAGCCCGCGCCAAAGATTCCCAACCTTCATCGGGTATATTCCCTGCTGCATCAATGGGAAGCAATATGGCCGCAACACCAAAATCTTCTGTCAGTCCGGAAAGTACTGCTTCAGCTTGCTTGTTGGTATGTCCATACCCGCTGTGATAAGCAACAACAATATTAATCATGTAGAACCCCTCATACATTAGACAAAAATTTAGTATGAGATATATACATACAAAATGTAAGAAGGCACCTTGTTGTACCATACTTACGTTTAGGTAACTGACGGGCCAAAGGTGTTGAGGATGAGTAAAAAAAATTGCACACTTCAACCAATGTTTGAAAAAATTGCAGGAAAGTGGAAACTTTCAATCCTATACAATCTTAACCAAGTAGACGCAATAAGGTTTAGTGATCTCTCTCGCTCGATGCCTGATATTTCTCAAAAAGTATTGACCTCTCAATTAAGAAGTCTGGAGCAAGACGGCTTTGTTAATAGAAAGGTATATCCAGAAGTTCCGCCGAGAGTTGAGTACAGTTTGACTGACAAAGGTTTGTCTCTTTGTCCAGTTTTGAGTTTATTGGCTGATTGGGCTGCTAAAAACATGTGAACAGAATTGAATTAGAGCTACATGGCGTTCTAGAGGCATGCGCAAAAAGCGGCGCGCCCCCCCTCTTACGTTAGTTAGCATCCCTTCCGAGCTCGTGAACTGCTAATCCATCTTTTTTTGGTCAATCGCGAAACGCCCACGCTGCAAACGGCTCAATCTCATCCCGATTCAATAGCATCAACTGGTAGGCATTAGGGTTGCGGGAGTGATCCGGTGTAGTGTCGATAGTCAGGCGCTGCAACACATAACCGAGCAAGGCCCGCCGCACATTTAGTTCGATCACCTCATCGGTCGCGCCATAATCCAGCAATAAATTTTCACGTATCGCGGCGTCGAGTCCGCTGTGCGGTGCGAGCCGCAGGCTAACCGCTTCCACCCAATCGTCGTCGTATTGGATATTGGATTCTGCCGGTGCATCCAAGCATTCCGCCTCGGTAATTCGCGACAGCACAAAGTCACGAAAGTCATAACTACTCTCTTGATAAGCGCGCATATGCCAGCGCAGGCCGGTATCCACCAGCGTGTGGGGCTCGAGGATGCGCTCACGCTCGCCGTCCTCGGACAGCGAGCGGTAATGCACCCGCAGCTTGCTACGGCGATGGATCGCACGGGTGATTTGCGCCAGCGTCTGCATGCTCGGCAAGCGAACGGGCAGCGGCAGCGCGGAGGTGGGCAAACCATAAATGGAATCTGTGCCATAAGGGCCTTGGGTCACAGCTAGGTTGGCCGCAATGATCGGTAGCACGGCTGTGGGGCGCAGGTCCGCAAAAAGCGGCTGAAACGTTGCATGGGGTACAAACCCGAACACGTTGTGGTTGTACACCAGGTTGCCAGGTGCGAGATCGTTGTAGAGTTTCAGGTCTTTGGTGGCAGCGGCATCGGAATTGCCAAATGCGCGTGCGACCTCGCCGCGCGTCACTACTCCCGCGTACCACGCTAGAATTTCAATAAATTGCAACCGTTGCCGTGTCGCCCATTTCACGTCCAGACGCATGGTTTCAGACCGTTTCGCTTTAAAAATCATAACGCACCCGCCTAACTTACTCGCTTAAGCCATAATCTGTACGAACTGTATAGTATTTTATATCTAGGTGGTAATTTATATTGACATGACTAAATGTATGCTTTAAATTGAACCTATCAAACGAGCCCCTCAACCGAACGGAGATAACGAACATGGCAAGCCCAGCAAGCAATGAAGACAAAGTGAAAGCGCTCTCAGCCGCGCTATCGCAAATCGAAAAGCAATACGGCAAGGGCGCGATCATGCGCATGGGCGATAACGATATTGCGCGCGACATCCAAGTGGTTTCCACCGGTTCGTTGGGGCTGGATATTGCGCTCGGCGTAGGCGGCGTGCCGCGCGGGCGCGTGGTCGAGATTTACGGCCCGGAATCGTCGGGTAAAACCACGCTGACCTTGCAAATCATCGCCGAGATGCAAAAGCTCGGCGGCACTGCTGCCTTCATCGACGCCGAACACGCGCTCGATCCGCAGTACGCCGCCAAACTCGGCGTGGACGTCGAAAATCTGCTGTTGTCGCAACCCGACAACGGCGAGCAGGCGCTGGAAATCACCGACATGCTGGTGCGTTCGGGTTCGGTCGATGTGGTCGTGATCGACTCAGTGGCCGCACTCACGCCCAAGGCCGAAATCGAAGGCGAAATGGGCGACGCGCAAATGGGCCTGCACGCGCGGCTGATGAGTCAGGCGCTGCGCAAGCTCACCGGTAATATCAGCCGCACCAACACGCTGGTGATTTTCATCAACCAGATTCGGATGAAAATCGGCGTGATGTTCGGCAGCCCCGAGACCACTACCGGCGGCAATGCGCTGAAGTTTTATGCTTCGGTGCGGCTCGACATCCGCCGCATCGGCGCGATCAAGAAAGGCGACGAAATCGTCGGCAACGAAACCAAAGTCAAAGTGGTGAAAAATAAGGTGTCGCCGCCGTTCAAGGAGGCGTTTTTCGATATCTTTTACGGGCAGGGCATTTCGCGCGAAGGCGAGATTATCGAGCTCGGCGTAAACCACAAGCTGATCGAAAAATCCGGCTCGTGGTACGCGTATAACGGCGAAAAAATCGGTCAGGGCAAAGACAACGCGCGCGAATATCTAAAAGAGCGCCCGGCGGTGGCGCAGGAAATCGAATCCAAAATTCGCGCGATTGTCGGTGTTGGCGCGGGCGTGCCAAATGTGCCTGAGAAAGCGGCTGCCGCCTGAGTACACCCGAGCCTTCATTACGCGACCGCGCGCTACGCCTGCTGGCGCGGCGTGAACACAGCCGCCATGAACTCGCGCACAAGCTCGAGTATGGCGGCGTTGATCGCCAAGAACTGGCTGCAGTACTGGACGAACTCGAAGCCAAAAACTGGCTATCGGATCGGCGCTTTGCCGAGAGCTATGTCGCCGATCACCGCCGCCGCGAGGGCGCGGTCAAGCTTGCCCATGCCTTGCGCCAGCGCGGTATTGCCGATGAGCTGATTTCCGAAGTGCTATCGGCGCTGAATACGCGCCATGATGACGACAGCGAAGTCGCGCGTGCGCGCAACGTGTGGCGCAAAAAATTTGCCACGCCGCCAAGCTCGCCACAAGAGCGCGCCAAGCAAATGCGTTTTCTGCAGGGGCGCGGCTTTTCCATCGAGACCATCAGGCTTGCGATGTCGCCTGAGGATACGGATGGCGATTGAAGCTTTGCATTACTATGCGGATTCCATCACAAAGGGAGGAGACCATGGGATTCGTGTCGGACTTCAGGGAATTTGCCGTCAAAGGCAACGCGATGGATCTGGCGGTTGGTGTAATCATCGGTGCGGCGTTCGCCAAGATAGTGGATTCAATGGTCAACGATTTGATCATGCCGATCATCGGCGCGATTTTTGGCGGCTTGGATTTCTCCAGCAAATTTATTGTGTTGGGCCAAGTGCCGGCCGGTGTTGGCTTGACGCTCTCAGAACTGAAAAAAGCCGCGGTGCCGGTGTTTGCTTACGGCAGTTTCCTGACCGTGTTGCTCAATTTCATCATTCTTGCGTTCATCGTATTTTTGCTGGTCAGACAGATCAATCGTCTGAAACGCGAAGCGCCTGCCGTTATTGCGGTACCCGCCGAAGACGTGGTGCTGCTACGTGAAATTCGCGATAGTTTAAAAACGCGCGCGTAAACGCCGTCTTGAGGAAGTGGCCAGGCGCTTGCCTAGTGCGCCGCTTCCCAATTGCTGCCCATGCCAACGCCGATACGCAACGGCACTTTCAGCGCCGCCACATCGCACATTAGCCGCGGCAATTGCTCGCGTAGCGTATCGATTTCCGCATCCGGCACTTCGAGCACTAGCTCGTCGTGCACCTGCATGATCAACCGCGTGCCCAGACCTTCTGCATCCAGCCAGTCCTGCACTGCAATCATCGCGAGTTTGATCAGATCGGCCGCAGTACCCTGCATCGGCGCGTTGATCGCAGCTCGCTCAGCCCCCATCCGCCGCTGCACATTCTTGGAGTTGATCTCCGGCAGATATAAACGCCGCCCGAACACGGTTTCGACATAGCCCTGCACGCGGGCGATTTCGCGGGTGCGCTGCATGTAATTGGCCACACCGGGATAGCGCATAAAGTAACGGTCGATGTACGCCTGCGCGGCGCTGCGCTCGAGGTTAAGTTGCGATGCGAGGCCAAACGCCGACATGCCGTAAATCAGGCCAAAATTGATTACCTTGGCCATGCGGCGCTGGTCTGCTGTGACGGTTTCCAGCGTCATGCCAAACACTTCAGCTGCGGTGGCGGTATGGATATCCAAATCGTGCGCGAAGGCGGTAAGTAGCCCTGCATCGTCGGACAAATGCGCCATGATGCGCAATTCGATCTGCGAATAATCGGCGGAAATCAACACGTAGCCTGGTGGGGCGATAAACGCTTCGCGGATGCGGCGGCCTTCTTGCGTGCGCGCGGGAATGTTTTGCAAATTAGGGTCAGCGCAGGATAGCCGCCCAGTCACCGCAGTCGTTTGCGCGTAGCTGGTATGCACGCGACCCGTACGCGGATCGATCATTTGCGGGAGTTTGTCCGTGTAGGTCGATTTGAGCTTCGCCATGCCGCGGTAGTCGAGAATCGCGCGGGCGATGGGATGATCCAACGCGAGCTGCGCGAGCGTTTCTTCATCAGTGGAAGGCGCACCAGTCGGCGTTTTGCGCAGGATCGGCAGGCCTTTTTGCTGGAACAGAATTTCGCCGATCTGCTTGGGCGAGCCCAAATTAAATGGCTGTCCGGCCTCTTGATACGCGCGTTGCTCCAAGTCGAACATTTTTTTGCCGAGTTCGCCGCTTTGCACAGTCAATGCCTGGCGGTCAATAAGCACACCGGTGCGCTCCATACGATAGAGAATGCGCGCGACGGGCATTTCGATCCGGCGATAGACGAATTCGAGTTGTGCCGATGCGGCAATTTGCGGCGCCAGCATTTTGTGTACGCGCAGGCTCACATCGGCGGCTTCGGTCACATATTCGCTAGCGCGCTCGATGGTGACTTGTTCAAAACGAATCCGGGTTGCGCCTTTGCCAACCACCGTGTCGTAGTTGATTGTCGTCAGTCCCAAGTGGCGTGCGGCTAAGCTGCCGAGCTCGTGCTGCTGATGGGCTTCTATCACATATGACTGCAACGAGGTGTCGTCATCCACGCCTGCCAGCGCAACGCCGTGATTCGCAAACACGTGCAAATTGAATTTTAAAAATTGCCCGACCTTTTTCGCGGCTTCGTTCTCCAATACCGGTTTGAGTTTTGCGAGCGCGCGGTCACGGTTCAAATGCTCAGGCGCGCCGGGATATATATGGCCCAAAGGCAAACACGCCGCTTCGCCGTTAATCGCAAACGACATGCAGACGATTTGCGCGCGCATCGGCGTGGGTTCGGTGGTTTCGATCCCCATTGCAAAAATGGGCGCGGCTTCGAGTTTGCGTATCCAGTGATCGAGTTGCGCTTCGGTCAAAAGCGTTTCGCATACGGCGCGCTCACTATCTGGCATCGCGGGGGCATCACTTGCTTCGGGCGCGCTTGGGGTTTCCAACTCCGACAACCAGGTGCGAAAATTAAAGTGCTCAAACAAGCGGCGCAGCGTGTCAGTATCGCTGGGCTGGCGCGTTAAGCTATCCAGTTCAAACGGTAGGGGCACATCGGTTTTAATCGTCACCAGCGCACGGGCGCGCGGTAACCAATCAACGGCAGCACGCAGGTTTTCGCCGACCACGCCTTTGATATCCACCGCGTGTGCAACGATATTGTCGAGCGAGCCGTAATCGGCCAGCCATTTGACAGCGGTTTTGGGGCCCACTTTCGCCACGCCCGGCACGTTGTCGACCGAGTCACCGATCAGGCTTAAATAATCAACGATGCGATCAGGCGGTACCCCAAATTTGTTGTTGACGCCTGCCACGTCTAGAGTTTCAAAATTCATCGTGTTCACCAGCGTCACATGCGCATTCACCAGTTGCGCCATATCCTTGTCGCCGGTGGAGACGATGCTTTTTACGCCGTGACGTTCGGCTTCCACCACCAGCGTGCCAATCACATCGTCGGCCTCCACGCCGTCGATCACGATCAGCGGCCAGCCGTCGGCGCGTATCAGCTCGAACAGTGGCGCGATCTGGCAACGCAAATCTTCCGGCATTGTTGCGCGCGTCGCCTTGTACTCAGGATAAAGATCATCGCGAAAGGTTTTGCCGACGGGATCAAAGATGCAGGCGATATAATCGGCAGCGTAGTCTTTTTGCAAACGGCGCAGCATGCTGAGCACGCCCTTGATCGCATTGGTGGGCTCGCCGAGCAGATTGCGCAAATCGGGCAGCGCATGAAACGCGCGATATAAATAGGACGACCCGTCCACAAGCAGTAGTGTTTTTGAGGTGTTCATATGCATTTGGATAAGTTGCCGATCATGGCCGACCCGCGCAGTTCGGCGGAGAATGATTATTCTGCACGCGAGTCGTGGCGGATGCTGGGAATTATGGCAGAGTTCGTCGAGGCGACCGAACGGCTGGCGTCGATTCGCCCGGCAGTGTCGATTTTTGGCAGTGCGCGCACGCCGCCCGATCATCCCTATTACCAGCTTGCCGAAGACATCGCGCGAAAACTGTCGGACGCGGGCTTTTCAGTCATCTCGGGGGGCGGGCCGGGACTGATGGAAGCCGCGAATAAAGGCGCCTATTTTGGCAAGTCACCGAGTGTGGGACTGAATATTCAATTGCCGCACGAGCAATCGGGCAATGCGTTTCAGGATATCAGCCAGACTTTTCAGCATTTTTTCGCGCGCAAAGTGATGTTCGTCAAATTCGCCGCGGCCTATGTGGTGATGCCAGGGGGTTACGGCACGCTGGACGAGCTGACCGAAGCATTGACGCTGGTGCAAACCGGCAAGATTGCGCGTATTCCGATCATTTTGGTGGGTTCAAAATTCTGGGCGGGTTGGGTCGAGTGGGCCAAGCAAACACTGGTGGATGAAGGGATGATTTCGGCCGACGATATTCACCTGATGCAGATTATCGACAAGCCTGAAGACGTCGTCGATGCCATCTTTAGCCATTATGAAAAACGTGGCTTCATGCCGTCCCTGGCGGAGCGCGAAATTCAACTGAATTTATAAGCATTCCGGCGATAGATTTCCACATTCACTCTTACCTGGGAGAACAAAATGCGTACAGCGCTCACACTTTTGACTTTGCTTGCCACCAATTTTGCTATGGCTGCTCCTGCCGCGCCCCCGCCGCCTGACTTAAAGCCGGTGCCAGACGGCCCGCCCAACCCAGGAGATGCGCCTCCGGTCACGATCAAACCATCAGGTAAAGGCCGTGTGCAGGAATACCGAGCCAACGGCCGGGTGTATATGCTCAAAATCACCCCCAAAGTCGGCAAGCCGTATTATTTGATCGACCAAAAAGGCGAGGGTTTTTTCACCCGACGCGACTCGCTCGACGGCGGCCTGCAACCGCCCATGTGGAAGGTCAAGGAATTCTGATCGAATGAGTGTTTCCTCCGATCACGACATCCCGCGTAAATTAGCTGCCAAACAAGGCCTGCACTGGGTAAACGAAGGCTTTCGACTTTATCGGCAAAATCCATTGCTGTTGTCAGCCGCGTTTGGCGGCTTGTTTGGCGCAGTCGCGCTCGCCAACTTGATACCCGTTGTCGGCAGCGTGTTGTCCGAGCTAATCTCGCCGTTGATGGTGGCCGGTTTCATGGCAGCCTACCGCACTCTAGACCGAAAAGAAAACTTGCAATGGCCGCATTTTCTGGCCGGCCTCAAGGGCCCTTGGCTGTCGCTTGTAACAATAGGGGCAATGCAATTGGTGGGTATGTTATTGATTACGCAAATCATGTTGCGAATGGGCTTTGATGCACAAGCAGTAATGACTGCGGCACAAAAGGGTAATACTGTCGTGTTGCAAAATGCGATGTCGCAAGCCATGCCAGCACTAATAGCTGGCATGTTATTACTTACGCCATTAATCATGGCGACGTGGTTCGCGCCTGCGTTAATCCTGTTCGGCAGCGCGCGCCCGGGTCAGGCGCTGATCATCAGCCTGCGCGCAGTGGCAAAAAATTGGCTGGCGATTACCGTAAATGGAGTGGCGCTCGGGATGGTGCTGTTTGTGTCAGCGCTAATTCCATTTTTGCTGGGATTACTGGTAGCAATGCCGGTGATGTTTGGGTCGGTGTATGCTGCGTATCAGGGGATATTTGCGGTGTGGGCGGAAGAAACGCCGCCTGATTCATTAGGTTGAATTGTGAGATGAATTTTGGCTGGCATGATGGACGATAGCGATAAAGGTTTCAGGCCTCTCGTCTCGGTCATCATTCCCGCGCACAACGCTAGCAAATACGTCCTCGGCGCGATTGGTAGCGTCTTACAGCAAAATTATGCGCCAATCGAAATCCTGCTGGTTGACGACGGATCGACCGATGGTACGGCGGAGTTGGTGCAACGTGAAATGCCGCAGGTGCGTATTATTCAGCAAGCCAATGCTGGGGTGGCTGCGGCAAGAAATACCGGACTTCGACATGTAATGGGCGAACTAATCTGCTTTTTGGACGCCGATGATGGCTGGTTCCCGGGTAAGGTGGCAACGCAGGTCAGTTACCTGGTACGTCACCCCAAAGTTGGGCTGGTCTATCACCCATGGCAGGTATGGAAGCCGAATGCCAATGGTGTTTTTGCAACCCTTACACCGCCGCAACTGAAAGCAAACAAAGTAATGGATCCGGCGCAATCGGGCTGGATTTACCCCCACCTTTTGCTTGATTGTATCGTTCATACTTCCACCGTCATGCTACGCCGCGCGGTTGCGCAAAAAGTCGGATTTTTTAATCAAGCTCTTAGCAGCGGCGAGGACTATCACTATTGGTTGCGTGTATCGCGCCTGTGCGAGATACACAAACTGTCTGGGGTTTATTCTTTTTATCGTGTAGTTGCAAATAGTTTGACTAACACTCCTAAAACAATCAATTTTTGCTACCAAATCGTGCAGAAGGCCGTAAAAGAGTGGGGAGTATCAGGGCCAGATGGCCGATCTGTGACGCCTCGGCAAATTAATGGCAGGCTTGCAGGACTTGCTTTTGGGTTTGGCTACTTACAACTGCATAGCGGCTCACCCAGACTGGCTACACAAGCTTTTTTAGACGCCCTGAAACATGACCCTCTCTTGTGGAGAGCCTTCCCGTATTTAATAGCATCTCAATTAAAAACGCTGGGTACGAAATTTACCCCCGAAACATAAGTGACGGGTAAATGTCAGATCGGCTGACTACTAGCCACCTGCAATCGCAATTTATGAAACCTGGATATGTCTCACCGCAGCCAAATAAATATCTTGGATTCATATCACTATCTTGCGTGTGAGTCGAAATTTTGAGAGTAGAAAAGTCAGCAAATATGAAAGAAAAAAAACTAACAAAATATAAGTGATATCCCAAATCCAATTGCCGGCGTATTTTCTGTTTAACGGCTTCAGCAAAGTTAAAAATCCCAAATGGGACACGTATATTCCCAGCACAAAAGGCCCGAAATATGTGATCAGGGGCAAGTTAAGATATTTGGTATTCGATAGTGAAACAAGAGCAACACCTAGTCCCATAAAATATGTTCCGAGAACGTAGTCCTGAAGCATCGATGTACCCCAGAACCGGTGCAGCGCTATCAACTCGGTAAAGTGCATTATCAAACCCAATACCGTTAAAAAAATCCCTGGAACTAGCCATTTATCATTGGGGCCTCTGCGTTGTAAAAAGTAGCCGGTCACAAAAAATATCAGAGAAAAAAAAGGCCCGTCTCTAAAATTAAATGCCACGATGAACCCTAGCGGCGTGTCCCGGTAGGCTTTTCCGGCAAGACCTATAGCAAATAAGATGACTGCTAGAACGAGGAGGGGTATTCGAAGTTGGAATCGTAGAAATACTGCGCTAATGGCGAGACTTAATAACAAACTCATCAAGTACCAGAGATGAACTTTAGTGCCGCCTAGTATTAAGTCCCATGGGCCGTCTTTGAACACAGTTATCAAGCCCTGATACATCACGGTTATTGGCCCTAGGGGAGCTACGCTGAGTGTCTCGACGAGGTTTAAAGGCAGAAGATAGATTAAAGACCAAGCAATAAAAATAAACGCAATGCGTTTCATTACCTTAAGGGTGGGTTGCATCACCGAGCGGTCGTCGCTGAACTTGTGCGCCCAAAAATAACCCGACAGGATGAAGAAAAAAGGTACTGCAAAACGTGCAATTTAATTGATGATTATCGCGGCATCTAACTCACCTTCTCCTAGTACAGGCTGGGTCTGGAATGGGGTGGTGTGAATCACAATGACCGACACAATGGCCAAAACGCGAATTGCGTCAACACTCTGTATTCTGCTCATTTTAATTAATTGTTTTTTAAGAAAATGGCTGCCGATCAAGCGGAACGCGACGTAAATAATTTTCTCATCTTTAACTCACCACTTCCAACTTCGCATAAGCCAACGCCAGCCACTTCACGCCCGACTCGCGAAACTTAACCTGCACGCGCGCATCACTCCCCCGGCCTTCAAAATCTATAATCATCCCGGTACCGAATTTGGCATGCGCCACACTCTGGCCAACCTTATACCCGGTGTCATTATTTGATTGATTACGCGGGGCTGCAACGACAGGCCCGGTATAACGTGTTTCCACTCGTCGGTTCAAATTTAGCAGTACTTGCTCGGGCAACTCTTCCAGAAACCGCGAAGGCAACGCGTAGCGCGTTTGTCCGTGCAGCATCCGCGATTGGGCATGCGATAAATATAGCCGCCGTCGGGCGCGGGTGATCGCGACATACATCAGCCGGCGTTCTTCTTCCAAACCATCTGCTTCGGATGAACTTTGTTCGTGCGGGAACAGGCCTTGTTCCAGGCCGGTGATGAAGACGGCGTGAAATTCCAGTCCTTTGGCGGCGTGCACGCTCATCAGTTGCAATGCGTCGTTGCCTTCGCCTGCTTGATGTCCCCCCGCTTCGAGCGCCGCATGGGCCAGGAACGCATCCAGCGTGCCCTCGTCATTTTCTTCCGCAAACAAGGCGGCGGCGTTGACCAACTCGTTCAGGTTTTCTAACCGGTCGGCGCCTTCTTTGTCCTGGCGGTAAAACTCGGCGAGGCCGGAGGCTTCGATGATGTGGTCGATGGCTTCGGCAAGCGGCAGGTCGACAGTGACACCTTTGAGCGCTTCGATCAGCTTCGCAAAGCCTGCGACTTTGCCGCCGCAGGTGCACGCGGTTTGCCATAGGCTCGCACCGGAGCGGGCGGCGGTGTCAGTGAGTTGTTCCAGCGTGCGTGCACCGATGCCGCGCGCAGGAAAATTCACCACGCGTAAAAAAGCCCCGTCGTCTTCCGGATGAGTCAGCAGGCGTAAATAGGCGAGGGCGTGCTTGATTTCCATGCGCTCAAAAAAGCGCAGCCCGCCGTACACGCGATACGGCACGCTCGCGGAAAACAGCGCGTGCTCCAGTACGCGGGACTGTGCATTCGAGCGATACAGCAGCGCCATGTCGCATAGCGCAGTACCTTCTCGGCTAAGCGTTTTCACTTCTTCGACGACAAAGCTCGCTTCTTCCTGATCCGAGTAGGCATTAAATATTCGGATCGGCTCGCCTACGCCTTCTGCGGTCCACAGGTTTTTGCCCAGCCGGTGCTGGTTTTGCGCGATCAGCGTATTTGCAGCGGTGAGGATGTGGCCGTGGCTGCGGTAATTTTGCTCCAGCTTGATGACTTTACCATGTGCAAATTCGCGCTCAAACTCGGCCATGTTAGCGGTGTTCGCACCGCGAAACGCATAGATCGACTGGTCGTCGTCGCCCACCGCAAACAGCGCGGTGCCGGGCCCCGCAAAGCACTTGAGCCAGCGGTATTGCAGCGCATTGGTGTCCTGAAACTCGTCGATCAGGATGTGCTTGAAACGGTCGCGATAGTGTTCGCGCAATGGCTCATTGCGGTATAGCAATTCATAAGAACGCAACATCAATTCAGGAAAGTCCGCCACGCCTTCGCGCTGGCATTGCGCGTCGTAAGCTTCGAATAACTCTGCCAGTCGCATCGAATATTCGTCAAACGCTTCGGCGTCGCGCGCGCGTCGCCCGGCCTCTTTATGGCCGTTGATAAACCACTGCACTTTTTTTGGCTCGAATTTTTCAGTATCGACGTTAAGCGATTTCATCAGGCGCTTGATCGCCGAGAGCTGATCCTGCGTGTCGAGAATTTGAAACGATTGCGGCAAACCTGCCTCTCGCCAGTGCGTTCGCAGTAGCCGGTTCGACAGACCGTGAAAGGTGCCTACCCACATGCCGCGTGTGTTGATCGGCAGCATCGCAGTGATGCGCGTGAGCATTTCTTTTGCCGCCTTGTTGGTGAAAGTCACCGCAAGCATGCCAAAGGGCGACACCTGCCCGGTTTGTATCAGCCAAGCCATGCGGGTGGTCAATACGCGGGTTTTACCCGAACCCGCACCCGCCAAAATCAAAGCTGACTCATGCGGCAGCGTAATCGCCGCGCACTGCTCCGGGTTCAGATTTTCGAGCAGGGTGAGAGACATAAGCAAGGTAAAATCGGCACTGAGAATAGTGATTATAAAGGGCCGGTGATGGTGAAAATTCTATTTTTTGGCGACCTGGTCGATACCCTGGGAATGACTGCGGATGAGATCGTTTTGCCCGCTGATATTACCGATGTCGAGAGGCTAGTGTTTCACTTGTCCGGGCGGGGCGAGATGTGGGCCAAGATGTTGCGCGGCAATCCCAAGCTCAATGTCACTGTGAATAAGAAATTTGCTGAGAAATCGACGCTGATCAAGGACGGGGATGAGATTGCGCTGGTGGGATTTTCGGTGATTTAAAAAATTGTAATTCTCAGCCTGGATTCAGCTTATTGACTGTACGCGCTGTAGCCAGCTCGGCTAGCGCGAATCAGAAGGGGCGGCTATTTGCCCAATAGTTCGCCGACTGGTTTGAAATCCTCGACCTGATCACATACGGTCTTGATCGCCATCAGGATAGGGACACCCAGCAACAAACCCCATGCACCCCACAACCAGCCCCAGAAAAGTACCCCGACAAACACCGCAACCGCACTGATCTGGCTGGCCCGGCTGGTAAGCCAAGGCGTTAACAAATTGCCTTGCACGGTATGAATGACCAGCGAAATAGCGCCCACTGAAAACGCCATGCTCAAGGTTTGGAACTGTAGAAATGCTACCAGCGCGGTGAGCATGGTAATAATGACGGCGCCGAGGTAGGGGATGGTGTTGAGTAAGCCCGCCACTACGCCCCACACTGCGGCGTGGTCGAGCCCAATCCAGAGAAACGCGAGCCACGAGGACACGCCGACCAGAATGCTGGTAAACACCTGGACCAACATATAACGCTGAATTTGCAGCGTGATGTCGTTCAGCATTTGAACCGTGACTTTTTTTCGGGTGAGCGTGGGGCCGGTAATCTTGACCAGTTTGCGGCGAAAACTGTCGCCCGCCAGCATCAAAAAATAAGCCAGAAACAGGACCATGATGACGAGCCCGGCAAAAGCCAGAATACCGATCGTTCCATTCCAAAGGTAGTCATTCACATTCAGCGTCGACTTTTCAATCTGCACTCGGGTTACGCCGCGCGCCACAAGGGGGTGCGCAGCACTTGTTTCGCTTGCTGCGCGTTCGAGCTGAATGGCGGCCTTCTGGACTTTTTGTATGGTGCCCTCGGACGTACCCCATTCCTTACTCAACGTCTCTCTGAATTTTTTCGCCGAATCGGGCAGGCTTTCAATCATGCTGGCAGCTTCTTCTTTTAACGAATAGGCCATCCAGCAAGTTCCACCGACAATTCCCAACAATAAAATGGCAGCGCCGATTGCGCGGGGGATGTGCCATTTTTCCATCCGGTTGACGAGAGGGCCCAACGCATAGTTGATCATCACGCCGACTATCACGGGGACGAACACCGCTTGAGCCCAACGCAGCACAAACACGACCGCGAGTACCGCTAACACGGTGAGGGCGATGCTGTGCGCCTCCACTTGAGGGCGGGGCGGAAGATTGATTACTTCGGCAGGCGCTTCAGTAACGCTTGCCGCAGCAATGGGAAGATCATCGTTCATATATACGTCTCGAATGCCTTGAAGAGAAGCTCTTCCCACATATTATCAGCGTGCAGTAGGAAGGCGTGACGCGTTCATCTCTCTGTATACGTCAAGTTAGACGGATTCAGGCGGACAAGCGCAAGGAGATTAACGGACGATTTCCACCCAGATTTAGGAGGAAAAGTGATGATACGAAGCTTGTGGGGTGCCGCATGCGTATTGGCGCATGTGGCAGGAGTGGATTAGGGCTTGTTGCGCCTGCGGGCAGCGTTCATAACAATCAGCAGGCCTGACCCAAACAGCCAGGCCGCATGGGGCTCGGGCACGGCCGCAGCGAAGTTGGACGCAGTCATGATATTGCCGAGCGCCGCACCGTGCGTGATGGCCGAATAGATAGTGTGCGAGCCAGTGGCATCGGTATAGGTGCACATCCCCACAAAATTGGAACAAAGTGCCCCGCCCGAATCATCCTTCGGCCCGATGTAATCCGTCGCAAAGAATTTTGCGAAGCCTGCCACCGTGGCGCCCTGGATATCTTCGGACTCGGTAATGGATTGACCTGCGGTGAGAAGTTCGAAGCGGTCATTGGTGGTATTCATAATCAACGGATTGGTGGTCATCAACTGATCGAGGGTGATGGCAGTGCTCGAAACGGCGCCGCCTAATTGCACCCAGATATCCCGACCCAGCGTATTTTGAATCGATATATCCCACTTGCCAGTTCCGCTGTTAAGTGTCCAGTGTGGGGTGAGCACGATGGGGGGCGCGGGCGCTACGGGAGGCGTAGGCGGTGGTGGGGGCGCCCCCAGTGCCGGCGCTTGACCTGCTGCGGCCTTACCCGATCCATCTACGTGATAGAGGTAACCATCGGAACGGCGATCAAGCCAGTCGTATTTAATATTTCCGATGGGTGTGTTAGTCGTTAAATGAACGCCAAAGTGGGTGACGCCATTATTGGCGACGGTGCGAGTCGAGCCGCCATCGTGGACGACAGACAGCACGTTATGCCCGCCAGAAGTCGTGTCATAGCCAGTACCACAACCAAAAGCAGAATAGCACCACGTACTGCTTAAGTCGGACTTGTGGAAGTCCTCCAGATCGACCTCAAAGCCCTCCATCTCGCCGCCGGTGTGGTTATATACGTCGAAGTTCGATAATGTGCCAATAATGGTGGGAGTCGACGCGTGTGCGCCAAAACTCAATGCGGTCAGTAATAAAAATCCCGGTTTTTTCATGTTATGTCCCTATCTTGTTTAGTAGTCATCCCCTCTCAAAATGGTATGCAATCCTGAGAGCCCTCTTGCTACATTTTGCTTACTTGAACGGGAGTGTGTACTGAGTAGCATCCATCTCCTCCCTGAAAATGGATTATTGAAGCTTAGATCAAATTCGAAACCATGCTATTCATAATGACGGCTCCCGATATGACTAGGCGGGCATTTTTGCCGGACGAAATGTTGCTTTACTGATCGGGGGCGATGTCAATTTTGACCTCGGCTTGATGCTCTTGCCCATCATCAAATAGCGTAATGGTCGGGTCGTATTGCGTGGCGCCATCCACCGTCACGGTCAGGCCGCTCTGGGCAGCAAGGCTTTGTGTAACGGCAATGTGGTAATACGTATCGCGATAACGATAGCGCAGCTTAAAGCCAGGCCACGTTGCTGGCAGGCGTGGGCGGACATGCAGGGTATTGACCTCGAGCTTTAAGCCGAGCAACGATTCCAGTATCAACCGATACATCCACCCCGCCGATCCGGTATACCAGCTCCAGCCACCCCGACCGATATGCGGCGAGACGGCATACACGTCGGCACACACCACATAAGGTTCGACTTTATAAATGCCGACCTCCTCGGGCGTGGTGGCGTGATTTACCGGGTTGATCATTGCGAGTAATTCCCAAGCGCGCTCCGCGTCGCCTAACTGGGCGAACGCCATCGCAGTCCAGATTGCGCTATGCGTATACTGGCCGCCGTTTTCGCGCACGCCGGGCACATAGCCTTTGATGTAGCCAGGGTTCACGTCAGAAGTATCAAACGGCGGATCGAGCAGCTGAACCAATTTGGATTCGGGCTTAACCAAACGCTGGTAAACCGCGTTCATCGCTTGCCGCGTGCGCTCGGGATTGCCTGCGCCTGATATCACTGCCCAGCTTTGCGAAATCGAATCAATCTGGCATTCAGTATTGGCGGCTGACCCCAGCGGGGTGCCATCGTCGAAATAAGCGCGGCGGTACCAGCCGCCATCCCACGCATGCTGTTCGATGCGCTGGCTCAATTGCGCAGCTTCGGTTTGGCAACGTTCGGCAAACGCTGCATCGCCGCGTTGACGTGCGAGCACGGTGAACTGCTTAAGGACTTCGCACAGGAAAAATCCCAGCCATACGCTCTCTCCGCGGCCGTCGATGCCGACCAGATTCATGCCGTCGTTCCAGTCGCCCGAACCCATCAGCGGCAAACCATGCTCGCCAAAATTCAGGCCGTGTTCGATCGCTCGCATGCAGTGCTCATACAGGCTCGCGCTGTCATGCGAAATGCCCGGCATGTCGTAGTACGAGTCGTCGCCGGGGTTGACCGGACGGCCTTCGAGAAACTGCGCGGTCTCATCCAGCACGCCGGTGTCGCCGGTGGTGAGGACATAGCGGCACGTTGCCAGCGGCAGCCACAGATAATCGTCCGAGCAGTGCGTGCGCACGCCTCGCCCCGCAGGCGGATGCCACCAATGTTGCACGTCGCCTTCGCGGAATTGACGGCTCGCGCACAACATCAGTTGATCGCGCAAGCGCTGCGGTTCAGCGTGAACTAGCGCCATCACATCTTGCAATTGGTCCCTAAAGCCAAACGCCCCACCTGATTGGTAGTATCCGCTGCGCGCCCACAAGCGACAGGCAATGGTTTGATAAAGCAGCCAGCCATTGGCCAGCACATCCAGCGCTGGATCGGGCGTGCTTACCTGCACTGCACCGAGCGTCTGATGCCAATGGGCATGCACCGCCTGGAGCGCGGCGGACGTAGCGGTCACCCCCCGGAAGCGTTGTACTAGTTTGGTGGCGTCCAGGGCGTCGCGCCCCAGTCCGAGTCTGAAAGTGATTTCACGTTCTTCGCCCGCAGCGAGCTCAAGTTTGGATTGGAGCGCGCCGCAGGGGTCTAAACACGCGCCCAATTTGCCGGATAGATGGCTGCGCGTCATCGCCGCGGGGCGCGACAAGCTGCCGTTACGGCCGATAAAGTCGGTGCGGTCGCCGGTGACCGTGCGGTTGATGTCGTCCATATCGAAGAACGCTACGCGCCCAGCGAACTCGGTGTTGTAAGGGTTACGCGCCAGCAGTGCGCCACTACTCCGATCCAGATCGGTAATCACGTGCATCGTGGTTTTAGGGCGTAAATCGCCCAGCACCCATTCGACATAGCCGGTCGCCGAGAGCTGACGCGGACGGCCCGAGTCATTGCGCAATTTCAATACCGAAAACTTAACCGACGCATCCAGCGCCACGTAAACGGTAAGCGCAGAATAAATGCCGTCTTCGCTATGCTCAAACACACTGTAGCCAAAGCCGTGGCGCGTGACATATTCGCCTGCGCCCCGGCTTGGGCGGGGCGTGGGTGACCAGTAGTGGCCCGTTTCTTCGTCGCGCAGATAATAGGCTTCACCGCTGGCGTCGGTGACGGGGTCGTTGTACCAGGGCGAGAGACGGAATTCGTGCGCGTTTTCACCCCAGGTATACGCCAGGCCATTTTCGGAAATCACGCTGCCGAAATGCGGATTGGCCAGCACATTCACCCATGGTGCAGGCGTAACGCGTCGCGCTGCGGTGGTGATCACATATTCGCGTCCATCCGGGGTAAAGCCGCCGAGACCGTTGCTCAAAATCAGCTCATGCGCTGGTAACGAAGAAGGCAGCACGCGATGCACTTTGGTCGGCACGAGTGCAGGCACGCGTTTTTCCACGAGGCTGCGCCGTTTGATTTGCTCTTCCAGGCTGCCGGCGTTATCGGTAATGATCACCCGCGCAACGGCTTGCAGCAGAATGCGGTCTTCGCTCGATATCTGGTCGGTCGGGCGTACAAAAATGCCGCCGGGCCGACCGATCACATTGGATTCGACGCCTGCTGCGACCAGACCCATGATTTGTTCTTGTAGTAACTGACGGTACCCGGCGCGGTCTTCATTCCAGATTACCAGATCGACTTCGAGCCCTTTCAAGCGCCAATATGCCAGTGCCTGCACCATTTGTCGCACCAGCTCGAGGTGTGCAATATCACCGATCTGCAGCAGCACTATCGGCAAATCGCCGGAGATCGCATACCCCCACAAGCCCGATTGTCCACGCCGGTTTTGTGCGACCACGCTGCCATGCGTGCGCAATGCAGCGTGTGCATACAACACCGAACTGGCGAGCTGACCGTATAGTTGCGCATCGGATTCGTTTGCGTTGATCTGGCGCAAGACCACCTGGCTATGGGTCCACGCCAGTTCAAATACGCGGTCGGCCAGCCGTTGATCGTGATATTTGCACGCTAGATTCATCGCGTCTTCGCGGTGATCCGCCATGCCGGTCACCATGTCAATGATGGCGTGTTGACCAGGCTCCAGCGTAATCAGATGGCGAACCGCAGCGATGGGGTCGAGCACCGATCCCTCGCCACCTCCGAGTGCAGTCGAGATCGTCAGCGCTTCGGGATTGGTGACGCTATTGCCGCGTCCAATAAAACTGAGCCGGTCTGTTTCATACGACGCGGGACCAAACTCCACGCCGTGCACTGCCATGATATGGAACATCCACGGCGGCACTTCGTCGACAGAGCGCGGTCGGCGCGTACATAAAATCACGCGCTGCTCGCGCACAACTTCGGTTTGCACAAACAAATTGCTAAACGCCGGATGCATCGCATCGGCGTCGGCCGGGGCCAGCACCACTTCGGTGTAGCTGGTGACGTCCAGCGTGCGCGTGACGCGAGAGCGGTTGGTAATGTGCACGCGGCGCAGCTCGATGTCATCTTCGGGCGATACCACCACTTCGGTATGCGTTTCGATATCCTGATCGCGGCGGCGGAACTCAGCACGCCCGCCTGAGAAAATCGCTTCGTAAAGCCGCGGTTCAGTAAGCGTGGGCTGATAGGCGGTGGACCAAAATTTGCCGCTTGCGACATCGCGCAAATAACAAAATGTGCCCCAGTGGTCCCGCGTGGCATCCTCGCGCCAGCGTGTTACTGCCACGTCCTTCCAGCGGCTGTAACCGCCGCCGGCATTGGTCACCATCACGTGGTAGCGACCATTGGATAACAATTGCACTTCGGGTACGGCGGTATGCGGCGTAGTGAGCACCCGCATCGAAACTTCGGCCGGGCCTGCCGCAACGCGAATGTCGGCGAGCTCGTTGCTCGGCATATGCAATACGGTGGCTTTGGGGATGCGTTCCTGCAATAACAGCATCGTGGCCTGGAACAAAGGGTCGGCCTCAAAGCGCCGCTGCATCGGCCGATTCAATAGCAAATACGACAGTGATAACAGCGTCATGCCCTGATGGTGCGCCATATACGAATGCAAAATGGTACGCAGCTCGCCGCGGCGTTGACGCGATACGGTGTAATCCACCGCTTCGTAAAAGCCGTGGCGACCCGTCAACCCCTCGGCTGCCAACCGTTGCAAGTTCGCGCACGCGGCTTCGGGCGACACCATCAGCGCCAGCGCCGATGCATAAGGCGCGATCACAATATCGTCGGCCAGGCCGCGCTTCAAACCCAGACCCGGCACGCCAAACGCGCGATACTGATAGTTGAAGTTGACGTCGACCAGGTTATAGCCCGACTCGGACATGCCCCACGGTAGCCCGAGCTGTTTGCCATACGCGATCTGCCGCGTGACCGCAGCTTTGCAGGTCTGACCGAGCAAGGTGTGATCAAAGCTTGGCATCACCAGCATCGGCATCAAATACTCGAACATCGAGCCGCTCCACGACAGCAGAATGGGTTCTCCCCCCGCGCGTGTGAGCTGACGGCCCAGTGCAAACCAGCTTTCCTGAGGCAATTGGTCTTGCGCAATGGTGACAAAATTACACAGCCGCGCCTCGGAGGCGAGCAGGTCGTAATATCCGGCGTCGCGTCGCATTTCGCTGACGTTGTAGCCTATCGTGAGTAAACGCGGTTGCTTGGCGTAAAGGAAATCAAATTCCATGTGGGCCAGGTCATAGGCTTGCGCCGCGAGCGCGTCGAGCGCGGCCACTTGGGCCTGAGCGCGTTCACTGGCTAACACCACCAGAGGGCGTAGCGCAGCGACCGTTTCACTGTGGGCCGGGGAGAGCGAAGGGTCAGCGGGAACAAGCGAGTCTATCCAGTCGGCATTACGCGCAGCCAGCTGATGTAGCGTCGGGATGCGATTAAGCCCCGACAAGCTCGCATCCATAGAGGCGACATTTGGCAGCTCCAGCCAGGGAGCCAGAAAAACCAGTGCATCGTAGGCGGCCTGCGTTTGCTCTACAAGCTTATGCGCCCATCTGTACATTTCATCTTCGAGCTGGGCGTCAAGGCTATCAATCCAGTCCCACGCGTATTGAATGGTAGGTTTCAAGCCGCGCGCGAGCTCTACGAGTGTGCTGGAGGGAGTGCTACAACAGGAGTCCAGATGGTGCTGCAGCTGAATAAGCGAGGGGGAAGTCTGATCGTTTAGCGCTTCCACTCCTTTTGTGGCGGTGGCGACCGCAAGGGTATCTCGCAATGCGTCAAAGCCGCGCGAACTAAAAATGCGGTCGTCTTCGAGCGCTAACAGGCCTTGGCGTAGCGTTAACAAATGCCCGGCAAGATTACCGCTATCCACCGTTGAAACATATAACGGATGCAGCGGCAGGAGGGTTTGCGTGTCGTACCAGTTATAGAAATGTCCGCGATGCTGCTCTAATTTATGCAGGCTGGCGAAGGTATCGGTCGTGCGTTGAATCACCGAACCCGCTGGAATATAGCCAAAGTCATACGCAGTCAAATTGGCTAATAGCGCGAGGCCAATATTAGTTGGCGAAGTGCGATGCGCGATGCGCGCGCCGCGAAACTCCTGGTAGTTATCAGGCGGCAACCAATTTTCTTCAGCGGTTACAAAGGTGTCGAAAAAGCCCCATGTTTTGCGAGCGATGATATTTAAAAAACGCAATTGGGTAGGAGTTAATTGGGCTTGCGGGCGGGCAATGGGTAGGCTGATCCACCAAGTGATGGCGGGCGCTGCGAGCCACAATAGTAAGAAAGGCGTCGCAATCGGCAGCGTGGCAGGCCTTAGCCACCCCAACAAAAACACGGTCGTGATCACCACAACAGGCGCGGCCCACATGGTGCGGTACGACCAAGCTAAGCCCGCAGAGCTGGGTTGGGCATGCGTACTGGAAGCTTGCCACTCCAGCAGGTGGCGATGCGAAAACACCATGCGCCACACGGTGCGAACGATGGCATCCAGGCTGTAATACGCCTCATAGGGCAGGGTGGCTAAGCTCAGCAGCGCATGCGCTAAACGCTGTCCCATCGCGCGGGCCAAACTCACAATATGCTGACGCCACAACACATCCGCGGGCTTCTGAAAAACTTCCAACACCGACGCTGCGAGGGGTGTAATAAACAAAATACCGAGTACTACGGCATTCATCAGCCAATCTACCGACAGCAGCATCCAACTCAAAATCAGCAGCGTGGTCAAGGCGGCCGGGACTAGGCTACGACGTAGATTGTCGAAGAGCTTCCAGCGTGAGAAGTGCGATAGCGGATTTTTCTGGCGGCGCGCACCTGGACCCGGCACACGCGGCAGCAGCCACCCTGCCAGCTGCCAGTCGCCGCGTATCCAGCGACGGCGTCGATTCACGTCCGCGCTATATCGGGTGGGATAGTCTTCGTATAACTGATCATCACTCAGCAGGCCGGAGCGCGTGTAACACCCTTCGAGCAGGTCGTGACTGAGAATACGGTTTTCAGGGAAGCGCCCGCCCAGCGCCCGCTCGAATATATCGACATCGTAAATACCTTTGCCGATAAACGAACCTTCGCCAAAAATATCCTGATACACGTCCGAAACGACGCGCGTATAAGGATCGATGCCGGGCGTGCCGCTGTGCAACTGTGCAAATAACGATGTACTGGTGACGGCCAGACTGGTATCTACTCGCGGCTGCAAAATGCCGTAACCTGCCGTGACGCGTTGGCGTGCTTCATCGTAATGGGGGCGGTTTAACGGATGTGCCATTGCGCCGATAAACTGTCGGGCAGCATCGCGGGGTAATTGCGTATCGCTGTCGAGCGTGATGATGTACTGAGTGCCGGATAAGGCCTCGGTATCTCCCAACACCAGTGAGAAGCTATCCTTCGCGCCGCCTCGCAAATATGAATTCAGATCGGAAAGTTTGCCGCGTTTGCGCTCATAGCCCATCCATAGGTGATCGTGCGCATTCCATACCCGAGGCCGATGGAACAGGAAAAAAACACTGTCATGCGTCTCCAGATATTTGGCATTAAGCGCATTGATGCACTTGCTCACCAGCTGCAACAGCATGGCGTCCTCGGGCATGCTGGCTTCGGGCGCGTCGCAAAAATCGGTAAGCAGGCCAAAGCGTAAATTAGCATCGCGATTAGCCAGAAAATGCACTTCCAGCGCTTCTACCAGTGTTTCGATATGTTGAGCGTTGCTTAGCAAAGTCGGCACGACCACCAGCGTGCGCCACTGTGGAGGAATGCCAGTGGAAAAATCCAAACGCGGTAACGGGTGAGGCGAGGTGATTAAGTTTGCGATCCAGTTGACCAAGGTCACCGATAACTGGCTAGTAGCAATTAGTAACAGCACCGCCAAGGGCAATAGGATCCAGTCAGATACGCCTCGGGCATCGGCATACGCCAGCAGATAAACCGTCAATACCAAAGTAGCCAAGGTGATGGGGCCGAGATACATCATCAACGGTATCTTTTTGGCAGCGCGGGCCAACAGATGCGTGACGGAATGACGCACTTCAGCCGCTTGCTCAAGCGAGTGCAGTCCTTGGTCAACTAAGTAATACCCGACGTGCGCGGTACGGTCCTGATGACCATTGCGGATGGCTCCTTCGCGCGCGAATTCAATACTGCTTTTTGCCAATTCGGTTTCTGAACGCGCGCTATTTTTCGCCAACTTCTCAATCACGTGGCGGTAGCGGTCGCGTGTTACAAAATCCATTTGCGCGTAAGTGCCGTGGGGATCTTGCGTCAGCAAGTGTTCGACTCCGCTTTGCGCTTCCACAAAACTGCGCCAGTCCATGGTCGCCAAAAATCGCAGACTGCCGATAGTGTTACTGATGGAGACCTGATCCGCGGCTTGGTGCTGGTTGCCGGTTTGCACCATTTGTTCTATGGTGCGACCCGACTCTGCAAGATGTTGTTCTACCCAATTGAGCGGCAACGCCAGCACAGCACTGTGCCCTTGCAGACGGCGCGCGAATTCCGAAACGAAGGGCGTCGTCATCGGTGGATTGGAGCGGGCCATGTCGGCGATAACCAGTACCAGATTTTTTGGGTCTGTCTCGACGATCTCGAACATTTGATCCGCCCAGGTGCCTGCCAGATTGCGCTCGATTCTGCCAGCGGCAATACGCACCGCTACGCGACGCAAATTCTCAATCAGCGCGAGTCGCAACATGATGGGAATCGCCCATAATTCGCCTAACTTGAGCGTGGTGACGGTCTGATACGACGCGACAAAGCGGTTGAGACTTTCAGGATCGACACGGCCATCGCCGTGCGAGATCGTCTCCAGCGCAATATCGTAGACGCGCGGAAGACCCGAGGAGGGGCCATTCAACAAACGGGGAAGTTCGCGGCTATAGCCTTTGGGAAAATGTTGCCGCGCGGTGCGGATGTGTTCTTCTATCAGGTAGAAGTTATCAAGCAACCATTCCCCGGCGGGGGTAATGCGGTGATTTGCCGACACTGCGGTTGATAGCAAATTGCATACATCGACCAAGATGGCTTCATTGCTGGTTAACCGTGCCAGCAAAGGATCCGCGACCTGCCCCTGCATCAGTTTATGCGAGGAGGCCAAGTGCTTGCCATATTGATCAATCTGATCCGCGCTTAATAATTCGGAGCGCAGCGGGGGCTCTTCGTCAGGGGAATACTGCGGCTGATTGCGCAGCTGAAAAAGTGACGTAATTTTTTTAATTGGATTGCTGAGTCGAGTACTGCTCGTTTTCAATTTTTTTGTCTCCGTGAGGCGAAGCTCTCTTTTGCTCCGTGCCTATTGGCGGAGGTAACGATAATGCTACAACCGAATGTAAAATGCTTCACCCAAAACAACGCAAGCTGGATGCGCTTTTTAAGCTTTGCGTGTGTGGCCTACCCTGCAACCTACACTATGCTTTGTCGGTTAACAATAAACAAAAAAACGTGGGGAGTTGAAGCTTAGTCACGCTTGACAGAGGGCTGAGGAATACCCAATCCTGATTGAGCTTAGCCCGTCTATGGGCGGGCTTCAAAGGTTAAGTAGAACCAGTCTCAGACAGTCATAAGCTGCGCTGAGACCCTGTGTGAATTAGAGCCGACGCCCTTGAATTACACGCAAAATAATGACCACGATGGCAATAACCAACAGGATGTGGATCAAACCTCCCATGGTGTAGGAGGTAACCATCCCGAGTAGCCACAGCACCACGAGTATGACAACAATAGTTTCAAGCATTCTTAGACTCCCTTAAATTGATGGACTGATCCCATCTAAAATAAATTAACATCCATACAAGCTGCCGATCACAATCCAGCCTGCACGGAACTCAACTAGTTTAACGACGCGCGAGCAGAATTCCGGCGAATAGCCCTGCAGCAGCAGCAATACCTACGGCTTCCCAGGGGTTTTCCCGAACGTATTCATCGGTCGCATCAGTGGCAATGCGCGTTTTGGCTGCCAACACAGTTTGCGCTTCATCCATTTTTTGTTTGGCCACACGCAAAGATTCGGTAGCCTTGGTGCGCGCACTAGCCAACACTTCGCCGCCCTGCGCCGCAGTAGCTTGGATCAGCGCTTCGGCATCCGCGACCACTACCTTAAAGTCGGCGATTAATTGCTGTTTGGTTAGCGCGGTGTAATCGTGTTTACCGGATAAATTATTTGTCATCATTTTCGTTCTCCTAAGTCATATTGAAAAAAACAGCTATCGCGTTCACAGACTTTCAGAATGTAGCCGCCCCCTCGACTCCGGGTAAAACTATCTTAGAGTTAATCAACCCCAGCGTCAGTGCGCTAGCGAACATAGGCTGGATCGGCGGTATCCAGGGCGTAGACGGTTCAGTAAACACCGCCCTAAAGCCAATACTCGGGGAGTCGCGATACCCATTCTTTAAAACGTAGCAACCAGGAACGGCGTTTCCATTTTGCGTAATCAATGGGAATGGAGGCGGCGCGGTCTTTGGCAAACATCGCTTCCATCTGCTGTGAAAAATCGCTCCCTAGAATGATGGCATTGACTTCATCATTGTGCAAAAAACTACGCCAATCCAGGTTGGTAGAGCCTATGGTCGACCACACGCCATCAATAGTCGCGGTCTTGGAATGTAAGACCGCCTCACGGCGTTCATAGATGTGAACGCCCGATTGCAGCAACTCGGAATAATGCGAGCGCCCGGCGTGAAATACTGCCCATGAATCGGTCTTGCCGGGTAACACAAACTGCACGTCGACGCCCCGTTGGGCGGCCTCTTTAAGCGCATTGATCAGCTGGGGGTCGGGCACAAAATAAGCGTTCGTGAGGTGAATAGATTGCTCGGCGTGATCAATCGCGGATAACAAGGTGAGATAAATTTGGCTGTATGAGGCATCGGAAGTACTGCCTATCGCACGGACAATTTCATCTCCCTGAGGCGTTAGTGAGGGGAAATATTCCTGACTAACCAGGGGAGGTCCGTTTTGCCTGGTCCAGGTATCGATAAAAAGTTTTTGAAAATTCGCTACGACGGGGCCTTCGATTTGCAAATGCGTATCGCGCCAGCCTACTCCAGCTTTGCCTTTTTTCGCGGAGGATCGACTTAAGGAGGAGCCAGCAGAATACGATTCGCTAATATTGATGCCGCCTAAAAAGGCAATGCGGCCATCGACTATTAACAATTTGCGATGGTCCCGGTTATTCAGTGACCATTCCTTTTTATTGCTTTTCAATGGGTTGACTGGGTTGAATTCCAGCACATGAATGCCCCCATCGCTCAAGCGTTTGAAAAATTCACCCGGCGTACTGAGTGAGCCCACGCCGTCGTAAATCAAATTAACTTTCACGCCTGAAGCCTGTTTCTCCAGCAATAACGACGCGAATTGCTCGCCAATTTCGCCATCTTCAAAGATGTAGGTTTCGAGGTTTATATTGTGTTTGGCGGCGCGAAGGGCCATAAACATGGCTTTATAAGTGGCCGGCCCATCTTGTAACAGCACCAGCTTATTGCCCAATACCAGCGGATCGTCCGGATTGATTGCCTGCTCAACCGCCAAGTGTTTTTGCAATATATCAATATTGCCGGATTCTTTTTTTAGATCCTGAAGTATGGCGGTGCTTTTTCTCGACGAAACGGGGCCGCGCGCGGAATCAAATTCCACAGGCTGTGCGCGTGAGGCGGGCGTGATTTGATTAAGGTCGGGTAAGGTGGCACACCCCGCCAGTGGTAGCAAACTACATAGGACAATTAATTTAATAAAGCTGTTAAGACGTTGCACGGGCGAACTTGTGTGTATTTCTAGAGCAGAAAATCGAGAGTGCATTCACTTAAGCCTGGAGGGTTGGGAATAGAGGGTAGCGTGCGCTTCCACAATCAAACTCAAGCCAGGATAAAGGAGTAGGGCAAACAATGCATGTGGCATCCGGCGGTACCATAAACGAGAGCCAGGCCCTGGTTTATGGTTAGGCACGGTTTAATAACGATAAGCGGTGTCGTTTTCGACGCGGACTTGATCGCCGACACGCAAGTCGCCAATGTCACGTTGGCTAACGGTGACATAGCCACCGCGGTCAAGGCGAACGCGAAGGCGATAGGCGTCACCGTTCTGGTTTTGGTTATTGCGTTTTTGGATTTCATTACCCACTATGGCACCGCCCGCTGCGCCTACGACAGTGGCTGCCGTCTTGCCTTTTCCGCTACCTACCTGGTTACCCAGCACGCCACCCACTACTCCACCAATCACAGCGCCAGCGCCTATGCCGCTACCCCCGATGCCAGTGTTTTCACGAATAGTGTCGATCTCCTCAATCACACCATAGCTGGCATAACTCGAAGATGTTGAAGAAGGGTAGGACGAGGTCGAAGAAGGATACGATGAGCTAGTCGGACGTGAATCATAATTGGCACACCCAGTCACCAAGGTTGATGCGGCGAGGCCCAGAGCGAGGATGGTTTTATGGCTATACATACTGCCTCCTAAATGAGTGGTTGAGGCTTGAATGGTAATTCGCGCGGATTTTCCGGTCCGTGCGTTAGCGCACATAGTTGGTGGCCTGCAGGAAAAGCCAAAAGGCCTGGCAGGCTGCCTTATTCTCCCTTAACGGCCTCCCGGTAGCATGCCTTTCATCCCACGCATCATTTTGCCTACGCCGCCTTTTGACATCATTTTCATCATCTTTTGCGCTTGCTCAAACTGAGTCAATAATTTATTGATTTCCTGCACTTGCACGCCCGCTCCGGCAGCGATGCGACGCTTGCGCGAGGCCTTCAGCAGCTCCGGCTTGCGGCGCTCCAAAGGGGTCATGCTATTGATAATGCCCTCAATGCGGTTGATGGATTTTTCATCGGCCCCTGCCGGTACTGCCATTTGCGCGGCGCCGGGGAGTTTGTCCATTAATGCGGACAGCCCTCCCATTTTGCGCATTTGCTGGATTTGCGATTTAAAGTCCTCCAGGTCGAAGTCCTTGCCTTTTTTGACCTTGTCGGCGAGTTTCATCGCCTCCTTGTGATCGACCGAGGCGTGCGCCTGTTCAATCAACGACAACACGTCGCCCATGCCGAGGATGCGCGAGGCCATGCGTTCCGGGTGAAAGGCTTCGAGTCCAGTGGGTTTTTCACCGACGCCGATAAATTTGAGCGGTTTGCCGGTCACTTGTCGCACCGAAAGCGCCGCACCCCCGCGCGAGTCGCCGTCGAGTTTGGTCAACACCACGCCGGTTAACGGCAACGCCTCGTTAAACGCGCGCGCGACGTTTATCGCATCCTGGCCTTGCATCGCATCTACTACAAACAGGGTTTCGATAGGTTTGAGCGCCGCGTGCAACGCGCGGATTTCGGCCATCATCACTTCATCAATCGCCAAGCGCCCAGCGGTATCAACAATGAGTACGTCAAAAAATTGCTTGCGAGCGTAATCCAGCGCCGCTTGAGCGATGGCCACCGGATCACGTTCGTTGCCTGCCTCAAAAAAACTGATATCGAGCTGTTGGCCCAATTGGCGTAGCTGTTCGATGGCAGCCGGACGGTAGACGTCGCAAGAAGCGAGAAGGGTTTTTTTCTTGCGGCCTTTCAACAACAATCCAAGCTTGCCGCTGGTCGTGGTTTTACCGGAGCCTTGCAGACCCGCCATCAGAATCACTGCGGGTGGCGTGGCCGCGAGATCCAGATCGGCATTCGCCCCTCCCATCAGCCGGGTCAGTTCGTCATGCACTATCCCAATTAGTGCCTGACCGGGAGACAGGCTAGTGAGGACTTCCTGACCCAAGGCTTTGACTTTGACCGACTCGATGAAATCTTTGACTACCGGCAACGCAACGTCGGCCTCCAGTAGCGCCAACCGTACTTGACGCAAGGTGTCCTGCACATTGGCTTCGGTGATGCGTGCCTGCCCGCGCAGGGTTTTGACGACGCCGACCAGGCGGCTGCTGAGGTTATCTAACATAGTGTCCTTGTTGCAGCCGATAGCCGCGTGGATAATGAATGCAGGTAATTACACCCAGCGCTATTTTAACGAATGTCACCCTATCTGCTGCTTTCCTTGTGCGCGAGTGCCTTGTATGGATTCATTGCCTGGCGCATGTTTCGGGTTGGACAGCCACAGCCGACTTGGTTGCAACTCCTTCTGTTATTCACCTTATTGCTGCATGGCGGACTGGTTTACGAGTCAGTTTTGGGGCATGGCGTCATTACGCTCGGATTCGGTAACTCACTTTCAGCCATTGCCTGGTTAACCGCGATCATTTACCGCACCACCAGCCGACGTACGCCGCTGGTACGTATTCAGTCCTGGGTCACGGTTTTTGCCGCCATTGCGGTCGTGCTGCCGTTGATATTTAACAATGCCCACGCCATTCCCAACTCTCAGGCGCTGGCGTTACGCGCGCATTTGGTTGTGTCTTTATTAGCCTATAGCCTGCTGGCGATTGCCGCGTTACACGCCATATTGATGACCACGCTGGAAAAAAAGCTGCATCGCGGCGCAGCCCCCAGTGCAGGCGCACCGCCGTTGCTCACATTGGAAGCCGTGCTGTTTAAAACGATAACAGCCGGCTTTGTATTGCTGACCTTGACGGTGTTTAGTGGCGCGATATTTTCAGAGGAGCTGTTTGGCAAGCCGCTGCAATTTACCCACAAAATCGTATTTGCAATGTTGTCGTGGGGTGTTTTCGGCGTGTTATTGCTCGGCCGTCACTTTCGGGGCTGGCGCGGACGCATGGCCTTGTATTGGACCTTGACGGGCTTTGTATTGCTATTGCTCGCCTATGTGGGCACGCAGTTTGTGCTCGAAGTGTTGTTACGGCGATGAGGCCAGCGTCTTTTGGATAATGTTTCCACCAGCACGCTGCTTGGAGTGCTGTGTGTGTTGTTACTCGCCTCCGGATTCTTTTCTGCCTCGGAAACCGCGATGATGGCGATCAATCGCTATCGTTTGCGCCACGCCGCAGGCGAAGGCGACCGGGGCGCTCAACGTACTTTGGCATTGCTTGAGCGCACCGACAAGCTGCTGGGCGTGCTTCTATTAGGTAATAACCTGATAAATGCCGCTTCTGCGACGCTCTCCACGGTGATTGCGATACGCTTGTTTGGCAACGGGGAGGTAGTGCTATTTGTGGTGACCTTGCTGCTCACCTTTCTGATTCTGGTGTTCAGTGAAGTTACGCCCAAGGTAGTCGGTGCGGCTTACCCCGAGCAGATTGCGTATCCCGCCAGTTTTTTGCTGGGACCAATGTTAAAACTGGCCTCTCCGGTGGTGTGGTTTGTGAATCTGTTTGTGCAAGGAATACTGCGTCTGTTGCATATCAAGCAACCCGACCCGGACGATAGCAATATGCTGGGGCTGCAAGAATTGCGTACGGTAGTGCTCGAATCAGCCAAAATCTTGCCGCGCGAGCATCGTCGGATTCTGCTGAATTTGCTGGAGCTGGAGGACATTACCGTGAACGACGTGATGATCCCGCGCAACCAGATTGAAGCCGTGGACCTGACCGATGCACCTGCGCGACTGCTGCAGCAAATATCGACCAGTCATCACACCCGGCTGCTGGTGCACGAGGGCTCGGAAGACCAGCTGATCGGTATTTTGCACGTGCGACGCGCGCTACACGCGATCACCAAGGACGAAATCGATTTTCCGGCATTGCGTGAAAGCCTTGAAGACCCTTATTTTGTGCCGGTTGGCACGCCGCTTTTTACCCAACTGCGAAATTTCCAGAGCAATCAGCAACGATTAGCGCTGGTGGTAGATGAATACGGCGAAATTCAAGGGCTGGTGACGTTGGAAGATTTGCTGGAGGAGATGGTAGGAGAATTTACCACCCAAGCACCCACTAACATGGGCTATATGCGGCAGGATGCGGATGGCAGTTGGCTGGTCGAAGGCGCCACGCTGGTCCGGCATTTGAATCGTAAATTGGGCTTGAATCTGCCACTGGACGGCCCTAAAACCCTGAATGGCTTGCTGCTCGAGTATCTCGAAGATATTCCTGAGGCGGGGGTGAGTCTAAAAATCGAGAATATACCGATTGAAATCATGCAGACTCAGGGACGGGCGGTCAAGATCGCGCGTATCCAAACGTCCATGCCCATTACGCAGCAAGGCCAGAATGCCAACGCTGACGAAACCTCAACTTCGGGTACAAATCACCGTAATAGCCAATAGTTTGTATTCTTTATAGCGACTAGCTTTAAACAACTATGGCGGCTGTATCCAATTCCCCTCACCTTACGGGCCTCGCGCGCACCATGGTCAACCACGACTGGTTGAAGGAGAGCGAAGCGGAGGCAGTATGGAAACGTGCGGCTGAGGCCGGGGAGTCATTCGTATCCGAGTTGATTAAAAGCAAGCGTTTCAAAGCCAATCAAATAGCGGAATTCGCCAGCGTCTCGTTTGGCTTTCCCTATCTTGATTTGGGCGCGATGGATGTAGCTCATTTGCCTCGTATATTAGATCCTAAGCTGGTGCAAAAACGCCGTGTAGTCGCACTGTTTCAACGCGGTAACAAGCTTTTTGTCGCCACCTCCGATCCCACCAACCTGCAAGCATTGGATGAGGTGAAGTTTCAAACCGGGCAGATGGTCGAACCGGTGGTGGTCGAAGACGACAAGCTTGGCAAACTGATCGAGCAGCTCGGTGAGGCGACCGATGACACGATGGCCGTGTTGAATGCTGAAGATCTGAATCTTGATTTTGTTGACGAAGAGGCGAGTTCCGGCCAACAGGATAACGGCGGGATTGATATCGATGATGCGCCGGTCGTGCGCTACCTACAAAAAATTATGTTGGATGCCATCAATGTAGGCGCTTCGGATATCCACTTTGAGCCCTATGAAAAATTTTACCGTATCCGCTATCGGCGCGATGGCGTGCTGTACGAAGTAGGGCGGCCGCCTATGGCCATCAAGGATAAGGTCTCATCCCGCATTAAGGTTCTCTCTAGGCTGGATATTTCGGAAAAGCGTGTGCCGCAGGACGGACGCATGAAAATGGTGCTCTCCAAAACCCGTGCGATTGATTTTCGGGTAAGCACTTTGCCTACGCTGTATGGCGAAAAGATCGTGATGCGGATTCTCGACCCTACCAGTGCGCAACTGGGGGTTGACGCATTGGGTTATGAGCCTTGGCAGAAGGAGATTTTGCTGGCAGCGGTGCAGCGCCCCTATGGCATGGTATTGGTGACGGGACCGACGGGTTCCGGAAAAACGGTCTCGCTGTATACCTGCCTGAATATTCTGAACGAACCTGGCGTCAATATCTCTACCGCGGAAGATCCGGCTGAAATTCAACTTCCAGGGGTTAATCAGGTCAACGTTAACGATAGGGCAGGGCTTACGTTTTCGGTCGCGTTGAAGTCTTTTTTGCGGCAGGATCCAGATGTCATTATGGTTGGTGAGATTCGCGATTTGGAAACGGCCGATATCGCCATCAAGGCAGCACAAACTGGCCATATGGTGCTGTCTACCTTACACACCAATGATGCGCCGGGTACGCTCACACGCCTATTGAATATGGGCGTTGCGCCGTTCAACGTGGCTTCGTCGGTGATCTTGATTACTGCACAGCGCCTGGCGCGCCGTTTGTGTTCGTGCAAAAAAACCGTCGAGATTCCGCAAGAAACTTTATTACAAGCAGGTTTCACTGAAGACCAACTAGACGGCTGGAAACCCTATCACCCCGTCGGCTGTGATATTTGCCAGGGCAGCGGCTACAAGGGCCGGGTCGGTATCTACCAGGTTATGCCGATAACCGATGAAATGACCCGGATCATTTTAAAAAACGGCACAGCAACCGATATCGCCGATCAGGCGCGCCGCGAAGGCGTACTGGATTTACGTCAGGCAGGATTATTAAAAGTTAAAACAGGTCAGACCTCGCTCGAAGAGGTTGAGGCCGTCACCAATATTTGATGAAGGATTGAACATGGCTACAGCGGCAAAATCGATCAAGGAAATGGCCTTCGAATGGGAGGGCATGAATAAGCAGGGTAAAAAAGTCAAAGGCCAAATGATGGCGGGTGGCGAAGCTGTGGTGAATTCGCAATTGCGACGCCAGGGAATTAGCGTCACCAAAGTCAAAAAACAGAGTTCGATGTTTAAAAAGGGCAAAAAAATAAGCGCCAAAGACGTCACTTTATTTACGCGCCAATTGGCCACTATGATGAAAGCGGGCGTGCCATTGCTGCAATCTTTCGAGATTGTCGCGCGTGGGCACTCCAACCCTTCGATGCAGCGTCTGCTGATGGAAATCAAGGCCGACGTGGAAAAAGGCTCGAGTTTGACTCAAGCATTTTCAAGGCATCCACTTTATTTCGATGCCCTGTTTTGCAACTTGGTCGGAGCCGGGGAAGCGGCGGGCATTTTAGAAAACGTACTTGATCGATTGGCGATTTATAAAGAAAAAATCATGGCGATCAAGGGCAAGATCAAATCGGCGCTGTTTTATCCAGTTTCCATCATTGTTGTGGCGTTCATCATTACGGCCGTCATTATGATTTTTGTGATTCCGGCGTTTAAGGAACTGTTCAGTAGCTTTGGTGCCGACTTGCCTGCGCCAACTCTGATTGTGATGAAAATGTCCGACTTTTTCGTCGCTTACTGGTGGGCTATATTTGGCGTGGTGGGTGGCGGAATTTATGCGTTGCTCCAAGCCTGGAAACGGTCGCGCAAGGTGCAAATGTTTATGGATCGAGTAATGCTTAAACTGCCAATTTTTGGTGCGGTGATCGAAAAGGCGACCATCGCGCGCTGGACGCGCACCTTGTCCACGATGTTTGCCGCTGGCGTCCCTCTTGTGGAAGCTTTGGATTCGGTGGGTGGCGCTTCTGGCAACCAGGTCTTTGTCGAGGCTACAAACAAGATAAAAGGCGAAGTCAGTACCGGCACGTCGCTAACTATAGCAATGCAAAATTCCGAGCGCTTTCCCAATATGGTGTTGCAAATGGCGGCCATTGGTGAAGAGTCGGGCGCACTTGATTCGATGTTGGGTAAAGTCGCCGATTTTTACGAGGCAGAAGTTGATGATGCAGTGGCGGCCTTGTCCAGCCTGATGGAACCCATCATTATGGTGGTGTTGGGTGTGTTGATCGGAGGCATGGTCATTGCGATGTATTTGCCCATTTTCAAGATGGGCAGCGTGGTTTAATGATCGAAATACTACAGTCCCAGCCACTGGCCTGGACGGCCGTGGTGGCGTTGCTGGGCTTAATGATCGGTAGTTTTTTGAATGTGTTGATTCACCGGCTGCCAAAAATGATGCAGGCGGAATGGGAGGTTCAATGTGCCGAGTTAAATAATCGGGCTCTACAGGACCCGGACAGCGCACTCAACGTTAAGCCCACGTATAACCTGTGGATGCCACGTTCCGCGTGTCCGAATTGCCAACATCAGATCTCAGCGCGGGAAAACATCCCTGTCTTGTCTTGGCTTATGCTGGGTGGCAAGTGCGCCACGTGTAAAACGCCGATCAGCGTCCGCTATCCGCTAGTCGAAATGCTCGCTGCCATACTGTCGGCGGCTGTTGCTTGGAAATTCGGGATGTCGTGGCAAACGTTAGGCGGGCTTATTTTTGTCTGGGCATTAATTGCACTTGCGTTTATCGACTTTGATACGACTTTACTGCCCGACAGCCTCACGCTGCCTCTGGTCTGGCTAGGCTTGCTGTTTAATCTGAAGGGTCAATTTGCGTCGTTATCAGATGCGGTCATTGGCGCGATGCTGGGCTACCTGATTTTGTGGTCCATTTATTGGCTATTCAAACTGGCAACGGGTAAAGAGGGGATGGGGTTTGGTGACTTTAAGCTGCTTGCAGCTATTGGTGCGTGGCTGGGCTGGGAGTTGCTGCCAGTGACCATTCTGCTCTCGTCCGTGGTGGGTGCATTCGTCGGCATCGCAATGGTGATAGCGGTCAAGCATGACCGCCGTATCCCGATCCCCTTTGGACCTTATCTTGCGGGCGGAGGCTTGGTCGCGCTATTTTTTGGCAACGCGCTGACCCGAGCCTATTTAGCGCTGTATTAATGCTTCGGGTAGGGCTAACCGGGGGTATAGGTTGTGGCAAGTCAATCGTGGCCACCGGTTTTGCTGGTTACCATGTTCCTCTTATTGATACTGACTTGATTGCCCGCCAACTCACTGATGTCCATGGCGAGGCTCTCCCTGCTATTCAGACTGCCTTTGGTAAGGACGCGCTCCAAGCTGACGGAGCGTTGAATCGACCTGTGATGCGTCGCCGTATTTTCAGTGACGCAAGCGAGCGCCAAAAACTCGAAGCCATCTTACATCCGTTGATCCTGCAAGCCGTACAGCAACAATTACAGAGTTTGGCTAAAGTGCCCTATGTGCTGATTGTGGTTCCGTTGTTGCTGGAAACGGGCAGTTATCGGTCAATGGTGGACCGGGTACTGGTGGTTGATTCCTCGGAAAGCCAGCAAATCAACCGCGTAATGGCACGCAACGGGTTGCAAATGGATGAAGTAGAAGCTGTGATGGCGGCGCAAGTTAGCCGTACTACAAGGCTGGCGGCGGCAGATGACGTGTTGACCAACACTGGGGATTTGGCTGCTCTGTATGAGCAGATCCCGCCGCTGCATCACAAATATCTGGAGCTCTCGCGTAAACAGCTTTGAGTTTCGTGCATATTTGACGAAAATAAACCGATTCAAGCCAGCAAACATTCGCGTGATTCATTACGAATACCCTTTAAGCGAACGCATTCGCACACTTCTTCGATTAGAGGATTTGTTCGAACGATTTGATGCGTATGCCAATACTCAGACGCGCCATTCGCATCAGGCTGCTTTATTGAGCCTGTTCGAAATTGCTGAGGTCACCGCACGTTCCGACTTAAAGTCTGATTTGTTACTGGAGATGGACCGCCAAAAAGCCGTGCTGACAGCGCTTCGTGGCAATCCTCTGGTGGAAGACAGCACGCTCGAAGACGTGGTTCTAGCGATTGAAAGCGTCCATCGCGGTATTTGCAACATGCCTGGAAAAGTCGGCCAGCACGTGCGGGAAGACGAATGGTTAATGTCTATCAAGCAGCGATCCAGCATTCCCGGCGGCTTGTGTGAATTTGATTTACCCAGCTATCACCGTTGGTTGCATGCCCCCTCTCTCGATCGCATAGTTCATTTGCAGCAGTGGTTGGCGCCATTCGCCCTCATTCGCAAAGCAGTCAGTATTATTCTAAAACTGTTGCGCGGCAGCGGGCAGGCAGAGCAGCATAGCGCGCCTGATGGCTTGTTTCAAAAAATGCAGGAAGGGCGCAATCCCCAGTTAATCCGTGTTTCGTTAGCCGAGCATTTGCCGTGCGTGCCAGAGATATCAGCCAATAAATATGCATTGAATGTGCGCTTTGTTTATGGCGGCCCCGGACAAATGCGCGCGTGCACCGACCAGACCATCAATTTCGAGCTCAGCTTTTTTACGCTGTGAGTAAACCTGTCGAGACGACGCGGAAAGTCGTTTGTCCCACTTGCAGTAAATCGGTTATATGGGCGGCTAATAACCGCTGGCGGCCTTTCTGCAGTGAACGCTGCAAGTTAATTGATTTGGGGCAGTGGGCCTCTGAGAAATACCGTGTGCCGGTCGTCAGAGTGGACCCGGATGACGAGACACTCGCCGACTGACCATCCTGATCTGTTTTCTGTCCTCAGCACTTCATTTATTATTTATTTGCTGAAAGTTTGGACACCACTTCGGGTTCCCAATAGCAGCACATCTGCCCCCCGACAGGCAAAAAGACCATTCGTTACTACGCCGACCAACTGGTTGATAGCCGTTTCCAGCGACGCCGGATCGACAATCGACAGTCCGTATACATCGAGAATCACGTTGCCGTTGTCAGTCGTGTAGCCTTCACGCAGACGCGGCTGGCCGCCGAGTTTAACCAGCTCCCGCGCGATATAAGAACGCGCCATCGGGATCACTTCCACCGGCAGCGGGAACTGGCCTAATATTCCTACGCGCTTGCTCTCGTCTGCGATACAGATAAATTTTTTGCTACACGCCGCGACAATTTTTTCTCGCGTCAATGCGCCACCGCCCCCCTTGATCATCGCAAAGTGTTCGGTAATTTCGTCTGCGCCGTCTACATACACTTCCAGTTCGCCCACGCCATTCAGATCGAGCACCGAGATACCATGACTTTTAAGCCGGTTTGCGGTGGCTTCTGAACTCGCGACCGCGCCATCAAACCGGCCTTTGACTTCGGCCAGCGCGTCGATAAAGTAATTGGCTGTGGAGCCCGTGCCCACACCAATAATGCCGCTCCGCACATAGTCCACCGCAGCACGCGCTACCGCCTGTTTCATTTCGTCCTGAGTCATGATTAGTTACACCATATTAGAATTAGGGCCGTAAGATAGCGGCAAAGCCTCCTTTTCACAAACTCCGTATTTGTTTTATGACTTCCCCGCCTGACGATTATCTCGAACGTATCCTGACCTCGTGCGTCTACGACGTTGCCATCGAATCTCCGTTGGAGAGTGCGGGCAACCTCTCGCAACGTTTGGATAACCAGGTTTTGTTGAAACGCGAAGATTTGCAACCGGTGTTTTCGTTCAAATGCCGCGGCGCTTATAACAAGATGGCCAAATTGACGCAGGCGCAATTGCAGCGCGGTGTGGTGGCGGCCTCAGCGGGCAATCACGCGCAAGGTGTTGCGCTCGCCGCACAAAAGCTCGGTGCGCAGGCGACCATTGTGATGCCCGCAACTACCCCCTTGATCAAAATCGATGCAGTGCTATCCCGTGGCGCGAAGGTCGTGTTGTTCGGGGATACCTACGATGAAGCTTACGAACATGCGTTGACGTTGACGGAGGCATCAGGCGCTACGTTTGTCCACCCTTACGATGATCCTGACGTCATTGCTGGCCAGGGCACCGTGGCGATGGAAGTATTGCGTCAACATCCGGGGCCGATCCATTCGGTATATATACCGGTGGGCGGCGGCGGATTAATCGCGGGGATGGCGGCGTATATCAAACGGCTGCGCCCCGAGATTAAGGTGATAGGCGTGGAACCGGAAGACGCGGACGCGATGGCCCAATCGCTAGCCAAAGGCGAACGCGTCAAACTGGCGCATGTGGGTATTTTTGCGGACGGCGTAGCGGTCAAAAACGTAGGTCAGGAAACCTTTCGTTTGGTGCAGCTTTATGTCGACGAAATTATTCGTGTGGACAACGATGCGATATGCGCCGCGATCAAAGATGTTTTCGAAGATACGCGCTCGATACTGGAGCCCGCCGGTGCATTGTCGATTGCAGGCTTGAAGGCAGTGGTGGCGCGTGATGGCCTGCAAGGCAAAACCTTAGTCGCCATCGCAAGCGGTGCGAATATGAATTTTGACCGCTTACGCCATATTGCAGAACGCGCCGAACTAGGCGAGAAGCGCGAGGCCGTGTTAGCCGTGACTATTCCCGAAAAACCCGGCAGCTTCAAAGCTTTTTGCAGCCAGCTGGGCTCGCGCAATATCACCGAATTCAATTATCGTTTTGCCGACGCCCGCGCGGCACACGTATTTGTCGGCTTGTCGGTGCACGGCAAAGCGGAAGGCGGAGAAATGGTGCAACTGTTGCAAGCCCAAGGCTTGGCAGCGATCGATTTGACCGATAACGAAATGGCCAAGCTGCACATCCGCCATTTGGTCGGTGGTCATGCACCTGCCGCCAAAAATGAATTGCTTTACCGCTTTGAGTTTCCCGAACGTCCCGGAGCGTTGATGCGTTTCCTCGATAGCATGAGCCAAGGCTGGAATATCAGCCTGTTCCACTATCGTAATCACGGTACAGACTATGGCCGTATTCTGGTGGGGATTCAGGTCCCTCCCGCCGAAAAGCCGGAATTCCAAAAGTTTTTGGATGGTTTGGGATATCAATATTGGGATGAATCGCAAAACCCTGCCTATCAATTGTTTCTCGCGTAATGTCCTTGGCGTAATGATGCTTACTTTTTTATCCGGCGCACGCCGTTATTGTTGGTTTGCCTACTTAGCGTTGATTTGCTTTGGCGCGGCTCACGCGGCAGAAGGCGACGATGACTTTCTGCGTGCCCGTCAGGCCCAGGCTGCAGGTAATAGCGCATTGTTCGAGAAAAATGCTGCGCGCGTTCCCCCGGCCTATCCGCTCTTTCCCTATCTTGTTTACTGGCGTTTGTTTACCGGTGGCAATATTGCCAACGATGACCGGGTGACAGACTTTCTGGCGACGTACCCCGACACTTGGCTAGCCGAACGCGTGCGAGGCGAGTGGCTAAAACAATTGGGTCGGCGCGAAGTTTGGCCAGCTTATCTAGCCGAATTTCCCCGTTTGGTGCGCCCGGATAGTACCCACCTATGCTATGCCCGCCGCGCCGAACTGGCGGCGAATGATCGCGGCCACCTGAAGGAGGCGATTGCGTTATGGTTTAGTAGCCGTGACCTGCCCATCGCATGCAATGCGCTATTTGCACAACTAATGGGCGAAGGCTTGATCAATCGCGAAGACGTATGGCGGCGACTACGCCTAGCCCTGGAAGCGGGTAACGTAAGCGTGGCGTTAACCGCGGCGCTCTCGCTGCCGCCCGAAGATCGACCCTCCCTTTTCGTGCTGGAACAAGCGACGCGCACGCCCGCGTCATTGCTGCAATCGAGCGAATTGCAGTTGACCCGCCGTCAAGACCAGGAAGTTGCGCTTTATGCCTTGGCGCAACTCGCTAAAATAAATTCGCTACAAGCCGAGGCCGCGCTGCAAAAGCGTTTGCCACTGCTGCCTGAGGCCGATCAGCGTTATGCATGGGGGCAGTTAGCGGGTTACGCCGCGCGCCGCCATGAGGCCAATGCGCTGACGTGGTTTGGACAAGCTGGCACCTTAATGTCGTCGGACACCTCCCGCGAGTGGTGGGTGCGTGCCGCGTTACGGGCAGGACAATGGGCAACCGTGGGGTCGGTCATCGACAGCATGACCGACGCTAACCGCGACCTGTCGGTATGGCGTTACTGGCGTGGCAGAGCCTACAAAGCGATGGGCAAGCCAGCACTGGCGACACAATGGTTCACGCCCCTTTCGCGTGAGCCCAATTATTACGGGCAACTGGCGTTGGAAGAGCTGGGCGCAGTGGCGAGCAACCCTGTTATTAATGTCAAACCGGGGGGGGATGAGCTTGATGCCGTCGCGCGTAATCCAGCCATTCAACGCGGTATGGCCTTATTTCGATTGGGCCTGCGCACCGAGGCAGTGAATGAATGGAACTGGGCTACCCGCACTTTTAACGACCGTCAGTTGCTCGCGGCAGCCGAGTTGGCGCGTCGTGCAGAATGGTATGACCAAGCCATCAATACTGCTGAAAAGACCCGCGAGACGCACGATTTTGAACTGCGCTTTATCGCGCCTTATCGCGAAATTGCCTCGGCCGCCGCGGCAGAAAACAAACTGGATGAAGCCTGGATATATGGCTTGATTCGGCAGGAAAGCCGCTTCATTAATGTCGCGCGTTCCGGCGTGGGCGCCTCGGGTCTGATGCAAATCATGCCCGAAACCGCGCGCTGGATAGCGCGAAAATTGGGAATCAAAGGTTTCGAACCACGCGACATGCATTCGCCTGACACTAATATTAAATTCGGCACGTATTACCTAAAACATGTGCAGAACCAGTTGGACGGTTCGCCGGTATTAGCCACCGCTGCCTACAACGCAGGCCCCGGTCGCGCGCAACGCTGGCGCACCGCAGCCCCGATGGAAGCTGCGATTTATATCGAAACCATCCCTTTTACTGAAACGCGCGATTATGTGCGTAAGGTCATGAGTAATGCGATGTATTACGCAGCGCGTTTTGGTCAGCCCTCGACCTTGCTCAAAGACCGCCTCGGGGTGATTCCGGCCCGTAGCGGTGCAGTATCGCCTATGCCTGACCCCACGCCGCCCTCCAGCGAGACGCCAGACAGTTAAAATCACGTTCTTTCAATCCCATTCGTCCCATGAAAAATAAAACTATCTGTGTGCTAGGCGGAGCCGGTTTTGTCGGCACGCAACTGGTGAGCCAATTGGCCGCCGCGGGCAAAAATGTCAAAGTATTAACGCGGCGGCGTGAGCAATCCAAGGAATTAATTCTGCTGCCGACCGTGCAAGTGGTCGAAGCTGATATCAACGATGAGCACGTGCTGGTGCGCGAATTCAGAGGCATGGATGCGGTCATTAATCTGGTCGGCATCCTGCACGAATCCACGATCGGTCGCTCGGATTTGCCTAGTGCGCGGCGTGGCGATTTTCAGCGCATGCATATCGAGTTGCCGCGCAAAGTTGTGCATGCGTGCGCGCAGGCGGGTACGAATCGCTTACTGCACATGAGTGCGTTGGGGGCGGAGCCGACCGCACGTTCCAGCTATCAACGCTCTAAAGGCATCGGTGAGGCACTCGTGCGCGAATCGGGTATGCAGCACATTGAGCACGAAAACTGGTATTTAAACGGTCCCAAGTTTGTTCACGGTTATGGATTAAACGTCACCATCTTTCGCCCGTCGGTGATTTTTGGTCGCGGCGACGCATTTCTCAACATGTTTGCGCAGCTGCAAAAAATATTTCCGCTATTGCCGCTGGCGAGTCCCAATGCGCGTTTTCAGCCAGTATATGTGGGCGATGTTGCGCGTGCTTTTGTCGATAGTCTCGACGATCTCGCGAGCTACGGCCAAACCTACGACTTATGCGGGCCACAGGTCTACACGCTGCAAGAACTGGTGCGTTATGTCGGCGACGTCACCGGGCACAAGCGCACGATTGTGCCGCTGGGCAAGTTTATGTCTTACCTGCAAGCTTGGGCGATGGAATTCAAACCCGGCCAAAAGCTGATGACTCGCGACAATTACTACGCGATGGGCGAGGATAACGTCTGTACGCCAGGATGGCCGCGCAACTTCGATTTTGAGCCCACCGCACTCGAGGCCGTCGCGCCCGGATATTTACGCGCCGACTCGCCCCGCGGGCGTTACGATGGCTTTCGTGGACACGCGCGCCGCTGATTGCGGGGAGCCAGTATGGAAATCTACGCGGTAGGCGGTGCGGTGCGCGATGCGCTGCTCGGCTTGCCGGTGGCAGATCGCGATTACGTGGTCGTCGGTGCGACGCCCGAGCAAATGACGGCCTTGGGATATCAGCCGGTCGGCCAGGATTTCCCGGTTTTTCTACATCCGCAAACGCATGAGGAACATGCGCTGGCGCGTACCGAGCGCAAGTCCGGCACAGGTTACAAAGGGTTTACCGTGTATGCCGCGCCTGAGGTTACGCTAGAGCAAGATCTACATCGCCGCGATTTGACTATCAACGCGATTGCACAAGACCCCACTGGCAAGCTCATCGACCCTTTTGACGGCCAAGCCGATCTGCAAGCGAAAATCTTTCGACATGTTAGCGCGGCATTTGCGGAAGACCCGGTGCGCATACTGCGCGTGGCGCGGTTTGCGGCGCGGTTTAGCGACTTTAGCGTAGCGCCGGAAACCTTGGAATTGATGAAGCAAATGGTTGCGGCAGGCGAGGTCGATGCACTGGTGCCGGAGCGCGTGTGGCAAGAGTTGTCGCGCGGCTTGATGGAAGTGCAACCTTCGCGCATGTTTCAAGTGTTGCGCGAATGCGGTGCGCTGGCGCGGCTGTTTCCCGAAATTGACTGTCTGTTTGGCGTGCCGCAACCGCCGCAACATCATCCCGAAATCGATACTGGCATTCACGTAATGCTGGTTGTCGATTGGGCCGCGCAACGCAGCTACAGCCTGCCGGTGCGCTTCGCTGCGCTCACGCACGATTTGGGCAAAGGCGCGACCCCCCCCGAACTATGGCCCCGGCATCACGGGCACGAAGGCAAAAGCGTCGATCGCGTCCGTACGCTCAGCGCGCGCATTCGCGTACCCGCCGACTGCCGCGACTTGGCGATCGCGGTCGCGCGTGATCACGGCAACGTGCACCGCGCATTGGAGCTGCGTCCGACTACCCTAGTTGAATTGCTGGAACGCGTAGATGCATTCCGCCGCCCGGAACGGTTTGAGGAGTTTTTGCAAGCTTGCGAGTGCGACTTTCACGGACGACCCGGTTGGGAGGCTAAGCCCTATCCGCAAGCCGAATATTTAAAAACCGCTTTACAGGCAGCTTTGAGCATTGACGGGGGGGAGATCGCCCGCAGCGTGGAACCGGCGCAAATCAAGCAAGCGATTAGTCGGGCACGCGTCGCAGCGGTAGCTCAACGCACGCGGCAAGCCTAAATCTAGTTCCAGATTGAGTCATCCCCTGCACGAGAGGTGTAGGGTCCGTAACTTTAGCTGGTTCAACTCAATGCGGTGTAGGGGTGGCGGGCGTTGGCGTCGTAGTCTCCGGCTTGGGGGCATCAGCAGGTGATTTGGGCGCAGTAGCGGTAGTGGGTGCCGGGACAGGTTTTTTAATCAGATCGCCTGCCTTGGGATACCCCGCCTGATCAAAAGCTGCATTCCATTGTCCCGCTTCGTATCCTTCGATCTTGGTCTTGCCGACTAGTAAGACGGGTACATTGGTGCGACCAGTCAGCTTTTCTAGGGCCGCTCGGTCGGGGCCGCTTTCGGGGTTCTTGCTGGCGTAAGGTATACCACGTTGTTCCAAATGCTTCTTAGCCTGGTCACACGGCGCACCGCATGAACTGATGTACAAGGTAACCGGCGATTTTTCGCGCGCGCGTTTCAGTGCGTATGATTCGCCTCCTTCGATAAAACTGCCTTTGAAGTCTTTTTGCCTGGCGTTTTTGACGGCCGGGGGAGGTTGGTGATCGCTGTAAAACACGTGACCTTGCGCATCTTTCCACTGATAAAGCTGCACCGCCTGAGCGGGCAAGGTCGCTAACAACGCCGGAATGAGTAATGGGATCAGTTTCATGGAGGTTCTCCAAACATGGCACCCTACAATAACGGCAGTGTATGCCCCGAGTTTAGGGTAGCCCCGCAGCCTCTAGGCCATACCGTTATGCCGCATCAGCGCGTCGATGTTCGGTTCGCGCCCGCGAAAGGCCCTAAACGACTCCAGCGCGGGACGCGCGCCGCCCATCGCCAGAATTTCGTTCCAGAAACGCTGGCCGACCTCGCTGGACAACACGCCGCCGTCATTTTCCACCTCAGCCTCGAACATCGCGTAAGCATCGGCAGATAACACTTCGGCCCATTTGTAACTGTAATAACCCGCCGCATAGCCGCCAGCAAAAATATGCGAAAAATTGTTGGGGAAGCGGTTGTAATCCGGCGGAACGCTGACGGCGACTTGAGCGCGAATATCGTTTAGCAATTGCAGCACGGTCGCACTGCCGTTGGGGTCGAAGTCGTCGTGCAAATGCATGTCGAAGCTGGAAAACTCAACCTGGCGTAGCGTTTGCAAGCCGGATTGAAAGTTTTTGGCCGCCAACATTTTGTCGAACAGTGCTTTGGGCAGCGGTTCTCCGCTATCGATATGCGACGTCATGTGTTTCAGCACATCCCATTCCCAGCAAAAGTTTTCCATGAATTGCGAGGGCAGTTCGACCGCATCCCATTCCACGCCGTTAATGCCCGACACACCCAGTTCTTCGATTTTGGTCAGCAAATGGTGCAGACCGTGGCCGGTTTCGTGGAACAACGTATTGACTTCGTCATGGGTGAATAAGGCTGGCTTGTCGCCGACCGGGCCGGAGAAATTACAATTCAGATACGCAACCGGGGTCTGAATGCCGTCAGATTTTTTGCGCCGGGTGATCACGTCGTCCATCCACGCGCCGCCTCGCTTGGACGCGCGCGCGTACAGGTCCAGATAAAACTGACCGACGCGTTGGCCGCCGTGATCGCTGAGCGTGTAGAACTTCACGTCGGGATGCCATACCGGCGCGCTGGTTTCGGTAATGTGCAAGCCGTACAAGGTTTCCACCAACTTGAACAAACCCGCCAACACGCGCGGCTCGGGAAAATACTGTTTCACCTCCTGATCAGAAAAGCTATAGCGCGCCACGCGCAGCTTTTCTGATACGTAAGCGTTGTCCCAAGCCTGTAAGTCCTCGATACCAATCTCGCGCGCAAATGCACGCAACTCGGCCATGTCTTTCTCGGCATAGGGTTTGGCGCGGGCGGCAAGTTCGTCTAGAAAATGCAGCACTTCCGATGGCGTATCGGCCATCTTGGCCGCGAGCGAGACCTCGGCGTAACTGTTAAAACCCAGCATGTGCGCGGCCTCGCGCCGCAGTTTAAGGATGTCGGTGATGAGCGCCGTGTTATCCAATTCGGTCGGCCCGAATTCGGACGCGCGCGTGACATAGGCGCGATAGAGCTGTTCACGCAACTCACGGTTGTCTGCATATTGCATCACGGGCAGATAAGACGGCATCTGCAACGTGATTTTGTAGCCGGGTTTGTCGTCGGCAAGCGCTGCGGCTTGCATCGCCGCCAGTGCGTCGTCGGGCACGCCTGCAAGCGCTTTGGCATCATCCAAAATCAGTGAATAGGCATTGGTGGCGTCGAGCAGATTTTCTTCAAACTTGGCGCCGCATTGGGCCAACTCTTCCTGCAATTGCATGAAACGGGCTTTTTGTGCTTCGGGTAATTCTGCGCCACCCAGACGAAAATCGCGTAGTTCATTCTCCACAATTTTTTTGCGCGGCGCAGAGAGCGCGTCGTAATCAGGACGAGCCTTTAAGGCCTTGAACTTCGCAAACAACGCCGTGTTCTGGCCCAGCTCGGCAAAATAGACGGTGATCTTGGGCAGATTTTCGTTGTACACCTCGCGCAGTTCCGGCGAATCCATCACCGAATGCAGATGCGACACTTGCCCCCAAGCGCGGCCCAATCGCTCGTTCGCATCATCCAGCGGGGTGACAAAACTGTCCCAACCCGCGTCCGTGCTGTCACTCAATACGCGGGCGACAGTTGCGCGGCAATCTGCAAGTAATTTATCCACTGCAGGGGTGACGTGATCGGGATTAAATTCGGAAAAACGGGGGAGGCCGGAAAAATCGAGCAAGGGGTTCATGGCGGGTCGCTAAAGAAAGGATGGCCCGATTATACTTTCTGCCTTACCACTAGGTTTTCAAGCCCATGAGCACGAATAATTATCTCGCGGCGATCGCACCGCATCACGGCTGTAGGCCGCAACTGGCAGCGGGTGCATGGGTGCATCCACATGCGACCGTAATCGGTGAAGTTCATCTGGGCGTCGACAGTTCGGTATGGCCCGGCGCGGTAATCCGCGGCGATGTGAACCGCATTAGCGTCGGCGCTGCGACCAACATTCAGGATGGCTCGGTGTTGCATGTTTCGCACAAGACTGAGACCGATCCGCGGGGCGGCCCGCTCACCATCGGCGCGCGCGTAACGGTGGGCCACACCGTCATCCTGCACGCCTGTACCATTGAAGACGAATGTCTGATCGGGATGGGCTCGATTATCCTCGACCGGGCAGTGATTAAAACTCGCGTGCTACTCGGTGCGGGCTCGTTAGTGCCCGAAGGCAAAGTGCTCGGATCCGGCTATTTGTATCTAGGCCGCCCAGCCAAACAAATCCGCCCGCTCACCGAACAAGAGATCGCCTATTTTGACTACTCGGCGCGGCACTACGTGCAACTTGCGCAGTCTTATCAAACCCCTGACCCGGAATGTTTATGAAACTCGTCAAACCTTTGCTTATCACCGTCGTCGTACTCGCTGTCGCGGGCGCGCTCGGCTATGCCCTTATCGACAAGCCCGTTGCGCCTGTCGCGACCTTTACTACGCTGGAAGGTAAACGAATTGCGCTCGAAAGCTTACGCGGAAAGGTGGTGCTGGTGAATTTTTGGGCCACCAGCTGCCCCGGTTGCATTAAGGAAATGCCCGCACTGGTGGAAACCTATCAGCAATACAAAAATAAAGGCTTCGAAATTGTTGCGGTTGCTATGAGCTACGACCCGCCCAACTACGTACTCAATTTTGCGCAGACCCGGCAATTGCCTTTTCCTGTCGCGCTTGATGTCGATGGCGCCCATGCGCGCGCGTTCGGCAACGTGCAACTTACACCGACCAGTTTTATTGTCGGTAAAGATGGTTCCGTGCTGGAACAGAAAATCGGCGATTTGGATTTCGTGAAACTGAAAGCCTTGCTGGATAAACAATTGTCTTGAGTACCCGCGCCTAGGGCTTTAAGGACTGTAGTTCCTGTTTTATCCACTCGATAAACACCCGCGTTCGCGTCGGTAGCAAGCGTGCGTGGGGATACACAATATTGATCGGGCGTGGTGGCGGCTCGTACTTTTCCAGTACGATTTTCAGCCGTTTCTGTTCCAGATAAGGGGCGATCTGATAGGAAATAAACACCCCAAAGCCCAAGCCCGCTAAACATGCGTCAAGGGCTGGCGCTGCCTGATTGAAGTCCAGGTTGCCGGTGACGGCCACATTGAATTGTTTCGATCCTTCGTAAAACGTCCAGAAGGGTCCGGTCGTGGCAGATATGCGTATGCAATTGGCCGTGAGCAAATCTTTCGGATGTTTGGGCTCACCATGGCGGTGCAAATAATCGGGACTGGCGACGACCATGCGCCGCATGCTGCCCAGCGGTTGCGCAATCAATGACGAGTCCTCAAGCGGGCCGATACGAATCCCTACGTCCATGCCTTCTTCCAATAAATTGACGACACGGTCGAGCAACATCACGTTGCAGCGCATCTTGTCGTAACGTTGCACAAAACGGGTCACAGCGGGCGCCACATACATCTGACCAAACAATACCGGCGCAGTAATCGCCAGATGGCCCGCGGGTTCGGCCGCTCCGGCGACCAGCGTCGTCTCGGCGTCTTCCACCGCCATGAGCACTTGGCGGCAATTTTCCAGATACTGTTTGCCTTCCTCGGTCAGCGAGATGCGGCGGGTAGTGCGGTTGAAGAGACGCACGCCCAGATGAGTCTCCAGTGCGGCGAGTGAGCGTACGACGGCGGGCAGCGAGTGCTCCATCACCCGTGCCGCGGCGGTGAGACTGCCTTCGTCCGCGATACGCAGAAAAATCTGCATGGCTTTTAGTTTATCCATGGCGCCATACTAATCCGATAAACGGATTAGTAAATTGTAAATCTGTCTATTTATTCAACTAAATAAACCCAACACAATGCGCTTCGTCGTCCCCCAACCTCTAGGAGCCACCATGACAACCCCCATGCATCTTCATCCCCCCCAGCCCATTAAACTGTATCGCTACCCGCGTTCCGGACATAGTCATCGTGTCGAACTGTTTCTATCGCTTCTCGGCCTACCAGTCGAGTTGATAGACGTTGATCTGGTAGCCGGGGCGCAAAAGACCCCGGCGTTTCTTGAAATGAACCCGTTTGGTCAGGTACCGGTCATTCGGGACGGCGAAGTCACGCTTGCGGATTCGAACGCAATTTTGGTCTATCTCGCAAACAAATACGCAGCAGAGCAGTGGTTGCCCCGCGACCCCGTTGGCGCGGCCGAAGTGCAACGGTGGCTCTCTGTGGCGGCAGGCTTGGTGGCATTCGGGCCTGCGGCGGCGCGGTTGATCACGATCTTCAAGGCGCCGTTGAATGCAGCAGAAGTGATTGCGCGCGCCAACGACTTGTTTGCGGTGATGGAAAGAACGCTGCAAAAATCGGCCTTTCTGACAGGAGAGACCCCCACTCTGGCCGACATCGCCAATTACACCTACATTGCACTGGCGCCCGAAGGCAATATCTCGCTCGCGCCGTATCCGCATTTGCGCAGCTGGCTTGCGCGCATCGAAGCTTTGCCCCGCTTTGTGCCAATGGCCCGGTCGGCTGTTGGACTGGCGGCCTGATGGCTCCACACCCCGCCTTCCACGAAGGTGAGTGTGCGGCGCAGGGGCGCATTGGCGTCCGCGAAAAAATGAGCCGGGTAGGGCAGCATGTGATTCGCGATTTCATGACCGGTCAGCATCGTGAATTCTTCGCTCACCTGCCCTTTGTGATTGTAGGCACGGTGGATGCGGAAGGGCAGCCATGGGCTTCGGTGCTGGCCAATCCGCCGGGTTTCATCCAATCTCCAACACCGCGTGAGTTGAGCCTTCACACCCGGCCTCTCACCGCCGATCCGCTCGCCGAGACACTGATTTTGGGGGCACCCATCGGCTTGTTGGGCATCGAGCCGCATAATCGTCGGCGCAACCGCATGAATGGCATTATTGAACACATCACGCCACATGAGTTTCGGATCCGGGTGAGTCAAAGCTTCGGTAACTGTCCCAAATACATCAACGCGCGCAAAGCAGTGTATGTTCCCTGCGGTGCAGACGCCCAAGCTACTTATTGCATCGGATTGGGCGATGACGCGATACGGCGATTGATCCAGCGTGCGGACACTTTTCTTATCGCTACTGCATATCCTGCCGACAAACGCGATGTGACAGCGCCATCGCATGGCGTGGACGTTTCACACCGCGGCGGCAAGCCTGGGTTCGTGCGCGTGGACGATGACGCCACCTTGACCGTTCCCGATTACGCGGGCAACCAGTTTTTCAACACAATAGGCAATTTGCTGGTGAATCCCCGCGCGGGATTGCTATTCATCGATTTCGCGACCGGCGATCTGTTGTACCTGGCGACCGAGGTTGAAATCGTGTGGGACGGCGAGCAAATTAAAACTTTTGAAGGTGCGCAGCGTTTGCTGCGCTTTCAGGTGAGTGCGGTTCGGTATGTCAAATCCGCTTTACCATTACGCTGGGAGGAGGGTGGCGTCCGTTAAGAGTCAAGCCGCGAAGAATCGAGCAATCGGGTCAGCTCGGCGCGTTCGCTGTCATTCAGACTTTCAAGTGAACGCGCACTTAATACCTGTATCCCACGTCGTTTCCAGTCGTCTTGCAATTGCTGAATCGTTGCATCGAGTTCTGCGCCCCAGTCCCAATTGTCATCAAGCTTTAAGGTGTCGGCAGCAAGTTCTTCTACGGTCCCCTGAAGGGCGCTATCTCGCACTTCCTCGGTCAATGCAGACAGCGGTTTTGGAGCATGATAGGGCCGGAGCCAATCCAACATCTCGGTAACCGTAGATGTCCATGGATCGTTGGGGTCCAGCCACTCTGGCTGAATATGCTGCGCACGTTCGGGATGGATCAACAAGCCACGCGCCAGATTCCGGAGTTTCGACGGAGCGGGGCGACGCCCCCGGGCTAACGGTAGCGCCCTGTTTGTGGGTGCAACCCCGAGGCCGTATTGCGTGAGGTCACGCGGATTAATATTAGCCAACGCGGCAATTTTTTGGCGTAGCAATCCCGCCAACAGTGGCGCGTTGATTTTATCGAGTAGCGGCTTGGCGGCTTTCAACAAACTGGCGTGCGCTTCTTCGCTTTCCAGGTTGCGGCCCCGCGTCAGCTCGCGTATTAAAAAAGCCGATAGCGGCAGGGTTTGCGTGTCCAATAGATGCAAGAAGGCGTCGCTTCCTTGCGCGCGGATGTAGCTGTCGGGGTCTTCGCCATCGGGTAAAAACAAAAAGCTCACTTCCTTGCCGTCCTGCAACGACTCCAGTGAGTTTTCCAGCGCACGCCAGGCGGCCTTGCGTCCGGCGTTGTCGCCGTCAAACGAATAAATCAATCTATCCGCATGGCGCAGTAGGGTGCGCACATGGGTCGGAGAAGTTGCAGTGCCCAAGGTGGCCACTGCAAATCCCACCCCATGCTGCGCCAACGCGACCACGTCCATATAACCTTCCACGACCACTATGCGCCCAGCTTCTCGTATGGCGGCGCGCGCCTCGAACAGCCCATAGATTTCCGAGCCTTTATGAAACAGCGGTGTTTCGGGCGAATTCAAATACTTGGGTTCTCCCTGATCCAATATCCGTCCCCCAAAACCTATAATCTGGCCTTTGGCGTTACGGATCGGAAACATGATGCGATCGCGAAAACGATCGTAACGGCCGCGGTCACCGTCGATCACCATGCCGCTGGCGGCTAATGCGTCGGCTTGGTAGTCGGGAAAGACCTGTTTGAGCGGATTGTCGGCAGGTGCATAACCGATGCCGTAGCGGGCGGCAATCTGGCCGGTTAACCCACGTCGCTTCAGATACTCAATCGCACGGGGAGTTTGCTTTAACTGTTGCTTATAGAAGTTTGCTGCCTGCTCCAGCGCGTCACCCAAGGCGGGCGGGGGTTTGGGTCGATCTGGTTCGCTGGCCGATTCGGGAACCGGCAAACCCGCGTCCTGCGCTAATGCCGCAACTGCATCGCGAAAGCTCATATGCTCGTATTCCATCAAAAACCCGAGCGCTGTCCCATGTGCGCCGCAACCAAAGCAGTGATAAAACTGTTTGGTTTGACTCACGGTGAATGAGGGAGTTTTTTCGGTGTGGAAGGGGCAACAAGCCTGATAGTTCTGCCCGGCTTTTTTCAGTGTCACGCGCCGGTCGATGACATCAATGATGTCGACGCGGGCAAGCAGGGTATCGATGAAATCGCGCGGGATCATTTGGCTATAGCGTAAACACGGCCATGATAAACCTGAGCCGGTTTAAAGCTTAACGCAAGGCGCGTATCAGCCGATGAGTTTGGTTTTTATTAGCGCCGAAACTTCGCCCATATCAGCCCGTCCGGCGAGGCGGGCTTTCAACAATCCCATTACCTTGCCCATGTCTTTGACACTGGTCGCGCCCGATTCGGCAACCGCAGCTGCCACCGCTGCTTCGATTTCTGCGGCAGACAATTGCTCGGGCATATAGGCTTGCAGAATCGCAAGCTCGGCTTGTTCGGCATTGACCAGATCGGTGCGGCCTGCAGTTTGAAACTGACTGATCGAATCGCGGCGCTGTTTAATGAGCTTTTCGACAATGGCGCTGACGGCGGCATCATTCAGTTCAATGCGTTCGTCTACTTCACGCTGTTTGATTGCAGCAAGCAGAAGTCGAATGGTGTTTAGCCGGAGCGTTTCATGCGCACGCTGAGCTTCAGCGGCGGTTTCATCAGCGCGCGCGCGCATCGCGGACTTCATGTCCTCGGTAATGCGCGCTTTAAGGGTCAGGGCAGTCAAAGGAATGAGTGCCTTGTTAGTACGTTGATGCGGGGGTGATCAAAACATTTTTGGCGGCAATTGCTGACCACGCAGACGTTTGCTTTGACGCTTGACCGCAGCAGCCAGCTTGCGCTTGCGCTCGGCGGTGGGCTTCTCGTAGAACTCGCGTGCGCGGAGTTCGGTCAAAAGGCCGACTTTTTCGATGGAACGCTTGAATCGACGTAATGCGACATCAAAGGGTTCGTTTTCTTTGAGTTTAACGTGGGGCATATGGGGCAGGCTTCCTGAGAAGACGAAAACCGTGGATTGTAGCAGTAGATCGAAATGTATCAAAGTGACCCGGTAGGCTATCCTAATCCCTCTGCATTTCAGTACCCCACCCCGCAGCTGCCTGACGGTTAAGATAGTGCGTGCGATACAATTCGGGGATGAATACCATGCCAGAAATAGCAGTGAATGCTCCCGACGTTGCTCGCACTCCCCGGACCTCGGATTGCGACGTGTTAGTCATCGGGGGAGGGCCTGCGGGCTCCACCGCAGCCGCGTTGCTTGCCGAACGTGGCCACAGGGTCACCTTACTGGAAAAAGCCCATCATCCCCGGTTTCACATTGGTGAATCCCTGCTCCCCGCCAATTTACCGTTGCTGGAAAAGCTGGGTGTGGCAGAGGCCGTTAAGGCCATTGGGATGGAAAAATGGGGCGCAGAATTTGTGTCACCCTGGCATGACCATACCCAGGCATTCGAATTTGCCGATGCCATGGACAAGTCCATGCCCATGGCTTATCAGGTTCGGCGTTCCGAATTTGACGAAATCCTGATTCGCAATGCCGCCAGCAAAAAAAATGCTCGTGTAGTGGAAGGTTGCCAAGTGCAGGAGATTGATTTTCTGCCGGACGACGCTGGAGCTCGCGTGCAGGCCCGGCACGATGACGGCAGCATCGAAACGGTTCATACCCGTTTTGTGCTGGACGCTTCCGGGCGAGATACCTTTCTGGGCAATCGCTTGAAGGCCAAGGTGCGCAATAAAAAACACAATAGTACGGCGATTTACGGTCACTTCACGGGGGCCGAACGTAACACCGGCAAAGCGGAGGGCAACATCACCATTTTTTGGTTTGATCACGGTTGGTTTTGGTTCATACCATTGGCCGACGGTTCGACAAGCGTCGGGGCGGTCAGCTGGCCGTATTATCTAAAAACCCGCAATAAAAAACCGCTTGAGCAGTTTTTACAGGAAACCATCGCGTTGTGCCCGCCGCTTAAGGCACGATTGCAACATGCAACACTGATTTCTGCGGTGGAAGCCACCGGCAATTTTTCTTACGTCTGCGATCGTACGCATGGCAGCAATTATCTGTTGCTGGGCGATGCGTATACCTTCATAGACCCGGTGTTTTCGTCGGGCGTGATGCTGGCGATGCAAAGTGCCTTTATCGGCGCTGACACCGTAGACACCTGCTTGCGTCATCCGCAACAGGCTGCTGCTGCGTTGCGTCAATTCGACCTCAGCATGCGCGTGGGCCCAAAAGAGTTTTCGTGGTTTATCTATCGCGTTACCAATCCCGCCCTGCGTGATATGTTCATGGGGCCACGCAATATGTTTCGCGTCAAAGAAGCGCTGCTCTCGGTGCTGGCCGGCGATATATTTGGCAAAACGCCGATCAAGCGTCCGTTGTTGGTCTTTAAGGGGCTGTATTACCTGGCTTCAATATTTAATTTAAAACGCACCTTCCAAGCCTGGCAGATGCGGAAGCTAAATATCCGTCCGATAGATGAACTGGGTGCAGGGTAATCTCATGCGCGAGTCGGTGTCGCCCTTGCATGGCACCAAGTTGTCCATTGCAGATTTCTTGAAACAACCACCTACGTTGAAAGACAGCCTGTTGGGTGCATTATGTTTCGCTGTAGATTTAGATAAACACGAAATCCACGCAGAAGGTGAAATGCCTTGTTTGTGCGTCCCTATGCAGCGGCTGGATGCTGCCGATTCCGTATGCGAAGTGTGGCAGGGCAGCGGTGATCTGACTCAAGGACAGTCTGGCGCGATCCATTATCGCCATGACGCCGATGTGTTGTTTGGCGTATTGGTATTACCCGAAACCCAATTCACAGGCGACGTAGAGAACACTCCGCTGCAACAGGCCACTGAGTCTGCCTACAGTCAGGTGTTTGCGCTGCTGGATGCGCTGCACTATCCGCACCTATTCCGGTTCTGGAATTACATCACCGACATTAATGCCCATAGTTTTGGACTGGAACGTTATCGCCAATTCAACCGTGGGCGGCAGGATGCTTTTCTGACGCATGGGCGTGAAGTGGTGGGGAAGGTTCCGGCTGCATGCGCATTGGGATTTGACCCAGGACAATCTGCGGCGGGCTTGTTGACGATCGCCTTTCTGGCGGGACGCGTTATGCCCATCAATATCGAAAATCCGCGCCAGATCAGTGCTTATCAATATCCCCAACAATATGGGCCCCGCAGCCCGACCTTTTCGCGCGCGAGTCTCGTGAAACTGGGCCAGGATGAAGTGCTGTTTATCTCAGGCACCGCGAGTATTGTGGGACACGCCACCTTGCACCCCACCGATGTGGTGGCGCAAACCCGTGAAACCATGGCCAATATCAAGGCTGTGCTGGCCGAAGCGAATACGCGGATGCGGCAGGCCAGATTTGATCTGGCAAGCTTGCATTACAAAGTATATGTGCGCCACTCGACTGATCTGGAGCCTATTCGCACTGAGCTTGAACGCATTGTAGGGAGCCAGCTCAATGCGATTTATCTACAAGCCGATGTGTGCCGGGAAGATTTATTAGTTGAAATTGAGGCCACAGCCGGGCACGCGTTATTCATCCCCGACAACCGAATCTGATGCTGCGTTCCGTAGGGCGGAGCTTGCAAGCTGGCTACGATTACGCCGTGTTGTACTTGGGTCTGATCTGGCTCGGTGTGGTGTGCCTGACCTGGACTCCTGTCGCACTCATCGTCTACCCATTGCTGCCACTGCGTTGGGGACGTCCACTTGGGCGTTACGTGATCATGGCCGGGTTTCGTTTATACCTTGCGAGCCTGACGCTTTCGCGCCGTTGCAGCTTTGATTTAACCGCATTGGACGCGCTACGCGGGGAACCGTCGCTGATTATTGCGCCCAATCATCCCGGCATGCTCGACGCAGTGATGGTGATCTCGCGCTTGCCCAATGTTGCCTGCGTATTGAAAGCCAATTTGATGAACAACTTATTCTTGGGCGCGGGTGCCCGACTGGCACGCTACATCCGCAATGAGCCAGTGCGACGTATGGTGCATCAGGCGATGGAAGATTTTTCCAGCGGCAGTCACCTGCTGCTATTCCCGGAAGGCACGCGCACTATTCAAGACCCAGTTAATCCTCTCACCGGCAGTGTCGGCCTGATCTCAAATCACGCCCGCGTGCCGGTACAAACGGTATTGATCGAAACCGATTCTAAATATCTGAGCAAAGGCTGGCCGCTATTTCGCAAACCGCCCATGCCGATGCATTACCGGGTGCGTCTGGGCCGCCGCTTTGATCCGCCGCAGAATACTCAGCAATTCATGGCCGAATTGGAACGGTACTTTGCGAATGAGCTCGTACACGGCTCGGCGTTTTTCCCGACGCATTCTCTTCCTGCTCAGCCGAATCGTACACCGTCATGATGTTTCCCTCGACGACCCATCTGGTGCTCATCCCGAGTTACAACCCAGGCGAAAAAGTATACGAGACCGTACGCGCTGCCCGCCAATATTGGACGCCAGTGTGGGTGGTAGTGGATGGCAGCAACGACGGTAGCGCCGAGGGTTTGCTGGCGATGGCTGCAGAAGATAGTGGCTTGCGCGTAATCGTGTTGCCACTCAATCAGGGTAAGGGCGCTGCGGTATTGCACGGCCTGGATGAGGCTGCGGCAACGGGTTTTACCCATGTATTAACGATGGACTCAGATGGACAGCATCCGGCCGACCGCATCCCAGCGTTTATGGCGGAGTCCGTACGCAACCCGCAAGCCATGATATTGGGCATGCCCCAGTTTGATGCCAGTGCGCCAAATTTGAGGGTACAGGGTCGGCGAGTGTGTAACGCATGGGCCAATCTGGAAACGCTATGGGCCGGCATTGGCGACTCCTTATTCGGATTTCGCGTTTATCCCATCGAACCCTTACGCCAGGTGATGCGCCATCAACCCTGGATGCGTCATTTTGATTTCGACCCTGAGGCAGTCGTGCGCCTGTGCTGGCATGGTGTGCGCCCCATTAATCTGCCCGCCGCCGTGCGGTATTACCGCGTGGAGGAGGGCGGCGTCTCGCATTTTCGCTACCTGCGCGACAACCTGCTATTAAGCTGGATGCACACGCGGCTGTTTATCGGGTTCGTATTGCGCTTACCCGTTTTGGTGATACGGCGTGCGCGCCGGCACTTTTAAGGTGACCGGGAGCGGAATCCCAATCAACGGCAGCCAGCGTCGCAAAAGCGGACTAGTGATAACAGTGCTGAAGATTGCCATGATCACCAAAATCGTGAACATCTGCTGCGAGATGACGCCGAGGTCGTAGCCGACGTTAATCACGATCAACTCCATCAGCGCTCGGGTGTTCATCATCACGCCTAGCACTTTGCTTTCGCGGTGGGTCATCCCTGCGAATCGCGCCGCCAGATAAGCGCCGCCAAATTTGCCTAATGTTGCCAGCGCCACGATCAGTGCGCACCAGCCCCACGCGCTGGCGCTGTCTAGCCCGCCAATATTGGTGCGCAATCCGGTATAGGTAAAGAAGATCGGCAGAAAAAATACCATCACGAACGGGCTGATGCGCTTGCGCCAGGTATTCACAAACGCGTGTTCGTCATGTAGCAATACGCCCATCATGAAGCCGCCAAAAATAGCAAAAATGCCGAGGTGGTAAGTGGTCATCGCAGACACAAAAATCGCGGCCAGCACAATGCCTAGCAGATTATTAGTCAGCTCGCCGCTACGTGCATCAAACCGATGCAGGATGCGTTTCATTAACGGCCGCACACCGAACCAGCTGACTACAAAAAACACCAGCACCAACGTCACTTTGATCGCAAAGTCGGGACCGTTGAAGTGAGACAAAGAGAGTGTAGTAATCAGCGCCAGTAGCAGCCAACCGATCACGTCATTGATCGCAGCGGCACTGATAGCAATGACGCCAATCGGCGTGCGCGTCATGTCGAATTCCATCATGATGCGGCCCAATATGGGCAATGCGGTAATCGAAAACGCCGTGGCGACAAACAACGCTGAGCCGAGCGGATGCGCACTTGGCGACAGTATCGGTGCGCTGATTTGACCGACCGCGTAGCCCAGTGCAAAGGGCGCGATCAAACTTGCGGCCGCTACCCACAACATCACCTTGCGGTTGCGCCGCTCACTCAGATGAGAAAAATCAAATTCAAGACCAATCTGAAACATCAGCAACACCAAGCCGATTTGCGACAACATCTGCATCGGCTCGGGCGCGCCGGAGTGGAATACATACTGGAACAAACCGGGCGCCATCCATCCAAATAGCGACGGCCCTAGCAAAATCCCAACGATGATTTCCCCCACCGCTGCGGTTTGGCCGATACGTAATGCCACTCCTCCACCCACGCGCGCCGCTAGCACGATTACCGTGAGTTGGAGCAGAGTAAAAAATAATAGGGCTTCCGTTTTATGGGCGCCTATGTTGGCGGCTGCAGCTACAGGCATGATGTATGAATTTAGAGTTGGTGTTTAATGAGCCTTAATCGCTTGGTATTCTGAAAATATCCCCATTTCCAAATGGCGCTTCCCCTGAGTCAGGCCAGTGGCGCTCAACGTTGCAAGCACTTGCTCGGGCGGTACACAGGCCTCGATGCTATCCCAGTAATAACGCCAAATCGTCGCCGATTGTTTTTGCCTGGAAATAAATCGTGTCAGCAACGGGATCACGCCGCGCATATAGTTTTTGAGTACCCATTTGCCCACGCGATTTTGCGCCTGGGTGATTTCGAGAATGCATAGGCGGCCGCCGGGTTTTAGCACGCGTTCAAATTCTGTAAACGCCACACCCAGATCGCTGATATGGCGTAACGCATAACCCATGCTCAAAAAATCGAAATGGTTATCGGGAAAGGGCAGCGATTCCGCGCGGCCTTCCACCAACACCATAGTTTTGGGCAGCTTGCTAGCGGCCATCATGCCAGGGCTGGGATCGACACCGGTAACCAGCGCGGGATCGCCCGTTAACAGGCAAGCCTGCGCCGCGACCAAGCCGGTGCCTACGCCGACATCCAGCACCTTCTTACCGGTGGTTAAGCCCGCGCGCACCAGCGCCTCGCGTCGATAGCGCGACCCAGTCCCCCACGCCAGCATCGACTCGATACGGTCGTAATCTGGCGCGGTGTTGTCAAAGATTTGACGCAGATAAGCTTGGCGATCTTGCTCGGTCTGATAGTACTCGGTCAGCGGCACGTGCGGTGCCTGCACAGGAGGGTGGGTAGGGGTACTCATGTCGGATCACCGTTAAATCATGCCGCCGTTGATAGAAATAATTTGCCCGGTAATGTAAGCGGCTTGCTCGGATGCGAGAAAACCAATCAAATCGGCGACCTCGCTGGGATTGCCCGCGCGCTTCATCGGAACCAGGCGCGCGATTTCTTGTGCGTCGAACGCGGCTTCGCTCATCGTGGTGTCGATAATACCCGGCGCCACAGCATTCACCGTAATGGCGCGGCTGGCGACTTCGCGCGCGAGTGATTTGGTCGCCGAATTCAGCGCGCCTTTCGCGGCAGAATAATTCACCTGCCCTGCATTGCCTGTGAGCGAGGCAATGGAAGACACATTGATAATGCGCCCCCAGCGGCTCCGTATCATCGGCATCATCAACGGTTGGGTGACATTAAAAAATCCATTCACCGATACATCGATCACACTGTGCCACTGCTCCGGCTGCATGCCGGGGAAGACGACGTCGTCATGGATGCCGGCGTTGTTGACCAGAATTTGGATGGGCTCTTTTTCCAACAGCGGCGTCAACGCATCGATGACAGCAGCGCTATCGGTCACATCGAACGCCAGTGCGTGTGCGCTGCCGCCTTCCGCACAAATCGCGTCCGCCAGCGCCTGCGCAGTTTGTAGCCCGCGGTTGGCGTGGATATAAACATGGCAGCCATCGGCAGCCAAGCGACGGCAAATTGCCGCGCCTATGCCGCCACTGCCGCCGGTCACGAGCGCGTTTTTCATGGGGTGTTTCCAGAGATGAGTAAGTCTGCGTTGACGACGACCGTCGCGCGGCCTTGCAGCAGGTTTACGCCGGCCGCGGTGACATTGAACTGATACAGAATATTGTTTTCATTGCGTGTGAGGCACGTGGCTTCTACCTGCAAGTCGGCTTCAATGTCATCCAGCCGCGGCACTCGCAGTTGAGTGCCGCGCACGCTGACCAGATAGCCGACCCGCGCGCCGGGACTACCTGGCGGCGCTAACAACGCCCCATGTACTGCCATGGCTTGGGCGGCATATTCGATCCCGCAGGCGGCACCGAGGCGGCCGTTTGCAAGTAGCGGGTTGTCGGCAGCGCGATGGCTAGTTGCGCGACATTGAATGCGTTGCTCGTCCCATTCGTCCACGCAATCGAGTAGGCACATGCTGCCCTGATGCGGGATATGGTGGGTAATCCAATCGCGGTCTAATTTGCTTTTATTATTAATATCCATCCCTTATAAATATTGCCTCACCTTGTGAAATGCTTCATTCAAAACTATACAAAAATGTCACGCTTACCTTGACTCAGTGATTCGGCAAGTTTTTCGGACTACGCTTCCCACATACCCGTGCGGGAGCGCCAGCATCATGATCTTTCCGTATTGCAACTCCTGAATGGCATCCCACTCGGTAATGCCTAAGCCGCAGCATTTTAACTGGGCTTCTCGTCGCGTCCATTCTTGTGCAAATCCGTAGGCCCCGGTAATACGGTTTGCCGCAGCTGGTCCGAGATAATCGTTTGCCACCCGTTGCCAGTCTGGCAAAAAATCGGCATCTTCATTGAACTGCATCAGATCAACTCCGACTGCACCATACAGATTAATTGCCGCCACGGACAAGCCTGAAGCATGAGACACCGATAAATTGATCTCGCTGTTTTTAACGCGCAATGCTTGGCCAGCAACATCGATGAGTTCGAATGGTTGAGGGAGCAACATGCCGAGTATGTCGCGTAAGGCTTGGCGTACTTGTATGCGAGCCTGTGTCCTATCGTCACCAGGCGTTGTGGGCATGCTGATTACTAGTAAACCCCTCGTCGGAACGACGAGCGCCCGCGGCCAGCTCAGAACCTCTAAGGTTTTCAGAATATCCCCGGCGCCGCCGGGCAACCGCGCCAGCTCGATCCAGCAGGAATAAATTCGCCTTTCATCACCAGCGTCAACGCGCCTAATCGCGCATCGTTCCCGATCACCGCGCCATACAGTATCGTTGTCCGCGGTCCCAGATAGATGCGCTTACCGATGTTGATGTGATCGATCTTCATCACACGGTCTTCGAACAGGTGGGTTTGCGGGCAAGCGAGCGCATTGATTTCGCTGTAGTCGCCGATGCTGACGCAATCGAATTCCGTGATGTCGGTGGTATCCAAATAAATCCCGGTACCCATTTTGCAGCCCAGTAGCCGTAAGGCTTGCGGGAGCAAAGGCGTGCCACGGAGATAATTCATAAAGCTCGGCACAGCGATCCCTTCGTACAGGTTCGTGAGGCCTTCTGAGAGCCACACAAAAAGCGTCCACATGGGTACGCTACGTTGTCTGTAACGGCCTAATAACAGCCACTTCAGCAAAACCACGAACAGAAAGCTACCGACACCGTATGCCAATCCAATCAAACCTAAGCTATACAACACCGGCCACCACTTACCCGCGCTGGCCAAGGGCATTAGATCGAGCACGACAGTGTAGCCAACGGCGGTAATGAGGGCGTGCGGCGCGATAATGCGAAAGGCTTCAATCAGACCCCGCGCTAAGCGGCGTTGCGGCGACGGGCGGAAGGTGAGGTGTTCGGGAAAACACTGAATGGTTTCGCGGGCCGGTAAATTAATGGGCGGCGAACCGAACCAGGTGTCTCCTTCGCGCATCACGTGGTTTTCGGGCGCGCGTGACGCAACGCCAATCAGTACGTTCTCGGGCAGCACGGTGCCATCGGCAATATAGGCGCCATTACCGACAAAACTACGACGGGAAATTACCGTCGCTTGCATCGTCATCCAACCGCCATCGATCTGCTCATCCCCTAACAGTACCGCGTCAGCAATAAAGGTTTCATCGCCCAGGGTCAACATGTCCGGCACCACCCCCAATGCGGTGGATATTTCTGCATCCCGCCCCACCTTGGCACCGAGCAATCGGTACCAAAGTGGGGCGTACACGGTGGCGTAAATCCCGTGCAACACATGGAGACTGGATTCTTGTATTTGGTTGACCAGCCATTTACGACAATACACATTGCTGTGAACAGGCCAACTGCCAGGTTGGAGTTTCGGTAGCAATCCCCAACGAATCCCGGCCGAAAGCAGCGCGGTGCACACTATCATCACCGCTGCGGCCGGGCCCGCCATGATGAAATACTTGACCAGCTGAAAGGCTTCATTCGAGCTCTCCAACCATGGCAAGCGGTCATAATTATCGAGCCAGTCGATCAGCATGAAACTTGGAAAAACGGGCAGAAAGAACAGCATGGATATCAATAGCGCGCCAAACACAAAATAAATTGCTTCAACGGTTAGGCGTGTATTTGAGACGGACGCGCGGGGCCGCAGGGAAGCCGGGTCGAAGGCGCCAGTATCGCGCGCCGGCGAGCCGCTCCAGTTGCGCCTGGCGGGGATCGCCATGCCATCACTGAGCGCCGATTGTGCATCAAGATGACCATAGTCGCCCATCTTGATATTGCCTTCCAAAACCGAATACGACCCCACCGAGGTATTTTCCCCGAGCGTGATTGCGCCGATAATGATCTGGCCATGCTGGACTCGGGCATTCTGGAAATTAGTGGCGTTGCCAATGCTGCTTCCTGCACCGATAGTTAGCAGATGCGGGGCGCGTAGCGTCATTGATCCGATCACGACGTCATTTCCAATATTGGCTCCCAGTGCTCGCAGCCAGGCGTTATATAGAGATGAGCCGCTGAGCAGATAAGTCGGCGCCAGCCCGAGTATCGTGTCAGCCAACCACCACCGGTAATAGGTAAGCCCCCATAGCGGATAACGGCCCGGTTTTAACTGGCGTGCCAGCAGCAAATATGCACTGCCTGCGAAGCAAAAGTCGAGCAGCGTGGTTAGGCTGAACACCCCTAACGATGCGGCAATAGCGCGCGGGATCGAGTCCCCTTCGTCACCCGTAAAATAGTGATAGGTAAAGAAGGGGGCGAGCCATTGGGCCATGCCCACGGCGACTATTATCGGGATTACTGCGGCCTGACCAGCGCCGCATAGCCAGCGTCGCCACGCGGCGGGTGGGGTCCAGTTCAAATCAGGTGCCACCGTGGCAGGGGGTGCCTCCATCAGCACATCGGCGATGCGGCTAATCTGCCGATTCTTGTAGATGTCGCTGACGGTTACATGCGCAAAGCGCGGAGTAGTCCGTAGCGCCGATGCGAGTCGGGCAGCGAATAATGAATGGCCGCCCAGGTCGCTAAAGAAATCCAGCGTGCGCTTGATTGCCTGACCCGGAAACAACGTAGTTAGCGCGCCAAATAACGCTTCTTCAGCCAGATTTAACGGCGCATCCGATGCTGCTGAATCGACAGCAACAAAGGCCAAAGGGCGGGCTTTTAACGCATTCCGGTCGATCTTGCCCGAGGTCAGGCGGGGCATTTCGGTTAGGCTTTCGTAGTGGCTCGGAACCATGTACGTCGGTAGCACTTTAGCCAGTGACGAGCGCAAGGCGGCAGGGGTAGGGAGCCGGTCAGCGTCGCCGGTAAAAAAAGCAATGAGCTGGTCCAGGCCCGCTTCCTTACGTAGTAAAACCGCAGCAGTATCTACCCACTCCTGCTGCGCCAGCACCGCTTCAATTTCGCCGAGCTCAACTCTAAATCCACGAATTTTGACCTGCGAATCCGTACGCCCCAAGCATTCGACATAACCCTGCACATCAATACGAGCCAGGTCCCCGGTGCGATACAGGCGACGGTCGTGCTCACTAATGGACCACGGATTAGCGAAGAACTTTTCGGCGGTTAAGTCAGGTCGGCCAAGATAGCCTAGCGCGACACCGGGCCCGGTGATGGCGAGTTCGCCGAGTTCACCTGGGGCCAATAGCGTCAGCGCGTGGGTCGGCTCGGGATCGATAACCATCAGACCGTAATTGGGCAGCGGTCTGCCAATCGTGACGGGTTCGCCAGGGTGTAATTCGGCCAGGCTGGCAGAGACCGTCGTCTCGGTGGGGCCGTAAGTATTAAAAATCTGGCGCCCCGGTTTTGCCCAGCGTGCCACCAGTGTGGGCGGGCACATTTCGCCCCCGAGATTGATAATCCGCAAGCTGGGGATATCCTCGCGGAACATCGCCAGCATGGTTGGCACTGCGTGAAGTACTGTGACGTTGTTCTCCGCCAACGCGCGCGGTAGCGCCTCGGGATCGACCGCCAATTCTTTGGGCGCCAACCACAACGTGGCGCCCACCAGATAGCTAATCCAGATTTCTTCGAACGACATGTCGAAGGCTACCGAAAATCCTTGATACACGCGGTCGGTTGCGCGCACGTCCAAAACCGAGTTTTCGCTGCGCAAGAAATGGCAGATCGCAGCCTGACTGATTTCGATGCCCTTCGGTTTACCGGTCGAGCCGGAGGTGTAAATCACGTAGGCCGGGTTGTGCCCTTGAACCTGGCTACCTCGCCGCTCAGTGGAGGTGGTTTCAAGTAGGCTTTCAACTTGCCAGACTGCGCTGCCAATATCGGCAAGCTGGGGCACCAATTGGGCACAGCTCACAATGCCCGCTGCCTTCGCATCTGCAAGACATCCGACAATTCGCTCTACCGGCGTGTCGGCATCAAATGGCAGCCAGCCAGCGCCGCTTTTAGCAATCCCGAGCTGGGCAATTAACAACTCGATACTTCGTGGCATCCATAGCCCTACCAGCCGGCCAGGTCCTACGCCCCGGGAAATCAGCCCGGCTGAAACGCAGTCTGCAGCGGCATCGAGTTCACGATAGGTCAGTTGGCGATGTTCGAAGACCAGCGCCACTTGGTTCGGCGCACGCTGCGCGCTTGCTTCAAACAAGTCGGCCAAGATTTCGTTGCGGAGGTATTCAGGGCGAGATTCGCCTTGGAGAATGTTGGACGACGGCGAAGAGTGCATCAGGGGGAATACGCTTATCAGTGGATATAAAACCGAAGAGGATCAGTGCCAAGTTTGCTTCGTCTGCTGAGAGATATCTAATGCTCAAATTGGACATAAGATTTTGATTAACTGGCAACGCGAGCTTAGCCCTATGGCTTTGCAAAAGGCCAATGAACTTGGCCCCAGTATTTCACATTCCTAACAATGTGTGATGTCCACAGCGAGACGCGTGCTATCCAGGTAATCCAGCACCACGCGTTGATCTTGCTTCGAGGCTATCGCCCGCAATAACGGCAAGCCGCGCGCAGCGGGAATGTTCAGGCGTAGACTTTCCAGTGCGGCGTCATCGAGTGTATCAGCGCGCGCGTCAGTGAGGCTCACGCTGATTTGTGCCAGCGAGGTGGCGCTGCGCTGCGGGGCCAGCACGAGCCCAATGCCCAACGAATCCGGGATCGGACGCGCGCTATACAGCGGCTCCGGATAAGCCGTATCGCACGCCAGCAATACGCTGCGCGTGTGATCGACCACCACCTGGGTGAGCGCTTCCAATAGACCCGCGCCAAAGCACGCATCAAACGCACACAGCACCGACGAACTACGCATCGCCCCGGTAGCGATACTCCAATAACCCGCTGCAGCGTTGTGCACGGAATTATGAAAACGCGTGGGTGAAATTTGGCGGTCGTTCGACGCGAGCATTTCGCAAATCGCGTGGCAGTTGTCGCCATCACCACCCGACGAAGTAAACACACTGGGCAGGTTAGCCGCGTCGAGTCCGGCCGCTGCGATAGCTTCAATCCCCGTCGCTAGCGTGAGCTTTACAATTGCGCCGCTGCGTCGGCGTTCTGCCGCGGGCAATAACTCAGGCGAGGGCAATATCGTTTTCTGTGTTTGATAGGGCACCCGCCCGCTCAGCACAGGCTCGCTCTTGGCCCACCCAGCCAAGCCAGGGCCGATCAAACCAATGCCTTCGATGTAGGCGAAGAGTGTCATGATTGGTCCGCCCGTCCAAAAATCAAACTGCAATTGGTGCCGCCGAAACCAAACGAATTGCTAAGCACACGGCCCACCGGCTGCGCGCGGTTTTCCAGCACATAATCGAGCGCTAGCGTCGGGTCGAGTTGCTGCGTGTTGAGCCCGGCGGGCAACAAGCCGTGTTGTAGCGCCAGCGCGCAAATCACCGCTTCCACGCCCCCCGCAGCGCCCAGCGTGTGGCCCGTCGCACCTTTCGTGGAACTGCAAGGGGTGCGCGAACCAAATAGATGATTAACCGCCCTGCCTTCCGCCGCATCGTTGCTGGGCGTCGCGGTGCCGTGCAGGTTGATATAGTCGATTTCAGCCGGCTGCAAACCCGCCATATTCAGCGCATCCTGCATCGCCATGCGCGCACCCAGGCCGTCCGGATGCGGCGACGACATGTGATAAGCATCGCTGGATTCGCCGACGCCAAGTAGCAGCACCGCATCGGCGTTTAGGTTTTCCGGTAGGCGTTCGAGCAGCGCGAAAGCCGCCGCTTCGCCAATTGAAATGCCATTGCGTTGCGCATCGAACGGGCGGCATGCCTGATCCGAAATCAGGCCGAGCGAGTTGAAGCCATACAACGTCGTCAAGCACAACGAATCGACCCCGCCCACCACCGCCGCGTCGATCAGCCCCGCAGCGATCATGCGCCGCGCCGAACTAAACACCTTGGCGCTAGACGAGCACGCCGACGACACCGCCACCGCCGGGCCAGTCAGGCCAAAATAATGGCGCGTGAAATCGGCGACAGAAAACGTATTGTGTGTTTTGCCGTAAATGAAATCGGGGGGGAAAGCGCAGGTCTCGGGATCGCGCCGCCGGTAGGCCAATTCCGTTTGCAGAATGCCGGAAGTGCTGGTGCCGATAAACACACCGATGCGTTGGGTGCCGTATTTCGCGATAGCGGCGTGGACTGCTTCGGTGAAACCGTCCTGCATTAGGCCCAGCAACGCTAGCCGGTTGTTGCGGCAATCGAAGTCGCTCAAATGCACGGGCAATTGAACTTCATCCACGCCAGCTACTTCGCCTATAAAAGTCGCCAAGTCCACCGTATCGAAAGCGCAGGGCACCAACCCAGCGTGACGCTGACGCAGCGCTTCCAAAGTTTGGGCAAGACCACGACCTATGCTACTGGTCGCCGTGTAATTAGAGAGATGGAGCGGGTTCAAGGAGAATTAAACTATTTTAAGTTAACAAAAGATGTTGAAAAGGAGTCCATGAATGGTGTGAGATACAAACCCTTTGCGTGAACGACAGTCGATAACAATAGGGTTTAGCCAAGGACTTGGGCCGAAGCCCATATCAATTCATAAGCATTCACCTTAAGCGCTGCCGTATCGTCAGCACGAACTATTTCCGCCGGAGAACGTTTGGCAAAGTCCTTGAGGGATTGCGTAAGTAACCAAGCAGTAGTCTGGTCGATAAAGATAGCCCGATCATGTAGAGTTTTGGCAGGAGCTAATCGAACGGCCAAGGGTCGTAGCAACCCGAATTGCTCTATCCATTTTTTTGCTGCTGGGGCCAAAGTAGGCTTGTTGCTAGCTTGGTCTGACAACAGCCGGAGCATTACGCCTTCAGGGACAGCACGCCCAAACTCCGATAAGGCAGTTTCGTCCATATACGGATCTACAATCAGCACTTCTTTGGTGGCAGTTTGAAGTAACTTTGACAGGGCCGCGTAAGCGTCGAAGTTGTTACCGACGGGAATGAAAGTCCCACCAACACCAGGGGGTGCTTTCAGCTCAGCCGCAGCTAAAACCCGGAAGAGAACTATCTTCATTTTCTCAAGACCGAATAGCCGCCTAGTGAGTGTCTGGAGCGTTGCAACAGCACTCCGCCAATCCAGTTGATCTCCTAAGGTGCCACCCACCCCTATCAACGCATCGGCACGGCCAATCCATTGATGGTGCTCAGTGGTTAATTGTCCCACTCCTTCAAAGGATGGCATCGTTTCAATCAGCCGCCCCAATTGGCGATAAATGTTTTCGAAATTATTTGTAATCACTGTTAGTTAAGGGTTGGGCCGGAGATCTCTCTCGAACACGATTCAATTCCAAAAGGGGCGTTATCACGTAAGGGGCTTATTGTGTGGGCGTCCATGTTTCTTGTGGTGAGTCTTGACGTCTTTTAGCATTTATTCGTGGGTCAATGGGCGATCCTCTTCGTCCTTGCCGTCCCAAACATAATCAAGGCCAGGGGGCGCTTTCTTCATCGCTACCAAAATCCTCTTACGCTGTTTATTGAATTCTGAGCCACTCATGATAGACCTCGCGTTCTTCCGCGCAATGATAACCAAGCTGCCAGCCCGCCCAACACCAAGCCCCCCAACACATCCACTGCCACATGCTGACGTGTGGCAATGGTGGCATACACGATGCCGATGCCCCATAAAAGGTTGATGATACGTAGCCACTGCGGTGCGGCAAACCGGCGCAGCAGGTGATGCAGCCAGACGCCTGAAAAAACCGCGGTGGCAACATGTAGCGACGGGAAGGCATTGCCTGCTGCATCGATGTTTTTTAGGAAATGCACGTCCGGGTATTGCGTCCAGTCGATATCGACGGGGGGCACGGCGGTGGGCCAGAAGTAAAAGACCACCAGACCCGTGAGACAGGTGGCGGCTATTGCCAGACCATAGCCGTAGAGTTCGCGGCGCGTCGACAAAAAAGCCGGAGGCAGCGAAACGTATACCCACAGTGACAGGTACAACGGCAGCGCGGCGGGTTGAAAGCCGATCAGGCCATCAAGCAAGGTGATAGGTATGATCGTGGTGGGGTAGGCGGGGTGTTTGAGCAAATAAAAATAGGCCCCAAAAAAAACGCTGATAAAGATTGTGGTGCCAAATCCTTTCAGATACATGTGCTGGGTAAAGGCGGCAGCGGCATGGTCATACCAGCGTGGCTGAGACGACTCACTCTGGGGAGCAGTAGGGCGAGTCATGCAAGGGCCTGACGCAAGGTGACCAAACGCAGATTAGCCCCCTGCGCGGCGGCTAAAACAAACGGCAGCACTTCAAGAATCACCGGTGTGCCTTTGCTTGAGCGCGCAGCGTTGCCATCGTGCACCAGCAGGATGGCGCCTGCGCGTAAGCCGTGTAACAAACTGTTTTTAACCTTTGTAACGTCGCTGATGCGCGTGTCGAAACCGCGCGCTGACCAGCTCACCAGTTGTAGTCCCAATCCCGCGAGCACGGGTTCAAGCAAGGGGCTGCGGATCCCGGCGGGGGCACGAAAAAATTGCGGGGGCTGACCGGTGATAGTCGTGAGTGTGTGTTGCGCAGCCTGCAATTCGCGCGCAAATCCGGACATGCCCATCAACGCAAAATGATAGCTGTGATGCTGGCTATGATTTTCTACCGTATGGCCGCGACGCACGATTTCGCGGCACAAATCCGGATAACGCGCAGCTTTTTCGCCGACGCAAAAAAAGGTAGCTTGCGCTTGGTAGCTATCCAGTAAGTCCAACACCTGCGGCGTGACAGCGGGATCGGGACCGTCGTCGATGGTGAGCGCGATTTCATTTCTAGCCGTGGCGGCGGTGGGCAATCGTGTCCAGTTTGGGCCCAGCCAGTGGCTGCGCGGCCACACGCCCACCAGCGTGAGCAGAAGATGATTCGCAAGCACAATGGCGAGGAACAAGCGCCATTCGGTAGGCGCAGCCATTACCGCGATAAGCGCCAGCAGATGCAGCAGCAACGACCCGCGAATCAACAGCGTGGGTTGCCAGTTACGCATCGTCACGTGGCGCAAAAATGGCCGAATAAATCAGCGCAAGGATCACGCCCGGCGCGACGGTAACGCCCATCGCCTGCAATATCGATACGTTGGAAAACGCCAGCAGACCAAAGCCCGCGACGGTAGTGAGATTGGCGAACAACATCGAAGCGAGCGTGCGGGGCGATATGCCCTCGTCTTTAGACTGGATGGGCCGATCAAAAAACAGTGCGTAGTTCGACCCCACCGCGACCACCAGCAGCAAGCCGACCAGATGCAAAATAATCAGTTGTTGCCCCAACAGCGCCAAGCCAGCGGTGACGGTAATGACCGCAGCTGCGAGCGGCGCGATGATGCGCAGCACGCGTTGGGGTGAGCGAAACACCAGTAGCAACAACCCGATAATCGCAACTAGCCCCCCAAGCGACAATAAAATTGCTTCATGCAAATAGCCGGAATACAGGCGGTCAGATTCGGCTTTCAGATCCACAAACAGCACGTTGGGTAAACGCGTGACGCGCAACGCGGCGCGAATTTGATCTGCGTTAATGTCGGCACCCGCAACGGCGGTTAGCGGCAATAACGCGCTCCAGTGCTGCTTTTGTCGAAGCAGCAGCGCATCGACCGCCATTGCCATCGAAGTGTGCTCGAGATCAGACGCTTGCAGCAAAGGCTGTTTGTTAGCGGCAACGATATCCGCCATAAACGGCGTAAACAACGACGCGCGCACTGGTAAGCCCTGCACGGCTTGCGCGAGGCGAGCCTGCAGCACATCGGGCTCAGGTAAGCTCGCCTGACGTGCGCGCTGCGTCGCGATGCTGGGCAGATATCGACTGGGGCTTTCAAATCCGGCGAGCGCATTTTGATCGACCTGGGTTTGCAGCACGCTTGAAACTTGTTCGGCAGAGCGCAATACCGCTTCCTGATCCGCACCCGAAACCACGACCAGATAGCGCACATCCGGCGCGCCCATGTCGGCGCGCAGGCTCGCATCGAGAGCAATGTCCGCCTGCGATACCGGGCTTAGCGAGGATATTTTGTCGTTCCACAAATGGTCGCGATTGAGCACGAGCACCGCACATGCCGCGATCACCACCAGCGCAGCGGCCACTCGTAAACTTTTGGCATGTTGCACAAAACGGGAGAGTACAAGTCCGATGGACGACACATCGTGAATGCGAAAGTTCGTCGGCAGCAGATGCGGTAATACGTAACGGGTCACAGCCGCCGCGGCGAGCAAGCCGGCGATGGAATACAGCCCGAGTTGCGCGAGCCCCGGAAAGCCCGACAGAAGCAAAGACGCAAAACCAAATATTGACGTAAGCACACCGAGGCGGACGGTGGGCCAAAAGCGTTTGATCCAGTTTTGTTGATCTGTTGCGCCTTGCTCGGATTGCACAAATAAATAGATCGAATAATCCACCGCCTCGCCGATCAGCGCGGTGCCAAATCCCAGCGTGATGCCGTGCACCGCGCCAAAGCCCAGGCTCACGGCCGCAACGCCTGCCAGCGCGCCGCTGACGACCGGCAAAAACCCCAGTGCAAGTGCGCTGAACGAGCGATATACCAACAATAGTAATGTCGCGATCAGCGCCACGCTGATGATCGACAGACGGCTGACCTGCGCTTTGATCGTGTCGCGGGAATTAACCGAAAACACGCCCGGGCCGGTCATTACCAGTTTCGCGGAAGTGGCTTGGCGGGCTGCATCAAACGCTTGTCGGATCGCAGTCATCGCGCGTTGCTGAGCGTCGGTATCGGACCCCGAAGCGCGTGTTTGCATCAGCATCAACGCACGCGTGCCGTCGCGCGAAGCCCATGCGCCATCAACTAGCTGAGGACGACTGTCGCCGTTAAGTTGCTCAAGCAATTGCACCATTTCCCCAGTGGGGTCGTGAGGAAGTAGAGATTTGACGAGTAGCCCCGCAGGCGACGCGAGCAGGTCGATACTGTCGCCGAGCGCATCGTGCAAGCCGTCCACACTGAAGCGCTGGGGCGTTATTGCAGGGCTAAGCAGATAGCGATTGTTAAACAGAAAGGCGCGGTCGCGTTCGGCACTCACCGGTTCGCCGTTATTCACGCTGGCAAACGCGCGATCGGCCCGCAAACGCTGCGCAATCTGTTTGGAAAGTCGCGCGCGGGTGGGCGCATCGGCGCCTTCGATGCCGACCAGAATCAGTCGCGAGGCGAGGCCGTCGGTAATTTGTTCGAGCAGCAGTTGTTGCTCGGGCGTGGGACTGCGCGGCAAGAAAGCCGAGAGATCAGTGGTGAACTGGCTGCGACTAATGATGACGCTGCACATCAGCAGAAACGCCAGCCACAACACGATGGCTAAGCGACTGCGCCGCGCCTGGGCTGGCATCACGGGGTGGTCAGGTTCTCAATCAGCATCAACGAACTGTCACCGTCTGTCTGAGTCACTTCGACATTGCTGACTGCCGCGCGCGCCCCGGTGATGCGAATTTGTTTGACGACCGACTGCATTTTTTTATTCGTCGGCAGTAGTTGCAAGGTCCAGTGTGCAGCGTTGCCTTCCAGACTGAGTTTGTAATTGCGCTCAAGCGCGGTGCGGTCACCCGCAAGCGTGCCGCGGATGCTGTCGATGAAAGCGGCGAGTTCAGGGTAATCCTGCAACTGAAGGCGATGTTGTTTGCGGCCGCGCTCGATCAGCAATGCGTTACCGTCCACCAGCATGCTTTCGCGTCGAGGTTTAAGTGTGCGTTTTTCCAGACGGTCCGGTGCGCTGTAAAACAATTCGCCGGAAGATTCCACCGGTTCGTCGAGCATCGCGATGGTTTTGGTTTCGACAAAGCGTGCGTGGCTGGCACGCGTTTGCGCCAAGCCGCGCATCAGTTGATCGATATCCCAGCCGGAGGCGTGACTGAGAGCGGGCAAGATGGCTAGCGCAAAAATGAGTCGCCATAAGAAGTTGGGGGAAATGAATCTCGTCATGATTTGGGTCGGGTGGCCGTAGGTGTGGATTGCCAGAAATCAAAAAAATTAAACCAGTTGTATGGCGCTTTGCGGCAGTAGTGATCCAACAATGCAGCATAGCGCGTGATCGCGGCTTGCACTGCCGCATCACGTTGACCACGTTTGACGTCAGAAAAATCCGCCAGCGGTTCAAAGTGTATCGCGTAGCGGTTGCCGCCGAGGTGAAGCCCGGTCATAAACACCACCGGCCGCCGGAGCAACGCGGCCATACGAAACGGCCCGCCGGGCAGTGTCGCGTCGTCGCCGAGGAGTTGCACCGGATAGAGTGTGTCCTTGCCTGGCGTGCGGTCCGCCAACATGCCGACGACGCCCCCCTGGTCCAGGTGCTCGCCTACCCGCAGCATCGAATCAATGTGGCCGAGGCCGATGATGTCCTGCACCGCTTCGGGATTGATCGCGGCCAGCATTGCGTTGATTTTTTTGGCGTTATCTTCGTGCATCAGCATTGCCACGCGCAAATCCGCTTCTTTGCGGCCGATTGCGCGAATCACTTCGAAGCTGCCCAGATGCGCGCCCAATAAAAACATTCCCTTGTCGGGTGCCAGTAAAAGCCGCATTTCCGCCTCACCGTACACTTCAAAATCAAATAACTCGAAGCGGCGATTAACCAGATAAACGCGGTCGTGGATGGTGGTGGCGAACGTAAAAAAATGCCGATACAGGTCGCGCCATAACGGAGCGCGGGCCAGCGCCCTGCGTAGATAATCGCGAGAAGCGCGTCGGCTGGCAGGGGCGAATACCAAAAAATACGCAGCGATCAAACGCAGCACCACGCGCGCCACGCGCCGACCTAAACGCAGCGAAATCCAGGTCATGATGCGCAACATCAGTTTGTTGCTGCGTTCCGGGGTCTCAGCCCAGACAGCGCGGGGAGCGGTTGTGGGCGCGGTCATTCAGGCAAGCCCGGCACGATACTGCCAGTGGCGATTTTGCGCGCGCCGGCCATGATCTCGAAACGGATCGTGCCGCTGGCCGAAATTTCATGTTGGATCATGAGCGCATCGCCCGGATTAGCCGGGCTTAAAAATTTAACCGAGCTGATTTCGCACCGATCCAGCGCGATGCTGCTGGCTTCCGAAATGGCTTGCAGTGTGGTGTCGAGCAACACCACGCCGGGGAGAATCGGCGTGCCAGGGAAGTGCCCGGCAAAGGCCGGGTGGTCCAGTGGCACTGTCCAGTAGGTGGTGTGTGTCATGCGAATGGTTGGGTGTTGCGCGCTTCGAACAAGGCTTGCAGTGCAGCACGAGGGAGTTTGCCGGTGGGGGTACGGGGCAGCGCATCCACCAATATCAAAGGCCGTGGCAGAAACACCGGATCGATATAGTCACGCAAGGCTGCCAGTAAACGGGGTGCATCCAACTCAGGCGCCACTACACAAGCTGCGAGTCGGGTAATGTGATCGTGACCGTTTTCATCCGGCATGTAAAAAGCCCCGTCGACTACGCCAGGCAGGGTATTGAGCAGGTGATTAAGGCTGGCGAGCGAATGGCGTTTGCCAGCGATATTGATCAAATCGTCGAGACGTCCGTGCAACAAAAAACCCGTGTCTGAAAGGGGCTCAATAATGTCGCTCAGCGTGGTGGGCGTATCGATATGGCCGCCGCAAGCTTGCATATTGCCACTGTCGCCCGACAGCGTTATGCCGGGGAGTAATTGCCATTCCGCCGTTTGCGCGGTGCGACGCGTTGCAATCAGCCCGGTTTCGGTGCTGCCATAAATTTCCATTAGCGGTGCATGGCAGCGCGCTTCAATATCCATCGCGAGTTGCGTAGACAAAGGCGCAGTGGCGGATACCACCAAGGCCAATTCTGGCAGGGCCAATTCGGCATTCAGCAAAGCTTGAAGATGCACCGGCGAAGACACCAATACACGAGGTGCTGGCACTGTCGCCAAGGCCTCGCAAATATCCGCGGGGTAAAAGGGCTGCGTATGGCTTAACGCATGGCCGCTTTGCCAAGCCATCAATACGGTGGATTCGAACCCGTACATATGTTGTGGCGGCACTGTGCCGACCAAGGTGCAATGCGCGTGATGCAACAGCCCTAGCCGTGTGGCCTCAGCGTGAACACTATTGACCAATGCGCCCCAAGTTTTGACGTGCGGCTGAGGAGTACCGGTCGAGCCCGAGGTGAACACTATCGCAATGCGCCGCTTGCTATCGATTTGGGGAATTGCGAAGGCTATTTCCGGACTCGGAGTCATTGCGGGGTAACGTAATTGCGGCAGTTTTACTGCGCATAGGTCGCTATCGGTTAAACAAAAAACATCTGGAGCAAACAGCTTGATCTGGCGCACGGTTGCTACGGTATGGGTAGACGGCAGTAGGCTGGTTTTTCCGGCCACAATCGCGGCGGCGAGCCCCACACTAAAGTGGTAACGATCACTGCACATATTGAGCAAGTGGCCGCCCGCCGGGAAGAGCGCGGCAAGCCTGGCAACCTCAGCCAGAAACTGACGCAACGTGACGGCGCCTTCGGCACGCCACGCAATGATGCTATCCGGGGAGCCGTGCGAAACCAACGGAAGGGATGACATGGTCAAGCCGGACGGTTCAGCGTGGCCGGGCCGAGGCGTCGCGAAACGCGCGTATCGCATCGAGGAAGTGCGCGTGACGCATTTCAGGCAGTAGCCATTTGCGTATCCAATATTCGGCAATAAACATCAACGCCACGAGTGGCAGCGTTAAAAAATTAGCGAATATGGACCAGGTAGGCAACGGCGCCAGAAAAAAAAGTAAAGTAGACGTGACGGCCATTGCCGCAAAAAACAAAGTCCACGCCACGGTCACCTGGCGGGCATAGCGCACATGTTGAGGGCTCAAAGGAGCATGTACCGCCTCTGCAAAGCGCGTGCACAGCGGTTGCCGCCCAGCGATCAGCGTGCGGCCAAACGTCATCAACAGAATCAACTGCATGCCCATGTGCTGTAACCAGTACACCAGCCCAAAATTTTGTTCCAGTCGCGACCATCCCGCCCACAATGCAATACACGTCAGCGCGATCACCCCCACCATGATCAAATAGTGCGGCGAACGCCACGCAAAGGCCAACGCGATCAACACCACCGGCGCAATCGCCACCAATGCACCGAGGCTGGCGCTATGGGATTGATTGGTGTAATGCGCCAGCAGCGGGTAAGCAACTACCAGCACGACTATGCCGAGCCAACCCAGAATGCGGCGGGCCATCAACGGGTTCTTTGGGTTGCGATGTAGTCAGACAAACTGCGCAGCGAGCTAAATATATGCTGGTTGTCGGCGCTGTCTGCACGCAATTGCACGCCGTAACGCTTGGAAACCACCAGCGCCACTTCGAGCACATCAATCGAGTCCAGGCCCAGGCCCTCACCGTATAACGGCGAGTCGGCGGTGATTTGGTCAGCACTCACTTCCAGATTCAGGGCCTCAATCATCAGATCTGCAACTTCACGTTGCAACTCTGGAGTGCTGGAGACAGGGGGGTTTTGGTTATCTTGCATAATTTTGGAAAGGTATGAAACAAATCGGTAGAACTGCGGTATTTATCAATACGTTCACATTTTAACCGCCAGAGGAGAAATGCTCCGTATAAATTGCTTACGGCAAAGCATTAACGACACTTGCGAATCAAGCCTTTACCGTTAATTGCATAACACCTGGTTTATCGAGTTATCGTTCTTTGCTGAGATTCAAACGTTTGCCAACGGAGCAACGGTATTATTGAGAGTCTTATTTTCAAAGTCTTCATTTTTTATGCTCGTTCTCGGTATTGAATCCTCGTGTGATGAAACCGGTGTTGCGTTATACGACACTGGACAGGGCTTGCTGGCGCATGCGCTGTATTCGCAAATCGCGATGCACAACGAATACGGCGGTGTAGTCCCGGAGCTAGCCTCGCGCGATCACATTCGGCGCGTGTTGCCGCTCACGCGCCAAATCCTCGCTGAGAGTTCGCGTACGCTGGAGGATCTGGACGGCATTGCCTACACCCAGGGCCCGGGATTGGCTGGTGCGCTGTTGGTCGGCGCTGGCATGGCGCGCGCGCTGGCGTATGCGCTGAATATCCCCGCGGTTGGCGTGCACCATCTCGAAGGCCACATGCTATCGCCGCTGATTTCTGATACCCCGCCCGCGTTTCCGTTTGCCGCACTGCTAGTGTCGGGCGGGCATACGCAAATCATGTACGTGGCGGGAGTAGGGCGCTACGAATTGCTCGGCGACACGCTGGACGATGCGGCCGGCGAAGCTTTCGACAAGACCGCGCAGCTATTGGGGCTGGGTTATCCCGGCGGACGGGCGCTGTCGCAACTGGCGGCGACGGGAGATGCCACGCGCTACACCTTACCGCGTCCGATGCTGCATTCGGGCGATTTCGATTTCAGTTTTAGCGGACTTAAAACCGCTGTGCTAACGCTGGTGCGCAAAGAAGGTTTAACCCATGCGGCCGACATCGCCGCGGCATTTCAGGAAGCGGCGGTGGACGTGCTGGTCAGTAAAAGTCTTGCCGCCTGCCGACAACGCGGCGCTCAACGTCTCGTCGTCGCAGGCGGCGTGGGCGCCAATCAACGCTTGCGTCAGCGGCTCACTGCCGAGGCCAACGCGGGCGGTATTCAAGTGTTTTATCCTCGACTGGAATTCTGCACCGATAACGGCGCGATGATTGCCTATGCGGGGGCACAACGTATGGCACATGCGGCCGTGGACTTAGGTTTTACAGTCAAGCCGCGCTGGCCTTTGGTTGAAGTCTTGGCGGAGTAATGCACGGGGAGCATTTTCTGGCTATCGCATATTTCTCTTCGCTTCTGGGTTTGTACGTTCTATAAAGAATAAATCATCGTCAGGAGATCATCATGCCCGATATGGATATCAACCAATGGATTGAACAGGAAGACGGAGTAGCCGCGGAGCGAGGGTATCTGCGCGAACTTGATCCCTGGACCGAAGAGATGGCGATCGCGATGGCGCGAACCGACGGTCTGGAATTGACTGACGACCATCTCGGCATCATCCGTTATCTACGCGATTGCTACGCCGATAATGGCGCTACTGTCCACGCCCGGGCGCTGATAAAAACGCTTGAGGAGGAGTTCGCCGGACTGGGCGGGCACAAATTCCTGTACAACCTGTTTCCGCGTGGGCCGATCGCCACAGCCACCCGTTATGCGGGTTTACCGATGCCACCGGGCACTCAAGACCCCTCGTTTGGGAGTACGCATTAAGCCTGCATGGCTTGCCCTTGTAACAAGGACGCTTACCGTCGTGGAAGACTTCGACGACTATTAACTTGATTTTAGAGCGCTCCTTGCGTCTTTCGCTGTAAAACGCTACCCGTCTAAATTTCGTTCAGCACGGACTCGCGACACTGCGCCGCCTACCCGGCGTTTTGCGTTTATGAGCTCATCTCTCGCCGCTGCGCAATAATGCGAAATCACTGGCGATACATTAATTCGTTGTGCCATGGGCCGGTGCTTTGGGCAAAAATTGAGACGCTATGATTAAAAACTCCTTGGCGAGAGCTACGGCGATGCCGGACGCGATATGGCGGGGATGGCGACGGTTGTCGGTCCGCAAACGCACCGTACTAGCGTTGGTGTTCTGGGTGGTGGCGTGGCAGGGGGTCATGACCGGCCTGCGCATCATCGATAAGCCGACGCCGTCTGAAATCCAGGTAACGATGCTGTCCGGCGAATCGACCAACCTCGCCGCGCTGGCCGCCGGCAAACCCATGATCGTTAATCTGTGGGCGAGTTGGTGTCCGCCCTGCCGCCGCGAAATGCCGCTGCTCGCTGCCGCACAGAAACGGGAAACATGGGCGAGCTTTGTGTTCGCCAATCAGGGCGAAAATCGCGCGACTGTGCAGGGCTATCTGTCTGCCGGCCAACTCGAGCTGGCCAATGTGGTGATGGATCGGGACACCCGAATCGGTTTCGTAGCCGGTTCAAGCGCGTTACCGATCACCTTGTTCTACGACGCCAGCGGACAGCTGGTCGCAACCCATCAGGGCGCGCTATCGGCGGCGTCGCTGACGAAGCGACTAAACGAGCTGAGACCGCATTGATTTTCCGATTCAACGTAAAGGAAAATTAGTGCCATGAAGGCTTGCTGGGATCAGTCCAGCAGATGAAACGGGCAGAGCAGCGCGAACGACTCAAGTGACGTATTGCCCATCGCCGAAGCCCGCAACCGACTTGGTATGTCGCAATCCAAATTTGATTTCCCCATTGAAGGGCGTATCTCTACGCACGCTGCAAGATTGGGAACAAGGCCGACGCAAGCCTACGGACGCGGCGAAAGCGCTGCTGTGCGTAGCGATCACGCATCCGGAAGAATTGCGATTTAAAGGCGGCATAAATTTGGTTTTGTGATTTCTTACGGGGATGGATGAATTCGACCCCGAAGAGCCGGTTAGAAGAAACGCCGAGAACATCCGGTTATCGGCCGAAGCGGACGGAGGAAAGCGGAGAAAGACATTGCGGCAGCGGTATACGAGTTGGTAGATCCGTTGACGAATTTCCGAAGTCGTTCAAAAGATCTACCATTCACCGCTACTTCAGATTGATCTCCGTAAGGAAATGTTCATGCGTCGTTCCATCTCCACTTCAACCTGTCATACAACGCCGCAAGCTTTTTGAAGTACGACGCATAATTGTTGTTGTCGAGCTTATCCTCGTGTCGAATCAGAAAGTCACGGAGGGAGTTAAGATCAATTTTATCCTTCGGAATGAATGGAATAAGGGTCGCGGCATTCTCGGGGGTCGACCCGTCTATAAGCTCTTGCATAGTTTCGTGGCGACGCTTGAAGAAGATCGGTGTATACATTTTTATCCGAAACTTCTTGTCGTCGTACTTCACCCATTTATCGAGTTCCAGCCCACTCTTTTTGTAGGAATCCTCACTGTCGATTCCGATCTCTCTCAGATATTTGTATACCGGCACATACGGCGTGTTCCGTCCAGCTCGTCGAATGGTGGAATCGACGATTTTTTTCGCGTCGTATTTGCGGTCCTCATGCAGGGCATCGGCGATCAGGTCTCTGACCTCGATCGCCTCATACCCAATTGCACCGATGTCAGCTATTACATTCGACGCGACGCCGACACCAACGAGAAACTCGACATCCTCCTTGTTCTCGATTTCGTCAAGGTCCACAACACATAGCTTCTTCTCCGGCTCCAAAGACCTCACCAACTCGTACAACTGCTCCTTGCAATAGCGCAGTACTCGGGCAGGAATTTTTCGACGGATGGCGGCTAGTGCCTGATAAATTTCGGAGTAGTCATTCGTCTTGATCAATACAAGAGGAATCTGAACGCCGTCGATCGTCAAGTAAGTGTCAGAAATAGCCGGCGCCTCACCTGTACTGGGCCTCTGGACAAATATCAGGTTCTGCCTGAGTTGCTCGACCTGGTCTCGACCGATGCAGAGGGAGATCGCACGGAGCAGACTTGTGATGTTCGAGTCCGATAATGAGTAGCCTAGGAAGACTACGGGATGCTCAACGAATACTGTGATCAGCTTGGCGGCCAGATACGGATTGCGATCATTGAATTCGGCATAATCATCCGAAGTTAGGACGAGTGACCGCGGCTTAGAAGCACAGCCGTGAATCTTGTAGATCTCGCCGATTTCTTGCGGGTTTGAAAAAAGCAACTCGTTCTGACCAACGTAAGTCTTGTAGTCAGGGAAAAGGTGTTCGAGAAACAAGTCCCAGTTCGTAGTAATGATTCCGTCAACGTTAAGACTAGAGAGCAGTTCAATTTCTTTGGCGTAGCCGTCTTTAACGGCCGCGACAGGATCAAGTCCCGCGAGATAGTTAGAAATCTCGATGCGAAGTGCAGACGTCAAGTTTTCGATCTTTGCCTTGTTTTTCCCGACACTTGCCTTGTAGTCCTTGGCCGCCCACCAATACCCATTAAAATCAGCTGCAAGAAGCTTCGCCGCCGCCGGAATATCGCCGTCTGCGGTGGCTCGATAGTATTCAAACGGCTTCCCTGCAACACAGAACCGCGAGAGCAGGCCCACCCAGTTCTCGAGGCCGATGTAGCGGCGGGAAAAGCCTGAACCGATGAAGAGAAATGCCCCAGCGTTACGCGCCTTTAGGATTTCAGTCAATTTATGTTCTATTGTCATTGCGGCAGCACCATGATTTTTGTGAATGGTAGCAGGGCGCCGAATTTCAGCCATTTGGTCCGGTGACAGATTTGGGCCGAAACAAGTTGCCTCCGACTTGGCGCGTTTGACCTATAGCTACTGTCATAGTGAAACTGAAGCAGCCAATCCTAGAGGACAATTGCAAGATGACGGCTGAAATTAGGTTTAAGACAGGCCACAACCCAGAAGACTTCTACGCGTCACGCTACGCCGTGACGCTGTTTCGCTCGTGCGGGACGTATCCGCGTGGCACTTTCGCCATGCCTACCGGCCTGCTACACGCTGACGACGACATCGTGTTTGCCGTTACATATGGGCGTCGCTGGCAAGCTAATCTTGACGATCTTCCTTACAGCGAGGTCGACTGGCTTGAGCCAGAGCTCATCAGGCTCCTCGGTGCGCTGATGATGACCGAGCAGTTTGCTGAAGGCTCTCGTTGTCGCTTTTATCCCATACCGCACAGCGGCCGCGTCATCGATGCCGAGAGGTTCGACCTGATGCAGCCGGGGGGCGCGCAGGTTGTCAAGAGCGCGCTCCTAAGAGCTCCAATTTCACGTGGCGTAGTGGAGCTCGAGGAGTGCCGCAAGTCTGTGGGATGGCAAAAGGGCTTCCTTTTCGAGACGGACGAGCTGTCGATTGAAGAGTTTCCTGCTTACTGGCAGGGCATCAGCACCGCAGACCACATTCTCTTGCGTGGGGTTCAGGCTCTGATCAAGTCGGACATGTTGGCGATGCACCAGGAGTTCGTGGAGGAAGCGACGATGGCGACCTTCATCGCCATGGAGGCGTCGTTTCAGCTTGTGCGTCGCCACTTGCAAGCTATGGGAAACCCAAACCCGTCATCTGCCGATGCCGGAAAGTGGGTGTACGAGACCTTCGACGAGCCCATGGGCGTTTGGGCGGTGGAAGGCAGGCGGTACTTTGACGAGTTCTACGACCAACGTATACAGACCGTCCATCCGGCGAGCCGGTTTGGCGACATTCCGTATGCACCCGTGATGGTCGATGACTGGATTCACCTCCGCCAAGCTCTACCTGGGATCTTCGCGCACCTTGTGTTGGGCCGTCATTCCGCGTTCTTCCATCGCCGTGTCGAGGAGGAGCGTAGGACGCGAAAGGCTGGCGACTACGTGTGAATCCTGCGATGAAGATTAAGAGCGGGAAGCACGGTAGGTTTTCACCAACATGAATGATCCAGAATTGAAGCTCGAAGATAGCGCGGTCGTTGATAAGGACCGCGCTCAAGATGACAAGAGTGAATGGCCGCTTTAACTGCTGCTGTGAATTACTAGTTGTGTTGCCGGTAGCGGGCCCATCTGGTTTGGTGCGGAAATGGCAGCTTCGGCCGAGAAACGGACCGTCGCAGCGGCTCACATCCCTCTCGCGCTTGCAACGTTTGTCTGTTGCAGTAAACGACGCGCCCACCGTTCAAATTTCTTCCACCGGCACCCGCGCCGTCAACGCGCACAGCAATTCATAGCTGATCGTTTCGGCAGCGAGCGCGACTTCTTCCACCGGCAGGCCTGCGCCCCATAGCACGACTGGGCTGCCGATGCGGGCTTCGGGCATGTCACTCAGATCAACGCACAGCATATCCATCGACACGCGCCCAAGCGTGCGGGTGCCTTTGCCATTGACTAGCACGGGCGTGCCGGTGGGGGCGTGACGCGGGTAGCCGTCACCATAGCCGCACGCGACGGTGCCGATGCGCATCGCGTGCGGTGCGCGATACGACAGGCCATACCCTACGCCGTCACCTGCTTGCAGCGTTTGCACCGCAATGATTTCTGACATTAGCGTCATGGCCGGTTTGAGGTTGAGTTCGGCGGCGGTCGTGTCTGCAAACGGCGAGGCGCCATAGAGCATGATGCCAGGGCGCGCCCAGTTGCCATGCGCGGCGGGGTAGCGCAGTAAAGCTGCAGAGTTGGCGGTGCTCCAGGACAGGTTGGTATGCGCAATGCGGGACTGAAATGCTTGCAGCGGCTGGGCGATGCCGACGGCTTCATCGGCTTGGGCAAAATGCGTCATCAGTGTGATGCCTGCAATGTCCGGGGCAGCATTGACTCGCGCTAGCACGCTATCGAGTTCGGCGAGCGGAAATCCGAGGCGGTGCATGCCGCTATCGAATTTGATAAAAAGCTGAAGTGGTTTAGCGCGCGGATGCATTAGCCAGTCGAGTTGCTGATTGCAGTGAATCATCGGCCACGCATTCAGTTCGGCACAGAGGTGCAACTCATCCGGGCTAAACACGCCTTCGAGTAACAGGATGGGATGCTGTACACCCATTTGACGTAAGTTGGCGGCCTCTTCTATGGTCAAGACCGCAAATCCATCGGCCGCTTGCAGAGCGCGAATCGCGCGTGAAAGCCCGTGACCGTAGGCGTTGGCCTTGACGACCGCCATCAGTTTGGTGGCACCCGCAACCCGTCGCGCGACGCGCAGGTTATGCGCCATTGCGTCGAGCGAAATGAGCGCTTTAATCGGGCGCATTTGCCGCCTTAATACGCGCCGGGTTGCGCCAGCGACTCGAAGCGCGTGTATTCGCCAAGCCAGGCAAGCCGCACTGTGCCTATGGGGCCATTACGCTGCTTGCTGATGATGATTTCGGCGGTGCCTTTGTCCGAGGTGTCGGGGTTGTAAACCTCGTCGCGATAAATGAACAGAATCACGTCGGCATCCTGCTCGATGGCGCCGGACTCGCGCAGATCGGACATCACGGGGCGCTTGTTGGGACGCTGTTCGAGGCCCCGATTCAGCTGCGACAGCGCGACGACTGGGACTTGCAATTCTTTCGCAAGACCCTTTAGTGCGCGAGAAATTTCAGAAATTTCGGTCGCACGGTTTTCGCCAGAACTGCTCGCTGACATTAATTGGATGTAGTCGATGATTATCATGCCGAGCTTGCCACACTGCCGCTGCAGCCGCCGTGCGCGGGCGCGCAGTTCCAGCACATTCAGGCCCGGTGTTTCGTCGATGAATACCGGCGCGTCGTTCAACTTGCCTAGCGCGTAGGTCAGCCGCTGCCAGTCGTCTTCGCCGAGTTTACCGGTGCGCAGCCGGTGCTGGTCGAGTTTGCCGACGGAGCCGATCATCCGCATCACCAGTTGCTGGCCGCCCATTTCCATCGAAAACACCGCGACCGGCAAGCCGGTTTCGAGCGCGACGTTTTCGCCGATGTTGAGCGAGAACGCGGTTTTACCCATCGACGGACGGCCCGCGACAATGATCAGATCGCCGGGTTGGAAGCCCGAGGTTTTTTGGTCCAGATCATGGAAGCCAGTCGGCACGCCAGTGACGCCGGAGTCGTTTTCGCTGTGATATAGCTCGTCGATGCGCTCGACGACTTGTTTTAACAGCGGCTTGATCTCGCAGAATCCGGCTTGGCCGCGGCTGCCGGATTCGGCGATCTCAAACACGCGCGCTTCGGCTTCGTCCAGCAATTGCGACGCGCTACGACCCGCCGGGGCATACGCGGAGTCGGCGATGCCGGTCGCGACTTCGGCCAGCCGGCGCATCACCGAGCGCTCGCGCACGATCTCGGCGTAGCGGCGGATATTCGCGGCGGACGGCGTGTTGCTCGCGAGCGCAACGATGTAAGACAAACCACCGACCGCTTCGAGTTCACCGAGCGATTGCAGCGTCTCGGACACCGTCACCGCATCGGCGGGGTGGTTATTGCTGATCTGTTTGATAATCGCGCGCAAAATCTGGCGGTGATCCTGGCGATAAAAATCTTTTTCGGAAACCACATCGCCGATCCGATCCCACGCGCTGTTTTCCAGCAGCAAGCCGCCCAGCACCGACTGCTCGGCCTCCAGCGAATGGGGCGGCAGGCGCATGTGCGCGAGTTGCGGGTCGGAATTTGCGGGTGCGAAAGGATGAACAGTAGCCATGGCAGGATTTTAGCCCCCACCTGAAATCAGACAAGGCATAAGCTTGTGGATAAAGTTATGACAAACACGGGATAACAAAAAGGGGCCACTTGAGCCCCTTTTTTCACTGCTTTCCGATTCGAGATAAAGATACTTCTCGATTAACTCTGGCCTACTACCGTGACCGTGACCGTGGCGGTAATGTCGTGATACAGCCCGATCACTATCGGGTAATCGCCAATAGCCTTTAACGGACCATCCGGCAAACGGACTTCCGCTTTGGCTACTTCGACGCCTGCCGCCGTTAGTGCTTCTGCAATATCCGCATTGGTGACCGAACCAAACAATCGGCCATCCACGCCGACCGATTGCGCAATCCGCACCGCAAAACCTTCCAGCTTGGCTGCACGCGCTTGCGCCGCGGCCAGCTTTTCACCGGCCACACGTTCCAGTTCGATTTTTTGCACTGCAAACGCATCGATATTGGCTTGCGTGGCGCGACGGGCGCGACCAGTAGGAATCAAAAAATTGCGCGCGTAGCCGTCTTTCACTTTGACCACATCGCCCAGGCTGCCCAGGTTGACGACTTTATCCATCAGTATGATTTGCATGGTCGTCTCCTTAGGAATGCAGGTCGGTGTAAGGCATCAATGCCAGAAAGCGCGCACGCTTGATGGCAGTGGTGAGTTGACGCTGATAACGCGCCTTGGTGCCGGTGATGCGGGCGGGGATAATGCGCGCATTTTCGGCAATAAACTCTTTCAACACCTCGATGTCCTTGTAATCGACCTGGACGACTTTATCGACGGTGAAGCGGCAGAATTTGCGGCGTTTGAACAGCCCGCGGTTTGCGCCTTCACGTTTTTTGTTACCAAATTTTCCGCCGGCTTTTCCGCCAGATTTTCCACCCATGGGACGTGCCATGATTTATTCCTTTTCCAATTCGCTCAATATCAACATCAGTTGCCGACTATTCACACTGCGGCGGTTCAATACACCCTGACACTTCACTCGCGTACCTAACCTATGCTGGCCTAACACGCCGGCCAGTTCTGCACTGGCTTGTACGGTCAATTCGCATTCCACCTGGCGGTCGGTTTTTCCGATTGTCTGTGTTGATCGATGCAACAACACGGCTTCTACAATGGGGACGCCGGCAGGGGAGTAACGCTGGGGTTCGAGTTGGGTAATTTCTCCGCTAATGCTTAGCCAGTTACTGAATTCAGCATTGCTCACGCAATAGCAGGTTCGGGTGCAGCAGCCGGTGCTTCCGCAACGGGGGCTTTAGGCGCAGCGCCTTCCATCATGTCGCGCGACTTGTCTTCCTTCATCATCGGGGAAGGCGTAGTGATCGCGGCGTCGCATTTCATGGTCAGATGGCGCAACACTGCATCGTTGAACTTGAAGCCATGCTCGAGTTCGTTCAGCGTTTCAAGATCGCACTCGATGTTCATCAGCACGTAATGCGCTTTGTGAATTTTCTGGATCGGGTACGCCATTTGGCGGCGACCCCAGTCTTCGAGGCGATGTATGTTGCCGCCGCGCGCGGAAATATTGGCGCGGTAGCGCTCGATCATGCCGGGCACCTGCTCGCTCTGATCGGGATGGACGATAAATACCATTTCGTAATGCCGCATAGTGTCTCCTTACGGTTAAAGCCCCCCGCAGCGGCGCGGTGGAGCAAGGCTGTCTTGCCAAAAAATAATCCCCGGAAATCGGGGAGTGCGAATCATACGCTTTTTGGCTTATAAATCAATGCTGATAGGCGGCTTAGGCCGCAGCGTTAAATTTCGCGCGAGGTAATCCGGTAACGAAAACTAGCGGGATCTAAGTCGTCGGTGGCGTCGTTTGCCGTTTCGGCGTGGGGATACATAAAGAATCTGAGCGGTTCGCGGGTTGGGGGCTGAGGCATAAAATCGCGGGCGCGGTTGAACCCTACCCAGTTCATTTCCCAATAACCAAATAAACGTTCGCGCAACGCGACAATGCGAGGATCGTTCAAAGGCAGTTCTTCTTCCAGCACGGCTTTTCGGACGTCGGCCGGATCAACCGGCACCCATCCTGTACCGGATAAATAAAATTCGGCCCGGCAGTGCTGGGCTTTAGAGATGTCGCCACTTTTACCGAGGCTATTGAATTGTGCTGAATCCGCCACGCGAATCCCATAAACCTCGCGTGCGGGGAGACCAGAAGCGCGTGCAAGCCCCACGAAGAGTGAGTTCAGGTCGGCACATTTTCCGCCCAAGTCGCCGGATTCGAGCATGTAGCGAATATCGCCTCGCCCGCAGCCTTTGACTTTAGGATCACGGAAAGTATTGTCGACGATCCATTGATAGATAGCCTGCGCCTTTTGCAGCTGACTGTGCGCGCCTTGAGTGATTTCAGTGGCTCGCGTCGCGACAATGCCGTCGGTCGGCATGCTCGGCGAAGGCTGCATATAGGTGGCTATCTCACGCGATAGGGGTGCGCGAGTTTCGTGTAGCGCGACCTTGCGTGCCTGAGTGCTTACGCGCATTGTGCCGCTCGCAGTACGCGCGCTACCGGCTTTATTCCAACGCGCGTGAAACAGGCTAGTACCATCGCGTGCATCTCGATAAATCTCGTTCTTGTCCGCATTGCTAGTGAACATAGGCGTTTCGATACGTTGAAAATCGCCTAACTCTTGGGGCAGGGGAAGCCACAAGTCGGCGGGGCCTTTGAAATCTATCAGCTCTACCTCGTAGCTGAGTTCAAACGTGCGCCAATCGGATGCTAATGTGATATGCGGTATCGTCAATGCGGCCGCCGAGGCGCTGAGGCTTAGAAAGTGACGTCGATTCATAATGGACTCCTCATGGCTATCTGATACAGATTAGGTCGTAAAAAGGTTTTGTCATCTGCGACCTTTACCCTGGTCATTCGAACGAAAAGAGACTAGGGCACTGCGGGTAAACGCGTGGATTGCAAATCCGAATCGAGCGCGCCGCGGGAATCGAATACAAAGCAGCTACCCTCGTAATGCGTTCGACCCACCTCTTCAAAATATTTCAGAATGCCGCCTTCGAGTTGGTAGACGTGCTCGATTCCTAAACCCTGCATGTAGAGGGCGGCTTTTTCGCAGCGGATGCCTCCGGTACAGAAAGAAACGATGGTTTTGTCCTTGAACATCGCCTGATGTAGCTGAAGGCGCGCCGAGAAATCACTAAAGCGGGCAATGTTGAAATTCAGCGCGCCTTGAAAAGTACCCGCCGCCACTTCGTAATCATTGCGCGTATCCAGCATGACTATAGTTCGACCGGCGTCATCGTAGCCGCGATCGAGCCAATGTTTCAGCGTGTTAGAAGTCACTACGGGCGCGCGAGCGGCTTCTGGTCGCAATAGCGGCAGCTTCATGGTGATGATTTCTTTTTTCAGCCGGACGCGCAGACGCTTAAATGGCGATACAGCCGAAATGCTTTCTTTCGGCTGTAAATCATGAAATCGCCAATCGCCGCGCATAGAGGCGATAAAGGCATCAATCGGGGCGCGTCCCCCGGCCAGAAAAATATTGATGCCCTCTGGTGCCAGCAAAATAGTGCCCGTGAGATGGAGCGCTAGGCATTGCGAAGTTAAATTGAGCTTCAGCGCCGCTAGATCATCAAGACCAATAAACTTATAGCAGGAGATATTGATGATCGGCACAGTAAACGTCTTATGGAACAAGCTAAAGCAGCGTGAACATGAATTTAATACAGCATTGATCTAGTGTCAGCATGGAGTGTGCCTATGATCTAGCCACCGGTAGACGCTGCTGGGGGCAATTCGCTGGAGTTTTCAGGCGATAGTGCTTCTTCCGACTCCGGCTTGGTTTCGGCTTTATTTTTTCGTTTCTCTTCTTTTTTGGTTTTCTTCTCAAGCTCGCGTTGACGCTTAGCGAATGAATAATTGGGTTTGGCCATGAGCAATCCTTCTAATAATGAACCGGTATTCTAAACGACTCGTCAAGCCTTGATGCGGCGGTAAACTAGCACGTTGGTAATAGCCGAAAAATACCCGTGAATAGAATTCCTGAAATTAAGCCAGAACAATCGCTGGAGTTGCTTAAAGAGTTGCATATTTTGACGCGCGACGGCAAGCTCAATCAGGATAGCCGTCGCAAGCTGAAACAGGTTTATCACCTGTATCAGTTTATTGAACCGCTATTGCAAGCCCTGCTGCTGACCGAGCGCAAAGCCCTCACACTCGCCGACCATGGAGCGGGTAAGTCTTATCTGGGCTTTATCCTGTATGACCTCTTTCTAAAATCCAAAGGCGTGGGCCACGTTTTTGGTATCGAAACCCGCGAAGACTTGGTGCAAAAATCGCGTGAATTGGCCGCACGATTGAAGTTTGAGCGCATGTCTTTTGTGAATCTGACAGTGGAAGAGTCCACCCTTAGCCCAGACCTGCCACAGCAAATTGATATCGTCACCGCGCTCCATGCCTGCAATACCGCGACTGACGACGCAATCAAATTTGCATTGGCCAAGCAGGCGCAGCACATCGTATTAGTGCCTTGTTGCCAGGCGGAAGTCGCCAGTGTGCTGCGAAAAAACAAAAATGATTCGCTGAGCAAAATTCCGCTGTCTGAAATTTGGCGCCATCCCATTCATACCCGCGAATTCGGAAGCCATATCACCAATGTGTTGCGATGTTTATTACTTGAATCGCATGGCTATCAAGTCACTGTCACAGAACTGGTCGGGTGGGAGCATTCGCTTAAAAATGAACTGATTATTGCAAGCCTGGCAAATACCCCGCATAACAACGCTCAAATGCGATTGAATACGATATTGCAGGAACTGAATCTGCAAGAACTAAAAACCCGATTCATTTATGACCCATTTGTATAAAGTTGGATTTGTATAGGGGTTGGATAGCTTGAATAGTTAAAAATGAATATGCGTTCAATTATATTTAGCCTCTATGTCGAGTAGTTTTACTCGTTGAGAACAATAAGCTTTTGAATTCAGGAGTTTATTGCTAAGAGGTTTACTAAGCTGAAGTCTAAAAGCCTCTTTTGTCGAAATTCCTTACACTCCTATCGGCAATGTCCTACAATGACGCCGTAAAATATTGATTTATATAGTTTATTTTTGAAGCAATTAATTATGTTTTTAGGTATAAAATTTGCTTATAATTTCAAATTATAAAATAAGTAATTGAATTAAAAATATTAAATTTATAAATAATAAATAAGGAGAAAGTATGCGGGTCCATACCAACACAATCATCAGGTTCTTGGGATATCTAGCGGGATGCCTAATTACCATTAGTGCTCACGCAGTGACCTATAGCGTAGGCACTTTGAGCGCCGCGCCCTATACGAAGACACCTATTGTCACAGGCATATTTACAGATCGATACGATTTCACTGTTGCTAGTTCTCCCGATGTCGCGGCCACGGCAGTCACCATTAATTTGAGTTTGGGGAGTGTTAGCTACCATATTACAGGGCTGACACTGGATTTGTTCTCTAGCTCCAATACCCTGCTGGCGGGAGATACCGTCACCGGACCCAGTGATATTTCAGTAAACTTGAATCAAACTCTCCTTCCCGGGAACTATTATTTTACGGTCGGAGGAACGGCTGATGGTTCAGGTACTAGTCAAGGTATTTATACCTTTAGTACTGCCGCCGTTCCAGAAGTGGATACTTATGCCATGATGCTAGCGGGTCTAGGGCTTATTGGATTTATCGTTAACCGTCGTAAATAAATTTAAAACTAATACGGTAGTTGACGTACAGCGGTGATGCGGTAGAGAATTTTTTTCTTCCACCAAGCAGCGGCACAAATACAGCGTGGAGTTTTCCACGCTGTATTCATTTCTGATTCGGTAGTCCCCTCCCGTAGAACATAGGAACCTCCTCGGATGAATTAAGAGAACCTACTTCTGGCAGCTACTGATTATGGGGAGTTTCCTATGCACTCTACGCTAGCTTTTTAAGTGGCTTCAGTCCGATGGGGATACTGGCCCCCTCCGTATTTATCCATATTTCGCCATCCTGCACCATGCATTGCAATTGCATCGTACGCTTCACTAGTGCTGCCAATGCCTGGCTGGTTTCGGACGGTAGTTGAAGCACGGTCAAGTTATTCAACCGCGTGAGTTTATTTTCAATCAACTTCCACCATACCTCGCAACTGCTACTGAAACAGACGGCGATTACTTTATTTGCGCGACTGCAGGCTTTGCGTAATCGGGTTTCATCGGGTTGGCCCGTGTCGATCCAGAGTTTGATCTCCCCAGTCATATCCTTTACCCACACATCAGGTTCGTCTACGTCAAACAGGCCCTTGGTGAACGCAATCCCTTCCTTCGCGTGCAGCGCAAACATCAGCACGCGCACCATCATGCGCTCGTCGGTTTCGGAGGGATGGCGCGCAATAGTTAGCGCGTGGTCAGCGTAATAATGCCGATCCATGTCTGCAATTTGCAGATCGATTTTGTAAATTGTGGCTTTGAGCGCCATGTGCAATACCGTATCGGTGATCAAAGCGATGAATTCTACGCTGCCTGTCAGCATCGCTTATGCTATCTGCTAAAACCCACCCAGAGACTGCTTCTACTGCCTACCCATCTTCATTGATGTCTTCGGCATAGCGTTACACACCAAAACTAAACAAGGAAACCGAATGAAAAATACCGACTTACACAAGAACGCCGGCCTCAAAATCAATAGTGAGATGAAACGGTAATCCCCCCATTTTTAGCAGCCTCCAGAAGTGGAGTTAAGCGGCTAGCATCAATTTCTGTATGGGCGTGATGCCGCCGAGCGCCATGTTGGGGCGCTCGTTATTGTATGTCCATAGCCAGTGCGTAGCGGATTCCTG
>JANLZE010000130.1:0-1177 GCA_031366105.1 Thiobacillaceae bacterium | reverse complement strand
GGCAGCGGCTTCATGGCGAGTCGGTCGAGGCTGTCGAACTGCGAGCGGCGGGTTTCCGTTTTGCTCTTCTGGAATGGACGATTGTTCAAGCCTTGCAACAGCTCTCCAATGAGACGGTTCAATTCGTGCAGACTGAAGAAGGTGTGGCGGCGCAGGCGGGCGGTGATCCAGCGCTGCACCAGCAGCACGCCCAACTCAACCATCGCCTTGTCACGCGGCTTGTAGGGGCGTGCCGGAATGATCGCCACGCCATAGTGTTGTGCCATGTCGGCATAGGTGGCGTTGAGCTCCGGCTCGTAGAAGCAAGGACGCGTCACGGCTGATTTGAGGTTGTCTGGCACCACGATCTGCGGCACGCAATCGAAGAAATCGAACGCCCTGACGTGCGAGCCGATCCAGTCAGGCAGCCGCTGGCTCATGGTGGCTTCGGCAAAGGTGTAGCCGGACGCGCCAAGCACCGCCACGAAGATTTGTGTAAGACGAATCTCGCCGGTCTGGGGATCAACGATAGGAACGCCGTCGCCGCTGTAGTCGACGAACAGTTTCTCGCCGGCCTTGTGGGTTTGCCGCATGGAGAGCTTGATGCGGCTGCGGTATTGGCGGTAATACACGCAGAACTGCGCATACTGGTATGCCTGACCCGCACAGGATGCCTGATACTCTTCCCACAGCAGCATCAGCGTAACGCCTTTGCGCTTGAGCTCCTGATGAACCAGGGCGCAGTCGGGCATGGCATGTTCACGGGCTGAGGTGACGGTCGGAAACAAACGCGTTTCCAGCAGGGTGTCATCCATTCCCGCTGGCAGCGGCCATGACAGCCCCGCAGCTTCAGCCGCCTTGATATATTTGGAAATGACCCCCACAGACAGCTTCAAGCTGGCGGCGATTTGCCGGCAACTCAATTTGGCTTCGTATTTGAGGAAAAGAACAGGAATATCCGAAGTGTTTAAATGCGTCCTGCCATGCTTTTGCGTGCAAATCCACAGAATCTAACAGGGTTCCATCCACGTCGAAAATAACTGCTCTCATAGTGTGATTTATCCAAGATTGAGTCGACTATAGTTCTCTTTTAGGGATACGATGATGTTGATGTCTATGTGGCCTTGATTTTGTCAGTCACAAGTTTTTTATTACTCGCATCTGTTATTGATTGCTTGTTGCTGCCATTGATTCTAAG
>JANLZE010000064.1:0-16126 GCA_031366105.1 Thiobacillaceae bacterium | reverse complement strand
GAATCCGCTACGCACTGGCTATGGACATACAATAACGAGCGCCCCAACATGGCGCTCGGCGGCATCACGCCCATACAGAAATTGATGCTAGCCGCTTAACTCCACTTCTGGAGGCTGCTAAAAATGGGGGGATTACCGCATCACGTCGAAAAAAATTACACATGTTCTTGAGAATATTTTCGACTAGTATCCTGATGATATAACTAGTCTTCCGAGGAAGTCTTTCCAAGAGGAAGCCTATAAGTTTCGGCAATTCACTGACATTTTCAATTGCGGCAATGAATTTAACTAGGATTTGTCGGAATATTTAACGTTGGCGGAGCTCATTGCGCTGGACTATTTGATTTTATGCCGCACTAAAATATTAAATGTTTGATTTAAAACCAGATAAAAGTTTCTACCGATTTATGGAACGGGAGTTGCTTAATACTTGGGGCCGGTTGCTATGGCGAGAAAGGGAAGGTTTACTTTTTGGCAGAGCTTCAGGAGACTCTAGTACTTTATCGATAATGTTCTACAAGAGGAGATATACATGAATTTCACTAAAACAATGTTTGCCCTGGCCATCGGTAGTGTTGGCATCATGGGAGCAATGAGTGCTAACGCTGCTGTGCTTAACAATGGCGATGTGCTGACTATTAATGCAGGTGCACAAGGTACGACTCCTTCGGGCACTCCAAACGCTTTCGCGACCGGTTCCTGGTTTGGCATGGATACGGGATTCCCCCTTGGTAACGTTGCCATTGGTGAGCAAATTATGCTTTCACCCAGTTCATTGCCTGGGGCTGGGATTGTCATCGGCTCACTTCAAGCCGCCGGAGCGGGAAATAATCACACAGGTCCCTCAAGTCCTACTGACCAAAACTCCATGATGCATTCGTGGGATTTTAATGGCAATACGGGTATCAACTTTACAACAGCCCCGGTTACTGGTGGGACAGCCGGCTTAACCATGAACGGCTGGAATGTGGCATGGTCTACCGTTAATTCGATTCCCATGACGGGCGGTACTTGGAAAAAACAGCTTAATGCTACTTCTACACCTAGCGCTATTACTGCGCCCACTAACTGTACCAGTATCGGCATGTCTTGCGCTGCGTATACATCGGGTATGGCTCAGTTCTCTTGGAGTGGTGTCTACGGTACCGGATATGCACTGGATTACATTGCGGTGGTGCCTGCCGGGGATCCGTCCGGCTTTGGCGGTACTCAGTATGCGCTCCACCTGACAGGCAATGTGGTAGCAGCAGCCGTACCCGAGCCGTCCACCTACGGCATGCTGATGGCAGGTTTGGGTCTGGTGGGCTTTGCTGTTCGCCGCCGCAAACTGATGTAAATTTTTGATGTAAGTTGTTTGGCGTTGGCTTATAAGAGAAGCACTTTATAATTCAAGCGCAAGCAGTAAATAAGCCGCGCAGAGTGATCTGCGCGGTTTTTTATTTAAGTCTATTTGACTTGATGCCCATGGCGGCTCATGGCCATCAAGTCTTACGTGATGTTGAGCAAATCACTTATACTTTTCTCTTTGTAATACACCTTTGACTCGTATTTAGCGAGTTCGCGTAATTATCAACATGGCGAAACCCAATATTCTGACTCGTACAAAAAAAGCCAAGGCAGCCGGGTTGCTGAACAGTAACCGGTTGCACGAGGCCGACGCCTTGCTTGCCGGTATTTGCCTAAGCGCGCCTTCGGATTTCGAGTCGTGGGCGATGCGCGGCTTCATCCATCGAAAAATGGGGTTTTTCAGCGAGGCCGAGGCATTCTGCAGGCGTGCATTAAAGATTAAACCTGACTATGCCTGGGGCCACCATGTGCTGGGTTCTGCGCTGCAATGCCAGGGGCGCATGGAGGAGGCATTGGTTTGCTATCGCAAAACCATCAGCCTGCAACCCGACTATGCCGAGGCGCATTATTTTATTGCCAACGCCCTGCGCGAAATGGGGGCAAACAATGCGGCGGTCAATAGCTACCGTCAGGCGATCCACTTGCAGCCCGATTTTGTCGAAGCGCTAAGCAATCTTGGGGCAGCATTGTCTTCACTTGGGGAAACGCAAGAGGCCGCACGACTTCTCAACAAGGCGAATGCGCTTCGCCCCAACACATCCGAGATTATTCTTAATATGGGCCGCGTTCTACAACGGGATGGAAGGCTTGACGAAGCGCTGGAAAAATATGAGCGCGCGCGGCTTTTGGCCCCGGATTCGGTGAAGATAATTGGCAAACTGGCGGACACGCTGGAAAAAGCCAACCGTCTGGAAGAGGCTCAGGCACTGATTGACCGGGAGTTGCCCCATGCCCCGGATAATCCTGATCTGATTATTCCCGCGGCCAATCTGGCGCAACGAGCGAAGAAAACAGATGAAGCGATTGCGCTATTTGAGAGCGCCATGAACCAGAAGCTTGATCTGGAAATAGCCGGAGACGTGCACCTCCAGCTTGGGCAGCTCTATGACAGGAAAGGCGATGTCGATCGTGCCTATACGCACATTGCCGAAGGCAATCGATTATTAGCCCAATTTGTGAAGAACACCTATAGCCAACATTACGACTTTGTCGAAATCATCGAAAGACGGCATCGTTATCTTACCCCTGAACTGGCATGTGCCACCCCGACCAGCGAAGATGGCTCCCACGCTACAGACCCTGTTTTTCTATTCGGATTCGCCCGTTCGGGCACGACGCTTCTCGGGCAGATACTGGACAGCCACCCCGCGCTACAAACCCTGGATGAGAAGAGCATGGTTTCTGTGATGGTCGACGCCTTTGAGCAAATGCTTCCAGGCAAGGAGAGATCCGTTGCGCAACTCACAGCAGAACAAATTTTACAATTGCGCAAGGTTTATTTTGATGAAGTGGCGAAGCATATAAGCTTGCAGCAAGGAAGCCTGCTGGTCGACAAAATGCCGTTTAATACAATTAGCGTGGCGCTGATTTGGCGTGTCTTTCCACGCGCCAAAATCATACTTGCCATCCGTCATCCGTGCGATGTCTGCTTGAGTTGCTTTATGCAGAATTTCGCCACTGATGGGGCCATGACCAGCTTCTTCACCCTTGAAAGCGGAGCGGTAGCTTATGGCAAGGTTATGCAGATCTGGCTGGATGCCGCACGTATGCTCCCGTTGAATTATCATCAGATCCGTTACGAAGATCTGGTCGACGATTTTGAAAATGAAGCACGCGCCCTGCTAGATTTTTTGGAGGTGGGCTGGGACAACCGCGTACTGGCGCATGACAAACATGCAATGCAGCATAGCAAAGTAAGCACACCCAGCTACCACCAGGTGACACAGCCTATTTACCAGCATGCCAAATACCGTTGGAAGCGTTACGCCAGTCAGATGCAAGCCATCATGCCTGTGCTACAACCCTATATTGAATACTTTGGTTATGGCGCGCAATGCGCAGCCAAACTTGAAGAGCGGGCTTAGTGAATGCCTTGCACTATGGACTAACTGCCTAAAATGGCGGAAAAGATAAATGATAACGGATCAGGATGTTAGACAATTTTTTCAGAATAAACTGAATGAGCCTGGGGTGTATGGGGGGGCAGGTTCATTGCAAATTGGCAGAGGGCCGCTTATCTTGAAGGACGCGCCGGCTGGAGGATGTCAGCGTCATATGACGGTATTTAACCAGTTTAATGTGATACCGGAATTTTGCTTTGATTGTTATAAGGTGTTAATCACGCCGCGCACGGTCATGGAGCTTTTCAAGCTTTTGATGATTTTTGATGGGCTCGTACTGCCCAGCAACAATACTCGGAAGTGCATGGTGGAAGGGAGGGCTGATTGTGCTGGTACATACAAAGGTTTTATTTACTGCAGGAGTATTAAGGAGGGGAAAGAGGTGCGCAATATTTTGCGGGAGAGGGTTACGGTTGATATTTCGTCCGATGTGCCGGTTACGGTGAAACGTGGTTGTTCCGAGTATGCACGCACCCATCCGCGGTATGCGCAAATCAAACCAGGTACTGCAATCATGCCATTTCCCCCGTCCTGGAAAGTGCATGAGGATTTTGTGGATAAAAATTATGCACTGATGCATAACGCCGATTCTTCGAATGTGAGTACTGAAATAAATGCAGCATATCCCCCCTCGGAAATTTTCGCCTTGCACTATTGGTTGCAGTACGCAGCCACCATTGGGGACATAAGTTACCTGAAAATCGCTGGTAGGGTGCTGCCGCCACTGCCACAGCTCAAACGCCCACAGATTAATACTGCGCAAGTGTAGTGGAGTTCGAACTAGAAAACCGACCCCTTTCAGGTTCAGGTCACACATCTACCCCTCCAACAGGAAATGAAATCAAAAAGCACGTCTTTTGACCCGAATGCTGTTTTTAAGAAGGCGATGGCACTGCACCAAGCCGGGAGGCTTCAAGAAGCGGCTGTACTCTATGAACAGCTGATAGCTCGCTTCCCCAAGAGTCCTCCGCAAGTTCTAGCCTGTCTAGGTACGGTGAAATTACAACTTGGCAAAATCGAAGCAGGTGTTCAAATCCTTGAACAATCTTTGCGTATCTCCCCAAACCAACTCGAACCGCTGAACAATCGGGGATTGGGATTGATGCAACTCAGTAGGTTTGTGGAAGCACGAAAAAGTTTCGACCGTGCAATTGCACTCAAACCCGACTATGCAGAAGCATATAACAACCGGGGCAATGCCCTATATGGACTCAAACGCCTCAATGAGGCCCTGGCAAGCTACGAACGCGCCACCAAGCTCAAACCAGACTATGCAGAGGCATATTACAACCGGGGCAATATCTTAAATGAACTCAAGCGCCTCGATGAGGCACTGGCAAGCTACGAACGGGCCATCAAGCTCAAATCCGAATATGCAGCGGCATATTACAACCGGGGCAATATCTTAAATGAACTCAAGCGCCTCGATGAAGCACTGGCAAGCTACGACCGCGCTATTGCACTCAACTCTGCTTTTGCAGCTGCATATAGCAACCGGGGAAACACCTTATATGGACTCAAACGCCTCGATGAGGCATTGGCAAGCTACAGCCATGCCATTGCACTCAAGCCTGACTATGCAGAGTCATACAAGAACCAGGCCAATACCTTGTTCGAACTCAAACGCCTCAATGAGGCACTGGCAAGCTGCGACCGTGCCATTGCACTCAGAACCGACTATGCAGAGGCATATTACAACCGGGGCAATATCTTGATTGAACTCTATCGTTTTGATGAGGCACTGGCGAGCCTGTACAAAGCGTTAGCGATCAAGCCGGATTTTCCTTATGCGCTCGGCCTTGGCTTGCTATGCAAAATGTACTGCTGCAATTGGGATGACATTGACACTGCATTTGCGCGAATTATCCGTACGATTGATCTAGATCAGAATAGCCTTACGCCATTTTGCGGGTTGATGATTCCATCCGATCTGGCACATCAGCAGCACTGCGCGCAGTCTTACGTTGAGGATAAGTATCCGGCCAGTGCCACGCCACTATGGCAAGGGGAGCGCTATGCTCATGAGCGTATACGGGTGGGTTATTTCTCGTCGGATTACAAGAACCATCCCGTGTCGCATTTGATCGCGCAGCTGATCGAATGCCATGACCGCACCAGGTTCGAGATTATCGGTTTTTCGTTTGGCCCGCTGACGACTGATCCCTGGCGTCAGCGGCTAGAAAAGGCGTTTGATCGCTTCATTGATGTAAGAACGCAGACGGATAGGCGAATAGCCACCATGGCCCGTGAGATGGAGATTGATATAGCCATCGATCTGAATGGGCACACTCAAGATGCGCGAACAGGCATCTTTGCACTGCGTCCTGTGCCCATTCAGGTGAACTATCTGGGTTACCCGGGCACCATTGCTGCGGACTACATTGACTATCTCATTGCCGATCAGGTTGTGGTGCCGGAAGACCATCGTCCGTATTACACCGAAAAAGTGGTTTGTTTGCCGCATTCCTATCTGCCAAATGATTCGACCAAGGCAATTTCTGATCGGCATTTCAGTCGTGCCGAGCTGGGCTTACCCGAGGACGCATTCGTGTTTTGTTGTTTCAATAACGCCTATAAAATCACCCCGGTTCTGTTCGATATCTGGATGCGGTTATTGAAAGCAGTAGATGGAAGTGTGCTTTGGTTGTCAGATCTTGGCGCAACTGCTGTTAAGAGCCTGAGGGGAGAAGCTGAAAAACGCGGTGTTTCACCTGACCGGCTGGTGATTGCCGAGCGCATGGAAAAGTTGGAGGACCATCTGGCACGTATTCGTCATGCGGATTTGTTTCTGGATACGTTTTATTACAATGCGCACACCACTGCCAGCGATGCCTTGTGGGCAGGTTTGCCAGTGCTAACATACATGGGTGATACATTTGCAGGACGTGTTGCTGCTAGTTTGCTCACAGCCGTCGCTTTGCCGGAATTGATTACGCATGGCCATGCAGAGTATGAGTCGCTGGCACTGAAATTGGCGACTCAACCCAATCAGCTTGCCGCCGTTCGGCAGAAGCTGGCGGGGAATATCACCACCCAACCGCTCTTTGACACTCTATTGTTGACGAAGCATATTGAGGCCGCGTATGTCGAGATGTATGGGCGATACCAGGATGATCTAGCGCCCGACCATATTTATGTTACGCACTAGCTTGATGGCTTGATGAGGACCACCTTCTTTTAGTCGTAAAATCGGCAATGGACCAAGCAAGAAAGAACTGCCACACCACTTTACTTTTTTGTTACACTTGCTCCGTTTCTGGTCTGGAAAATAGCTAATGCATCCATCGTGTAACCAGTAACTGGAAAGGCTCCATTTGACCTGAATCGCTCCCGTTTGAGTTAAATTTCACCCCATAATAATATTTATGACAATGCTTACTGGAGGAGACCCAGAATGAACCTGCGTATCAAAATTATTGTAGCGGCGGTTGCCGCAACCTTGGCCCAAGGATCGGCACACGCCACAAACGGCTTATTCATGCCGGGCTATGGTTTGCGCGCCCAAGGCATGGGCGGGGTCGGCATCGCATATGGTCGCGATTCGCAATCCACTGCAGCGAACCCTGCGAATATAGTCAACACAGGCATGCGCGGGGATATCGGATTCGCTGTTTTGAATGCCGAAGCGCACGCAGCTACGGGAGAGGCAACGGGTGCCCCACCTTCTCCTTATAGCTTCGATGGCTCTAGCAGTAGTGATAATAAATATTTCATCATGCCTGAAATGGGTATGACTATGCCGCTGACGGAAAATTTACATATTGGTATGGCATTTGTGCCCAACGGCGGCGGCGCTTCACGTTATCAACAAAATTTCTTCTCATATCTGGGAGTTACCCCATCGGTTGATAGCAAAATTGGAATTGAGTTAATGCAATTGCTGGCTCCTATAAGTGTGGGCTACAAGATTAATGAAAACCATGCTATTGGGGCTTCGCTGGCGCTGGCGGTGCAACGCTTCCGTTCGTTCGGTTTGGAGGCCTTTAAGGTATTTGACAGAAGCGCAACTGGGGGTGTTACTACCATTACCGCCGACCCAGAGCATTTAACGGGACAAGGATTTGACTATAGCTATGGTGCCGGAGTCAAATTGGGTTGGCTAGGTGGGTTCCTTGACGACAAGCTCACGCTTGGGCTGGTATATAACTCAAGGACCTATATGACCAAGTTTGATAAGTATCGCGGACTTTTTGCCGAGCAAGGGGATTTGGATATCCCCGAGAGCTACGGGATAGGGATTGCGATTAAGCCAGTAAAAAATCTTGTTATTGCGGTTGACGTGCTGCAAGTCAAATATTCGGATGTTGCGGCGATAGGCAATCGGGGCCCCGGCACTAGACCAAAAGGCGCCTGCAATGCGCAATGTCTTAAAGGGATTCCATCGCACTTGGACCCATCCAAAGAGCTGGGCAACGATAATGGCATGGGCTTTGGGTTTACAGACCAGACTGTATACAAGTTCGGCGTCCAGTATGGCGTGAATAAACGCCTACAGGTTCGCGCAGGATATAACTATGGAAAAAGCCCAATTCCAGACGATCAACTGACTTTCGCAACGCTGGCCCCAGCAACCACAGAACACCATTATTCTGTCGGTTTTACTTATAAGCCCAGCGATGAACTCGAGGTTACGGCAATGTATATGTATGCGGCCTCGAACGCTCAACAGAATCTTGTACGGCAAAATATTGTGAATGGAGTCCAGGTAGATATGCACCAAAATATTTTTGGCTTATCTTTGGGGTGGGTTTTAGATCCAGGCCCTAAATCGCTGGAGGAGTATGGCGATGCAGACTGGGGCGGAATCAATTTTGACGGGGGGTATGCTGGCTTTGGATTCGGGCAATCCAGATATCGCGACAACATTAATGGCACTACTTCGAACGATACCCGCACCCCGGGATGGAAGGTATACTCAGGTTATCAGTTCAATAAGTATCTAGGCGTTGAAGGTGGGTTTGCGAATCTCAACGATATGACTGCTTACACAACTACCTCAAGAGTGAATACGAACGCTGACGCTTGGACATTGGCTGCTGTGGGCTCGTATCCATTGACCAATAAATTTTCTGTCATGGCCAAATTGGGAGCAGCCTATGTGCTGACAAGTACCAATACTCGAATGGGTGCTGGACTTAACGAGCACACTGGCGATGACAGCTATCAACCTTATTACGGAGTCGGGCTGAAGTATGCGCTGCTGAATAACGTGGATTTGCGTGTGGAGTGGGAGCGCTTTGATCTCGATCACTACAATATTGATTTAATGACGGCGGGTTTTGTTGTGAAGTTCTAATAAGCCATCTGGTTAATGAACATTTAAGCCGGGGTAACCCCCCGGCTTTTTTGCGTCACTACACTCTTCTGGCGCTAAAAAGGGATTATCCTTCGACAACTTGTGTTGGCTTCCGTTACAATACTCACTCTTTAAATATAGGCGCGTAGCTCAGCTGGTTAGAGCACCACCTTGACATGGTGGGGGTCGTTGGTTCGAGTCCAATCGCGCCTACCAATAATTGTGTCGGGATGACAAATGGGTTTCCGAACTCCAATAAGATTACATGGATCACGAGCCTGTTGATGTAGGAATGCAGTGCAAGCTGCGATGTTTTAATGAAATGCGGCTCTAGCCGCATTTTTATTTGGGATAACGATGCCTGTCATTACCTTGCCAGACCAATCACAACGTAGCTTCGATCACCCCGTGACGGTGCATGAAGTGGCCGCCTCGATCGGCGCGGGCCTCGCGCGTGCAGCACTGGCAGGACGCGTCAATGGCACGCTGGTCGATACCGCTTTTGTGATTGAAAACGATGTGCAACTGGCTATCGTCACCGACAAGGATGCGGAGGGCCTGGACACGATCCGCCATTCCACCGCGCATCTGCTCGCGCATGCGGTAAAGCAATTGTTTCCCGACGCGCAGGTGACGATTGGCCCGGTCATCGAAGACGGATTTTATTACGATTTTTCGTACTCGCGGCCGTTCACGCCCGAAGACCTTGTCGCGATCGAAAAGAAAATGACCGAACTGGCCAAGCAGGATATTCCCGTGGCGCGCAGCGTGATGCCGCGTGATGAAGCGGTGGTGTTCTTCAAGAACATGGGCGAGCGCTACAAGGCCGAGATCATCGCCAGTATTCCCGCGGGGCAGGATATTTCGCTGTATCGCGAAGGGGATTTTATTGACTTGTGTCGCGGGCCGCATGTGCCATCCACAGGCAAGCTCAAGGTCTTCAAGTTGATGAAAGTCGCCGGCGCGTACTGGCGCGGCGACTCCAAAAACGAAATGCTGCAGCGTATTTATGGCACGGCGTGGGCAAAAAAAGAGGACCTGGGCGCGTATCTATTCCGGCTGGAAGAGGCGGAAAAGCGTGACCACCGCAAGTTAGGCCGACTGCTGGATTTGTTCCATTCCCAGGACGAGTCGCCGGGCATGGTGTTCTGGCACCCCAAAGGCTGGGTGCTGTGGCAGGAAGTCGAGCAATACATGCGCAGCAAATTTGTCGAGTACGGCTATCAGGAAGTGAAGACACCAACGGTGATGGACCGATCGCTGTGGGAAAAGTCCGGCCACTGGGAAAACTACCGCGAGAACATGTTCACCACTTCGTCGGAAAACCGCGACTACGCGGTCAAGCCGATGAATTGCCCGGGCCACGTGCAGATTTTCAATCACACGCGGCACAGCTATCGCGAATTGCCGCTGCGCCTGGCCGAATTTGGCTCGTGCCATCGCAACGAGCCTTCCGGCGCGCTGCATGGCCTGATGCGGGTGCGCGCGTTTACCCAGGACGACGCGCATATTTTTTGCACCGAGGAACAGGTGCAGGGCGAAGTGGCGGACTTCATCGTGATGCTGCAAAAAGTCTATGCAGACTTCGGGTTTGACGAGGTGCTAGTCAAACTGTCAACCCGCCCGTCCAAGCGCGTTGGTGCGGACGAGGTCTGGGACAAGGCAGAGGCGGCGCTGGCGGCGGCGCTGACGCAAAACCAGTTGGCTTACGACCTGCAACCCGGCGAAGGCGCGTTTTATGGCCCCAAAGTCGAATTCACGCTGAAGGATTCGCTCGGCCGCTTGTGGCAGTGCGGCACAATCCAACTGGATTTCAACCTGCCGGTGCGACTGGAAGCGGAATATTTCGGCGAGGACAACCAGGCGCATACGCCGGTGATGCTGCACCGCGCGATTCTGGGCTCGCTGGAGCGCTTTCTGGGCATTTTGATCGAGCACCATGCGGGCAATTTTCCGCTGTGGCTGGCACCGGTACAGGTGATGGTACTAAACATCAGCGAGCGTCAGGCGGAATATGCAGAAAAAGTCACACTGGCATTGCGCCAGGCTGGGTTGCGCGCGGTATCGGACTTGAGTAATAACAAGATTACCTATAAAATTCGAGAACATAGCTTGCAGAAGTTGCCGTATCAGTTGGTGGTCGGCGACAAGGAAATGGAAGCGGGTTTAGTTGCAGTTCGAGTGCGAGGCAACCAGGACCTCGGTCAGCTAAGCTTGGAAGATTTTATTAACCGGTTGAAGAGCGAGATTCAAGACCGGAAGTAGACAGACAGTCGAGGAGCGAAGCAGGCTTTCGCTCCTTAACTTTTTTCGCGCATTGGCGCATCGATTTGGAGTACGACTTATCGCGACGGAAAAGCAGACACGTATCAACGGGGAAATTACAGGCACCGAGGTACGGTTGGTAGGAAAAGATTCGGAACAGTTGGGCATCGTCAAGGTTCAAGATGCGCTGCGCATGGCGGAAGAAGCCGAGCTGGATTTGGTTGAGATTGCACCCCAGGCAGTGCCGCCCGTATGTCGGCTGATGGATTATGGCAAGTTCAAGTACCAGGAAAGCAAGAAGCTCCACGATGCGAAGCTTAAGCAAAAGCAGGTGCAGATCAAGGAAATCAAGTTTCGCCCGGGTACTGACGAAGGCGATTACCAGATCAAGTTACGCAATTTGATCAAGTTTCTGGAAGAGGGTGATAAGACCAAAATTACGCTGCGCTTTCGCGGTCGTGAGATGGCCCATCAGGAAATCGGCATGGCGCAGTTGCGGCGGATTTCAACCGATCTGGCGGAACATGCGGTGACTGAGCAGTTTCCGAAGATGGAAGGCCGCCAGCTGGTGATGATGCTAGCGCCTAAGAAAAAGATTTAAGGAATGATTTAGGGATTAGAGACCGGCGCTTCTCCAATAGCGCCAACAATAAGTGTGGCCGGGTTTGTGAAGCATTTCGACAAGGAATCACCTGCGGTTGCATACGATGAAAAAGGAAGTGGTATGCCTAAGATGAAAACCAAGAGCGGCGCCGCCAAGCGGTTTCGCGCACTGGGTAGCGGCAAGTTCAAGCGCTCGCATGCATTTATGCGGCACATTCTCACCAAGAAAAGCACCAAGCGGAAACGTCAGTTGCGCGGCATGGAAACAGTCAGTGCCAGCAACCACAAAGAAGTTCGTCGCATGATGCCCTACGCATAAGGAGAGAATAGATGCCACGCGTAAAACGGGGTGTAACCGCCCGAGCCAGTCACAAACGTGTTCTTGCGTTAGCCAAAGGCTATCGCGGTCGCCGCAAGAACGTATTCCGGGTCGCCAACGAGGCGGTGATGAAAGCGGGTCAGTATCAATACCGCGACCGTCGCCAGCGCAAGCGCCAGTTCCGCACGCTGTGGATTGCGCGTATTAACGCCGCCGCCCGCGAGCACGGCCTGACCTATAGCGTGTTCATGAATGGCATGAACAAGGCTGCAATCGGGATAGACCGGAAAGTGCTGTCAGATATCGCCATTTTTGATAAAGGCGCGTTTGCCAGCATCGTTAACCAAGTCAAGGCCAAATTGGCAGCTTGAGAACTTACGTAGTATCAAAAAAAGGCCGAAAGGCCTTTTTTTGTTTGCGTGAGCAAGAGACAACTTATGCGTAACCCCAACGAAATCGTTAGCGAAGCGATCAGCGCGATTAACGGCTGTGCCGATGTGCCGACATTGGAGCAAGTTAAAGCCGGCTTTTTAGGCAAGAGCGGCACCTTGACGGTGTTGTTAAAAAGCTTGGGCAGCATGCCTGCGGAAGAGCGGAAAGCCGCTGGCGCGCGCATCAACGAAGCGAAGCAGGCGGTCGAATCGGTATTGAAGGCCCGGCGCGAAGCCTTGCAGCAAGCCGAGTTGGCACAGCAACTGGCAGCCGAAACGATCGATGTGACCTTGCCAGGCAGAGGTGCCGCCCGTGGGGGTTTGCATCCGGTCTCGCGCACGCTCACGCGCATTCAAAATCTATTTCGTTCGATTGGTTTTGAAGTCGGGACCGGCCCTGAGATCGAATGTGATTTCTACAATTTCACCGCACTGAATATTCCTGAAGACCATCCGGCGCGGGCGATGCACGACACCTTTTATCTAAACCAGGATCAATTATCGGGTGGTGAGCTGCTGCGTACGCACACCTCGCCGGTACAAGTGCGCTACATGCAAACGCATCAGCCGCCGTTGCGCATCATTGCGCCGGGACGAGTGTATCGTTGTGATTCTGATGTGACGCACACGCCGATGTTCCATCAAGTCGAAGGTCTATGGGTAGACGAGAATGTATCGTTTGCAGATTTGAAAGGCGTGCTCGCCGATTTCATGCGCAACTTTTTTGAGCGCGAAGATTTGGCGGTGCGCTTTCGGCCGTCGTTTTTTCCGTTCACCGAGCCCTCCGCAGAAATGGATATTGCTTGCGTAATGTGTGAAGGCGAAGGGTGTCGCGTGTGCTCCCACACCGGTTGGCTGGAAGTTCTCGGTTGCGGCATGGTGCACCCGAATGTGTTTAAACATGTCGATATCGATACCGAGCGTTACCTCGGATTTGCGTTCGGGCTGGGGGTAGAACGACTCGCGATGCTGCGTTATGGCGTCGACGATTTGCGCTTGTTCTTCGAGAACGATTTGCGCTTTCTCAAACAATTTAATTAACGACCTAAGGCGCTCTTATGCAATTCTCTGAAGCCTGGTTGCGCACCTTGGTTAACCCCGCGCTTGATACATCGCAGCTAGCGCATCAATTAACCATGGCTGGTCTAGAAGTGGAAGCATTGACCCCAGCCGCGCCCGCGTTCGATAAGGTGGTAGTCGCTGAAATCCTGAGTGCCGAAAAGCATCCTGATGCGGATCGTCTTCGCATCTGTCAGGTCGATGTTGGCGCGAGCGCGCCGGTGACCGTGGTCTGCGGTGCGCCCAATGCGGCAGCAGGATTGAGGGTGCCTTGCGCGCGCCCAGGTGCACGGCTACCCGGCATTGAAATCAAAGTGGCGAAAGTGCGCGGCGTGGAATCCTTCGGCATGCTGTGTTCCACTAAGGAACTGGGTTTGAATGCCGAAGCCGACGGCCTGATGGTGCTGGATGCCGATGCGCCCGTGGGTGAGGATTTGCGCAGCTATCTAAACTTGAACGACACGCTAATCACCTTAAAGCTCACGCCCAACCGCGCAGACTGTTTGTCGATTCAGGGCATCGCCCGCGAGGTAGGGGCGATTACGCAAACTGAAACGCGTATGCCGATCATGGGGCAGGTAACGAATGAAATTAACGATACGCTGGCAATTAACGTGGCCGCAGCGCAAGCGTGCCCGCTTTATCTCGGTCGTGTAGTGCGCGGCATGGATGCCCAAGCTCCCACTCCGCGCTGGATGGCCGAGCGGCTCGAGCGTGGTGGCATCCGCCCGATCAGCGCGCCCGTCGATATCACCAATTATGTGCTGCTCGAACTGGGTCAGCCGATGCATGCGTTTGCGCTGTCGCGCTTGAACGGTGCGATCGAGGTACGCATGGCGTGCGCGGGCGAAAAGCTGGAATTGCTGACTGGTCAAACCGTAGACCTCGCGCCCGACATGTTAGTGATTGCGGATGACACGGGGCCGATTGCGCTCGCCGGCATTATGGGCGGCCAGCCCACCAGTGTGGAGCGCTTTACCGTCGATCTCTTTCTGGAAGCCGCGTTTTTTGTGCCTGCTGCAATCGCAGGGCGGGCACGACGACTGGGATTGTCCACCGATTCTTCGCATCGCTTTGAACGTGGGGTGGACTTTGGCGCCACGCGCAATGCGATGGAGCGCGCCACACGACTGATAATCGATATCTGCGGCGGACGTGCCGGGCCGATTATCGAGTGTGTCGCGGACTTGCCGCCGCGCAATCCGATTGCGCTGCGGCTGGCGCGTTTAGCGCGGGTCGCCGGTGTCGCGCTTGATCCGGATCACGTGGTGCGCGATTTGCGCGCGTTGGGTGCCGCGGTCGAGCGTCACGACGATACGCTACAGGTGACGGCACCGACATTCCGTTTTGATTTGTCCATCGAGGAAGACTGGATCGAAGAAGCTGTGCGTCTATACGGCTATGACAACATTCCCGCGCAGCCGCCCGCAGCGCCTTCCATGATGCTGCCGCAGGATGAAACGCAATTGAGCGACGATGCGCTGCGTCACGCGCTGGTGAGTCTTGATTATCAAGAAGTGATTACCTACAGCTTCGTCGACCCCACGATGGAAGCAACGTTGTTGGGCAACACCACGCCGCTCATGCTGGCAAACCCCATTGCCAGCCAGTTATCCGCGATGCGCACCTCGCTGTGGGGTGGATTGATTGAAACACTGCGCCACAATCTCAATCGTCAGCACGAGCGCGTGCGGATTTTTGAGCTAGGGCGCGTGTATCTAAGTGGCGACGGCAAACTGCTGCAGCCGATGCGCCTGGGTGGTCTGGTAATGGGCGCGGCAGTGCCCGAGCAATGGGCGAGCCCGGCGCGGCGGGTCGATTTCTTTGATGTCAAAGGCGATCTCGAACGGCTGTTTGACGGCGCGGTGGATACGTGGCGCGGTGAACATCCGGCCTTGCATCCTGGGCAGTGCGCGCAACTTGTGCAGAATGGTCAGCCTATCGGCTGGCTAGGCACACTACATCCGCGCTTAGTGCAAGAACTGGATTTGCCCGCTGCGCCGGTGCTGTTTGAGCTTGATCTGCAGGGGGTGACCCAACTGCTATTGCCGCGTCATGCGAGTATTTCGCGCTTGCCAATGGTGCGACGCGATTTGGCGTTTGTAATGGATGCCAACATTCCCGTTGGCGACGTGCTAGCAACTTTGCAACAGGCTGCATCAGCCATCGTTTTGGAGCTGGCATTGTTTGATCAATACCGCGGCAAAGGCATCGCCGAAAACCAAAAAAGCCTTGCGTTCCGGGTAGTTATGCAAGATACTCAATCAACATTGACCGATGCGGAAGCTGAGTCGATGACGCAAAAGCTGGTGGACGCCGCAACCATCGAACATCGCGCGAGACTACGGGCATAAACCAGGGGACAGCCGCGACCGGGCATGCGTGCCACACCGGTCCGGCGTCAATAAGACATCCCGATATCGCATCGAGGGAGCATGGAAGAGTCGATCACGAATTCTGGCGCGAACGCCGCAGGCGTAGCCGCACAAACCTTAACCAAAGCCGAACTGGCTGATTTGCTTTTTGAAAAGGTCGGCCTCAACAAGCGTGAGGCGAAAGACATGGTCGAGACATTTTTCGAGGAAATTCGCACCGCCCTTGAAAGCGGCAGCAGTGTCAAGCTTTCCGGTTTCTGCAATTTCCAGTTGCGCGACAAGCCGCAGCGCCCGTGCCGCAACCCGAAGAC
>JANLZE010000015.1:0-89779 GCA_031366105.1 Thiobacillaceae bacterium | reverse complement strand
AGCGACTATCCTGATGAAAATGTGCAACAGTAATGACGGGGTCGGACCAAATCGTTTGATCTATCGCAAACTTGGTCCGCTTCGATAGCTTATATTCAACTCACTGCACCGCCGACACGGGGGACTTAAAAATTGTTGCATGGAATCTTTGAGGCCTGGCGTATTTAATTTTACGAATTTCGTGTTGTGGGTGTTTTATTGGGTATAATACTGGATCGTTGGATTCGAGGTAGCAAGTGCAGTCTGTCTGTCATTTCTTTCTTGCTTCTTTAAACGATCTAAAACGGGCGTAAGCCCAACTTAACTGAAATAGGAAATTGTAATGGCAACTGGCATCGTAAAATGGTTCAATGATTCGAAGGGCTTCGGCTTTATTACCCCTGACGAAGGCGGCGAAGATCTGTTCGCTCACTTCTCGGCTATCCAGTCGAACGGCTTCAAATCTTTGCAAGAGAACCAACGCGTCTCTTTCGAAGTAACCGCTGGCCCTAAAGGCAAGCAAGCTTCGAACATTCAACCCCTGTAATTTTTACGGGTTGTAACCGGCGGAATACTTTCCGCCGAACAATAAAAATCCCCGGCTTGCCGGGGATTTTTTTGACCTCTATTTCAAGACTCGGTTAACGTTTGCCTGGTTTCGCAGCGATTTCTTCCAGACGCCGGGCCTTGATCACCTGACCATTGAGTCCCGCCTGCTTAGCGTTGCCGCCGTAGGCAATCACCATCAACTGGCTATAGTACAGCACCGGAATGTCGAATTTGGTGCCGTATCGCTTATTGACTTGGCCCTGATAAATTTCCACATTGGCCTGGCATAAAGGGCAGGGCGTCACAATCATTTCGGCGCCGTGGTCATAGGCGGATTCAACGATGTCTTTAATCTGCGCCTGCGCTTTTTCGGGTTCTGAAAAAGCCAGTGCGCCGCCGCAGCAGGTGACTTTCATGTCGTACTCAGGAATCGATTCAGCGCCGACCATCTCGACCATTTTGTCCAGGTACATCGGGTTCTCAAACGATTCACCGTGTACGCCAAATGGGCGGTTGGTCTGGCAGCCTACGTAACCCGCAATCTTCACGCCTTCGAGCGGGCGTACAACGTGTTTCTGCATTTCATCGAAGCCAATATCTTCAATCAGCACTTCGACCATGTGGCGGACTTCGGGCATTTCGTTGATGGTGAGTCCCGCTTCTTTCAAGGCCTCTTTGGTATCCGCCATCAAAGTATCGGAGTGCGTTAAACGTTCACGGGTTTCACGTGCGCCTAGCCAGCAAGCCGCACAGGTGGCGACGATTTCCTTGCCCGGCATATGCTGCTCGGATAACGCAAAGTTGCGTGCATTTAACACATGCCGCGGTAGCTCGCCCGCTTCGGCATAACCAATCGACGCGCCGCAGCAATTCCAGTCGGGAATTTCGGTCAGTTTCACATCCAGCGTCTGACACATTGCTTCGACGGAAGTGAGGTAGTTGGAAGCCGACGCACCCTTCTGCGACGAGCAGCCGGGGTAGAACGCATATTCATGTTTAGCCATCGTTATCTCCTTACGCCGCCAGCTTGGCGACCTTGCGCGTATTCTCAATATCGCGCGCCTTTTTTAGCATCGCGTGTATGCCTTTTTGATCTTTGCACTTGTGTGGGCGAAACAACTCCATCACATTCAGGCGGCCGGCTTTGACCAAACCGATCGCGACCGCCTGCATCGCCAAACCGTTACGAATTCCCTGCACAAAACCGTCCTTAAAATACAGCCCTAACGATAGTTTTAATTCGTTCACACGGCCTGTATCGGTGCAATTATTCCAAAAAAGCGTACTGAACAAACGTGTGGCCTGCATCTTTGGCGCGACACCCAAGCGATGCGCATACTCGGCGATGCCGTGCATGATGTGCGTAATCGGAATCTTGCGCGGGCAGCGGACGATGCAGTTGTAGCACGAGGTGCAGTTCCACATTGAGCTCGTCGCCAGCACTTCATCGCGTTTGCCGGCGCGGATCATCATGAACAATTCCTGCGGCGGATGTTCCCAGCCTGCCTGGAAATGGGTGGGGCACGAACCGGAGCAGACGCCACATTGCATGCACATCTTCACCCAGTCGCCCATCTCGACTTGCTCTTCGATTTCCTTCAGAAAATTGTTGCGATATTTTTCTGCCTGTTGGGTATTTGCGCTCATAGTAGTGCTCCTACATGCCCTTGAACGGGCTGGGGCCGACCGCTGCCAGCTCGGCCGCGTATTGATTAATCATCTCGGGCAAGCGCTCGATATCGGTGATGGCGACTTCCAGATCACGCACGCGCTCGGATTCGAGATTCAAGGTTTTCAGCGTGTCGTCAATCTTGGACAAACGCGTGCGGCCCAGTTCCGAACCTTTCACAAAATGGCATTGATATTCGTCGCCTGACTTGCAGCCCATCATCATCACGCCGTCGTAGCCGGCGTTTAGCGCGTCGGTGATCCAAATCGTGTTGACCGAGCCCAGACAGCGAATCGGAATCGTACGCACATAGGCGGAATACTCGATGCGATTCATGCCCGCCATGTCGAGTGCCGGATAGGCGTCGTTTTCACACGCGAGAATCAGAATGCGCGGCTTGTCCGAGAACTCATCCGGAATATCGACCGCTTTAATCTGCGCGCCCACGCTGTTGACCGAATAGTTCTCGAACGAGATCACGCGCACCGGGCACGCGCCCATACAGGTGCCGCAACGGCGGCAACGCGATTCGTTGAATACCGGGAAGCGCTTTTCGTCTTCATCGATCGCGCCGAACGGGCACTCGACCGTGCAGCGTTTGCATTGGGTGCAGCCTTCGAGACGAACTTTGGGGAATGACAGGTCGCCTGAACGCGGATGAACCGCGCGGCCTACCTCGGCATTCTCCAACGCCTGGATCGCTTTTAGTGCTGCGCCGGTAGCGTCTTCCTTCGCTTGCATGATGTCCATCGGACGACGCACCGGACCGGCGGTGTAAATACCCGTGCGGCGCGTTTCGTACGGGAAGCAGATGAAATGGGAATCGGTAAAACCCTGTTTCAGCTGTGGCACATCGGTGCCCTGACGGTAATTCAGGTTCAGGATGGAAATCGGCTTGACCTGCACTTCTCCCGGCACGTCTTCCACGGGCTTAGCATCGATATTCACGCCTGAGTTCGGCACCTGTCCGGTCGCTAGTACCACGAGGTCGGCATCCAGAATCGACGCATCGGTATCACCGAGAATCATGTCATGAAATTTAACGGTGCTGGTATTGCCCGTCTGGACCACTTCGGACACTTTGCCCTTGGTGAAAATCACGCCTTTTTCTTGCGCGCTGCGATAGAAATCTTCGCCGTTGCCTGGCGTACGCAGATCGGTGTAGATGATTGTGGTGTCGACCTCGGGGTTGGCGTCCTTGAAGTACATCGCTTGTTTGATGCTGGTGTTGCAGCAGAAACCGGAGCAGTACGACAGGTGCTTGCCAGTCGGGTCGCGCTGACCCGCGCACTGCACAAACACGACCGACTTCACAGGTTGGCCGTCAGCGCGACGAATCACGCCGTCGGTGCTCGCCGCGGTAATCGCCATCGCTTCTAGTCCGGCCTGATCGACCACGTTCGCAGACACGCCGCCGCCCAGTTCGGGCAGCTTGTTGATGTCGTACGGCGTAAATCCGGTGGCCTGCACAATCGCGCCGATGTCTTCGGTATGCATCGCACCGGATTCGGTGGCGATGTCGACAATGAACTTGCCTGGCGCGCCGTCGGTTTTGGCGATGGTCGCGTTCAGATAGACCTTGATATTGCTGTCGGCAAGTATCTGCGAAACCATATCCGCAATACCATTATCCGCGGTCGATTTATATGGCTCGCGCATAGGAGTGCGGCGATACAATTTGCCGGTCCAGCCACCCAGCGCGCCGGTCTTTTCGACCAACACCACCGAGTAGCCAGTTTTGGCCGCTTCAATCGCGGTGGTCATGCCGGTGACGCCGCCACCGACGACCAGTAGCGTTTTGCTGCTGCCGGTGTTGGCGTTGCCGCCGGGTGCGGTCATCGCCTTGATCTCTGCGCAACCCATGCGGATATAGTCTTCCGCCATCTCCTGTGTGGTTTCGCGTGCTTCGTCGGTATCGGGACGAATCCAGATCACGCCTTCGCGCAGATTAGCCCGCGCAACTGCGGTGCCCGGGAAATTGAACGCCTCGGTTTTAGAGCGACGCGAGCACGCGCCTATCATCACATGCGTGACGCTTTCGTTTTCGATATCGTTGCGGATCATCGCTACGCCGTCGGCATTACACAGAAAATCGTGCGTTTTGGTCATCGGCGTCTTGCCGTCTTTTTGCGCCACTTTGACCAGCGCATCTGCGTTCAAACGCTCGCCCAGACCGCAGCCCTTGCAGATATACGCTGCGACTTTAATGTCAGCCATTTATGCCTCCGCCTTTGCTACTTTGTTGACGACCTGGATCGCACGCAGCGCCGCCGCTGTTGCCGATTGCACTGCACGATTCACATCCAATGCGTTGGTCGCACAGCCCGCGCCGAACACCGCGCCATTGGCGGGATCGGCCTCGATGAAGCCGCTCGAATCCGACACGATGCTCGCCGGAATGTTCACGCCTTTGACCGAAGGTTCCATACCGATCGCCAGCACCACCAGATCGAAGGTCGTGCTGTAACGCTTGTAGCCTTCGGTATCGACGCCCCAGCAGATGGGGTTGCCGTGTTCGTCCTCGGTCACTTTCGCGACCTTGGACTTGATGAAGCTGACTGAAGGATCGGCCTGCACCTTTTGGTAGAAATCCTCGAAGCGGTCGATCGCGCGAATATCGATATAGTAAATCGTCGATTTGCCCTCGACTGGGAATTTTTCGCGCACGTAATGCGTTTGCTTTAAGGACGCCATGCAACAAATGCGCGAGCAGTGTCGCAGATGGTTTTCGTCGCGTGAACCGGCGCATTGGATGAACGCGACGTTCTTCGCCTCGCGTCCGTCCGACGGACGCAGAATCTTGCCACCCGTGGGGCCGTGAATATCGGCCAGGCGCTCGAATTCAACACTGGTAATCACATTCTTGAAGCGCTCATAGCCATAAGGCTGAATCTTCGCCGCATCGTACGGCTGCCACCCGGTCGCCCATACTATCGCGCCCGCCTTGATCTCGATCACTTCTTCCTGCATGTCCAGATCAATTGCATCGTATTTGCAAGCGGCCTTAGCGCGCTCGGCATCCGGAGTACCGATAATCGCGGGGTCAAGCACAAAGCGTTGCGGATAAGCCATTGCGTTCGGCAGATACGCGGCCTTGTGCTGCCCCAGGTTGTAGTTGAACGGGTCGTCGACCATGGTTTCGACGGCAGTGCCACACGCGCCACAGATGGTGCAGTTTTCATTCACATAGCGCGGTTTAATGCGAATCGTGGCGCTATAGTTGCCCGTACTACCGCTAATGCCCGTCACTTCTGCCAGCGTCAATACGCGTACCCGCGGGTTGCCTTTCAAACGCCGTAAATTGATCTCAAGTCCGCAAGTGGGGTGACAGAGCTTGGGAAAATAGCGATACAGCTGTGAAGTCCTGCCACCTAAAGCCGGGTTCTTTTCTACCAGCACTACGTTTTTTCCGGTCTCTGCGGCTTCCAGCGCCGCAGTCATGCCGGATATTCCGCCGCCCACCACGAGTATGGTCTCGTTGGTCGCAACAATCTCCGTCATCAGTCTCTCCATGCTTTTTGGATGCAAGGCGTAGTCATCATTTTCCCGGATCGTCGCCTAAGTCTTCCGGGATATCGGGTGTTCAGCCCGAATTTAACCTGTGAGATGTTACTCCGATGCTTAGCCTCAGGCCATGCACTCCCCTGCTAATTCAATCGAAGTTTTCTATGGTCGAATAAGCGAAATGGTTTTGACCGTATAGGGCTAGAAAAGCACGAGTTGTCCGCGCGAAGGTGGCGGCGCGCAAAACTGCGTGGTATCGAGAGCCGATCTCGGCGGGTTCAAAAGCAATTGCTTGCAAGCCCGCGCAAAACGTTGTGCAATCAGATCGGCATAAGCCCCTGTGCCGCGCAGTCTGCTGCCAAACTCGGGATCGTTTTCGCGACCGTCGCGCGCTGAGCGCACCAGACTCATCACATGGTTGGCCTTCAGCGGTTCGTGGATCGCGAGCCACTCCTTAAACAAATCCTTTACCTCATGCGGAAGCCTTAGCAACACGTAGCCTGCGCTACGCGCGCCCGCATCCACGCAGGCTTTTAAGATCGACTCCATCTCCCCATCCGTTAGCAGCGGGATAACTGGCGCGACCATCACGCCGGTGGGGATGCCCGCGGCGTTCAGTTTACGTATCGCTTCGATGCGCCGCAGGGGCGCGGAGGCGCGCGGTTCAAGGCGACGTGCCAAGGGCGCATTTAGCGTAGTGACAGACAGATGCGCTTGCACCAGATTGGCAGCCGCCATCGGCGCCAGGATGTCGATATCGCGTTCAATCAGCGCGGATTTAGTCAGAATTGTGACCGGATGCTTGAACGCCGCCAGCACTTCGAGTATCTGCCGCGTGATATTCCATTGCCGGTCGATGGGCTGATACGGATCGGTATTCGTGCCGATTGCAATGGGCCGGCATTGATAATTGCGATGCCGCAGCTCTTGTTCCAACAGTTGGGCGGCGTTGGGCTTGGCGAATAGCCTGGTCTCAAAGTCCAGGCCCGGGGACAAGCCTAAATAACTATGTGTTGGGCGCGCAAAACAGTAAATGCAGCCATGTTCGCATCCGCGATATGCATTGATCGAGCGATCAAAACCGATGTCAGGCGAATCGATGTAATTCAGTGCGCTTTTAGAGGTATCGACCGTAACAGTCGTGTGGATGGCTGGCAGTTCGGCCAGCGTTTCCCAGCCATCATCGACGCTTTCATGAACGTGGGATTCAAAGCGGCCATCGACGTTGGTGAGTGCGCCGCGGCCTTTAATCCGAGCGGTTAAATGCGGCAAAGACATACAGATATTTTAGCGCCGAATCCTTGCGGTTCAATTTTCTAAAAGCTGTTTTTTACGTTGCTATTTTGGTTTCTTGAGGGGGCTTTAAATGTGGGGCGTGACTGGCGGAAACACCGAGGCGGCATCGGCTGAAACCGCAATAATCTCAAACCTTAACTTAGCCAAATCAGCCATGATATAAGTGGGGGGGGAGCCCACGCCACCCACTGTGCCGGGATTAATCAGCCAGGTTTGATTGCCTTTGAGATTAGCGACTTGCGCGACGCTTGCGCGATGGTCATGCCCACAGCACACCACATCATAATCGCCGGTGCATGCGAGCGCCTGAGCGTAGTGCGGGTAATGGACTAGAAACAGATTGCGATCCGCCAGCGTAAATGCCGCATCCTGGCCGTGATAGCGAATCACGCTGCCAGGTTCGGCTGCCAAGCGCGTCATGTTGTAGAGATCGCCAGTATTGTTGCCGTGAATCACATGCACCGGCAGCTCAAACTTCTGTAACACCCGTAAGGTGGTTGGCGCGACGACATCGCCGCAGTGCAATACCGCTTCGGCCCCGTGCGCTTTGGCGTGTTCGACCGCAGCACCCAGTAAGCGCCGGTTATCGTGCGAGTCCGAAACGATACAGACCTTCATGCTTAGAACGCAGGCTTATCCGCCGCGTTGCGGTAGCGCTCAACGCCGGCGAGGATTTCAGCGCGCGCGTCGTCGACGCCCACCCAGCCCTCAACCTTGACCCATTTGTCTTTCTCCAGATCTTTATAATGCTCAAAGAAATGCGAAATCTTCGCGATCAAAATGCGCGGCAGATCTTCGGGCTTCTTCACATCGTTGTACTGGCAACACAGTTTTTCCACCGGAACGGCGATCAATTTGCCGTCAACACCGGCCTCGTCGGTCATTTTTAGCATCCCCACCGGACGGCAGCGCACCACAACGCCGGTGATGAGCGGAATCGGCGTGACCACCAGCACGTCTACCGGATCGCCATCTTCAGATAACGTATGAGGAATGTAGCCGTAGTTGCAGGGATAGTGCATCGCGGTGGACATAAAGCGGTCTACAAACATCGCGCCGGACGCTTTGTCGACCTCGTATTTGATCGGCTCGCCGTGAGCGGGAATTTCAATAATGACGTTGATATCGTCGGGCAGGTGGCGCCCGGAACTGACTAGATTGAGGCTCATGATGGGGAGGTAAATTCAGAGAAGCGCGCATTATACGTGAGCCTTTGTAGGCGTTTCTGCATTCGCAGCTATAACCTCTAGACTGATTTTTTTGCTGGCGCATTGCGCGGTGCATTTTCTACATAATGCATCCGCGTAGTGAACCAACTGGCCAGCTGGTTTTCTCAACAGCCTTATAGGAGTACTACATTATGAAAACTGCATCCCTCTGCGCCGCGCTTGCGAGAGCGGTTTTAGCTTCCTAGAACTAAAGTAATAGGCGTAGGGGACGATAGTGCCATCGCCAGGCTTTGTTTCGCATTAAATTTATCAATAAACATTAAGCTATGAACGTAGACTTCAAATTGATCTTAAATGTGGACGTATAGGGGAAAAAATGTCGTTCAGAATAAGTTTTCGTTGTCCTGGCACTTTTGTGCTGGCTTCCATGTTGTTTCCCGTGGTTGCGAATGCGGGCCATTTGTTTACGCAGGCCTCTACCAATACCCCTGTCAACCTCACGGCGGGGCAAGGTATTCAGATTACGCAACAGACCTATGAAGGCGGGTGCTGTGCTGGCACTGTGAGGTTATATTTTGTTAACGACTGGTCTACGGGTGACTCCATCAAATTGACCATCGGTTCTTGGAATGCCACTTACAGTTTTGACACTCTACTGGCGAGCTTCCCAGGATCTTCCCAAAGCGCAGGTAATTTGTCGCTGGTGGACAACGCACTGACTGCGGCCAATATCACTCCCGCGGGCCAGCCCACCCAGTGGCTCGTGATTGCCAATGCCGGGCAATTTACCTTTTCTGGTTATCGCATTTATGTGAATGGGGCCGTATATGATGGTACGGGTTCGGGGTTGATAAACCAGGCCCAGGTAGTGAATGCCAATCAATTAACTGGTAACTTCGTCTCTGTAGCAGGTCCAGGAGAAATCAGTGTTGCGGGTGTGCTCGATCGCCTAGTCGCAAATACTCCTACCGGGCAGTTAGCTTCCGTGCTGACGTTGATGTCGGCAATGACGCCAGAAAGTAAACAGCTGGCAATGAAGCTAATCTCCCCGGAGCGTAGCCAGGTGTTGGGCCTGGCGAGCTCAGCGGCGGTGACTTCTGCGCTCGATACTGTGCAGGTGCGTTTGGATACATTACGTACGGGGGTAGGGATCAAGAGCAGTTTCAGAACTACCCTCAATCGGCAGAGTGATGGAGTCGCCGCCACCGAAGGTATGTCCGCCGGGGACAAAACGCTGGACCGCAATTTCTGGGTGAAAGCTTTTGGGGGTACCGCCGACCAAAATACCAAGGATGGCTTTGCCGGTTCTGATAGCACAATCGTCGGTGTGATGAGTGGCTACGATACCCGTATCGACAATGGCATGCTAATCGGGGCGTCACTGGCCTATGCGAAGTCTGACGTGAACATGTCTGACTTGCGTAATGGCGATGGTGCCAAAATCGACACCTATCAACTGGTAGGGTATTTTGATCGTTCATATGACCATTGGTATTTGGAAGGCATGTTGACTTATGCCTATCAGGATTACAAAACCCAACGTAATACGCATCTGACAGGGAAGGCCAGCGGAAATTTTACGGGTTACCAGTATGGCATGCGTCTCGTCGCGGGCATGCCCATCGCCTTGCGTGAAGATATGACCCTTACGCCTTATAGCGGCATTGAGGCTCATCATATTTCCCAAGCCTCCTATACCGAAACTGGGGCAGGAGTTTTGTCGCTGAAGACCTCAACAGATAATGCAGACCGCTTGCGCTCCCTAGTCGGCGTTGAGTTGGGTGTTTTAAAAAAATTGGACGATGGCAGTGTATTGCGGCCAGCAGTGAAATTGAATTGGCGTCATGAGTTCATTGCGGATGGGGTGAATAACACTTCCTCATTCGTAGGTGGCGGAGGCCAGTTCGAAAGCTTAGGGCAATCCGTGACCCGCAATGTTTATGGATTGACTGGGCGGCTCGATTGGGAAAAGACCGAGCAGCTTGCTCTATCTGTGGAATTAGGTGCTGAAGCTGGCCAAAGGTATCGCAGCTTAAACGGCCAACTGGTCGCCAGCTGGCGCTTTTAAGTTAAGATCATCCTATAGAGAGGCACCTTCGGGTGCCTTGATTTTTTCCATATCCGCGGTAGAGCGCCAACGTGACGACCCGAGCCATGGATGATTTCTGTGGGGTAGCATGGATAGACGAACGTATCTCAAGCACAGTCTGCAGTCTGTGGTACTCCTCACCTGCCTGGTCAAATTACCGGCCGAAGCGGCCTGGTTGCCTCTTCAGCAGAACCTGAATGCGCTACCGGCTTTTCTGGATACACTGATCCCCGAGGATATGACGCCTTCTGCATCCCAACTGGGTCTTCATCAGGCCTTGATTCGACATGCCCAGGGAGTCGAGAATTACACGCGTTTGCTGGAGCTCGGATGTCAGTGGCTAGATGGGCAATCCCAGATGCAGCATCGCGTGAAATTCGATGCTTTGCCACCGATGCGACAAGAGGGCATTGTGGTGATGTTGGAAGCGAGTGCGAAAGATTCCATTCCAAAAATGTTTTTTGATCGGGTGCTGTCAGACCTGATGGGTTTGTATTATGCGCAACCGGCCAGCTGGCCCGGACTGGGGATCGACTCGCCCCCACAACCGAAGGGATATCCGGATTACGTGAAACCCCTCCATAGAAAAACACGTGGCTAATCCCGTTTACGATGCGGTCATCATCGGTGCCGGGGCAGGTGGGGGGAGCGCCGCTTGGGCGTTGACGCGTAAGGGATTGCGAGTGCTGATCCTGGAGGCCGGGCCGCGCTTCGATCCCTACACCGAATACAAATTACAGACCCCCAACTGGGAGGAAGGATTTCCCCATAAGCCGGGTAGCCAGGGCAAGTATACGTTTGGCGACATGCAGTCGCTTTCGGATCAATGGTCGCATCTTCGATCGTGGAACCATATCAGCGGGCGTTTGAATCCCGCAAATGTGCGCATTTCAAATGGTTATCAGCATGTGAGGGCGGTAGGGGGCAGTTCTCTGCACTTTACCGGAGAGGCCCATCGCATGAATCCACGTTCGATGAAGATGCGCAGCCAGTATGGCGTGGCGGCGGATTGGCCCGTCTCTTATCAAGACTTAGAGCCCTATTATCTTGAGGCTGAAAAAGTTGTCGGTGTAGCCGGCCCCTCGAAGGATCCCCTCCATCCCCGGTCGGCTCCCTATCCTTATACTGCGCACCCGCCTGGATACAGCAGCGCACTATTACGAAAAGGGTTTGAAAAAAAAGGATTGCGGCTGACGGAAAACGCGTTAGCAGTGTTGCCTGAGCCAAGAGCGGGTCGACTCGCTTGCAATCATTGCGGAGGCTGCCTCAAAGGATGCCCCCGCACTGACAAAGGGACCATCGACGTCACCTATCTGCGGGAAGCAGTAGCAACCGGGAAATGCGAAATTTTATCTGGATGTGCGGCCACGCGAATTGAGACAGATAAAGATGATCGTATCCGGGGGGTGCATTATTTCGGCCCGCAGGGACTGAAATTTGTGGAAGCGCCAATACTGATACTGGCCGCAGGTGCCATCGAGACGCCCAGATTATTGCTGGCCTCCCGAGATGGGCGTGCCCCGGAGGGTTTGGCCAACGAGTCTGGTCAGGTGGGCCGCAACTTTATGGAAACCCTGTTGTGGACAAGTAGTGCGCTCCACCCTGATCCCATTGGCAGTCATCGTGGCTTGCCCGCTGACAGCATCTGCTGGCATTACAACAATCCCGACGCGATACCCGGCGTAGTGGGGGGATGCAGGTTTTCTCCCTCAATGGCTGAGTCGGACCTGCTAGGGCCAGTCAACTATGCCCGCCGTGTAGTCAAAGGCTGGGGCAAGACCCACAAGCAATCCATGCGACAGCAATTCGGTCGGGCGCTGTCCTTGTCAGGCATCTGTGAGAGCTTGCCCCACCCGCGGTCCTATATCGACCTGGATCCAACGGCGCGGGATCCCAATGGCCAAGTGGTCGCAAGAATCCATAGCTATGTGGACGATATGGCCACCAAACGCATCGAGTTCATGGCGCGGATGTGTCGTGAAATCCTGGATGCATCTGGGGCCAAGGAGATTTTTGAAGAGTTCAGTTCATACGATATCTTCAGCTCATCCCATGTATTTGGAACTTGTCGCATGGGCACAGATGCACAAGCCTCGGTTGTCGACGCTTGGTGCAGAAGTCATCGCTGGGAAAATCTTTACATTGTAGATTCGAGCATATTCCCGAGCTCAGGCGGAGGAGAGTCCCCCGGGCTTACCATCCAGGCGTTGGCGTTACGGGCCATGGGCAATATAGGGCGCAAAGCATAGGCTAAAAGGGAGTTAGTCACAGGTCAACCATTGCAAGAAGAGATGAATATCCGTTTTATTTTCTACAGCCTGTGCGCAGCAGTCGGGCTATTGGGTTGCGCCACCACGGACAATATCGCTGAACGCGTGTCGCTTGCGGACCAGATTGCTGCGCAACATCAGTTCACCAAACTCAATTTTCAGGCGGGACGCTTTGAGTTGATCGCATGGATGGGGCCGCAGAAAAGAAGCGGTATTCTGCATATCTACATTGAGGGGGATGGCTTGGCGTGGCTAACACGCTTCCAACCTTCGGCAAACCCCACGCCGAGAGATCCAATCGCGCTCCATCTTGCTATCCACGATGGGCAGGATGTGGCTTATCTTGCTCGTCCCTGCCAGTACATTAGGACTCGCCATGACGAATGCCAAGAACGCTATTGGACATCAGATCGATTCGCGCCCGAGGTGATTGAAGCCATGAATGCTGCCGTCACTCACCTGAAGGAGAAGAGTGGTGCCGCGCAATTGGTGTTGATCGGATACTCAGGGGGCGGAGCTGTGGCTGCATTGATCGCGGCGAAGCGTACTGACGTATCGCAGCTGGTTACCGTAGCCGGAAATCTCGACCATCTGGCCTGGGCTCGTTTGCACGGGATATCCGAATTAAAAGGGTCGCTTAATCCCGTTGATGCGTGGCAAGCAATTGCCAATATTCGCCAAACGCATTTCATCGGCGAGAGGGATCGTATTGTTCCCATTGAGGTATACCGATCGTATCGTCAGGCTTTTCCGAAAGACGCGAATATTCGGGCTGAGATTGTGCCGGGTATAGACCATAGCTGTTGCTGGGCGGACATGTGGCCCACACTGCTTAAGATGCTTCCATAACGCTAGAGATCAAATTTTAAGCACAAGCTTGGATGTGAATCCTGCCATACGTCTCAACCACCCGGCGGCTTAATGAGCTTTTGCTCCTCCAGCTTATCGCGGTATTCCTCAAGTATATTTTCTATTTCCACTCGCTTGATTCCGGTAAAAGGTTCTTTCTGTGCCAGTGTTTCAGCACAGGTCTTTTTTTCAAATCGATCCATTAAGGAGCGCCCGATTTGATAGAGCGCTACATTTTTTTGTTCGCACGAAGCGATATCGCGTTCATTTCGCGCTTTGATGGCTTCGAGAGTTCGTTTCTCGGTGTCGGTCTTTTGTAAAGTTTGCGTGGTTTCAGTCAGCTTGCTGCCCGTTGCGGATAAAGATTTTCGGGCTTCTGCAAGCAGCTGCTTAGTGGTACCCAGTTCTGCTTTAGTAACGGCCAATTCCTTGGCCAGCACCGTATGTTGCCGCTTGCCTTCGCCGAGCGCGTGTTGTAAATCCGCGGTTTTGCCTTCCATCTCTTTTGAGGATTTTTGGGCTTTATCCAGGTCTTCGGTCAGTTTGGTTTTCTCCTGTTCCAGCGTGCCTATTTGCCCTTGGGTTTGCGACAGCTGTTGCTGTACTCGACGTAACGCCGCGCGTTCGCGGTTGGCGGTTTTATCTGAGGCTTCGGCATGCGGAACGAGACTGCTTATCGCCACCAGCAAAACGAGCATTTGCATACCCAGAAGGCGCGGCAATTTTGTCTCGACACTGCTTTTAATTTGATTAATAACTTTCATAATTTTTTCCACAGGCTGTTTATCAATGGCCTGCCTGCCTTAAAAAGTACTGCCGCCGCGCGACACTAGCAGCAGCGCAATATCATGATGTCCATCAGACCAGAACAGCGGCCGATTACCATTGCGATCCATCACATTAGGATCGATGCCTGCATCCAGCATCATCGTGACGATATCCATGCTGCCTTCCTGCACCGCGATGCCCAGACTCACGCGGCCTTCGCGGTTCCAGATTGAGACATCGGGGCGATAGGGCAGCAGCGCTCGTATCACTTCGGTTCGATGCATAACGCTCGCGGCTGTGATGGGCGTGTTGCCGTCGCTGCTTTTGCGGTCAACGTCTGCGCCTGCTTTCAATAACTGGCGAGCGATCTGGACACGGCCCTGTAGCGCAGCCATGCCCAGCGGCGTAAAGCCACGACCCTTTAGGTTGGGATCGGCGCCGGCTTCTAGCAAGAGGCGCGTCATTTCGACACTGCCCAACCACACGGCGTGCATCAGCGCATTTTCACCTGCTTCATCGACCACGGCATTGGGATTGACGCCTGATTTCAGCAGGGCTTCCAATTGCTTAATGTCGTTGCGCGAGGCGGCCTGAATCAATTCAGTTTGTTTACCTTTGGCATATTCCGGCTCGCGATCATTAGCCGTTCTGCCGATGCGCGAGAAATCCACAGCGGTATAACGTGGGTGCGCTTCCCACGCTTGAGGTAATGGGGCAGGGAGCAGCCAGGTATCACGCTCCTGATCAAATGCCAGTGCAGGCTTAATGAACACTAGCGCGACCAGCAGCCAGCTAGAATTTCGCATTGAAATCCACCTGAATGACGTCTGTACTCAGTCGGAATTGGTCTTTAAGCAATGTGAAGGGATCTACGTATCCATCAATCTGGTCCGCCGATAACCATTTGATAGAAACCCAGGAATTACGATCTACGCCATACGACCCGCCGACAAAAAAGCCCTGGCTATTGGTGCCGCCTAATCGAAAATCAGAATCGGCAAAGGCATCCAATACTGCATCGCGTTCCAGATGGCGATACCCCATAAACACTTGCCAATCGTTTTTGTTCTGAATAGCAGGCCAGCCCACGGTGACCTTGGTTTGCCAGCCCAATGTGCGAGGTTGTTGCGGCGTTAGCAGGCGGCTATTTACCCTGGTCGTGTCGTAACCCACATTTTTAACCACGTCACCATCGACGATTACGTGGACAGGATCGAAGTGGGCGAGATCGACTGTGCCGGTCAAATTAACCAACGAGTAGTTGGCCGCCAGTCCATAAAGATATCGGCTGTCACTCGGCGCCACCTGAAACCGGGTGTTACCTTTTTGGCGGGCGGTCAAAATAGAGTCAGCATAGTCATAACGATTGTCACCATCGATAGGATCTTTCACCGCGGCAATATTTTTGTAGTCGTAATACGCCAGTCCAAAACGCCAGCGCGTATTCGGGTTCATTTTCCAGTCCAGCCCGGCTTGGGCGGCATAAAGCCATTTATCGCGCGCTTGATTCTTCACCGACGACTCCACTTCTTTAAGCGGAAAAACCCCCATCGTGAAAAAAGGTTTGACGGCGCTGTCACTGTGCAGCCACGGGCTTACTGTGGCCGCAACCCCTTCAAAATTCAGGTCGTCATCCCAGACCAGATCGGTACTGAAAAACGGGTTGGGTATTCGGCCTCCGGATATAGACAACCAATCCCACGGTTGGGCTTTGATGAAAGCCTGATCCAGCACTAACGTGTATTTATTGAAATCGGTGCCCAGCGTTTGGTTAGTGGAAACCGGATCAGTCAGATTGCCCGTCGTAATGCGAAACCCGGCAGCCACTGAGTCGGTGATTTTTGCCGCCAGCCCCAATCGCGCTCGCAGGCGAAAACGCTGACGGTCTTCAGTGGTATTAATTGGGTTATCCCTACTCCCCAAACCATAGGGCTCAGATTGAAAATCCCTACCCAAGGTATTGTTGCGGTCGAATATGTCGTTTTGATAACGCAGCCGAATATCACCAGACCATTTGAGGCGATCGATCCATTCCGGTACCGCATTCACGTTGCCCCACTGCTCGGTCTTGGCTTGCGCCACCACTTCCTGGCGTATCTGTTCGCGAATTTCGCGTTTGACGTTTTCCGGAATGTACGGCACGCGAATTACCCCTGGTGCCGTTTCTGTCTGGGGATTCGCCGCGACTTTATCGTGGGCTTTTTTCTCGGCCTGCTTGATCAGACCTTGCGCCACTTCGGGCGTCAGGATGCCCTTTTGCACTAAGGCATCAAGCAGCGCATGGGTGGTTTCGCGCAGCGTTTCCAAGGTCTCGCGTTCGCTATCCGCTTGCGCAGGCAAGGTAAAAATCAAGCTCAGCACGAGGGCAAGGGGTTTGATGGGAAATTTTTTCATGGCGTTAGATTAGAAATAAGATTTAAAAATATCAGCGTGACACCACGCGCAAATGCACGGGTTGCGGAATATCGTCCGGCAACGAGTCGCGCAAACTCACGCGCAGTATTTCTTGCTTTAGCGTTTCATCCAGTTCGCTATTGCCTGTGCCCTTGTCGAGGATCACCCGGCTTACCGCACCCGACGCGTTAAACCATATTTGCGCCACAACCCGATAATCTTTGCCCTGCAAGGTCTTGGCGCGTCTGAGTTCTTCTTCCATTTGCTGTGTAATCAAACGTGAATACCAAGCGCGCCGATCACCGCCTCCGGTCCCTCCGATACCAACGCCGCCACCGCTACCCGGCGCCAGGTCAGTCGCCATTCCCCCTGGTGGGCCATCGGGAATGCCGCCTGCAGGAGGCGGGGGCTGATCCTGTGGCGGCGTGGGTTGCGGCTGGTCTATCTTCACCTCCTCTTTGGGCTGCTCGATTTTTGGCGGCTCCGGCGGTTTTTCTTCGGGCGGCTTGGGCGGCGGCGGTTTGATCAGTGAAATCGTCTGCACCTTGGGTCTTTCCGATTTGCCCGAATTGTTGATGAAGCCCACGATCACCCATATCAGCGCCGCGATAAAAGCCGTCATAAACAACAGGCCGGCGATGAACGGCAGTTGGCTACGCAAAGATCGTTTGGATGTCGTCATGCTTACTTCGCTTGCTTGGCCGTGACCAAACCGAGCTGGGTAATTTCCAGTCGTCCGCACAAATCCATCACGTCGATGACTTTTTCATACGCAATCTGCGCGTCGCCCTTAATCACCACGGGCAAATCGGGGGTGATCGCCTTGAAGCTGCGCAAACGGCTTTCCAACTCGGCCATGCTGACCGGGTAGGTATCCAGATAAACCTGGCCGCTGGCATCGATAGTCACCGATTTGGTTTTAGGCTTGCCCAGACTCGGCGTGTTGCTGGCCTTGGGCAGATTGACCTTGATGCCTTGCACCGATGCCGTCGTCATGATGATGAAAATGATCAGCAGCACATACGCCAGATCGAGCATCGGCGTAATGTTGATATCGTCAAACGGTTCATTGTCTTCGCGCAGTTCCGACATGTCCGTTCCTAGCGGCTATAGGTTTCGGCGATGCGGGCGATGTATTCGTCCACAAATACATGCATATCGGCGCTGATCGCTTTAATGCGCGACCCCAGATAGTTGTAACCGAACAGCGCCGGAATCGCGACGCCCAAACCCGCGACGGTAGCCACCAATGCCGCAGCGATACCGGGCGCAATGGCCGCCACGTTCACGTCGCCGGTGGCGGCAATCGCCGCAAAGGTGATCATCACGCCGACTACGGTGCCGAGCAGGCCGAGGAAAGGCCCGCCGGAAATGGCGATGGTGAGCAGCACCATCAGGCTGTTGAGCTTCTGGTTTTCGCGCACCACGGTGGCGTCCAGACCGGCCTTCACCACATTCAGCGCCTGCGGTGAGAGTTCCACACCGGTGCGGGTGCCCACGCGTTTTTTAACTTCCTGAATTCCGGTGTGATAGATGCGGAACAGATTGGAATTCTGATGATGATCGTGGTGGCCAAATAAAATCGCCGCGGTGCCGCTGTCTTTCAGGTCGGCATCTGCCGGGTTGTCATCGACGTCCAGCTTGGCCGTGTCCTGCGCTTTTAGATTATGAAACGCCTCCAGAAACGCCTTGTTGGCTTTGGAAGTCTTGCTCACCACCATCGCCTTGAGGCCCATCACCAGCACACTGATAGCGAGCATCACCATCAAAATGCCAATCACCACCCAGCCGTCCAGCGTCACGCTTTTAAGGATCACGCCGAAATAAGACGTGTTGCCACCGCTGTCTGCGCTTTCGGGTTCGCCTGCTACTACCACCTTGTCGTTGTTCAGCCCCTGCGTCATCGCCGCGAGATGTAGCCAGTCCGCGCTGCGGGCCACATTCGATATTTGCAGTTCATCTGCTTCGCCCTTAAAGCCCGAACCGATTTTTAAATCCAGCGCAGCATTGGCGGTTGTTGCGGGGGCTTCACCGACTGCTACGCCATTCAAATACAGTACCAGCTTAGGTCCCAGCGTAGCCGCCACCAGGCTCCAGCTGCCAGCGGGGACGTCCGGGCCGGTTACCGTTGCGCTACCCGAACGCGCCACCAGTTTGCCGCCCTCCAACGCGAGCGTAAGCGTTTGCCCGCCCTGCAATAGCGTGGCAGTTTGTGCCGCCGACTCGGGCTTAACCCACAGCGACGCCGTCATGCCCGTCGTTGCATTGAAAGTCAGTTTGGGTGTAGCGGGGATCTCGAGTTTTTGCGCCCCATTGAATTTAATGTCGCCGCCTACGGCACCCGCCGGGGTGCGTGTGCCGTTGAAAGCGCCGGACGGAATCGCCGAGGCGGTGCTATCCAGCGGCGCACCACTGGTTTCCGCATAGTGTTGCACCAGCACAAAACTCGGATCGTAGATCGCCTTGCCATCGCTCACAGACGGCGCGCCTTCCTTGCCAGAGTACAGCCAAATCTGCTGCTTATCTTTGCTGCCTTCCACCTTGGGCACCTGCACCCAGATCAATCCTTGTTCGGCAGTACTGTCGAACTTTTCAATATAAAAATTCAGCGGTGTCTTGTCGTCGCTCGCAACAAAACGCAGGTCGGAACCATCGGGGTTAGCCCCCAAAAAATCGAAATTACCCGCATGCAAACGCACTAAAACAGGGATATTGGTCTGTGCTTCTTTGACACCTGCACCCGAGTCCGCAGTATTGATAGTGAACGCCCGGCGGGCCGTCCACTCGCCATTCCACCAAGCATGAGCGGGCGAGGCCACCAATAACAACAGGGGCAAAAGAATTTTGATCATTATTCGAATACGCAAGATGGACTAAGCGCGACAGTGTGCAATTTAACTGTTGCATGGTCATGAAAATGTCACGCTCGGATATGAGCCGAACGGCTCATATCGCTAACGGTGATTGTCATGAATTGTTAGGAAGACTTTCAGCGTCAGCTGACGCCTCAGGCGCCGCCCTTCTTCTTCTTGCGGCAGGCGGCATCGGCGGCGGCATCACCCGTGGCACATTCGGCTTCGTCATTACCAAAGCCCAATACTTCCACCGAAATCAGATTCGGTTTAAACCCGGCCAGGCTTTGCTTCATGTCATTGGCGGCTTTCTGAGCATCAGCGCTGGCGTTCGCGAGCGAGTGAGTCGCATCGTTTGCGGCCTGCGCAGCATCACCCAATCCGCCAACACCCGAGACGCTGAGACCCGCGGTATCCACCGTGGTGGGGACGCCGGAAGAAAGACCGCTGACAGAAATATTGTTGGCGCCGATCACTTGCGCAGCCGCGATATTAAGGTTGCCCGAGGCGCGAATACCTGCATCCCCGGCATTCACCTCGCCGGTGGGGGCAATCAAAGAGACATCGCCCGGCACAATAACCTTACGCGCGAGAAGCACGCCAATCCCTGAGCCAGCGATGGAATTCGCCAGGTTGATTGTCAGGTTGCCCTTGTTGTCATAATCGTAAGACGGCGGTGGCGCGGCGGTGGCAGTTTTGGCCCCCTTACCCGCATCAATATTGCCCAGCAGACTGAACAGCATGATGTCGTCGCGCAACAGCCGCTCGTAGTCGGTGGTGCGTACCGCTTTTTTCTCGAGGCCCAGTGTAAACACGCGTGAGGTATTCACGTTGAAACTGTCACGCGAATAAGACTGGATGCTGCCGCCATTCACCGTAAATATTCCCAGCTCGGATGCTTGGCGCAAACCCGATATATGGCCGTCTTTGTCCGGCACTTTTACCAAACCCGGTGGATTGTTAACCAGGCCCACTGCCACTGCTCCGCCCGGTGTCAACAGCTCGATATTGCCCCCCTGGTTGGTGCGCACCTGGCTGAAAAAGCCGCTGAACCCCCCCGCATACGTGATCGGTTGGCCAGTAGCATCTTTATCCGGGAAGAACACCGCAATCGCCTGATAGGCCCGGTCATAGCCCAGCCCTCGGTTGGCGTCGCGTCCCGACAATTCAAGCTGTTGATAGAAAATACGGCGTGCACGCGCCTCAAGCGGTAGCGCATTGAATGCCGCGATACCCGAGCCAATCTCCGGTTCTGCGAGGCTTTTCGTGCTGGCGCGATAAGCCGGGTTTTTTAATTTAATTTGCACATCCGCATACTTCAGTGGGGCGTTTTCGGGTTGTAACAACGCTATACGGCGTATTTCGAAGTCCTCAATGGAGGCCGCAAAATCAGCTAGCGCGCTGCTCCCAGGGGTGAGATAACGCGCCGCGAAAGCCGCGTAATCCGGTTGTTGTGGGCGTCCGTTGGCATCCACTCCCATGCCACTTAACAGCGAAATGTTGGCCCCTTCGCCGGGCAAGGCCGAGTTAGCTGCGTTGCCGTTGGTGAAAATGCCCGCTGTGCTGCCCAAGTCAATATTCCTGCCCGTGACGATATTGAGATAACCCGGCCCATCGATCTGGATACCAGTACCGTTGTTTACGAGGTCGTTATTGTTACGGAAGGGTTTATAACCCAAATCCCGGCCTGCCCAGATCGTGCTGATTTGATCCAACGCCACGTGCTGCGCAGTCAGCGAAACATCACGGATGTCACGGCCTGCAATCAGCTCCACCGGTTTGGGGAAGTTGAGCGTAATGTCATTGCCCGGGACACTCGTGATATCGCCCGTTTCGGCGTAAATGCGCACTGGATCGGCATCGCCCAGATGCGTGGGAGTAGGTGAGTGATACATCGCCGTGCGTTGAAGATTGAACAGCAATGTATCCGCCACGCCAAAGTCTTTGGTAGGAGCTTGTACCGTCGGCAGGCGGGCCGGATCCACGTCGGACATATTTATACCGCCCGCAAAACTAACGTCCTTATGCGCCAGCAAGTGCAATTGACCCCGGGCCGATGGATACAAGGTAAAGGAATTATCGATCGCCAAAGCGCCGTTTAATGCTGCCGCCGTCAGCGAACCGGGGTAGACGAAGTGTGCACTTTGACTAATAAGTTCCCCTTGATTTTGATCCCCGGTAACATCGAGTTTCATCAGCCCATTGCCCACCCGCTCACCCGAATTGCTCAGCTGAATGTTGCCCTGGGCGCTCACCAAGTTGGCAGCACTACTGGCACCATAGGTAAAGAAATCGGTGTTATAGGATGACTTAAATTTCCCGTCTACGCTGGTGTTAGCCAGCTTCCCGGTTGCCGCCACAGTTGGGTTGAGAATGGTTTCCAGTGTCAATCCATTGCGCGCAAATACCTGTATCTGGCTGTTGCCCATGGCGAGCACCAGATTGCGAGTCGTAGAAGTATGGGCGCTCGGGTCGCTCGATAGCATGGCGCCGATAGTACCCCCCGACGTAACACGCCCCTTGCCTTTTTGCACGTGGACGAAGCTGCCCCGCAGGTCGCCTTCAGCATGAACTTCGGCGTTGCCGCCGCCGGTTTCGAACAGCTTGCTGCCGGCATTTTGCGCGGCATAATCGCGCCCGGTGGTAGGCAGGGATACAGACAAATTCTCGATGTTTTGCCCGGCCTCGACGAGCACATTGCCACCGCCCAGTGCGCCTACGCCCTGATTGAAATATTCATAAGCCACGCCCCACGCGCCGCTCTTGGAAATGCCGCCCGCGTTATCGGTCGTACCGCGCCGCTGCAACCAGTTGTTGGTCAATTGACCAAACTCTGGCGCGCGGATTGAGCCGTCGGCCGCGATATTGAGTGCGCCGCCGTCTACGCCGTAGGCTACCTTCGCGAATTGAGCATCGGTGGAGGGTTTGTAAACAACAGGATTGCTGTCACCACGGCCCGCTGTATAGATGACCGACGCACGGTTGTAAGTACCGTCGCTATTGAGCCCCACATTTACATCGCCTCCTGCGGCAATCTGGATTGCGCCTGTGCCGGTGCGGATCAGCTTGCCCCCTTTAAGCACAAAGTCGCCGCTGCCGCGTACTACTGCCAACGGATCGGCTGCATTCAGATCGGCCCCCGCTACCAGCCGATAGGCCCACGAAGGTGTGCTCTTTAATTTTCCAGTAGCAGCAACGCTGGTGAACCCGTCACTCAGGCTGCCATTGATGAGCAAATTGCCGGGTGCGCGCAACGTGAGCGTGCCGGGTTCACCGACAAAGCTTAATGTGCCCAGATCGACGTCATTTTTAAAATTCAGGTCACCCGTACTACGAACTTCGACGCCGGGCCGGACATGAAACTGGCTGCCTAACTCGCTACCCGCCAGCCGCTCGCGGGCGCCTGCTGCGCTGCTCATGTAGGTTTGGGTGTCTGTCCGGATCGTGCTCACCTGTGCGGTGTCAACGGTGTCGTAATTGAACACCTTGTTGCCCACCGCTTCGATCAACGCTGCGCCTTGAATGGAGGTACCGATAGCACCATGGCCATGATTATTGTCATACCCGCCGAGCGCCTGGGTGATGCGTACATCGCTGCCGCTAGCCAAGCGCGGTGCTTGCAAATGTACCCGACCGCCAGTGACTTGCGTTGCCACAATGTCTGCGCCACCTGCTGTATTACTTGCAAAGCGAACTTCACCCGCTAACGTGCCGCCGACCTGAATCGTCGAGCCGTTTTCCAACACGAGTGCGCCGTTGTGAGCGCCTTGGGCAACGTGGCTTTGATCCGTGCCGCTGTTGAGCCAGACTTCGCCGCCGCGCTGTGCTGAACCGGTGGCTTGCGCATCAATAAGCGCGCCATTACGCAAATACAATTCGCGGCCCGCAGCAAGCATCACCGAGCCTCCCGCGTCAGCTTCAGCATCGATGGTACCGGCGATATCGAGCACGCCAGCATCCACCGACAGTACCACTCGGCTCGCTTTGACCGTATCCCTGACTGTCCCGGCAGCAATTGTAAGATCGCCTGTGCGCTGGCGCAGGTTGAAGTTTTCGCCAAACCCGGTCATGTGTTGCAGCAACGCAGAGAAATCGTTACCCGTCGCCGCATTGCCATCATCGATCACCTTGGCATCCAGACTAAAGCTGCCCTTCCATGGACTGGGCACGGCGGCATTGGCCACAACGGTGCCCAATAGCTGCCCCCCCAAAGCGAAGCGGCCTTTAGGCACACGGATCGCCAGCCGTCCCGCGTCTGCGCCGTCTTTGCCGCTGACATCGACCACCGCGCCTTGCTCGATGACGATGTCACTCGCTTGAGCCTCCAGAGTCGTGGAGCCACCCGCCACCGGCACTTTGACGATGTCGTTTACACCTTTGAACTGCCTGACTACGCCCCCCGTAAATATGTGTGAGCCGTTCAATAGCTCCAGCTTGCCTGAGCTTGCGCTGAGGGTGAGCGCGCCCGCCGCGAGTTCAATGTCGCCCCCGTGGCGCACGCTGCTGCCTTCGAGGCTTAGTTTTCCGCCGAGTGGCGTGTCGCCGAGTACCGGCAACATCTCTCGCGCCGTCGGTATGTATTGCACTGTTTTCAGTACACCACCGGCCTTCAGCGCCACATCGCTGCCGTTGTAGCCGGTGATGCGCTGCGACGTTAGCGTCAGGTCGCCCGTAGTCACCAAACCGTCATGAGGATCGCTGCCATCGGCCTGTTTGCCGGAGTCGGGCGCCACTCCGGCAATCTCGCCGCGTGCAACGAGGTTAACCGCGCTGAACCCCGCAGCCTGTATTTGCCCCGCCCCGAACTGAATCGTGTCAGCTGCAACATTCAGTATGCCGCCACCGACAGCGGCTGCCGGGTCTTTTAACGCGCTACTTTGCGGATTGCTAAAGCGCACATTCTGCGCGGTGATGTTGAATTCGCCGGGCAGCAGGCTTGCAAAACCCGCGCCCTCAAAACTCAAACTGCGTGCAGCCGAATTGCCAAGCAAGGCGTTGCCATAAATATCAAAATTGCTATAGCTTTTGAGGACCACGTCTTTCGGATTACCCAGCGCCTGCAGCAGCGCGTTGGTGACGAATACGCCTTCGACGACATGATTCACCTGGCCCAGCGCAACGCGCCGTGCGCCGAGTTCCAGCGCCGCGTTTTCGCCCAGGCTTACCTTGCCGAGATTGAATGCGGTAGAGGTGGCATCCAGATTCACGCTCTTCTCGCCATAAATGGTAGCGTTGACCCCGGTGTAGAGGCCGTTGGTCGGATTGCCACCGTCTGCGCTGATTTCATTACGAATCACGCTACGCAAGTTGCCGCTGGATGCGCGAACCAATACGCCGTCGCCAGAACCGGCCTGTCCGGCCTCGCCGAAGACCAAGGTTTCGTCGCGCAGATACGCCGTGCCTGCGCCACGCACTACGGCGTTATCGGCCAGCGTCACTTTACTGCCTACCAGCATCACTTCGGGGGCCTGCAAAGGATGCGCAGCGTCAGTTTCCACCAGAATGTCCTGCGCCACCTGCCGGACTTTCACCTGATCGACCAACGTATGGCCTTGACTATCCTTGATCGCTTCGCGCGTGCCGCCGAGCATCAGGCTATCCACGCCGTAACTGGCAATCAGGTCAACGTTCAAAACCAGATAGTCACCGGGGTTGGCGACGTGCGGTGCGCTGCCGTCGGTGACCGCGATTTTGTTGGAGGCAATGTCCAGTTCACCGCCTTGGGCGTAGCGACTGTGGCTGAAGTCGATCGCGCCGTCCAACTTGAGAGAGGTAGACGACTCTATTCCCAGGCGCCCCGCATCCGGGCCAAATTTTGGGAGGGGCAGGTCATATAGCGTAGCGATGCGCGGGATTAACTGGCTGGCGAGGTAGTCGTGAATTTCCGAACGGCCATTCGGATTTTGCGCCTTGAGCTGAGCGGCGCTGTACTGGAAGTCAAAGTCTGCACGGCTGGTAATGGTCGCTCGCGAGGCCACTTCGAATCCAGACCAGCGAGCCGGACCCGTGTTCGTGTCGCCCAACGAGGAGCGGTAACCTGCAATTAAATACGAGCCGTCTAAGCGCTGCGTATTCTTCACCATGTTCATATCCAGAGTATTCGCTACTGACCGTACTGCGACAGCACCGGGTAACAGCGCATAGTGGCCTGGCAGCAGCGTGTAATAACCCGCACGGATATTGAGACCTGGAATAGCAGAAAGATAAATGCTGTCCCCCGGCTTCACTTGTTGCGACGCGCCTGACCCTAGCACGCGTGTGTCCATATCCGCTGAGCTGTAGGCGTATTGCGAATACTGGAAATCAAAAGGCGCAGGTTGATTGCCGCTGGCAGGCATGATCGCAAACACGCCGGGCGTTGCCAGATAATCGCTGGATCCGCCTGGTCCCGGCGAGAATTCATAACCGTAAAGGTCGCCACCCCCGGATAGATCCAGCAGCGCACCGGCTTGCTGAACCACTGTATGCGCTTTTAGCAGCACATTTTTGGTGGTCAGATTTAAGACCCCGTCCGGCCCCGAAAAAATAGTGCGTTGCTTGGCCTTCGCGCCGACGTTGACGTCGTAAACCCAGCTTTGTCCATTAGCGACTCGCCCGTAAGGCATCAATAAACCTTCGGCAGAAACTGATGTGAGGCTGCCGTCGAACAAAGTCAGCGTGTTGGCCGCATTAAGGGCGATGAGGCCCAGCGGGGCGCGTAATACGCCCGCCTGGTCGATGTAGTCGGCTTTAAACGTGAGCGTTCCGCCCGCTGCCAGCGGCACAGGGGCATATGCGCCGTTGCTCTGGAGAGTGATCCGGCCATCCGGCTTGGTACTTTCCAGGGTGTACTCGCTGAGGGTAGTGGGGTAGACCTGCGCTGCTGTCAGCGTGAGGTCGCTTGCAGTATTCAGATGACCTGTAGGCGTTAGAGTGGTCTCGCCGAGGGGAATCACCCCCGTCAAGCGCACGTCACCGTCGCTATTCAATTTGGTTTGCGCGACTCCCGACAACGACCAGTTGCCGATTAGATCAATCCACCTGCTATGGGTAGTGAAAGTGCCCCCGCCCGCGACGGGCAGTTGTGCGCCAGCGGATTGATGCAATGGGTCGGCATTGCCCAAACTGATGGCCAGTGCGTTTAAGTTCACCACAGAAGTCCCGACCGTCTCGACCGAGGGGGCGTCCAAACTCAAGCGACCGCGCAACGCAACATCAAGACTTTGCTTAAACACAATCCGGTCGCGACTCTTCAGGCTGACATGGTCAAAACTTTTAAACAGGCGTGCATCCAGTCCAGCGCGACCGTTATCGGAGGCGGCGACGGACGTGCCAGGCAGGTTCAAGTAGGTGGGGAAAGGGACGGTGCTGGCGTAAAGCTCAAGGCTGCGCAAACCTGTCAGGTAAGGGAAAGCGACCGGAGCAGTAGGAAGATCTGCCCGATCCAGCTCCACGCTCAACGATCCTTGAGGGGCCGCGGCCGATCCGCCCGATGCCTGCATCTGCGCGCCCATAAAAACCCCTTCGCTGGCGGCTAGTCGAATACTGCCGCCGGCCGAGGCGAACTGGGTTCTATAAAAGCCGAAGCCTAGGGGTTGCGGTAAATCGAGCGTCGCCTGGCTACCCGACACGTCCAGCAGCGAACCCGGCTGGGCGACAATAAAACCGTTATGCGCCAGCAAGGTAATCGAACCGCCTTGTAACACTTCGCCCTGTAAGCGATTATCGCTGCCGATAAATGTCCGGCCGATGCCATGGGCGGAAATACTTGCCGTTTCACCTAGCCAGATGGCAGCGTCGGCCAGATAGCCATTGTTGGCCGGGGGCGTTTTCAGTTCCAGTTGGATATTCCCGCCAGGCGCGCTGATTTGCCCTTCCACCGTCAAGCTGCGCGTTGCTGACAGGTTTAAATTGGCTCGCGGATCAAGATTGATTTGTGCATTTTTGCCAACGCGCAGGCGGCCTAAATCGCTCGTCGCTGACAGGCTTAAATGCGTGGTGGGGCGTTCGCTCTTGGCCACGCCCCAGTTAAGTAAAGCCGCCGTGCTAAATGCAGTAAGCACCGTTCCGGATGCATTGTTTGAGCTGCGCGAATCCAGCTTGCGGGTTAAGGTGCGTGGGGTTACCACTGCGCCATCCGCGACCTGCAGCCCGTTCACGCCGGTGATGGCGTAATCGCTAAAGCCTCCCTGCTGAAAAAAGTTTTCGGCTAGCCAAAGCTCGCCGTCAGTGGGCGTGGTCGCGGGTGCTCCGCCGATTTTGACCTTGAGTGTAGACAGCGATAGTTTGCCCCCCCTGCTGGCCTTCGAACCGGAATCCACTACGCCATAGCTGCGCAGGTCGCCCGCGAGGCGCATCGGTGCAGTCGCGCCAAGCGGCCGGTTATCGGCCAGCGTAATGTTGCCTCCATGGCCCACCGACCAGGACTCGCCATCCATCTTGAGCCAGCTCCCAGCGCTTGCGTCAAGCAGGCTGCCCGCCTCCAGTTTCAGCAGGCCTTGGGAACTGATCGAAATATTGCCACCGTCCAGCGCTACGGGCGCGGCGATATCCCCAGCGTGATAGTCATTGCTCCATAGGCCAGCGGTGAGGATTTTGCCACTTAGGGTGATGTGTTGATCCAGCGAGGCGGGATTAACGCCTTGCTGCGCCTTCAGTTCCACAAAACTTGGGGCGCTCACACCAGTGTTGTACACAGTGCGGGTGGTGGCGAGCTGGACATTTCCGCCAGGCGTTTGAATATCCCCCAAAATATCCAGCGTGGCACCAGTCAGGCTGACGCTGCCGCCGGGTCCCATATTTAAAGTTTGGCCAGATTCGATGCGGATGCTGTTGTTGGTATAGGCGCTCAAATGGGTGATGCCGCTTGCGCGGAGCTTAGCCGCATCCAATACCAAAGTGCGTTTCAGGTCGTCAGCGAGGGCCGCGTCATGGTTCGGCCCTCTACTCTGAGAGGCAGTAGTGAAGCGGATTTCGTTGAGTATGCGGTAATCCCGGTTTTCGGCTGCCCCAGGGTTGTCGATGCCCAGTCTCAGCGTAGCGCCTTTAGGCACTGTCTGACCGCGCTGGTGTATCCCGGTGACGGTGCTGCCGCTGATATTGCCCTGTAGTACCACCCAGGGAGCTACCACGTTCAGTGAGCCCGCATCCTTGCCCTCGTCATAACCTCCCTCAGGTCGGATGTAATCCGTTGTCAGACCAGAATAGTTCACGCCAGGTTTTGCGGTGGCAATGTCATACCCAAGGCCAGCGTATAAAAGTCTGCTGGTCGTGATGGCGCCCTCTTTATACTTCAACGACCCCCCGGATAAATTGATCTGAGCGCCATCCTGAAATACTAATTCGCCTTCCGAATAGAGATTGACCTTGCCCCCCGTAGTACTCTTTTCATCCACCTTGCGGCCAATCGCAGCGATATAAGGCGAAGCATCCACCAGAAGCGTGCCTTGGCGCGTGACGGTCTGGCCGTTAATGTCTACCGTGCCAACGTCACGAATATCCACCTTGATCTTCTTGCCATAAAGCGGCCCCGCCGGGTCATGCAACATGGGGGAATCGGCCACCACACTGCCGCGCAATTCCACTTCAACCACGTTGCGAGCCATGTCTATCGCTACGTCGCGCAGGCCGCTTACATCGATACTGGAACCGGTATCAATTTGCAGGCGGCAATCCGGGCAACGCGAATTAAGTACGAAGGGAAGCGACTCGTCGGGATTGAGAAAGGCTTTATTCGTCGGCTCCTGACGTGTGTAAAGCGTGACTTCTCCCCCTGGTGCCACCAGTCTGGCATTTTGCTGTACCCAGATATCGTGGCCTTCGGCATAAATTTTGGAAGGATTGAAGGTCTGCGCATCCTGCAGCGGTGTATCGGGCATATAGGAGTAGAAGTCGGCCACATTTGCCTCGCCACGATGATAGGCGTCGACCTTGTCCTGTGTGAGGCGACCAGCCTCGATAGCCGCGCTGAGCTTGCCCGCATCAAGAGCGGGCAGGATAACGGTTCGGCTGTTTTCGCCGATGATCACATTGCCGGTGGCGGTGGCGGCTTTATTATCATTGGAGAGCAGTTTTTGCGGCTTGGTCGGGTCGATCTCCCGCGCCAATAAATGAATACTGCCGTTCAGATTTACTGAAGTGGTGGCGGTGATGACACCCTGCTGTTTGACCAGTTTGCCGATGAGCGTGACATCACCCTGCTCGGCGACCAGCTTGCCCAGGTTCACTGCGCTACCGCCGCTGACCACCTCCACCAAAAGGCCGCGCGTCAAGGTACTCGAATCGGAAACGTTGGTCAGGTGGAAGTAAGCCTTGTGCCCCGCAGCGAGGATCACCTGTCCGGTGTCTGTCTTGATAATGCCCTTGTTCTCCACATCCGGGGCCAGCAAAATCACCCGACCCCCGCTGGCGGCGGTAATGGTTGCGCCCTCGGCCACATTTACCATGCCTATCGGCGCGGTGCCTACGTATTGCGTGTATGTGTCGCTAAACGCCGGATTGTTTGGATTTGCGGTAAGAAAGCCATTTTTGAATAGCTCGTCGTCTTTGATATCGATTGTGGATGCGATCAAAGTATGCAGGTTTACCTGCGAACCTTTGTCGAACAGGATGCCGTTGCGGTTAATCACGTAGACCGCGCCTGTGGCATTTAGCGCGCCCTGAATCACGCTGACTTCGTTGCCAGTGACGCGGTTCAACGTAGCCGACGCAACGTTGGGCTGAATGAAATTAACCGTCGCGGCCGAGCCAATGCGGAAACTTTCCCAGTTGATAATCCCGTTCTGTGTGGACTGCTTAATGTCGAGTGTATTGCCCCTCGGCACAAAACCGATGGTGCCGAATTTCACCGTTGCGCCGGTCGGCAACGTACTCGGGGTCATCTCTCCCGCCCACGCACAAGTCGCCAGCATCGCGCTCGCCAGGGTCACACTGGTTAAGGTCCGCGCTGAGCTGCGGGCAGTCTTGCCACGCCCCCGCGTGGTTTCCGCAGCAGGAATCATCATGCCTGCGCTTGCGTTGAATATCAGCCGATAAAGATTTCTGTTCATGGTATTTCCTTGTCATGCAGGCTGAGGAAAGCCGGGCAATGTCATCTATAAGATTGATTGGATTAACGCGCTTAGCACGGTCTTACCACTCCGCACCCAGGCGGAAATGGACGCGGTCATCTCCGGCCAGAACGCCACCCGCGCTCTTCAGAGCTTTGGCGTAATCCAGTCCACCGCTGAATGCTTTGCCTACGCGAAAACGTAGCCCTACACCGGTCGAAGCAAGTTCAAATTGGTTCTGCTGGAAGGCGCCTGCTTCCAGGTAATACACATGCGCGCCTTCAACGAAACCCAGCAGATACAGTTCGTTCAGCATCGGTGCCCAGGCTCCTGTCAAAGGCGGGCTGTGCAGTTCCAGTCCTGCGCGCCAGCCACGGTCGCCCAGCGCGGCGGATTCTGGATAGCCGCGCACACTGTCAGCGCCGCCTGCGGCCATTTCCTCGTTAGAGATAAGCGGTTGATCCGTCAGCTGAGCCGAAAAATTGCCCGCCAAGCTCATGCCGTTGCTAAATTTTTGGGTGTGACGCACGTCCGTTTTAAAGTAAATGAAATTCGCTCGCCCGCCAGTGCGTTTGGCGGCAAATTCTTCCGGGTCGCTCACCACATTGCGCAAGGAAAACACGGTGGAGAGGCCAATCTGGGTCTGCGATTGCTCTCCCCCCAGGCTCACGTCATAGCCCACCGAGAAGGGCAAATACGTGATGGGTAAATTGTTGTCCTGCCCGACGAAACGCACGGTGTCTTTGTAGGCTTTGTAATCCACCCCTAGCGTCAGCGAGTGCAACAGTCCCGGGCGCGGGCGAAGCGGCAACACATAACGCAGCCCCAGTATCGTCCCCTTGCCCAGCGAGGTGACGCCGCCAATAGTGCTCACATCGGTGTCGGAGGCCACAGCGTAAGCGGCGAGTGTGTTGCCCGAGGCCAGTGGGGCCACGTAGGTCGCCACCAGCACTTTGGATTCCGCGGGATTCTCAGGCGCCACCTGAAAATTTAGATTAAGGCTATGCCCCGCTTGCCATAAATTGTCGTAGCGCACCGCTGCGCTGAGGCGTGTTTTAGTGGTGTCGCGGCTGTAGCGGTTGTTCACTTCTACGCTGGCATGCAGTGGCAGCTGATCGTCCACCTTCAACTCCGCTTCGACCGTGCCCGGAATGCGACCCGCGCGCAACAGCGGGGTTATGCGCCGACCGGGACTACGATTCAGGTCAGTCAATTCTTTTTGCACATCATTGAAGTTGGGCACGCTGCCCTCTTGCAAGTCCGGCACTCCCGCCTTGATTGCGCCCAGCGCGTAATAGCGCGAGCCACTCACGCGCAGCCGATCCACCTTGCCCTCCATCACCTGCAGGCGCACCACACCGCCTTGCACTTGCTGTTCGGGCAGATTCACGAATACGGTGAGGTAGCCGGTGTCCTGATAGGCTTTTTCGAGAGCAGCGCGCGCAAGCTCCACATCGGCAACCGTTTTTTGTTCGCCGAGAAACGGATAGACCACTTCTTCGATGCGCTCACGCGGCAAGGTGCTATTACCTTCGACCACATATTCCAGCACGTCGAAGCGTGGGGGGGGGGCAGGGGCTGACTTCGGGGCGGCGACCGGACTCACCGGCGGCGGAGTTTGCGGGGCTGGTTCCGCAGCAACAGCAAAGGCACTGCTCCCGAATGTAGTCAAGAACAAAACGACCCAGCGGCACGCTTGCAAGCGCTGGTTGCGGGTCGTTAAAAAATTCGTGGGCCGATGCGATGGCCAGGTTTGTAATGTTGTCATTGCGACTTTGTGGAAACGCCATTCCCCGCGAAGCGGGGAATGGCTGTTACAACTGGGCGGATGACTTCGCCCAGGCTCGACTTACCCTATAAATTACTCGTACAGGCTGAACGGCGAGCAGGAATTGCCGCCGGTAGAACCACGGTGTACGCGTGTGGGGAAAGTTGAATAAGACGATACGCCCGGCACGTTGAAAATGCCGACCAGCGCATTTACCTTGCTGGGGTCGCCCATCAACGCGACGAACTTGTTCATGAAGTTCTTGTGTGCAGTATCGTTGGTGGCGCCACCAGCGGAAGCGGGGAATGCATCGTTGCGGTACACAAACACCGACTCGAAGGCATAGTTGTACTTACCGTCGATCACGGTCTGACGCTGTGACGCGTCAGGCGTGGGGGTCACGCCATCCAGCTTGACGAAATGCCAGTGGTCAGATGCGCCTGGCGTATTTTCAAGCGACATGATGCCGATGGCATACTCGTCAGCAGCCGTACCGTCGGCCTTGACTGCGGCATTGACCAAATCCTGGTTGTGGGCATTCAGGCAGGTCTTCACGTCACCCGTACCAGCATTTTCGATGACCTTGAAGCTGCCCGCTGAGTCTGCATCCAGCACTGCGCTCAACTGACCAAACGTGGGATTTGCAGCGGAGCAGGGATTGTGCAAAAAGTAGACTTCCATTCCAGCTTGAGTGCCGGAAGCATTCGTGCGACGGCACAGGTTCATGTTATTGGTCGCGCCGGGGGCGGCTGCACCTAGGAACGGCGTCCAGTCGGTATGGTAGGAGCCGGTGGCGGAGAGGATTGAGGTGTATTGCTGCTTGGTGATAGTGGGCTGATTAGCCACATCGTAAACGCCTGGTACCAGCCCTTGGGCGTTCTGCAGCGCTGCATACAACTTATCGCCAACTGCAATACCGAAGCCTTGTCCTGCAAAACCAGACTTGGTGGTGTAAGACACGCCGGCGGGATTGAATGCGCCACGCGCTTGCCAGATCGTACCTTCGACGTCGGAGAAACCGCCGTTGGCTTTAACACTGATCGTGCCGGTACAGGTTTGAACGGTAGACGTAAAACCGGGGGTCGGGCAAGTCGCCGTATCCAGTACCGTGGTCAGCGCGTTCTGCTTGATGGCGCGATCGAAGGCTTCCAATGAACCGTCAACGTTATTTTTGCTGATCCACAGTTTAGTGGTGGCAGCTAGACCTGAGTTGGTGGTGTTAACGCCATCGCAATAGATGCCGCTAATTTTATTGCTGGGGCCACCTTGGTAAACCTGGGTGTGGGCCGCGTCTACGCACATAGCCTTCGCCACGTCGGTAACAGATTTACCTACGGCGGTTGCGCCGTCCATGTTGATAGTAAAAGTGGGGGCTGGGGCAGCCGCTTGAACGGCGCTAGCAGCCAGCGACAAAATCGCGAGCGAGATTTGATGCAGTTTCATGATATTTCCTTTTAGGTGGACCGTGCCGGCGCACGGCCGTTACGGCATATTTTGGATGGTAAGAATTAAGCGCCGCGTCGACGAACCATAAAGCCCACCAGACCCAAACCCGATAACATCAGGGCGTAGGTTTGAGCTTCAGGTACAGCTGCCACGGTATAGGCCAGCGTGGTCCCGTCCAGGCTGAACTGACCCGCCTGCTGAAAGGTATTCGCCATAGCTCCAGCGCTACTACTACTATTGCCAAGCAGCCAAAAATCGGCTGTGCCGTTAGCAGCGGTAGTGGTATCAAACGCCACTGTGTTACCCAGTTTGATGCCAATTTTGGCATCCGAATAAGCTGCCGCGTTATTGGTGTAGCTGGAACCGTTGACCACTGTGTCGTGATCGTTTAACAAGTTGTTGCTATCGGCCTGCACGCCACTTACTAACCAAGTGGTGCCATTGGCCGTAGTGACAGCCAAGCCGAGCTTAGAATTGCTAGTGCCAGAAATGTCATTCCCCGCAGTAGTAGTGGTCAGCAAACGCTTATTGTTTGCGGTGCTGGTGGTACCAATATTGTCAAAGGCATACACAGCGTAGGTGGCGTTATTCAGGCTGCCACCGATGGCGCTAACGAAGGGAGTCCAGGCACTAAATCCCCCTAAGCTCCAGGAGTTAGAGGTGTTGCTTGCACCCAGAAAGCTGTTCATGCCCACGCCCAGATCGCCGACGAAGGAATAACCAGCGGTGGTGTCGGTGACGACCAGGAATAGTTCGCCTGTGCCGTCAACGCCATTACCCGCGGTACCTGCGAGGTTGCCAGTGGCTTGACCGTTGTTGATAGCCGCATTGGCGCTACCGGCTGCGACCACCAGAATGGCGGCAACCAGTGTGTTTAGTTTGAAGTTCATGTAGTGCTCCTCTGAATAAAGAAAAAATCCATCCCTGAAACAAAAAATTTCGCCCGAACAAAAAGCAAGCTTTGTGTGTCGGATATCCCATCGGAAAATAATGACCCCACCACGGTGCGGTGGAAGGACTTTAGGGGACGTGGATGACAGGCAATGCGGGATCAATAGCAAAAAATATGAGCCGGATGGCTCATATCCGGCTATTAAATGGCTGTTGCTTCGATGCTCACACCTTGTGCCCGCAAAAATCCCAGCGCAATCGCTTTGGCGACCGCCTGACCGCGCGAACGCACGACCAGCTTTTTCATCGCATTGCGTAAATGATTTTTTACCGTGAGCATCGAGAGGCCCAGGATGGCGGCGATCTCATCATTGGTTTTGCCGTCGCGCACCCAGCTCAGCACTTCAATTTCTCGTGGGGTGATGATTCCAACGGAAGGTTTGCCCTCGGGATGGGTACGCGCTTCGTTGGCCAATACACGCGCTAGCGTGACGATTAGATGGGGCAACAAGATATCCAAATAAAGCGAGAATTGGGCGTTTAGCGGCCCCCGCACGCGGGAAAAACACGCGTAGCCTTTGATTTGGCCATCAAGCCAACCCATCCCGTGAAAGGCGATATTCTTGAGTTCGAGATCGGCCAGTCGCGTTTGCCAGTCGTCGGCTTCACCCAGCAAAGCAGTAATGAGCCGTGGCTGTCTGGCAACTTGCCATTCCTGCGATAGTTGACCGATAAGGCCGCCGCCGGGGTGAACGACACGATAAAAATGCTCGTCCTTGAAATAGCGGCAAGCGGTGAAACGTTCATGCAACAGGGTTCCATTGTCGTCCGCCACGCCGCACAGCAGGATTTCGTGGGGGATGAGCGACTGCACTGGCCCTTGCACCCAATTAAAAAAATGATGACGCAACATCACCCGATTTGATGCGATGAGAATGCGCGCTAAATGTCCGGATTCTTCGTCGGACAATTCATCGTTGCTATGCATAAAGCCCCCTGTTGGGGCAAGCATAGATTTATTAAGTGACAAACGTATGACGGTTACAGGCAATCAATTGGCGTTGCTGTTGGGTTTTTTGGCCGTTTACGCGAGGCTTATTTCTGTTTAATCTTTGCTTATGATTCGACTTAACAACACCTTAAACGCGTGGGATACCCACGAATTCCCCCATGTTTTCCAGCGGGAAATCGCAGCGATGCCCAATACGCTGCTGCCGCTGCAACAGGGGCTGACTGTTAGTAGCCATGTCACGGGTCGACCTGTGCAGGCGATGATCCTTAGCGCAGGCGAAGAAGGGAACTTGATCCGTGTTAAGGCCGGTGTTTTTTATACGGGGATTATTGCCGGATGCAGTTGTGCGGATGACCCCACCCCGATCGCCGAGCACAATGAATATTGTGTGGTGGAGTTCTGCATCGACAAGCTGTCGGGATTAACCACAGTCATGCTGGTAGCAGAGTAAATAGTTGTTACGCGTTACTTCCCACAGCACGCGCTGGGCTATTAGTTAAATCGCTATAGCACCTGCTTCTCGATTTCCTCAACCGAGGTGTGTCGCACGTCTTTGCCTTTGACCATATACACCACGTATTCAGACATGTTCTTGGCGTGGTCGCCCATGCGCTCGATGGCTTTGGTCACAAACAGAATATCGATAAACACCGAAATCGTGCGCGGGTCTTCCATCATGTAGGTAATCAGGTGGCGCAGGTTGAGGCGAAATTGTTCATCGACCAGATCGTCCTGGCGCGCGATTTCGACTGCCTTGCTGGCGTCGAGTCGTGCAAAACCATCCAGCGCTTTACGCAGCATGTCCAGCACCATGGTGGACATATATTTGACTTCAGAAAAACGGGGCAGCGTCATGCGCTCGGCGGAGTGGATGAACTTGGCCATGCGGGCGATTTTCGAAGCTTCATCGCCGATGCGTTCGAGGTCGGTAATGGTTTTGACGATCATCATCACCATCCGCAAATCCGAAGCAGTGGGCTGACGCCGCGCAATAATCTGCGCGCAGTCTTCGTCGATCTCAACTTCCAGCCCGTTCACCGCATGGTCGTTGGCCTCGACTTCGTCGGCCATCTGCATGTCATCCTGAATGAGGGCTTCAATCGAGCGCGAAATTTGCTCTTCAACCAGGCCGCCCATTTTTAGCACCTTGGCGCGCACGGATTCAAGTTCGGTATCGAATTGTTTGTATGTATGTTCAGGCATAAGGCCTCCAAAGCATTGCTTGAATTATAGGCTGTCGATTATGTGTATGGGTTACAGCGGCAGCAGGTTTCGAGACTTTAGATAATGTTTGCCACTACAGCGGCAGATCCACATTCAGTTAGGTAATTACTGGCTGCTGAATGGAAGCACATAGGGGTTACCATCTATCGTGAGATACAGGTTCCAGTCGCGCCGACCCGATACGCACACGGGCAAGGTGACCTCTGCGGTGAAGGGGCCGCGGGCGCTAGGGGATAGGGTGTAGTGGTTAATCCCCATGTCCATGCCGACCATTTGCACTTCGGCGCTGGCGTGCTTGGCGCCCGGTATACGCACTTCAATTTTGAAAGGCTGCATCGGAGTGGGTGGGCTCATAAACTGAAGTTGTGCGGGGTTGCCGAGGTGCGTAAACCTACAGCCCTGAAGAGGATGGGCGCACGCAATCACTTGCGCAGAGGCTGGGCGTTTCACGCGCGTGCCCACCACAGCCAGCGTGATAAAGGCCAGCACTAGCAAGAGCAATATCAGTATCTGCTGGCGGCTCACGTTTCCCACGCGGCTCGCAACAAGGCTACGCCGTGCGCACCGTGGTTCAGCGCCAAATCCACATCGCTTGCTGTCAACCCGCCCAAGCCATACACCGGGATAGGACTCACGGCAGCCCACTTTGAAAACGTCTCCCATCCCAACGTCACCGCACCCGGGTGCGTGAGTGTGGGCAATACCGGTGACAGCATTGCAAAGTTTGCGCCGATTTCCGCGGCACGCGCGAGTTCAGCTTCGTTATGGCAAGAGGCGCCCACCCAGTCCACGTCAGGGCGCTGGCTGAGTCGCGCCAGATGCGTGGCATCGAGATGCACGCCGTTGGCGCCTGCAGCGTGTGCGAGTTCGACGCTGCCGTTGACTAGCACGCGCGCGCGATACGGCTTGGCGCGGCGCACAATTTCGCGTGCAAGCGACAACCGATTCGCTTCGTCCATCTCCTTGTCGCGCACCTGAATCAAACGCAGACCTTGTTGCAAGGCGTGATCCAACCGATCCAAAAAACCCTCCACGCCAAGGGCGAGCGCATGACTGATCGCATAAACCGGCGGCAGCGTTAGTGCGCGCAGCACCGCAAAATTCGCAGGCAGTAGCGGTGCCACCTCCACGGCATCGGGCGCCTGCCACGCAAAGGTCTGGCCTTCATGCGGGTGCGGCTCGCCCTGCCAGGCGTAAATACGAAAAAAATTCAGTCGCACGGTGGCGTGCGGGTACTCAAACACGCGTGTGATCCAGCGCTGCATGTCTGTGACAACGATGCCCAGTTCTTCATGCAGCTCACGCGCTAGTGCGACAGGTAACGTCTCCCCCGGTTCGACCTTGCCACCCGGAAACTCCCAATAGCCTGCATACGCGCGTCCCTCGGGCCGACTTGCCAGAAACACCTGGCCATCCGGGCGGATCAGAATGCCCGCAACGACTTCAAGCGGGGGATTCATCCGGGGTTGTGCCCTTTCCCGTAAGCGGAGGTTCACCAGTGAGTTGCCCGCTAGCGGGCTTATAACCAGCCAATTGGTTGTCGTTCTTTGACAACCTAGTGGAATGGCTAGGAGCTTCACCAGTCGATTGGGGAGTAGGTCTATCAGAGGGGGATTGCACGCGCTGATGTATTTGACCGACTGGCAGGGCCTCTCCCTCGCTTGCGGGGGAGGGGAGAGAAGCGGCGGGGCTTACCCGTAGCGGTACGGGGGACGCCAACAGCGGTTCTACCAATTTGTTTAAACGTGCAGAATGTAATTGCCCGGCCACTTTATGGCGAATATGACCGTCGCGGTCGAGGATGAACGACGTGGGCACGCTATTTACCGCACCGAACGCGTCACGAACAGAAGCATTCGTCGGCGTGGCGAAGAAGGCATAGCCGGTCTTCTTTGCCCATTCGGCGATTTTTTCTGGGCTATCGTCGATGCTGATGGCGATCACCTCAAAGCCGCGCGCACGGTTGGCTTTCCAAAATTCATCTATGGCGGGATTTTCTTTGCGGCAGTAGGGGCACCAGGTCGCCCAAAAGCTGACCAGTACGACGCGTCCCTTCAGAGATTCACTGGACATAAGACGGCCATCCGGCAGCGTAACCTGCCAAGGCGCGATAGCGCGATTGTCATCACTGACATCGGCTGGCGGGCGAAACCACAGGTAGGCGATCAAACCCAGTAAAATCAGCGTGATCGGACTGGGCGTCCATTTTTTTAGTAAGGACCGTTTATCCATGTTGTGGCTTAAGGCATTTCATATCGTTGTCGTGGTCAGCTGGTTTGCGGGGCTTTTTTATCTACCGCGCCTGTTTGTGAATCTGGCGATGGAAAAAAACGACGCCGCCTACGACCGTTTGCTCATCATGGCTCACAAATTGTACCGCTTCGTGACACCGATTATGTGGTTGACGCTGGCGTCCGGGGCGTGGCTATGGCTAAGCTATTGGTGGCCCACGCCGACGTGGCTCTGGCTAAAACTCGCGCTCATCGCAGGATTGGTCGGTTATCATCACGTGTGCAAAAAATTGCTGCGCGCGTTTGAATCCAGACAGAGCCGCAGAAGCCACGTGTGGTTCCGCTGGTTTAACGAAATACCCGTCATCGCATTGGCACTCATCGTGGTGCTGGTCGAACTCAAGCCCTTTTAAGATTCCAGAAAGTCCATTTGAAACCGCAATCCCGTCGTCCCAAACCTGCGCATGCGCCACGCCCCGAGCGTGAGGCCTTACCGCCTGCGAGCCATTTCGCCACCTGTCCGCGCGGACTCGAAGCGCTGCTTGAAGCAGAGTTAGTCGCCGCGGGCGGCAGTATCGTGCGCAGCTTGCCCGCTGGTGTACTGTTCACAGGCGATGCCGAAGTAGAAATGCGTGCCAACCTGCACTCACGCATCGCCACGCGCATTTTGCGCAAGGTCGGCTTCACGCGTTATCGCAAGGAAGAACACATCTATCGCGCCGCGCTGGATATGCCTTGGCCCGAATGGTTTGCAGTAACAAAAACCATCGCGGTCAAAGTCGGCGCGCAAAATTCGCCGCTGAAAAGCCTCAACTTCATCACGCTCAAGATCAAGGACGCGATCTGTGACCGCTTCCGCGAAGAAACACGCGAACGGCCGAGTGTGGACACAGACGCGCCGAACGTGCCGGTGTATGCATTTTTGACCAACGACGCCGCGACGTTTTATCTCGATACCTCCGGCGAGCCGCTATTCAAGCGCGGCTATCGGATCGAGGCCAGCGCCGCGTCGCTGAAAGAAAATCTCGCCGCAGGCTTGGTGATGTTGTCGGGCTGGGAGCCCGGCACGCCGCTGTTCGATCCGATGTGCGGCGCAGGCACGATCTTGCTCGAAGCGGCGGACATGGCGCTCAATCGCGCACCCGGACGCCAGCGGCACTTTGCGTTCGAACATTACCGGGATTTTGATTCCGCGCTGTGGAAGCGCATCAAGGCTGAAGCCACCGCGAAGGAAAAAACGCTAAAGCACCTGCCGCTGTTTGGCGCAGACGAAGACCGCTGGGTGCTGGACAAGGCGCGCAATAATCTGGCTGCTGCAGGACTCGACAAAGCCATCGAACTGCGCGTCGCCGATGCGTTGACCTTGCCCGCACCGACCCCCGTGGGCACGATGATTACGAATCCGCCGTATGGCGAACGCCTGGGCGAAGCGGACGATCTTGCCGAGTGGTATCCGAAAGTGGGAGACTGGTTGAAGAAAAACTTTGCCGGCTGGAACGCGTGGATTATTTCAGGTGACCCGCTGATGCCCAAAGTCATCGGCCTAAAAGCGAGCCGTCGTATTCCACTCTTCAATGGCCCGCTGGAAACGCGATTTTTGCAGTATCAAGTCGTCGCCGGGTATATGCGGCCAGATAAAACCAAACCGACTACGGAACCCGCGGCATGAAGCGAGGGCTGCCTGATTATTATTCGAGAGGGATCATTCCATGATTACGGCTTCGCTACGATTAACTGGTCTGCTTAACGATGGTGCCGAGGTTTACCGCAGCTATTATCTGGTCGCGGACTTTGCCGACCACGGCGGTGGTACTTCGTCGATCGTGCCAATGTCGGCAGGCGCGCCGATGCCCGAACACGACCACTTGGCTGTGAAATACGGTGGCGAAGAAGGCGCATTGAAAGCAGCCGCTGAAGTCCTGAAGGCGCTGCCGGGCAACCTGGGGCTAACCGCCAGCGTCGTCATTAATCCGGAGTAAGCCCATCCCTTTAACCCGAGCATCTCGATAAAAACTTAACATCTTCACGCCGCTTTTTGGCGCCATCTATACAACGCCGCCCCCAGCATGCAGTCCATCTCCTCCGTACCAAGGTGGCATCATGGTCTGGCTCTATCTTCTTGCAATATTCATTTTTTTCGCGCTGAGCGCAGCACTCGCGTCGAGTTCGGTCAACTGCACGTTGACCTGGTGTTGCGCACCGTCACGCGTGGCGGCAGGCCATAAACTTCACGCCCACCGAACACCGCGTGCTGGGCGTGCTGCTCGCGCACACCGGGCGCGTGCTAAAAGCAGTGTGGGGGACCTACGCATGCTGAGCACACCACTATTTGCGCGTGTTCATGGCCGGGCTGCGGTTCAAGCTCGAAGCCGAACCCGCACGACTGCAGCATTTACTTACTGAGTCGGGGGGTGGGCTATCGGTTGGTGCTTGATTGCGGGCCTACACAATATCCAGATGCTCCAGCCCCGCCATCATGTCGCGGGTACCGGCTTCCTTGCCGTGCAGCTTAATCTTCAGGCGCAGGTCATTCAGGCTATCCGCGTTGCGCAGAGCATCTTCATACGACACCATGCCGGCTTCATACAAATCGAACAGCGCTTGATCGAATGTCTGCATCCCGAGTTCGCGCGACTTGGCCATGATTTCCTTGATCTCATGCACGCTGCCTTTGAAAATCAGGTCGGCGATTAGAGGCGAATTCAACAGGATCTCTACCGCGGCGACGCGTCCCTTGATTCCTTTACGGGGCACTAGCCGTTGCGAAATGAAGGACTTCAGATTCAACGACAAATCCATTAGCAGCTGCGCGCGACGCTCTTCCGGGAAAAAGTTGATGATACGGTCGAGCGCCTGGTTGGCGCTGTTGGCGTGCAGTGTCGACAGGCACAGGTGACCGGTTTCGGCGAATGCAATGGCATATTCCATCGTTTCGCGGTCGCGAATTTCGCCGATTAGAATCACGTCGGGCGCTTGCCGCAAGGTGTTTTTAAGCGCTGAAAACCAGTTGTCGGTATCAATGCCGACTTCGCGCTGGGTGATGATGGACTTATTGTGTTCATGCACGTACTCAATCGGGTCTTCGACCGTGATGATGTGATCGCATGCATGTTCGTTGCGGTGGCCCACCATCGCGGCGAGGGATGTGGACTTACCCGACCCGGTCGCGCCTACAAAAATCACCAGACCACGCTTGACCATCGCGATATCGCGCAGCACCGGCGGCAGATTCAGCTCCTCCATCTTCGGAATCTTGGTATTGATGGTCCGCAGCACCAAGCCGGTGCGGCCCTGCTGGATAAACACGTTAACGCGAAATCGGCCAATTTCCGGCGGGCTGATTGCAAAGTTGGATTCGTTGGTCGCCTCAAAATCATTCCACAGCCGATCATTCATGATCGAGCGCGCGAGTTCTCGCGTATGCGCCGGCGTGAGCGTTTGGTTGGAAACCGGCGTAATTTTGCCATCGACCTTGATCGCGGGCGGAAAGCCTGCAGTCAAAAACAGGTCGGAAGCATTTTTAGTCAGCATCAGCCGCAGCAGATCGTGGACGGTTTTTTCAGCATTCATAGGGAGTACTTTCTTAAAGTAAAGCTCGCGCAGCAAACTGTGTCCCGCTCTCTCGCTTGCGGGAGAGGGTTAGGAGAGAGGGAAACGGGCGTGGCAAATTTCCATATTGAACAGAGCCCCGTCATGCCGTTAGCCTAGAAACGAGTCTTTGTTTTGAGCCGCATTGCGTGCGACGCCAACGGCAATAATGTTGCGCTTGACCATATCAGCCAGACATTGATCCAGCGTTTGCATGCCGATGGCTTGGCCTGTTTGGATCGACGAGTACATTTGCGCGACTTTGCCTTCGCGAATCAGATTGCGAATCGCCGGCGTGCCGATCATGATTTCGTGCGCCGCGACGCGGCCGGTGTCGTCCTTGGTTTTGAGCAGCGTCTGCGAAATCACCGCGCGCAACGACTCGGACAACATTGAGCGCACCATTTCCTTTTCCGCCGCGGGGAACACGTCGACCACGCGGTCGATGGTTTTCGCAGCAGACGACGTATGGAGGGTGCCGAACACCAGGTGGCCGGTTTCCGCAGCAGTCAGCGCCAGTCGTATCGTTTCCAGATCGCGCAATTCGCCGACCAGGATCACGTCAGGGTCTTCGCGCAGAGCAGAGCGAAGCGCGTTATTAAACGACAGCGTATGGGGCCCGACTTCTCGTTGGTTGATCAGGCATTTCTTGCTTTGATGCACAAATTCGATCGGGTCTTCGACGGTCAGAATATGTTCGTAACGGGTTTCGTTGACGTAGTCCATCATCGCTGCGAGCGTAGTGGATTTGCCTGACCCCGTCGGCCCGGTCACCAGCACAATGCCGCGCGGCTGGTCCGAAATTTCCTTAAAAATGGCGGGTGCATTCAGCTCTTCCAGCGTTAAAACTTTGGATGGAATGGTACGAAATACCGCCCCCGCGCCGTATTGCTGATTAAACGCATTCACGCGAAAACGCGCCAGCGAGGGAATCTCGAATGAGAAGTCGATCTCGAGGATGTCTTCGTAGACTTTGCGCTGGCTGTCATTCATGATGTCGTACACCATGCGATGCACGTCTTTGTGTTCCATCGCTGGCAGGTTGATACGACGGATGTCACCATGCACTCGTATCATCGGCGGCAAACCGGACGATAGATGCAGGTCGGATGCCTTGTTTTTTACCGCAAATGCGAGCAATTCTGAGATATCCACGTGAGCCTCGTTGGGTATTCTGTGTGTGTAATGCGGGATAATAAATCTGAATGAATAACGTCCTCCGTGCTGCTAACTTGAGCCCCCTGGCTACAATTTACGGCTTGCAGGCACCGGGCAAATGGGCATTGGCAAACTCTATTTAAGTGGGTAAGGCGTTTAGGTTACGGTGGGTGTTTGGCGTTAAGCAGGAAGAGAGAATATGCAAAAAATAAGCTTTATCGGGGGCGGTAACATGGCCGTTGCCATTGCGCGCGGCTTGATCGCCAGCGGCATTTTGCCCACGGATATAGAAGTAGTAGAAATCGACCCAGAGACGCGGACCCGAGTGGCCGCTTCTCTGGGGGTGCAGGTACGCGCCGAACTCGCAGACGCCACCTTGCATCCCTTGATCGTGCTAGCCGTTAAGCCGCAAACCTTACCGCAGGTAGCAGCAATGTTGGCGCCACGGCTGGCTAGCCATTTGCTGCTCTCAATTGCTGCAGGCGTACGCGTGGCGGACTTGACTCGATGGTTAGGCGGCCATTCTCAGGTTGTGCGCGCAATGCCCAATACCCCTGCGTTGGTGCGGGCCGGCATCACTGGCCTGTATGCCCCTGCTGCCATCACGCCTGCAGCGCGATCTGCCGCTGAGACCATCATGCGCGCAGTGGGTGGCGTAGTTTGGGTTACGGATGAAGCTTTGCTCGATGCGATTACGGCAGTTTCAGGCAGCGGCCCGGCTTATGTATTTTATTTTATCGAGTCGCTGGAAGCAGCCGCTTTAGCGGAGGGGTTAACGCCCGCGTCCGCTCGGCAACTGGCCCTGCAAACTTTTTTTGGCGCGGCCAAGTTGGCGCTGGAGTCAGGTGAGGAGCCCGCCATGTTGCGTGAGCGCGTGACCTCCAAGGGAGGTACCACCGAATGCGGTATCGCCGCGCTGGAGGCCGCGTCGATTAAATCAGCGATCGCGCACGCTGTCGCGGCGGCCCGCAAATGCAGCCAGGCGCTGGGCGATGAACTAGGGAGCCTGTCGTGATTGCCGAAGCCTTGCAATTCCTCGTCCGAACGCTGGGCAACCTGTTTGTGGTGGCGGCGTTGTTGCGCTTTCTAATGCAGATGTTTCGTGTGCCGTTCAAAAATCCTTTTGCCCAGTTCATCATCGCAGTCACCAACTTTGCGGTAAAACCGCTGCGTCGCATCATCCCCGGGTTTCGGGGTCAGGATTGGGCGAGTCTGCTGGTGGCGATACTGGTTGAGTTTGCAGTGGTGGTGATTGGCTTCTGGTTGGGAGACTATCCATTTGCGCTGGCTGGCCCACGGATTTGGGCAATCATGCTTGGCCTGGCCGGGGTTCAGCTGGCAAGTCTAGCGGTGTATATGCTGATTGGCTTAACGATTGTGCAGGCGGTCTTGTCCTGGATGAACCCGTATTCACCGCTGATGCCTGTGGTCAGCCAATTAACCGAACCTTTTTTGCGACCTTTACGCCGGATAATTCCGACGATTGCCAATGTCGATCTCAGCTCATTAGTGCTGATTCTGATTTTTCAGTTAGTGCTGATCGTGCCGATTCAAGCGACTGATCGGGTCTTACGCACACTTCTGTGAGCCCCAATAGCCAACACAGGGCATCGTGATTAAAGAATTCCGCACGGCCGGTCGCTAACTAGGCGAATGTTTATTTGGCTGCAGGCTTGTCCCTATAAAATTAATACTGAAAACTGGCTAAGACGAGTCTTGCAGATAGAGACGTTACTGGCGAGACTCCATGGCCAATACTCGAGAACATAATCAAAAATGAGCATGCAGCTACAGCAGGAAGTCGCCGATTATCATGCGCGTCGCAGTGTGCTGGCGGATGCCATCAGCGATTACGCCGACTGGATGGACCGCCTGCATGGCATCGATATTGAGCGCACGCTGCACCTGAACGATACCGCAGCCAGTCTGAAAAAAGATCGCTTGCTGGTGGCTTTTGTGGCCGAATTTTCGCGCGGCAAAACTGAGCTGATTAACGCGCTGTTTTTTGCTGACCACGGACAGCGCTTATTGCCGTCCGACGTGGGCCGCACCACGATGTGTCCGGCAGAATTGTTCTCTGACATGGACGAAGCCCCGTGTTTAAAATTGCTACCTATTGAAACCCGCACGCGGACCGAATCCCTCGGCCATTTGCGGCATATGCCGGTTGAATGGAGTCGGGTGCAACTCGATCCGCAAGATCCCAAACAAATTCAAAAAAGCTTGCGCAAGTTGACCGAAACCAAGCTCGTGCCTGCGACCCAGGCGATGGAACTTGGCCTGTGGGACAAGGACGATGCCTCTGACCGCTCTCGTTTGCAAAGCGATGGCAAGGTGGAAATTCCGGTCTGGCGCTATGCGTTGTTGAACTTTCCGCATCCGCTGCTGCAGGCGGGGTTGACTATTCTCGATACGCCGGGCTTGAACGCGCTCGGTGCGGAGCCGGAGCTCACGCTTTCCGTCATCCCCGGCGCGCACGCGGTAATTTTTGTGCTGGCGACCGACACGGGGGTCACGCGTTCTGACCTGGAGATTTGGCAGAGGCATGTGCACCGCCACACGAATTACCATATCGCAGTTTTGAATAAAATCGACATGCTGTGGGATGAGCTTAAAAGCGAGTCTGAAATTCGCGCTTCAATCGAGCGCCAAGCGGCAGAAACGGCTCGCGTGCTTAAATTGCCTGCGAGCCAAGTGTTCGCAGTCTCTGCTCAAAAAGCCTTAACCGCCAAAATTTTGAACGACCCGGAATTGCGGTTGCGTTCCGGTATCGAAGGTTTGGAATACATGCTCGCGCATCAGATTATCCCGGCGCGTCAGGATATTCTGTGCCATGCGGTGAACCATGAGGTGCTGGGTATGCTGGGCGAGAGCCGTACGCTGCTGTCCTCACGGGTGCGACGAAGCAGCGAGGAACTGATCCAGCTTAGTCAGCTTTCAGGAAAAAATCGCGAACTGGTGGCCCAGGCCAAAACCCGCCTGCAAGCAGAAAAAACCTTGTACGACGCGACGGCTGACCGTTTTAAACAGACGCGCAAAGTCATGCAGGGGCAGGGTGAGGTTTTGATCTCGCAACTCTCGGAAGACACGCTTAACGGCATACTCGAAGAAGCGCGCGCATCAATGGAAGAAAGCTGGACCACGCATGGCTTAACTTCGAGTATTCATGCGCTTAGTGAACGTATGACGGAGCGTTTCAGACAAGCCGCGTTACACGCAGATAACTTGTTGGATTCGCTGGACCAGGCTTACGACGGGTTTCACCGTCAGCATGGTTTACCCAAGATGACGGTGCCTCGACTCGATCTCACTGCTTATCTAAATCGGCTTAAAGTGTTGGTGAGCGAGACCGATCTGTTTTGTCGCGACCCCGCTAATATCATGCTCGAAAAACGTTTCATGATCCGGCGTTTTTATGCCGGTTTGGTCGATCAGGCGAGAAAAACTTTTGCGCTCGCGCGCACCGAAAGTGAGCGCTGGTTGCGTATCTCGCTTGATCCGGTAATGACGCAAATACGCGAACACAAACAGAATCTTGACACGCGTTTGACCAGTCTTAAAAATATTCTAGAGAATATGGGTACCTTGCAGCACCGGATGGATCAGCTTAAAACTGAGATTGCCGGAATGCGTAGCGACAGGGGACTGCTGGATGAAATCGGGGTACGTCTCAACAGCTAAGTTTTAAGCATTAAGACGGCTCAAAAACGCCGCGGTTTTGTCAGGGTCATTGTTCTTGATCAGTTTTTGAGCGCCTAGCGTGATGCCGTCCAGGTGCGATCTCAGTATTTGTTGCTTGACTGGCAGCAAGCTCGTGGGTTGCATCGAAAACGCGCGCAAACCCAAGCCCAATAGCAAACGGGTGAGGGCAGGATCGCCCGCCATTTCCCCGCATACCGCCACGTGTTTACCGACCTTGGCCCCAGCACGAATCGTGAGCTGAATCAGATTGAGTACCGCAGGGTGCAGCGGGTCGTACAGGTGGGCGACGCTGTCGTCGGCACGATCAATCGCCAGCGTGTACTGGATCAAGTCATTGGTGCCTATCGACAAAAAGTCCAGTTGTTCGGCAAAGAAGGTCGCTGAAAGTGCGGCGGCTGGGATTTCAATCATGCCACCTACTTGTATGCCCTGATCAAATTTCAATCCGTCTTTGCGTAAAGCCTGGCGTGCTTCATCAATCAGCTGCAGCGTTTGGCGCAATTCCATAAAGCTTGCCAGCATCGGAATTAGAATGCGGGCGTGGCCATGCGCGGAGGCACGCAATATTGCCCGCAACTGGGTATGAAACAGCCCTGGCTCAGCGAGGCATAGACGAATTGCACGCAAACCCAAAGCCGGATTGTCCGCCATCGAATGTCCCCACGGCGCCTGCTTGTCCGCACCTAAATCCAATGTGCGGATCGTGACGGGCTTGCCATCCATTGCCTCAATCACGGTTCTATACGATTGGTATTGCTCTTCTTCCGAGGGTAGGTCATCGCGGTTTAAAAACAGAAATTCGCTGCGGAATAGTCCGATCCCGGTCGCGCCCGACTCCTTCACTGCCGCGACATCCTGCGGCAACTCGATGTTGGCGTGGAGTTCAATCACCGTGCCGTCCAAGGTGGTGGCCTTACTGCTTTTGATCCGCTTCAGTTTATCGGTGTCGATCCGCCACTGATTCTGACGCAAACGATATTCGGCTAGGATGGCTTCGTCTGGGTCTACGATCACCACGCCTTCGCGCCCATCGACTATCAGCATGTCCTGGTCACGAATCAAGCCGCGCGCATTGTGCAATGCCATCACCGAAGGCATCGCCAGGCTACGCGCCAGAATCGCAGTGTGTGAAGTCGCGCCGCCCAGGTCGGTAATGAACGCGGCAAAGCGCACATTCTTGAACAGGATCATGTCGGCGGGCGTGAGTTCGTGCGCGACCAAAATTCGGTCTTCGTCGCCTTCGCCGAGTAAGGGTAAATGGCTGGGATGCCCGGTTAGGACTTTTAAGACGCGTTGGACGACTTGAACGACATCCTCTTGCCGGCTGCGCAAATAGGCATCGTCTATTTCTTCAAAGCGCGCCACCAAGGCTTCCATTTGCTGCGCCAATGCCCATTCCGCATTGCACTGCGTGTCGGCGATCAGACGCTTGGGCTCCTCAGCAATCATTGGATCGCCCAAAAACATCAGATGCATGTCCAGAAAAGCCGAGAGCTCCGCAGGCGCTTGCGGCGGGATATGGCTGCGCAGAATCTCGAGTTCCACCCGCGTTTGCAAAATGGCTTCGTCAAACCGCGCCAGTTCCTCGGGGATATATTTTTTGTCGAGCACATAATGCGGCACTTCGACGCGCGCATGCGAAGTCAGGTGCGCATGCCCGATCGCAATGCCGCCTGATACGCCAATCCCGTGCAGGCTAAAACTCATTCACCTTCACCAAATTTGTCGTTGATGAGCGCGGTAAGCGCGACCATCGCGCGCTCTTCGTCTTCGCCCTCTATCTCGATATTGACTGTGCTACCGCGCGCGGCGGCTAGCATCATTACGCCCATAATGCTTTTAGCGTTGACGCGGCGGCCATTGCGCGCGAGAAAAACGTCGCTTTTAAAATTGGAGGCGGTTTGCGTGAGCTTGGCCGACGCACGCGCGTGCAGGCCGAGCTTGTTGATGATTTCAATTTCCTTTTGCTGCATTGCACATAGTCTCGGAGATGTGGTTGATACTGTTCCGCCCACCATTGACGATGCGCTCAACTAACTGAGGCAGCAGCAGGATGTCGCGATAATTGAGTGCTTTGATCAGCATGGGCAAGTTGACCCCGGTCACGCCTTCGACATGGCTGGGCGCCAGCACGCGGCACAAGGTGTTGCAGGGCGTAGCGCCATAAACATCCGCAAGCACCAACACGCCGTCACCTGCGTCAATCTGCGTAATGCGGGCTTGCAGAATATGCTGCCACTCGTCGGGATCGGCATGGCCTCTGAAGTCCAGCGTGACCAATGCCTCGGGGCGCTTGCCCAAGATATGCGTGGCGCCTTCCACCAGACTTTCAGCCAGGGTGCCATGCCCCACTACCAGAATGCCTATCATTTTTAAAAATGGTTTACGCGAATGCAGTGATTCTATCGGAGTCGCCCGGCAAGCGCAGGTGAGACTATTTTTCTGCCATCCGCATCCACAGCAAGATAATGGGTAACCCCCATGCGCGCCGCATTCTGTTGAAGATGGGCGGGCCCGCCGATGAACAGCGGTTTGCTAAGCGCATCCGAGCGTGTGCCTGCATGCAAGCCAGAGGTCAGTATCGTTACCGATTGCATCCCGGTCGCGGGGTAACCGGTGCGGGGGTCGATCAAGTGGCTGTAACGCGTATGGTTCACTTCAAAAAAACGTTGATAGTCACCCGAGGTGCCCAGCGCTTCGCCATCGCGTAACTCCAGCGTGGCAATCATGCCCGGCTGGCGCGGGTGCTGGACGCCTATACGCCAGGCTTGTGCGCCGTGTTGCCCCAATGCAATCAGATTGCCGCCGATATTCACCAATGCATTTCGAATATGGCGCGCTTGCAAAATACGCACCGCTTCGTCCAATGCATAGCCCTTGGCGTATCCCCCGAGATCGAGTTTAACGGCGGGATTGTCACTCCACACTACACCATCAGCGATGTGAATATCGGTCATGCGCGGCATCGCTTTGCGCCAGGACTCAATGGCTTCAAGCGGCGGGAGAGTGCTTCGCGGCGTATCCGATTGAAATCCCCATAAAGCTATCAAGCCGCCAATGGCTGGGTTAAATATATGCTCGGATTGCACCGAGAGACGCGTAGCGTCAGCAATCAGCACAGTCAGTTCAGCATCAATCGTAGTTTTTTGGCCTTGCGCGAACGCGGTATTAATTTGCGAAAGCGGGCTCGGCTCCCAGGCATGCAGCTTATGATGCAACTGATCAAAGCGCGCCAGTACCGCGGCGCTTGCCTCGCGTGCTGTGTCTTCCGGTACGCCGTCAATGCTCACCTCTACCAACGTGCCGAAGACATACGATTGCTGCTGATATAAGGAGGTTTTGCTGCAGGCACTCAACGTGAGCAACAACGACAGGGTTAGGCAGGCTTTGAGGATGCGCTCAGCGATACGGTCGGCTTTCATTGCCCGAGTTACGCGCTGGGGCAGCTCTGTCGAGTAAACGCAAGCGTTAGCCAGCACGTTCAAGCGCAATAATAAATTGTGCCGCGACATCACATCCGGTCTGGGCCGTGATTTCCTGAAAGCCGGTGGGGCTGGTGACATTGATTTCGGTGAGGCAGTCACCGATCACATCCAAGCCCACTAGGAATAGGCCCTGTTGTTTTGTCCATGGCGCAATAGTTTCCGCGATTTCGCGGTCACGCGGCGACAAGGCTTGAGCGCGGCCCGTGCCCCCCGCAGCCAGGTTGCCCCGCGTTTCGCCGGGCAGCGGGATACGCGCCAATGCCCAAGGGACGATCTCCCCATCAATAATCAAGATGCGCTTGTCGCCTTGAGCAATTTCGGGCAGATAACGCTGCGCCATGATCGGACGGAGCCCGCGATGTGTGAGTGTTTCTAAAATGGCGTTACGGTTTGGGTCGCTGTCTGTGAGACGGAAAATGCCGCTGCCCCCCATCTCGGTCAAAGGTTTGACAATGATGTCGGCATGCGTCGCCAGAAACGAGGCAATGTCGTTAGTCTCGGCACTGATCAGCGTAGGCGTAATGAACTGCGGGAAATTCAAAATGGCGAGTTTTTCATTCAGGTCGCGTAGTGCTGAGGGGCGATTCCACACGCGTGCACCGTTCTGCACTGCAATTTCCAGTAGCTGAGTGGCCAACAAATATTCCGTATCGACCGGAGGATCGGTGCGCATTATCACCGCATCAAATGCAGTCAATGCGAGCGTCGCAGGCTCGGCGGCGGTATACCAGTCATTGCTGCTGCGAACCGCTAGTGGCATACATGTCGCGAGTGTGCGCCCATCGGAAACCTTCAGATTTTGCGTCTCGGTGGCAAATACGGCGTGCCCACGCGCCGCCCCTGCACGCATCATCGCTACAGAAGAATCCTTGTAAGGTTTAAGCGTGGCAAGCGGATCAACCACAAACAGCAGTTTCATGCGGCTTCGGTCAATGCCTCGCTGGATGCTGCCTGGCTTTCGCTGAGTGCGTCGTCCAACTCAATCGATGCTGCCAGCATCGCCAGACGTGCGATTACGCCGTAGGCATAAAACCGATTGGGCGTAGCATCCGGATTGGCTGTGCGATCAGGTAGCTGACAGCCTGAATCAAAGGCCAAGGGCACAAAATGCATACCGGCGCTATTCAGGTTTTCGTCTGCACCGCGGCCGGTATGCACGCGATAAAACCCGCCCACGACGAAATGATCAATCATGTAAACCACGGGTTCAGCGACCGCGTCATGTATGTTTTCAAAGGTGTACACGCCTTCTTGAATCAGGACTTCTGTCACTTCCACGCCTTCTTTTCCCACCGCCATTTTGTTGCGTTGCTTGCGGTTTAGGTCACGTACATCGTCCGGACTTTTGACCGTCATAATCCCCATTCCATAGGTACCGGCATCGGCTTTGACGATAATGAAAGGCGGCTGGTCTATGCCGTATTCGCGGTATTTTTCGCCGATTTTTTTAAGCATCGTATCGACTTTTTCCGCGAGGCAAGCTTCGCCTTCGCGCGCCTGAAAATCTATACGGCCGCATTGGTCAAAATAGGGATCAATCAGCCAAGGATCGATATTCACTAAACGCGCAAATTCGCTAGCAACCTGGCTGTAGGCGGTGAAGTGCTTAGATTTGCGGCGTGTGGCCCAGCCCGCGTGCAGCGGCGGCATAATGGTTTGCTCGATGCCTTTGAAAATATCTGGCACGCCTGCAGATAAATCGTTATTCAGTAGCACGGCGCATGGATCAAAGCCCGGAAGGCCCACCCGGTCACCATTGCGAACCAGTGGCTCCAGCGTGATCCGCCCACCGCCAGGTAGGTCTAGCGTAGTGGGTTGAGTAATCTCTGGAATCAACGTGCCTATACGCACGATTAAGCCGGTCTGCCGCAGGATGTGCACCAGCATAGCTACGCTTTGTAGATAAAACGTGTTGCGGGTGTGGTTCTCTGGCACCAGCAGTAGACGCTGTGCATCCGGGCATATTTTTTCGACCGCGCCCATTGCCGCATGTACCGCAAGCGACAAAAACTCAGGATTTAGATTATTGAATCCGCCGGGAAACAAATTGGTATCCACCGGCGCAAGTTTGAAACCCGCGTTGCGAATATCAACCGAGGTGTAGAAGGGCGCGGATTGCTCCTTCCATTGTTGGCGAAACCAGTGTTCGATCGTAGGTTGGGCGTCGAGTAAACGCTTTTCCAGTTCGAGTAACGGGCCAGTTAATGCAGTAGTGAGGTTGGGAACCATACAATGCCATCTTTTAAAGAAGGCCTCATTCTAGCCAATGTTCGACATCGTGCTCTACCAACCCGAAATTCCACCCAACACGGGTAACCTGATCCGACTCGCGGCTAACACGGGCTGTCGCTTGCACTTGGTCAAACCATTGGGGTTTGATCTTTCGGATAAACAGGTGGCACGAGCAGGACTTGATTACCACGATATGGCGAGTGTCACCGAACATGAAGACTGGCAGGCGGTGCGTAATGCGTTGTCCGGTCGACGCTGGTGGGTATTCACCACTCGCGCCACTACGCTGTATGCCGAAGCGGAATTTGGTCCTGACGATGTGCTGCTATTCGGCCGGGAAACTAGCGGGCTACCGAGTGAAATTCACGCCGAATTTAATGGAGAGCAACGATTACGGTTACCGATGGTGAATGGTTCGCGCAGTATGAATCTTGCGAATACGGTCAGCGTCGTGTTGTTTGAGGCTTGGCGGCAGAATGGGTTTGTGGGAGGAATATGAATCGATCCATAGTTCAGCACGGGGCAATCTCTTAGCTCAATCCCTACCTCAACACTCACGTTTGACTGATAGCCGGGCCTAAGCTTCTGCTCTAAGTTTGGGCGATGGGCAATATTTATATAGGCATTTCGGGTTGGCGCTACCCGCCTTGGCGCGGCGTGTTTTACCCCAAAAAAATTACTCAAGCGCGGGAACTCGAGTTCGCTTCACGCGCAGTACGATCAATTGAAATTAACGGTTCGTTTTATTCGCTGCAACGGCCAGCGAGCTACGCTGCCTGGTATGAGGCTACGCCACCGGGCTTTGTCTTTAGCGTTAAAGGCAATCGCTATATCACCCACATTCTTCGGTTACGTGATATCGAAAAACCCCTTGCCAATGTTTTCGCATCGGGTGTATTTAATTTGCGTGAAAAACTGGGACCTTTTTTGTGGCAATTTCCCCCCAGTTTTCGATACGCGCCGGAACAGCTTGAAATTTTTTTAAGTCTATTACCCCGCGACACCGAGCGAGCGCTGCAATTGGCCCGTAAATGTGAACCGCACATGGAGGGGCGTGTAAGCCTTGCGATTGATCAAAATCGCAAGCTACGGCATGCAATGGAGATTCGAAATACGAACTTTATCGACGAGACCTTCGTCAGCCTGTTGCGCAAGTATCAAGTGGCATTAGTGGTGGCCGATACGGCGGGTAAATGGCCTTATCAGGAAGACGTCACCTCGGATTTTATGTATTTGCGTCTGCATGGTGATAAAGAACTGTATGCAAGCGGTTACACCGAAGAGGCGTTGGACAGATGGGCGTCGCGTATTCGGGCTTGGAGCGAAGGTTCGGAACCGGATGACGCCCAACGTATTGCCGAGCGATCACCCGTAACCAGTAGTCGAGATGTCTATTGCTATTTTGACAACGACATCAAAGTGAAAGCCCCGTTCGACGCCCGGCGCTTGATCGACAAGTTGGGGCTGGGTGAGGGTCTGGTGCCTTTTACCTGGTCGGCATAGGTTGGTTTGCAGCCTTTATTCAACTTCCTGAGCGGGTGCTCGCTGAAGCGGCCGACGCCCTACGCGGATTTTCAACGCCAAAGATTGGTTTTTGCGAGCGACGGTAATTTGTACATTTTCATCCGGCTTTAACGCTGCAATTAAATTGAGTAGCGAGGAAGAATCCTTAACGGGATGGCCGTTGACGGCCAATATGACATCGCTTGGACGGACCCCGCCCACATCAGCCGGGCCTCCTTTTAATACGCCAGCAATCAACGCGCCTTCCTGCAAATGTTTCAAGCTTAACGACTCGGCAAGCTCGGGTGATAAATCCTGAACTTCAACTCCCACCCAGCCCCGAGTGACGCCACCATTCTTGATGATCTGCTCCATCACCTGGCGTGCGATGCTCACTGGAATGGCGAAACCGATGCCTTGCGACCCGCCGGTACGCGAGTAGATGGCGCTATTGATGCCGACCAGATTGCCAGCAGAGTCAACCAGTGCGCCGCCCGAATTACCCGGATTAATTGCTGCATCGGTTTGAATAAAATTCTCGAACGTGTTGATACCGAGATGCGTGCGACCGAGCGCACTGACGATGCCTGCGGTAACTGTCTGCCCCACTCCAAATGGGTTGCCCATCGCTAGCACCCAGTCGCCCACTTTCAAGCTATCAGGCGGCGCGAAACTGATCGCGGGCAAGCCTTTGGCATCAATTTTTAATACCGCCAAATCGGTTTCAGGGTCGGCGCCAATGACGTGGGCGGGCAGGGTCCGGCCGTCGGATAACGCGATCTGGATTTCGGCGGCGGCATCCACCACGTGATGGTTAGTGAGGATGTAGCCATTGTCGCTAACGATAACCCCCGAGCCCAAGTTAGAGGTTTGACGGGGTTTGGAATCGAAACGCTCGCCAAAAAAATACTTGAAGACCGGATCGTCTATAGCCGGATATTTGGGACTGCGAACTTGCTGCTGCGTAAATACGTTGACCACGGAGGGAATGACGCGTTGCGCGGCCGGCGCAAACGAGGCCCCGAGCGTGGCAGGCGTACCTGGCGAGACCGCTGCTTGATGAATAGTCAGACCGCGCTCTGATTGCCCATAGAAGAAATCAGGTTTGAACAGTGTGACTACAAACAGCATGCCTAAGGCGATGGTTGTGGCTTGGGCGAAGAGCAACCAGTATTTGCGCATATGTGGCGAATAATCAATTAGTTGAGGTGGATCGAACGCGGAAAATTATATCAGTGTCCCAATATCTCTGAACTTTAGTCGTGCCTGGGCTTTCGGAGGGGTGGCTAAATTCGTTAGAATAGGGGTTTGTTCAAAAACGTTCGGGTCAAGCACAAGATGGATGTCAACGGGAACCCTAAAATAAATCGGAGCAAACGAAAGTTTCTAGTTGCCGCCACCACAGCAGTGGGCGGCGTCGCAGCGGCCGGGGTGGCTGTGCCGATGGTGCTCAGCATGATGCCGAGCGCACGCGCCAAAGCTGCCGGAGCCCCGGTAGAAGTGGATATTAGTAAAATTGAGCCTGGCATGTTGTTAACCGTGGAGTGGCGCGGCAAGCCAGTATGGATTGTTAATCGCACCAAAGAAATGCTGGCATTGCTAAATAATCACGACAGCCAGTTGAGCGATCCCAAAAGTGAGACTCCTCAACAACCTGCTTACTGTAAAAATCCCACTCGATCCATCAAGCCCGAGTATTTGGTTGCAGTAGGGATTTGCACCCATTTGGGTTGCTCGCCTAGTGAAAAGCTTCAAGCCGGATCCGGAGGTGGAATGGTGGCAGACTGGCCCGGAGGTTTTTTCTGCCCCTGTCACGGCTCGCGTTTTGACTTGTCCGCGCGCGTATTCACGGGGTCACCTGCCCCGATTAATCTGCAGATACCCCCCTATCAATACCTCAGCGCCACTCAGTTGCTGATTGGTGAAGACGCTAAAGGAGCCTGAGATGTCTGCCATGCAAAAACTGATGACCTGGGTGGATGACCGCTTTCCGCTCACGTCGAGTTACAAAGCCCATCTGTCTGAATACTACGCACCTAAAAATTTCAACTTCTGGTATTTCTTCGGTTCGCTCGCCTTGCTGGTTTTGGTGTTGCAGATTGTTACCGGTATTTTCCTCACCATGAACTACAAGCCGGACGCCAATCTGGCATTCGCCTCTGTCGAGTACATCATGCGCGATGTGGACTGGGGATGGCTGATTCGCTATATGCACTCCACCGGCGCGTCGATGTTCTTCGTCGTGGTGTATCTGCACATGTTCCGCGGCTTGATGTACGGCTCATACCGAAAGCCTCGTGAGTTAATCTGGATTTTTGGCGTACTGATTTATCTGGCATTGATGGCGGAAGCCTTCATGGGTTATCTGTTACCTTGGGGCCAGATGTCCTTCTGGGGCGCACAGGTGATTATTAACCTGTTTGCCGCAGTACCTTTTATCGGTGATGACCTCTCGCTTTGGATACGGGGCGATTATGTGATCGGTGATGCGACCCTTAATCGCTTCTTTGCATTCCATGTCATCGCGGTGCCCTTGGTGCTGTTGATGCTAGTGGTAGTCCATTTGGTTGCGCTACATGAAGTAGGCTCGAATAACCCCGATGGCATCGAAATCAAAAAATACAAAGATCCTGTCACGCATTTTCCGCTGGATGGCATTCCTTTCCATCCGTATTACACGGTAAAAGATATTGTCGGTGTGGTGGTGTTTTTAATGCTGTTCACGGCGATCCTGTTCTTCACCCCGGAAATGGGCGGCTGGTTTTTGGAAAAAGATAACTTCGTACCGGCTGATGCTTTCAAAACCCCCGAGCACATTGCGCCGCTGTGGTATTTCACCCCGTTCTACGCGATTCTGCGCGCGGTTCCACCGATGTTTGGCTCGCAGTTTCCAGGTGTAGTGGCAATGGGTTTATCGATTGTGGTGATGTTCTTCCTGCCTTGGCTGGATCGCAGCCCGGTCAAATCGATTCGTTATCGCGGACCAATATACAAATGGATGCTGGCCATGTTTGTCGTGGCATTTATTGGCTTGGGTTATCTGGGCACGCAGCCTTCAACGCCGGTGGCGACCTGGATTGCACGGGTATTTAGCATCATGTACTTCGCGTTCTTCCTATTGATGCCCTGGTATACCGCCATCGATAAAACTAAACCCGTACCAGAAAGGGTGACAGGCTAATGAAACGCTTCAAGAATTTTTTATATGTATTGCTGGCTGCCCCGATACTCGCGTTTGCATCGAGCGCCCATGTTCCGCTGGATAAGGCGCCCATCGATTTGGCTGATCATGAATCATTGCAACGGGGTGCGCGCATTTTTGTGAATCAGTGCCTCAACTGTCACAGTGCAGGCTATATGCGCTATTCGCGCTTACAGGATATTGGTCTTACTGAAGATCAGATCAAAGGCAACCTGCTGTTTGCAGCAGAAAAACCTGGTGAAACGATGAGTGTCGCGATGCCCAAGGCCGATGCAAAATCCTGGTTTGGGGCTACCCCCCCCGACCTGACTGTCGTTTCGCGTTCACGCGGAGCTGACTGGCTATACACCTATTTACGCAGTTTCTATCGTGACGATTCGCGCCCGACAGGCTGGAATAATCTGGTGTTCGACAAAGTGGGCATGCCGCATGTGTTATGGACATTTCAAGGTGAAATGGTGCCAGTACATAAAAAAGTGGGCGAGCATGAAGTCATTGATCACCTGGAGCTCGCCAAGCCCGGCAGCGTGACGCTGGCCCAGTACGACGCGATGATAAGTGATTTGGTGAACTATCTGGTTTGGATGGGGGAGCCCGCCAAAATGAAACGCCAGCAACTGGGTTTGATGGTGTTGGGCTTTCTAGCGATCTTCTTTGTCGTGGCGTATTACCTGAAAAAAGAATTCTGGAAAGATATACACTGATTTTTTTGTGACCTGGTTTTACAGCAGCCGGCTTCCGCCCGGCTGTTGCCATTTTAATTCGCACGTTTTGAGCCTTAAGGGAGTAGCCAAGCATGATGACCCTGTACTCGGGTAGTACCGATCCATATAGCCACCGTTGCCGCATTGTTCTGTATGAAAAGGACATGGATTTTGAAGTCATCGACATCGATCTGCATAACAAGCCGGAAGAGATCGCCAGCATCAGCCCCACCGGCAGAACACCCGTATTGATTGAGCGCGACCTGGTATTAACTGAGTCCAACATCATCAACGAATACATTGATGAGCGCTTTCCACACCCGCAATTGATGCCGCCTGATCCCGTGATGCGCGCACGGGCACGGCTGGTGCTATTTAATTTCGAGCACGATCTGTTTTCACATGTGAACATGCTGGAACACGGCAGCGGCAAATCGGCGGATAAAGCGCGGCAGGAAATTCGCGATAGTTTGTCTCAGCTTGCACCCATCCTCACCAAGCAAAAATATCTGATGAATGATGAATTCTCGATGCTCGATGTTGCGATAGCCCCGCTGTTGTGGCGGCTTGAGCACTACGCGATTGAGTTGCCGAAAGCGGCCGTGCCCGTGCTCAAATACCGCGAGCGTCTATTCAGCCGCCCGGCCTTTATCAGCGCGCTCACCCCCACAGAAAAATCGCTGCGTAAGTAAACTGGACAAATCTTGGCCGAAATTTCCACTAAACCTTATTTGATCCGCGCGCTTTATCAATGGTGCGTGGACTCGGGTTTGACGCCGCAACTGCTGGTCGCGGTGGATGCCAAGACGCGCGTGCCTGCCGGTTTCGTCAAAGACGGAAAGATCGTACTAAACATCAATGCAGGCGCTACACGCAACCTCACGTTGGACAATGATTGGATACAGTTTTCCGCGCGCTTCGGCGGAGTTTCGCACGAGATATCCGTGCCCATCGAACGCGTTGCGGCGATTTTTGCGCGCGAAAATGGTCAAGGCTTGCACTTCGAACCAGTCGAAACCGGTAGCTTATCCACCGCGCCTGCCACCAGTGGCGAACCCACGCCGCCACCTAAAGGCAGGCCATCGTTGAAAGTTGTGAAGTAAGCCGTCGTACGCCGCGATACCTCGTTATAATGTCGCCCGTTGCCGGCATAGCTCAGTTGGTAGAGCAACCGCCTTGTAAGCGGTAGGTCCCCAGTTCGAGTCCGGGTGCCGGCACCAAGAACACGTATCACCTCGTATCATGAACTAGCATAAACCCCGCATCTAGCAATGGAGTGCGGGTTTTTTGTTGCCTCAGCTCGCGTGATGGTGTGGCGTGAAATATCTTGACACTGTAATCTTAATAATTACAATGAACTGCATTGGATAACACTCCGGCATGATCCTTAACTTCAAACACAAAGGGCTTGAGCGGTTTTTCAGCAAGAGCGATTACCGGGGTATTCCTGCCCAGCACGCGGCGCGACTGGAGCGATTGCTGGACCGTCTGGACGCCGCGCTGAAGCCTGACGACATGAGCCTGCCGGGTTATCGCTTTCATCCGCTCAAGGGAGACAGAAAAGGGACTTATGCCATATCTGTGTCCGGCAACTGGCGACTGACCTTCCGTTTTACGGGTGAAGACGCCGCAGATATTGACCTTGAGGATTACCACTAATGAGTAAAAGCCTAAGAAACCACCAGCGCAAGCCCACTCACCCCGGAGCCATCCTGCGGGAAGACGTGCTTCCGGCGTTGGGCCTCACACAAACCGAGCTCGCCAAGCGGCTCTTTGTTTCGCGGCTGACCGTCTCCGAATTGCTACACGAAAAGCGTGGGCTAAGTCCTGAACTGGCGGTGCGCATCGCCCGCCTGACCGTCACCACGCCAGAATCATGGCTGCGGATGCAGCAAGCCCTGGACCTGTGGCAAGTGAATCAGAATCCCGAAAAGCTGGCGAAGATTAAACCGCTGCTTGCAGCTGCGTAGAGTTTGTAGCTTTAGTCGCGATATGTGCACAAAAAAACAAACTGGCCTTCGTATCCGCACACGTCGCTTAGGTTTGGGACTGACTTTGGAGGATGTTTGCCAAAGGATAAGTGGCCTAAGTGTAAGTAGGCTCAGTAACTGGGAGCATGGTCGCAACATGATTAGCGTAGAAGAAGCTAAGAAACTTGCGCGGGTGCTGGATATATCCGCTGCATATATTTTGACAGTGGAAGCTGATCCTGAGGATAAGACGGAACTGTTCCTTCTTGAGCATTTTAGGTCTGCCGACGCTCGTGGGCAGAAAAATATTTTGCGCACAGCGCGAGATGAGTCTGGGACATCATCGGTAATAACCGATACGTCCACCCCCCCGAACCTGAATAAATAAGAGGGGACACTTCTATTAAGTTTCCGTTATATCAAGCGTGAGTTGTATATTTAATATGCTGAGACGTGAATGAATATTGCCAAGCATGTCGCGGTTATCGGTGGCGGCCCCGCTGGACTGATTGCTGCAGAAGTTTTGATTCAGGACGGGATGCAGGTCGATCTTTACGAAGCAATGCCGTCGGTCGGGCGCAAGTTCTTGCTGGCGGGCAAGGGTGGACTGAATATTACGCATTCAGAACCGCTCGATTTTTTTCTTTCACGTTACGGCGCGCGACGTGACGTACTCGAGCCCATGCTGGATAAATTCGGCCCCGTCGCGTTGCAAGCATGGGTTCAAGCGTTGGGCATTACAACTTTTGTGGGATCGTCGGGTCGGGTATTTCCCGACCAGATGAAAGCCGCGCCGTTGTTGCGCGCGTGGTTGCGTCGCTTGCGCGAGGCGGGGCTGCGCATACATGTGCATCATCGCTGGTGTGGCTGGGAGCAAGCGAGGCCGGGTATTGAAACACTATGCTTTGCTACGCCGAATGGCAGAATCACTGTGACCCCTGACGCTATCGTTTTGGCGTTGGGCGGCGGCAGTTGGGCCAAGCTTGGGTCGGATGGCGCATGGGTCGCGCCGCTCGCCCAGCGCGGCGTGCAGGTGGCGCCGCTTATGCCGTCCAATTGTGGATTTGATGTGGGATGGAGCGAACATTTTCGCAGTCGCTTCGCCGGACAGCCGTTAAAGTCGGTGGCGCTCTCGTTCAGCGATCACAATGGCACGGTGCAGCGCCGCACCGGCGAATTGATGCTGTCCGATACCGGCGTGGAAGGCAGTTTGATATACGCTGCATCGGCCGCGCTGCGTGACACAATCGGTACTCAGGGGTTTGCGACCATCGAGCTTGACCTCGCACCGGACAAAAGCCTGGAACGCTTAAGCAACGAGATTGCCCACCCCCGCGGCGCGCGTTCGCTGTCCAGTCACCTGCAGAGCCGCGCGGGCATAAAAGGCGCGAAGATGGGTTTGTTGCGAGAAACTCTGACCCCGCCCGACTTTGCTGACCCACTGCGCTTGGCGACCGCGATAAAATCGCTGCCTTTAACCCTTACCGCAACGCGCCCGATTGATGAAGCTATTAGTAGTGCAGGTGGCATCGTGTTCGAAGAACTGGACGCAATCATGATGTTGCATAAATTACCCGGCGTGTTTTGTGCAGGCGAGATGCTGGATTGGGAGGCACCGACCGGCGGTTACCTGCTCACCGGTTGCTTCGCCAGCGGGCACGCCGCCGGACTAGGCGCATTGCGCTGGCTCAACTCTCAATAGCATTATGTTGCGACTCTCCGAACTCAAACTGCCGCTCGACCATCCGCCCGAGGCGCTGCCCGCGGCCATCGTGCAACGCTTGGGGATTGCCGCTGATGAGTTGCTCGACTTCAGTATTTTCAAGCGCAGTCACGATGCGCGCAAAGCCCACGCTGTGCTGCTGATTTACAGCGTGGACGTGACTGTGCAGGATGAAACCGCGCTGCTGAAAAAAATGCGCGGCGAGCGTACCGTGACGCCGACGCCAGACACGGCCTATCATTTCGTCGGCCGCGCGCCGGAAAATTTATCGCACCGCCCCCTCGTGATTGGCTTTGGTCCGTGCGGCATTTTTGCGGCGCTAGTATTGGCGCAAATGGGTTTTCGCCCCATCGTGCTGGAGCGCGGACGCGCGGTGCGCGAACGCACGCAGGACACGTGGGCGCTGTGGCGCAAAAATATTCTAAACCCCGAATCCAATGTGCAATTTGGGGAGGGCGGCGCGGGCACGTTTTCAGACGGTAAGCTCTATAGCCAGATCAAAGACCCCAAACACTATGGGCGCAAAGTATTGAGCGAATTCGTCAAAGCCGGTGCCCCGCCCGAAATCATGTATGTCTCTAAGCCTCATATAGGCACCTTTCGATTGGTCGGCGTGGTGGAAGCGATGCGCCGCGAAATCGAATCGCTGGGCGGTGAAATACGCTTCGAGCAACGCGTCACCGACTTTCTAGTCGAGGACAGTCACATCCGTGGCGTGACACTTGCGAACGGCGAAACACTCCGCAGCGACCACGTCATCCTCGCGCCCGGTCATAGCGCGCGCGACACGTTCCAACAGTTGCACGACCGCGGCGTGTTGATGGAGCCCAAGCCTTTCTCCATCGGCTTTCGCATCGAGCATCCCCAATCCTTGATCGACCGCGCGCGGCTTGGCCCGAACGCTGGAAATCCGTTGCTCGGTGCGGCCGACTACAAACTCGTACATCACGCCAAAAACGGCCGCTCGGTCTACAGCTTTTGCATGTGCCCCGGCGGCACCGTGGTCGCCGCGACCTCCGAGCCAAACCGCGTCGTCACCAACGGCATGAGCCAGTATTCGCGCAACGAGCGCAACGCCAACGCGGGCATCGTGGTGGGCATCACCCCCGTGGACTATCCCGGCGATCCGCTCGCGGGCATCGCGTTTCAGCGCCAGTGGGAATCGCGCGCGTTTAAACTCGGTGGCGGTAATTATCAAGCACCGGGGCAACTTATCGGCGACTTTTTGCGTGGCCAAGCGTCCACGCAACTCGGCAGCGTCGAGCCTTCGTACAAACCCGGCGTGAAGCTCGGCGATCTCGCCCCCAGCTTGCCGGACTACGCCATCGACGCGATCCGCGAAGCGCTGCCGGCGTTCGACAAACAGATCAAAGGATTTGCAATGCACGACGCGGTGTTCACCGGCGTCGAAACGCGCACCTCGTCACCGTTGCGCATCACCCGCGGCGAAGACTATCAAAGCCTGAACGTGCGCGGCCTCTATCCAGCAGGTGAGGGCGCAGGTTATGCTGGTGGAATTTTGTCGGCGGGGGTGGATGGGATTAAAGTGGCTGAGGCACTGGGGTTGCGTATGATGAACCCAAATTAATATTCAATATCCTCTTTCGTAATTACGCACTACCCGGTATAAGCTGAGGCTATTGGGAGTGTTAGGCTTAATGGAACTAAATTATTTTTTATAGATGCTCGTAGAGCCTAAGCTACGAAATGGGTTTCCTTGGAAATGGTGTCTGACCCCATTATTCGCTATCAAATGTGTCTGACCCCATTTGTACCAATTTACTGCTGTGTTCTGGCCCACCCGACCTGGACTCGTACACCCGTATTCTCGTTTCCGGTGTTGATGTTCGTGCCTGATATTTTTGTGGACTAAGTAAGCTAATCTTATTCAAGAAAAAATGCCCAATGCGGCGCCAGGGATGCCATGCAGATTCGCCAGTTAAAGATTACGAACTTTCGTGGTATTGCGTCGCTGGCCATGCGGTTTTTTGCTATTGCCATTGTCTTACTAACCGTGTGTGTAGCCAGCTTTTTTCCGGAACCAGTTTTTGCCCAGCAGCCTGTGGACTCTGCGGACCCACTTACCGCCGAGGAGATGGTAGTTATCACCAAGGAGGCTGACGAGCGCCGCCAGAAATTTCGCGATAACCGGGAGGAGCCCTTAGCCCCCCCTTGGGAAAATCTCACGCGCGATAAGTTGGCCAAGCTTATCGCGTCGCCACAGTTTCAAAAAGTGCCCTATTTTTCAGCGCATGGGTTACTGATTGACCAGGCGTTGGCATGGGATTTGGTGCACTTTCAAAACCTTTCAGATATCAAACAGTTTTTCCAGATGGTCAACGGAAAACGCTATTTTCCTGAACCCGATCCATCAGAACGGAGTATAGACAGCAGTCGTATCGGATACGCCTCCGAAGCCTCAGCAAGCCCGGAAGGCGGTGCTTTGTCCGCATTGTTCAACTGTACGCCCTGGGCTATGTGGGTATTCGAATCGCAAGACCCTGTTCTGTGGGCATTACAACACGATACAATCTTGCGGGAAATCGACGATTTTGGGTGGTGTGTCCGCAAGCAGAGCGATGGTTGGCCCATTCCTCGATCCAGCGATCCAGACTCAGCGCGCGGCGCCAAGTCAGCTGTCATCATCGAGGACCGCTTGAGCCGTCAGTTGCTCAACCACGGCTGTTCTGGGACGGGTCCAGATCAGTGCCTCGGTCTATTGCTTCTATTACAGTCACTTAAGCCCAATCACCCAGATCTAGCGGCCATACTAAGGCGCCTTGATGTTGAGACCGAGGCAACGAAACCGGAAGAGATCCCAACCGGACTAACCGGGGTTCAAGGACTCCCTCACGATTCCTTAAACGCTCAATATGAAAAGATACAACAACGACTTTGGCGCAAGGGCATTGTCCTATCTGCGAAACTTGACCACATGCTTTCTTACCCACAGGAATGGACAAAAACCGAGATTGAATATGGGATCGATGCCGCAGTCTCCTTGATGCTGGAGGGGGGCAGGATAAGTTTTCTGAAATTCCCCTATACCTATAGATATATACCCAGGCACTATCTTGGCCATCCTTGGGATCATCTAAAAATGCAGAACGCAATGCCTGATGTTGTCGCCCAGCGCCTGCAGCAGCTCGCCCGACAAGCTGGCGCCCAGCCAGGGTGCGAATTCGGTAAGCTTGCGCCATACAGCCCACTGCCCGAGTATTGGTACGCGTATGCGCTTACCAAACTTCAACGTGAGAACCAGGAATGCAGCGCATTACCTCTGGACTGGGTGGCCGAACAATACATTTCGGCCAGCAGCAAAAGCCAACGTGCGCTGTTGGATCCCATTGCCGCTCTGGCCCCTTGGCTGAGCGAAAGCGCCGACCCGGTTGTCCGTGACGCCGTTCGAAGCCGTATTGAAGGCCATTGCCCAGCGACTAATTGGGGGGCCGACTATTGGGGAATTTGCAGTCGCCACGTAGCTGCCATTGAAGCAGAAAATAAGCGCATTGAAGCAGAAAATAAGCGAAAGACCGCCGCAGAGGCCGCAGAACGCGAAGCTCAAGAACGCAAAGCGCAAGCTCTGCAAAACGATCCTTGCACCAACGGTACCGTGACAGCACTGCTACTCAAATTCGGCTATGGGGATGCCGAAGGCATCCCCACCAACGGAACACGGGTAAGCTGCAAACAACTTCCCAATGTGCCAGGAAGCGCAGCCGTTGCAGCCTTTCACCTGACACATTCCGGTAATCCAAACGATCCTTCGGATGATAACGGTGACTATGACTTGCACCTCATCTTGACAGATAACAAAGGTCGCATAAAGGCGCAAGTTCACGAAAAGAAAGCGGCCTATTCCGATGCAGTGAGCCTAGACAATGTTGACATTGACACGGGACTCTACCTTCTGTCGCCCAAGGTACGAGCAATTGGCGTCAGCACCTACAACGCTGCCCACTGCTACGAGTGTGTCTATAGCGAGACGAACCTTAGCCTCTTCGTGCAATCTGGCAAAAAGCTACGCAAGGTATGGACCGGACTAGTACGCACTTCCGGCGGTGACGACGCCCCCACAAACGAAGGCTGTACCAGCCCGACAAAGGAGACGCGTAAATATTTTTCCATGGGTACCAGCACACATTTCGGTTATGCCGATCTTGTGATCACTACCGTTACCTCATCCACGGCTGGCTACAATCGGGACAATGAAAATCAAGAGTGTTCTGGTGGGGCTCCAAAGCAACGTAGTACAGAAACCTGGATTTATGACGGGTCAAAGTACATACTTGCAAACAAAAAATTACCAAAGAAGTGAGGAACCAGGATGCCAAATGGCAAATAAATGGGGTCAGACACCATAAGTCCCAACCCCCCTTTTTTGGGGAGTACTCAGTCCAAAAAAAAATGCCCCTAAATCCGGGGCATTTTTTTCGAACAAACAATCAACTCGACTGACGGTTTTTCTTCCGCTCGTTTTCAGTCAAGTAGCGCTTGCGCAAGCGGATCGATTTGGGCGTGACTTCGACCAACTCGTCGTCGGCGATGAATTCGACCGCGTATTCCAGCGACATCTGGATCGGCGTGATCAAGCGCACGGCTTCGTCGGTGCCGGAGGAGCGCACGTTGGTGAGCTGTTTGCCTTTGATCGGGTTGACCACTAGATCGTTATCGCGGCTGTGAATGCCGATGATGATGCCTTCGTACAACGGGTCGCCGGGCGACACGAACATGCGGCCACGGTCCTGCAATTTCCACAGCGCATAGGCGACGGCTTCGCCATCGTCTTGCGAGATCAGCACGCCGTTGCGGCGCTCGGGCATCTCGGCGGCCATCGGCGCGTATTCATCAAACACATGCGAGAGGATGCCGGTGCCGCGCGTCATGGTCATGAACTCGCCCTGAAAGCCGATCAGGCCGCGCGCGGGCACGCGGTATTCGATGCGCACGCGCCCTTGGCCGTCCGGCACCATGTCTTTCAGGTCGCCGCGACGACGGCCGAGTTCTTCCATCACGCTACCCTGGTGTTCGGCTTCGACGTCCACCGTCAGCATTTCGTAGGGCTCGCATTTCACGCCGTCGATTTCCTTGATCAGCACGCGCGGGCGCGACACGGCGAGCTCAAAGCCTTCGCGGCGCATGTTCTCGACCAGAATCGTCAGATGCAATTCGCCGCGACCGGACACCAGAAAGACGTCGGAATCTTCGGTGTCTTCCACGCGTAGCGCGACGTTGACTTGCAGTTCTTTTTGCAGCCGGTCGCGGATCTGGCGCGTGGTGACGAATTTGCCTTCGCGGCCCGCCAGTGGCGACGAGTTCACCTGGAAGTTCATCGTCAGCGTGGGTTCGTCCACGCCTTTCCACGGCAGCGCTTCGGGCGTGGCCGGGTCGCAAATGGTCACGCCGATACCGATTTGCTCGATGCCGGTAATCGCGACGATGTCGCCCGCTTGTGCGGATTCGACCTGCACGCGTTCGAGGCCTTTATAGCCCAGCACCTGATTGATACGGCCCGGCACCGGTTTGCCATCCTGGCCGATGGTGACGATGTTTTGCCCCGACTTGACGCGGCCGCGCATGATGCGGCCGAGGCCGATACGGCCGACGAAGGTTGAATAATCGAGCGCGACAATCTGGAATTGCAGCGGGCCATCGGCGTCGCCATTCGCTGGCGGCACGAACTTCAATACCGTGTCGAATAGCGGCACCATCGTGTCGCAGGGTTTTTCAAGATCTAGCGTGGCCCAGCCGTTCAGGCCGGATGCGTAAATGATCGGGAAGTCGAGCTGCTCGTCGGTCGCGCCGAGCTTGTCCATCAAATCGAAAGTTTCGTTCACCACCCAGTCCGGACGCGCGCCGGGGCGGTCAACTTTGTTGATTACGACGATGGGTTTCAACCCCAGCGCCAGCGCCTTGCGTGTCACAAACCGCGTCTGCGGCATCGGACCTTCGACTGCATCGACCAGCAGCAGCACGCCGTCGACCATCGACAGCACGCGCTCGACTTCGCCGCCGAAGTCAGCATGGCCCGGCGTGTCGACGATGTTGATGCGGATGCCTTCATAGTCCACCGCGGTGTTTTTGGCGAGAATGGTAATGCCGCGCTCACGCTCGAGGTCGTTCGAGTCCATGATGCGCTCGACTACTTGCTGGTTGTCGCGGAAGGTGCCGGATTGGCGTAAAAGCTGGTCGACTAGCGTGGTTTTGCCATGGTCGACGTGAGCGATGATGGCGATGTTGCGAATAGGGCGGGACATGAGGCAGGCCGGGTGACGGAAAACCGGGCATTGTAACACCATGCCCTTACCCCGCCATGACCATTAAACGCTTGATGGAAACATGGCGGATTAAGATCAATTCGCCGCTACTTTTGCCCCAGCAAGGGATGCAGCGTCAATCTTTTGTCGATTTCATGGATCACCGATGCATAGCGTGGGCTCCCCACGCCGCCAAAGCGTCGCACAAATTCTTCTCCCGGCATAAATTCCGGCAGATCAGTAAAGTCCGGCATCAGATCGATATCTTGCGTAGCTTGCGCGAGGGCGTGTTGGGTCTGCGTGGCCCGCGCGTCAGTCAAGCGCTCGCCCAATCGAGCAGCTGCGCGATCGGCTGCCAAATCGGTGAAGCTGAAACCGGAGCCTTGCTTGGCATCGTCCTCTTCTTTCGCGAGTCCCAATGCGTTCGCCAGACGACTACCGCCATTTGCCGCCAATGCCGCGGCGATCAAGTAATGCTGGGAAAAATCCCAACGTCCGTGCAGACGTAGAATCACAGGGGGCTCACGGCGAATAGTTTTACCTTCTTCTTTCAAAAGTTTAGTGAGGCTTACGCCGCTAACATAGGCGGCTAATGCAGTGATGGCTGCACGGTTTTCGCTGACCGGATCATTGCCTCGGCTGCTTGCTAGAGCAAAAACCGGTTGTACTAAACGATAGAGTGGAATTTTTGTACCCTGGGGGAGGGGCTTTAATTGCTGCTGAATAAGTTTGGAATAGACCAATAGTCGAGCGCGGTCCTCGTCAGGGATCAACAAGGCTGCGCTTTTGCGTTGCAGTTGAGTAAGCAACTTCGGTTGCCAGACATAAACCAGTGTCACCCGATTTTCATTGAAGTCGATGCGTCGGACGCTTTCGCTGATGGCGGCATAAGCCGGATCACGTGTTAATAGCCAGTGTGCGAGGTGCCCGGCCCAGCGCCCAAAAATGCCCGGCAAGGGCACGCTGCCGATTTGCATACGGGAAACTTCCACGGGCCCGTTGTCCGACAGCAGCTCTACCTCGACATTCAGATAAGAGCCGAAAGGCGTGCGTGGCAGTTTTAAACTTGCGCCTATGATCGCATTTTGTGGATTGAGCTCGGCTTCCATCCCACTGATGGGCTTTAACGCGACCGCGTAATTTAATAATCGATTCACTTCATCCGTACTGAGACTAAGACTCTGTGCGACATTCGATGGACCACGCCGCGGGTCATATTGATTGAACAGCGCTTGTGCCCAAACAATGTCGCGACGGCTGAATGCCGGAGGCGCTTCGACTTTTGCAGTGGGGTCTATCATCAACCACGGCAGGATCAATCCAACCAGCAGCAAAAGAATAGTCAGGCTCCACAGCGTGAATCGTTTCATGCAAATGTTGGGTCAGGGTGGGAGTGGATTGCCATCACACAATCATAAAAGAAAAGTGCCTAGATAAGCCGGAGATTAGCGATTAAAGCAGAGCCCACGTTAGATGCGGACGAGGTAAGAGATGAAATGTAAATGCACGCTTTAAGCATTACGCACGCGCTTCCAATCAAAGTAAGGTCCAGGATCAGTTTTGCGCCCTGGCGCAATGTCGGAATGTCCCACAATGTCTTGGATGGGATAAGTGCTTTTCAACGTCGCGAGCAGCGGTATTAAAGTCTCATATTGAGCTGCATCAAAAGCCAGTTCATCGCTGCCTTCGAGCTCAATGCCGATCGAGAAATCGTTGCAACGTTCTCGCTCGCGCCAGGTAGAGGCGCCCGCATGCCAAGCGCGCAAACCGCAGGGTACAAATTGAATCAGCTGCCCATCGCGGCGAATAAAGAAATGCGACGAAACGCGCATCCCGCGTATTTCCTGATAATAAGGATGCGCGTCCCAATCCAGCTGATTGGTAAATAGATCGATCACGCCATCGCCGCTCAGTACGCCGGGCGGCAATGAAATATTGTGGATGACGATGAGCTGCATCGGCTCAGCCGGGGGGCGTGCGTCACAGTTGGGCGAAACAATATGGGTGGCGGGGCTTAGCCAACCCTCGGCGTCGATACTTTGTAAATTCATGGGGCTTCCTGCGCGGCGGCAGTGATCAGAGGGAGCCGCGATTTGCCCAACTTAGCCGTAAACGCCCAGCGCAGCAAGCCTGCTAAGATGACTTATTGAATTAAGCGAGAGCCGCTATGCTATTTGTAGAAATGCTGGGTTATCTGGTACTGATCCTGATCGCCGCCGAAGTTTTCGTTAATGCGCTGGAACATCTGGGTGAAAAGCTCGGCATTTCAGAAGGCGTAACCGGTTCGTTGTTTGCGGCAGTGGGTACGGCGCTGCCCGAGACCCTTGTTCCTTTGCTAGCGATTTTTTCCAGTACAGGGGATGCCAAAGTAAACGAAGAAATTGGTATCGGCGCTATTCTCGGCGCCCCACTGATGCTTTCGACGCTGACCTTTTTCCTGATGAGTTTGGCGGTGTTAAATAAACGTGGCATGAAAGGGCGCTTCACCCCAGAGAAAACCGGCTTGAAACGGGATCTGGATTTTTTTCTGTTGGCTTTTGCGTTGTCGCTGGTAGCGATGTATATCCCGCATACAGAAAACTGGATGCGTGTTTCGCTCGCTTTTGTAATGGTGATGATTTACTTTTTGTATGTGTTACTCACGTTGCGCGCATCCAGCAAATTAGTGGCGGATGGCCACGCCACCGAAGCGGGTGCCCCCATGCTGCTTAACCGTTTGGGCCTGCCCAATAACATGGGCATTATTCTGTTGCAACTGGGTTTAGGCTTGGTAATGCTCGTTCTCGGCGCAAAAGGCTTTATTCATGGTGTCGAGTTGGCTGCGCCTATATTAGGAATCACCGCGCTAATGTTGTCGTTGATGATTGTGCCGATTGCGACAGAATTGCCGGAAAAGGTGAATTCGATTCTGTGGATACGCAAGCATAAGGATACCTTGGCGTTTGGAAATATCACCGGCGCAATGGTCTTTCAGGGCACACTGCTTCCGGCCATTGGCATTTCGCTAACGCCATGGACACCGCAAAAAGAAGTGCTGGCGGGTGTCATCATCACGCTGATTGCGGCGTTCTGGATACGTTGGGCGGCGTTGAATGGCGGCCTGCGGATATGGCATTTATGGATAAATGGCGCGTTGTACGCCCTTTATCTAGCGATAGCGTTAACCTGAAATCTTACGAGAGCGTAAGCCGGAGATAGTCGCCATGGCGCATGTGGAACTGCTCAAACACAATCTGGCGATTGAGTCGGATTTGCAAAATTTCATTGGCTTTATTTTAACCACCGTTCGAAATCTCGGCGGCAATACGTTCGCCTGCACCTCCGCCACGCTCGAGGTGGCCAAACGTTTGCGAACGGCAGGCGCGGGCAGCGGCTATCCACTCCCTGCCGAATTACTTCTGAATGATTGCGTGTTGTCGGTGCGCTGGAACGAGCATGAAGAGCTGCGCGTGGCCAATCTTACCGTCGCGCCTGCTCATGAGGCTATTGAGCAAGTGCGCACCTATCTGCAGCAATCCACCGAAATCAATGATCCGACTTTATTGTTGCGGCGTAATGCGGAAATGACCCGCTACCTGAATGAAACCCGTGAGCGAACAGAAAAAGAAATCGAGGTCATGCAGCAGACGCTGACCAAAAAGCAGGAAGAACTCTCCGCCACCATGCATAAAGCGGAAACCGATCAGCTCACTGGTTTGTTGAATCGCCGCGCCTACGATGAAAAACTCGACCAGTCGTACAAACGTACCTTGCGCCAGCGAGGGGAAAATCTTTCGCTGATTTTGTTTGACCTGGATTATTTTAAAAATATTAACGATGAGTTTGGTCATCAATATGGAGACGAATATCTAAAAAAAATGGCCGCAGCACTGTTAACCATCATTCGTATCGACGTCGATTTTGCATTTCGATTCGGCGGTGACGAATTTGCGGTGCTCCTTTTTGCAGATAAAAATATTGCCAGTGCAAGAGCGCTCAAGCTTTTGGCCGCGATGAATAACAAGGTGAGCATTGGTATTGTTTCTATGTCCGCTGAGCGGAATTGCAGCACGGGGCTCCAGGACTTTATCAAGCGCGCAGATGACGCGTTATATCAGTCAAAACATGCTGGTAGGGGGCGGGCGGTGTTATCCACCTGCGAAGTCGACGGCAGCAGTGCGTGGGAGGAGTTTTTGCCCCCGCAATGCTAAGCCCACCAGAAAAACACCCTTCGCGTACAGACAGCTTAAATAGCTGCAAATTGCTATTTAACAATCCGATCCAAAGTGAGGCCGAAGGTATTTTATTGCGCTCGCGTTTGCAAGCTGCGGCGCGGCGCATGGGTTTTAGCGACATGCATCGCGAAAACATGGTGTTGGTCGCGGCAGAAATGGTCAGTAATCAAATTAAATACGCAGGCGGCAGGGGGATGTTGCAACTTTGGCAACAGCCAGGGCCAGCGCTGGATATCGTCGCGCTGGACTTTGGCCCCGGCATTGCCAATCTCGCCCAAGCGCAACAAGACGGCTACTCAAGCAGCAAAACCCTGGGCAAGGGTTTGGGCAGTATCCGCAGCCTTAGTCACGAATCGGGTATTTTTACTGTGCCTGAAAGCGCAGATGCCGGCAGAGGCAAACCGTGGCATGGGTGTGCTTTCTGGTCTCGTTTTAATCTCGCCCATCGCAGCGCAAACCATAGCGAGAGTGACAAATCTTCCGCGACCAAGGCGGCTTACACGGCAGGCTTATTTACCCGAGCACTCTCTGATGATCGCTATAACGGTGATCGAATTTATCTGGAACAGAGTGGAAAAACACTACGCTGGCTGCATTTGGATGGGCTGGGCCACGGTGAATATGCGCAACAGGCCACCAATGATTTAGCGGACCTCTTGTTTTTGAGCCCCGACGTCTCCCAGGTGATCAATCAAGTGGATCGACAATTAACGTCCACCCGGGGCGCAGTCGCGATGCTGAGTGATTTGAATGTGGGCTTAATGCAGGGGCAAATACTGGGGGTGGGAGATATGAGTGCGTATGTTTATAGCGACGACAAGTTACAAACCATCACTTTTGCGCCGGGTATACTGGGTAAGGAACATAAAACACCGCGCGTCACGCCCCTCATGTTAAAGAAACATAGCACCGTTATCACCGCAAGCGATGGCGTCCGTCGGGGCTGGAATGAAACCTCTTTTCCCGGCTTACTTAAACAGCATCCGCAGCTAATTGCTTACGTACTTGGAAATGTGATGGGAAGAGTCTCAGATGATCAATCACTTTGTATCATTCGCGTTGAATAGACGCATAAATGAAAATATAAACGGGATGGGATGGAAGCTGTGACTTCTCGCGGCCATTGTCAGAACTAAAATTTTGGAGGGGTGTATGGCAAAGCAAAAAACGGTAGATGCAAAAGTTACCTTGATAGAACAACTCAAGCTTTCCATCGGGGGTATTTCTGCCGCGATTGAAAGTCAGTGCCAGAGTGTGTTTGGCAACAATAATCTGATGAGTAATGACGAAATTGCCGACTTTAGTCTGGAATTTCTGGAGCTAATGGTCGTGCTCCTTGCCTCGCATGACCCCCTAGATACCAAGCAGCCAGCGTTTACTGCATTGCGTAGTTTCTTTGGCAACATGTCACGCCAGATTCTGGTGCGTGGTGGCAAGATGGATGACTTCGTTCGCTATATGCAATTTCTGCAGCGCTGTTTTTTGACGTCTCTCGAAACCGATGACCAGATGGATACGGCGGATACGCGCGCGATACTGTTGTTGCTTTCCAGCTTGTTCAACGAACTCACGCTGTCGGTCTTTCAAGCCTATCTTGAAGAAAAAGAACGCACCATCAACGCGCAACAAGATGAAATACGCGAAACCGCGACTCCTATCACCGAAATTTGGGATGGCGTGCTGACCTTGCCGATCATCGGGACGCTGGATTCAAGCCGCACCATGTTGATGATGGAAGCGCTGCTTAATCGCATTGCGTCCGAGCGCGCAAGCGCCGTGGTGATGGACGTTACCGGTGTACGCAGTATTAACTCACAAGTGTCACACCATTTAATTCAGATGGTCCGCGCGATCCAGTTGATGGGAGCCGACGCTATTCTTACCGGCATCCGTCCCGAAATCGCACGCGCATTGACTAGCCTGAATATTGATCTTGGCAACGTCACTACCCGCGCCAGTCTCTCTGATGGGCTGAAGGAGGCATTTCGCAGGTTGGGCGTACAAGTGATGACCAAGCAATAAATGCATATCGCTGGCGCACACCTGACGCCCATTGGGGATGGCGATTTTCTGCTGGAACCGACCCGTGGCCTCGACATTACCGACAGCGACGCGCTGATAGAAGAGATTCTGCGGCGCGTGATGAAAGGCGTACGGCTGTATTACGACTTGTCCGAACTCGCCATCATTGATCCCGTGTATTACCAATGGATGAGTGTGCTAGCCCGTGCCTGTCAAACGGTGAATGTGAAAATGATATGCATCCATATGCAGCCGACTGCTGCGTTTGCGCTTTCACAGTTTTTACATGAGCTTCCCCCTTTTGAATGCGCGCTCGACGTCGAAAGAACCAACGCTGACGAGCGCAATTAATCGGATGTTAAGACCGCGCTCCCCTCATCAGGATCAGCGTTTATTACTCGCGGTGTCACCAAAATAATGCGCTGGATACGTCACCTAAATGTTCACCACCGGCTCGTGCTCGCCATACTTGCTGCAGGGCTGGCGTACTTTTTATCGATAAAGCTGGTGTCGGCGATGCGCACCTTAGTCAGCTGGGACGTCGGTGCAGCCACCTATCTACTGCTTGCTTGGCTAACGATCACAGGCGCCAACAGTAATACCACGCGGATTAGTACTCAAACCCAACGCCAAAGTGGAATGGCGGTGATGTGGGTAGTATTGACAGCTGCGTTAATCAGCGTCGCTAGCCTCGCTTCTTTGTTTAAATCCGCGCAAGCAGAGACATCGGGGTGGTTAATTCTCCATGTCAGCTTCACCTTCCTGGCGTTGGCGTTGGCGTGGTTGTTAATACATACCCGCTTTGCTTTTCATTATGCGCATCGCTACTACAACGTTCCCCTGCAGCAAGACAGGAAGTTTGATGGGGGGTTGGATTTTCCCGGTGACCGTGAGCCAGACTATCTGGATTTTGCCTATTTTTCGTTTGTGATAGGCATGACCTCGCAAGTGTCTGACGTCGTGGTCACTTCACGCGCGATGCGTCGCCTGATCCTGGCGCATGGCTTGCTATCCTTCGGTTTCAATGTGGTCGTCGTGGCGTTGAGTGTGAACATTTTTGCCAGCCTGATCTCGTAAATTTTGGCTTACATCTAGCCCCCAAACCACCGGGTATACGGTGACGATAAAAATTCCTCAGCGCAAATGTAGTGGCTCCCATCACACGAAAAATTCAGACCGACCATGCCGTTAATCAAATTGAGCGAGCCCGAACGCAAATAGATTTGCTCGTCTGCAAAACGCAGGATGCGAAACATCTCCAATACCGGGCGGATGTGCTGAGGTTCAACTAACGCGTTCGTCGGATAAGGCGTAGAGGGATAGTCGTGCCAAGGCATGGACCCCAATAATTCATCCAGCGATAGCACGCGATAACGGCAGGGATCGGTATACAGCCATAAGGTCACCCGGCTGCTGGAGAAATGCAACTTGGCGTGAAATACGCCATGGCTACACATCAGACTTTCGACTTGGGCAAAAGTCTCGTTAAACGCGTCGTCCATCGCCGAGCGCACGCGGGTTTGCTCAAACAATCCCTCTCGAATCGCAGGATCCCCCCGATATTGTTTCCAGCGCGAACCAGAGTCCGGTGGACTAGACATAGACGTGGGTTAGGCCGCCTCCTTCGGGCGCATCTGGCGGCTATACAGGAATTCCAGCACGTTACTGCGGAGTGCGTGGTAATGCGGCTCATGCGCCAGTTGTAGTCGCTCACGTGGGCGGGGCAGATCTACTTCCAGCACTTCGCCGATAGTCGCCGCCGGGCCGTTAGTCATCATCACGATACGGTCGGATAACAATACCGCTTCGTCGACATCGTGCGTCACCATCAGCACGGTGCTTTTGGTAGCCGCGACAATTTTCATTAATTCGTCTTGCAAATACGCGCGGTTCAACGCGTCTAGCGCGCCGAAGGGTTCGTCGAGCAATAACACTTTGGGCTCCATCGCTAACGCGCGCGCAATGCCCACACGCTGCTTCATGCCGCCGGATATTTCCCCCGGCAACTTGTTGGCGGCATGCGTCAGGCCCACGAGCTCCAACACCTGCTGGGTACGGCTTTTTAATTGATGCTTACTTTCGCGCCCGCCAAATACTTTTTCGACGGCCAGATACACGTTTTCGAATGCGGTGAGCCACGGCAATAGCGAGTGATTCTGAAACACCACCCCGCGTTCCGGCCCCGGCCCCTTGATCTCCTTGTTGCCGAGGAGTAGCAAACCTCTGGTGGCGTCCAGCAAGCCCGCCACCAGATTGAGTAGCGTGGATTTGCCGCAGCCCGAGTGGCCGATCAATGTGATGAATTCGCCTTGCTCAACGTTAAGGTTGATGTCCGTTAACGCGATGAATTTGCCTTTTTTGGTGTTAAACACCATGCCGGCATTTTCGATTTGCAAATATTTTTCCATGGTAAGTGCTCCTTCGTAGTGATTATTCGTAATTGAAGCGGCGGGCAATCAGCATCAGGCCTTGCTCCAGCAACAGGCCAACGATACCGACGACGAAGATCGCAATGATGATATGCGCCACGTTCAGGTTATTCCACTCATCCCACACCCAAAACCCGATCCCCACGCCGCCAGTCAACATTTCGGCAGCCACGATCACTAGCCAAGCCACACCGATAGACAGGCGCACGCCCGTTAGCACGTACGGCAACACCGCCGGGAATAGAATTTTGCTGAACACCTTAAACTCAGACAGATTCAGTACGCGGGCCACATTCATATAATCCTGAGGGATGCGCTTCACCCCGGCGGCCGTGTTCAGCACCATCGGCCAGATACTCGAAATAAAGATCACCCAGATCGACGCCGGCTCGGCTTTTTGCAGTACCAGCAGGCCGATCGGTAACCAGGCCAACGGGGATACTGGCCGAAGGATGCTAATGATCGGCGACATCATGCGGCTTAAAAACTCGAAGCGCCCAATCAAAAAACCTAGCGGAATACCCACGATGGCTGCGGCCCCAAAACCCAGTCCGACGCGATACAGCGAATTCAGAATATTCCAGCCTATGCCTTTATCGTTCGGACCTTTATCGTAAAAAGGATCAGAGAAAAGCTGGATCGCAGAAAGCCAGGTCTCCATTGGCCCGGGAATCGATTTGTTGGTGTTGGCAATCACTGCCCACAGCGCCACAAATAACAGCATGCCTAGTAGCGGCGGAATGGCTTTTTTGATCACTGTCGCGACAAATCCAATCAGATTTTTTCCTTGGTCGGTTTCGAAATAGGGCGTCCGCCGGGGCGGCGCACGTTCGGTGAGCGTCATTGTTTCAGGCGCACTGATGACTTTATTCAGAGAGTTATCGTTCAAGGTAATGGCATTCATTGCATTCTCCTGTAGGTTCGCCGCGAGGCACCCCGCATATTCCAGTCCTCGCGGATTGCCTGGTGTTAGTTACACTTTTATTTTGAAACTGTCGGCGTATTGAGCCGGGTTTTTGCCGTCCCATACCACGCCATCTATCAACTTCGAAGTGCGCATATCCGACTTGGGTAGCGGCACTTTGGCGGCGGCGGCTGCTGCTTTGTAGATGTCGATGCGATTGACTTTTTTAGCGACCGCCAGGTAATCAGGATGTGTTTTTAACAGTCCCCAACGCTTGTGCTGTGTAAGGAACCACATGCCGTCGGACAGATACGGAAAGCCCACACGGCCTTCGTTGTAAAATTTCATGTAATTCGGGTCTTGCCATTTTTTGCCGATGCCATTGTTGTACTGGCCGAGCATGCGGTCTTCGATCGAATCGAAGTCGGTATTGACGTAGGACTTCTCGGAAATGATCTTCGCTACTTCAGAGCGGTTGCTCATCGTGTCAATGTATTTGGACGCATCGAGAATCGCCGCGACCATCGCGCGTGCGGTATTGGGATATTGCTCGACAAATGCGGCGGTGGTGCCCAGCACTTTTTCTGGATGATCCAGCCAAATTTCTTGCGAGGTAACTGCGGTGAAACCAACGTTGTCGCGAATTGCGCGCGCATTCCAGGGTTCGCCCACGCAAAATCCATCCATATTTTCCACACGCATATTGGCGACCATTTGCGGTGGCGGCACAGTAATCACTTTGGCTTGGGTAAAGGGATTGACGCCATGCGCTGCAAGCCAATAGTAGAGCCACATCGCATGGGTGCCAGTCGGAAAAGTCTGTGCAAAGGTATATTCCTTCGGCTCAGCGGCGATCAATTTTGCGAGGCTGGCACCGTCAGTCACGCCTTTAGCCTTGAGCTGATTGGATAGGGTAATGGCCTGGCCGTTATTGTTCAGAGTCGCTAGTACCGCCATGTCTTTTTTGGGGCCGCCAATGCCAAGCTGCACGCCGTAAATAAGGCCATACAGCACATGTGATGCATCTAGTTCGCCGTTCACCAGTTTGTCACGTACCGCTGCCCACGAGGCTTCCTTGCTGGGCGTGATCGTGATGCCATGTTTCTTATCAAAGCCTTTCAGCGAGGCCATCACCACCGATGCGCAATCGGTCAGCGGGATAAAGCCGATTTTAATATTGGTTTTTTCCGGAGCATCGCTACCCGCCGCCCATGCGCCTTGGCGCACACCCGGCGGCACTAACGCCATTAGGGCACTTGCTGCCGAAAGGACAACGGTTTTTTTAAGAAAATCGCGCTTGCCATTATCGATAGCCAGCGTGTCGTTTAAGGGTTTAATAACGGGATCGTCCATATTGAGCATCTCCAAAAATAAAAGCGCCTTCCCGCAAGGGAGGACGCCTTTGTCCGTACACATCATTTAGTAATCATAACCATTCGAGTGGCTACGCCGTTGCAGCCCTTCACAATCACAATTAGCAACCGTCGTGCCAATACACTGGAGCGCCGTTGAATAAGGGTCTGCCGAAGAAAGAAAGATTTTGTGAGCTGGGAATGCACCGAAGAGGGGCGATTCCGATGAGAGGTGCACCGGAATATTTCGATGGCGTCACACATTCGTTTTTTGCAGAATTTGCCGAGCAATATCCACGATGCGAACGCCGTGATCCATCGCGGTACGTCGCATTTCACGATAAACCTCGGTTTCTGACGAGCCGGTGCGGCGGATAAGCTGAGCCTTGGCTTGATCAACCAGTTTGCGCTCATCCAGTTGCAAACGGGCGTAGCCCAACTCATCGTGTAAAGCTTGATAAGCCTGAAAGCGCGACATCGCAACATCGAGGATGGGACGTATGCGTGCAGCGTCCATGCCGTCGACCACATACGAGGTGACCCCCGCCTGCGTGGCAGCACGAATACTCTCGGGGCGCGCATCATCGGTAAACATCACAATAGGCCGTGGACAATCCTGATTCGCCACGCAGATATGCTCCAAAGTATCGCGGTCGGGCGAGTCTTGCGCAATGATCACTATATCCGGTCGCAGTGCAGCAACCTCAACATCCAATGTGCGCGCAGTATGCGTGCTGACGATGACCTCGCAGTCTGCAGCCTGCAGCGCGGGCACCAGCATCGCTGCGCGTTCGGCGCGGCTTTCAATAATCAATACACGAAGCAAAATTCACATTCCCTAAAAAAAGCGGCCCCGAAGGGGCCGCAATATCGGAGGAGACTGCCTGAGCATACCCGTCAAAGCACACTCATTTATTGGGTAAGCAGCGTCCGTGCCAGCCTACGAAATGTTTAAAAATCAATCTGTTATCGATTTTTGAAGTGAGTGATACCCAGCGCATTTGAGCCGTTATGGTGCATCCGCCAAATAAAATGATTCAAATAAGCGCTTAGGATTTCTGGGGAGAGAGCTTCCTCCATCCGGCTTGATGCTAAAACTCCCAAGGTTCAGCGGGAGATTGGGACGGATGAGCGGGCTCGGACAGTCGAGGCCGGGTGCTAAGATGCCCCATGGAATAACGGGTTTTTCATGGCTTCATTCGATTATTTTCTGGTAGAGGTGAAAGAGCCCATACCTTTACTGTTCTTCCGGTCGTACCCACTGTGATGACGCCGCCGGACGAGCCCGCTATCCCCGAAAAATTGAAATGGCCGCTTGCTGCGTTATGGATTTCGCTGGGCTTGCATGGGGCGTTGATCGCATGGGTGCAGATTGCGCCGCCACCGAGTGTTCGAGGCGGCGGGACAATAGAAGCCCGCCTCGTGACTACTCCCCAATCGGTCACGCCTCCTCATCTCGAATCCAGCGTTAAGAACGCAGAAACACTGGCGATTGAGATACCGAAATCCAAATCAAAAACTGAGCCAAAAACTGAGCCGGAAGCGGCCCCGGTGTCGGACCCGCCCGCCGAACTGTCGCCTTCACCACCGGCCCCCGAATCCGAGATTCCGCGCGTTGAAATTCCGGTCGCGGTCGATCTAAACTACTACACCTCGTTGGAACTGGACCAGAGACCGGATGGGGAAATCCCTGAGCCCGCTTTACCTGCTGCACTGTCGGGCAGAATAAAATTTCAGGTCAAGATAGAAGAAAGCGGGCGCGTGAGTGATGTTGAGGTGTTGGGTTCGGATCCTCCCGGTGCTTTCGACGCGGCGGCGTTGGCAGTCACGAGCGAAGCTTTGCGGACGGCACATTTCAAGCCGGGCATTAAAAATGGACAGCCGGTGCGTGCGCTAGTGATTTACGAATTAACCATCAATCCGTCCGACGCTGGGCATCGAGCGCGCTAATAATCGGGTAGTCTCTGGGTAACAGCACCCACATTCGGCCTTTTTGTTTCATCTTGCCAGCCATTTCGCCGGCCTCAGTACCAAAGCCCCAGAAAAAATCGGCCCGCACGCCGCCGCGAATCGCGCCGCCCGTGTCGTGCGCCATCATCAAGCGGTTCAGTGAAGTGGGGCTGTTAGGCATCGTGGTCGCCAAAAAAACGGGCGCACCCAGCGGTATATATTTCGGGTCGACTGCAATGCTGCGCCCGGGCGTGACAGATACGCCCAGAGCACCTAGCGGCCCTGGCAATCCATCAGGCAGTTCGCGAAAGAAAACAAAGCTAGGATTCGACGCTAACAAGGCCGCCAATTTTTGCGGGTTTCTCACGCCCCATTCTTTGATGCTTTGCATCGAGGCCTGGGCCAGTGTCAGTTCGCCGCGGTCGACCAATAATTTGCCGATGGACTTATAGGGATACCCGTTCTGGTCGGCATAGCCGAGTCGCAGATGCGTGCCCTCGGCCAGTTCCACGCGGCCTGAGCCCTGAACCTGCATGAAGAATAATTCGACCGCATCCTCGGCCCAGGCGATCACTCTGGCTTTCGCACGAATGCTGTCGTTGCGTTCAATTTCGCTACGCGTGGCGTACGGAACAACTTTGTTGCCCACCAATTTGCCGCGCAAACGCAAATTTTTAAGCTCGGGATACACGCTAACTAAATCCACTGCAATCAGATCGTCCGGCACCGCATAGATGGGGAAGCGTGCCCGCGTAGTTTGGGTTCGGCTGCCTTTGATCAAGGGCTCGTAGTAGCCGGTGACCAGGCCTTCGGTTGACCCGTCGTCATTGCTGCTTTCATAGGCTTGAAAGTAACGCTCAAAAAATGCCCGCACCGCTGAATCTTCAGGCTTGCTGAGGCGACTCGCAGCGTCACATACGTTCTGCCAGGCAGATTTCTTTTGCAACACCGTGCAACCCTGCAAATACGCATTCCAGGATTCGGCCAGCGGCGTGGTTCGCCATGCGGGGATCGCGCTCCAGCCTACCGGTTTTAATTGGGGCAGCACGGTCTCAGGCGTAACCACTGGCATTGACGTCGGAGCTGGAACGGTAATGGCGGGAGGCAATGGCGCTGGCCGTGGTGTGGCAACTTGGGGAGCGGGCGGTATCGGTGCAGGCTTCGGCGGTTTGGTCGCGCAAGCGGGGAGCAAGATGACACCGATCAGCAGGCTTGCGCGCAACCAGGTCACAGGCGAAGATGGCTTACGCCAACAAATGATCATGAGTGAAGTTATGGATGCGGGATTAAAGTGGATATTGATCGAAGCAGGCGTGGCACTGGGTTTATTGCTGTTTATCGTTTGGTGGACCGCCAAGAAATAGCTGTCTCCTGAATCAGGTTAAAACCCGTTAATGTAAAACCCGCGGCATGGATAAAGTGAACGGCGGAATTTCCGCTTCGAATTTATTGCCGTCTTCGGCGACCATTTGATAGCTACCACGCATCGTGCCCACGGGCGTTGCCATCGCTGTGCCGCTGGTGTATTCGAAACTCTCGCCGGGGCGCAATAAAGGCTGTTCGCCCACCACACCCAAGCCTTTTACTTCTTGCGTGACATTGTCTGCATCGGTGATTATCCAATGGCGCGAAATCAGCTGGGCCGCTTCGGTGCCGCTATTGGCGATGGTGATGGTGTAAGCGAAGATGTAACGGTCTGCTGCAGGATCGCTCTGTTCAGGAATGAACGCAGTATTAACGCTGACGCTGATATTGTATTTTTTGCTTTCGGCCACGGTAGTGCCTCGGGGTTGGGAATGCTGTAATTCTAACCGACCTGACGGTGGCTGTTATGAATACCGAACCGTAGTTACATTACATTTCAACGCCCAATAAACTGGGCTTCACAAACTTGTATGTATGCATACCAGAGTGGCACTTCCTTTAAAGAACGGCTAGCATAGCGCCATGAAATTGCTGCGGCTTATTTTGATTGTCTGGATGAGTATTGCGATTCCGCTTAACGGATTCGCCGCCCCCTCCGTGAGTCCATGCCCCATGCAGACGCAAGATAGTTCATCTCCGATGAGCGCGGAAGTGGCGAGCGCAATGCACGCTGCGATGCGGGATTGTTGTCCTGATACCGATACCCCCTCCTCCCCCCAAAAGTCGTGCAAACCCGGGCAGGCTTGTAGCTTGAGCGGCGTGTTCTTTGAATCGCTGCCTTTATCGTTTCCCCTATTTCCCTCCGTCACAGGTATTGCGCTCGTTCATGTCGTCTCGCCTTTATTTGACGGTCAAATCGCGGCGATCTGGCATCCACCCCGGCTGTTCTAGCATTCTGAATTCACGCTCGCGCTCATTTATGTAGCGCTTGCGTTCCTGCGCGTAGACGCGGCTTTTTTCAGGAGGGGAACATGTCTCTATCCCGTATTACATGGGTTATTTCAACCACTTTGGCACTGCTCAGTGTCGACATCCACGCCGAACCGTTGACCTTGGACCGCGCGTTGCAACAGGCCATCGCGTCTCACCCAGGGCTACGTGCCCAGCAGGCGCGCGTCGATGCGGCCGGATTGGCGCAAATTCCCGCTGCCGAATTGCCCGACCCCAAACTTGGCTTGGGTATCGATAATTTCCCGATCTCGGGGCCGAACGCCAACAGCCTGACGGCTGATTTCATGACCATGCAACGCATCAGCGTGATGCAGGAAGTGCCCAATGCGGGCAAGCGTCGCGCCCGGCGTGATTCTGCTAACGCCCGCGTAGCGCAGGCGAGTGGTGAGCAGCAGGTATTGCGGCGTGAAGTGCTCCGCGATACTGCATTGGCCTGGCTTACGCAGTTGAAAGCCGAAAAAAAGCTGAAGTGGTTTGTGCAGCTTGAACACGAAAACCGCCGCCTCGCAGAGACGGTGCGTGCGCGTATCGCCAGCGGTCAGGCGCGCGTCGACGAAGCCGTGATGCCGAAACAGGAAGCGCTGAAACTAGCCGATCAGCGCGATGAGCTGGAAGCGCAGCGGCAGCAAGCCGTGGCCGGTTTGCAGCGCTGGCTCGGACCCACGGGGAATATGCCGCTGGAGATGACTTGGCCCACTTGGCCGATAGCGCATACCGAACTGCTCACGCACTTAGAGCATCATCCCGAGCTGCGCGTTTTTGTGCCGCGTGCGCAAGTGCTCGCGGCCGAGCAGCGCGAAGCGGAGGCCGCGAAACATTCCGACTGGGGCGTCGAGCTCGCTTATCAACATCGCGGCCAGCAATTCGGTGACATGGTCTCGCTGGGCTTCACATTCGATTTGCCGATCTTTGCCAAGCGCCGCCAGGACCCGTTGATCGCCGCGAAGCAGGCCGAGCGCGTGGGACTCGAAGCCGAGCGCGAGGACGTGCTGCGCCGCCACACCGAGGAACTGGAACGCGATCTGGCCGAGTACGAACGCCTGGATCGTGCAGTGACGCGTCAGCGTGAGGCCTTGCTCCCCTTGCTCGCTTCCAAACTCAATTTGTTGCAGGCCGGGTATAGCGCCGACAAAGCCAACCTGACTGAGGTCATCGCCGCGCGCGCCGAAAGTCGCGCTGCACAATTGCAATTGATAGAACTTGAAGGCCAACGCAGCATGGCCGCCGCGCGTTTGCACTTCGGCTACGGGGAGGATGAATAATGAATCGCAACAAACTCAAACAGGCAGGGGTGCTGGTGCTAGTTGCGGCGCTTGCTGGGAGCGCAGGCGTATGGTGGGCGCGGCGGGATGCGGGTGCGATGAAACCCACCGGCATGCCAGCTAGCAACAGCAGCGAAACCAAAAAACCGCTGTACTGGTACGACCCGATGGTTCCACAACAACACTTCGATGCGCCGGGCAAGTCGCCGTTCATGGATATGCAGCTGGTGCCGAAATATGCCGATGACAATAGTCAGGCGGGAGATGCCCCGGGCGTGAGCATCGACGGCGCAACAGCGCAGAACCTGGGCATGCGGCTGGCGACGGTGACGCGCGGAACGGTGGGATCGAACATTGCCGCCAGCGGCGTGCTGGCATTCAATGAGCGCGACGTGGCGATTGTGCAGGCGAAGCGTGCAGGGTTTGTCGAGCGTGTGTTCGCCCGCGCGCCGGGCGACGTGATCGCCGCCGGTGCGCCCTTGGCCAATGTGCTGGTGCCGGAATGGGCCGGCGTGCAGCAGGAGTTTCTGGCCTTGCTGAGCTTTGGCGACCCGGCCTTGATCAAGGCCGGCCGCACCCGGCTGCGTTTGGCGGGCATGTCCGAGGCGATGATTCGGCGCGTTGAGCAGCGGCATCAGCCTGAGGCGGTGAGCACGATCACGTCGCCGATGGGCGGCGTGATTCAAACGCTGGATGTGCGCGCGGGCATGACGCTATCGCCCGGGCAAACCCTGGCGCGCATCAACGGGCTGGGCACGGTGTGGCTCGACGTGGCGGTGCCCGAAGCGCAAACCGGTGGCGTACGCGTGGGGCAGCATGTGAGTGCGATATTGCCCGCGTATCCGGGCGAATCGTTTACCGGAAAAGTCAGCACGATTTTGCCCGAAGCCAGCCTCGCCACGCGCAGCGTGCGCGTACGCGTGGAATTCCCCAATCGCGGTGCGCGCTTGAAACCCGGGATGACTGCGCAAGTCAGTATCGCCGCAGGTGCCACGCAGAGCTTGTTGCGCGTGCCGAGCGAAGCGCTGATTCGCACCGGCAAGCGCACGCTGGTCATGGTCGCGGAAAAAGCCGGGCGCTACCGTCCGGTGGAGGTGACCACCGGTGCCGAGAGCGGCGAATTCACCGCGATCACCGGCGGGTTGCAGGAGGGCCAGCAAGTGGTCGTGAGCGGCCAGTTCCTGCTGGATTCCGAAGCCAGTCTGACTGGCCTCGCTACGGCACCCGCGCCCCAGATTCCCGCCGTTGCGCCCGCTCCGCAGATGCCCGCAACTGGGTCCGCCCCGAAGACGCCGGCCGTCCCGCTGCATTCTTCAGAAGGGCAGATCGTCGAGTTGTCGAAGACTGAAGTCACGATCAAGCACGGCCCGTTTAAAACGCTGAACATGCCGGGCATGACGATGAGCTTTCCCTTCGCGCGACCCCAGCTCGCGCAGTCTTTGAAGGTGGGCGATCGCGTACAGTTCGCGGTGCGCGAAAGCGATGACGGCCTGATTGTCGAGCGCATCCAGAAAGCGACTGCACCATGATCGAAAAACTCATTCGCTGGTCGGTAGACAACCGCTTTCTGGTATTGCTGGCCACGTTGTTTCTCGCCGCCGCCGGCGTGTGGGCAGTAAAAACCACGCCCGTTGACGCGCTGCCGGATTTGTCCGATGTGCAGGTCATTATCCGCACGCCGTTCCCCGGCCAGGCACCGCAGATCGTCGAGAACCAGGTCACCTATCCGCTCGCGACAACGATGATGTCAGTGCCTGGCGCGCGTACGGTGCGCGGGTTTTCATTCTTTGGCGACAGTTTTGTGTATGTGCTGTTCGAAGACGGCACGGATTTGTATTGGGCGCGCTCGCGCGTGCTCGAATATCTGAGCCAGATTCAGGGGCGCTTGCCTGCCGCGGCAAAACCGGCGCTCGGGCCGGACGCGACCGGCGTTGGCTGGATTTATCAGTACGCACTGGTGGATAAAAGCGGCCGTCATGACTTGTCGCAATTGCGCGCGCTGCAGGACTGGTTTCTGAAGTTCGAATTGAAGTCGCTACCAAACGTCGCGGAAGTCGCCAGCGTCGGCGGCATGGTGCGCCAGTATCAGGTGCAGCCCGATCCGTTGAAACTTGCAACTTACGGCATCACGCTCAATGAAGTTATCGCCGCGATTCGGGCTGCCAACAACGAGACCGGTGGCGCGCTGCTCGAACTCGCTGAAGCCGAATACATGGTGCGCGCGTCGGGCTATCTGCAAACGCTGGCCGATTTTCGCGCGATTCCGTTGAAGCTGGTGGGGGGTGTGCCCGTCACACTGGGCGAAGTCGCACATATTCAACTCGGCCCGGAAATGCGCCGCGGCATTAGCGAGCTCGACGGCGAGGGCGAAGCGGTGGGCGGCGTGGTGATTCTGCGCTCGGGCAAAAACGCGCGTGAAACGATTGCGGCAGTGAAGGCCCGATTGAACGAACTCAAATCGAGCCTGCCGCCGGGTGTGGAAATCGTGCCGGTGTACGACCGCAGCAAACTAATCGACCGCGCGGTGGACAACCTCACCCATAAACTCGTCGAAGAATTCGTCGTGGTAGCGTTAGTGTGCGCGCTGTTTCTGTGGCATCTGCGCTCGGCGCTGGTGGCCATTATCGCGCTGCCGCTGGGGGTGCTGTTCGCCTTTGTCGTGATGCGCTACCAAGGCATCAACGCCAATATCATGAGCCTCGGTGGCATCGCGATTGCGATTGGCGCGATGGTCGATGCGGCGGTGGTAATGATCGAAAACGCGCACAAGAAACTCGAGGCCTGGCAGCACGCGCATCCTGATAAAACATTGGTAGGCGCAGAACGCTGGCGCGTGCTGACCGATGCCGCAGTCGAAGTTGGCCCGGCGCTGTTTTTCTCGTTGCTGATCATTACGCTGTCATTTATCCCGGTGTTTACGCTGCAAGCGCAGGAAGGGCGGCTGTTCGGGCCGCTTGCGTTTACCAAGACCTATGCGATGGCCGGCGCGGCGATCCTCTCAATCACGCTCATCCCGGTGCTGATGGGCTTTTTAATCCGGGGCAAAATCCCGCTAGAGGAAAAAAACCCGATCAACCGGTGGCTGACCCGCATCTACCGTCCGGCGCTCGATTGGGCGATGACGCGGCCCAAGCAGGTTTTGCTGATCGCCGGCCTTGTGTTCGCGACCGGCCTCTGGCCGATCAGCCAGCTTGGCGGCGAGTTCATCCCACAGATGAACGAAGGTGACCTCCTCTACATGCCGTCGGCGCTCCCTGGCATCTCGACCGAGAAGGCGGCGAGCCTGCTCCAGCTGACCGATCGGCTGATCAAGACCGTGCCCGAGGTCGACAGCGTGTTCGGCAAGGCGGGGCGTGCCGACACCGCGACCGATCCGGCGCCGCTCGAAATGTTCGAGACGACGATCCGCTTCAAGCCCAAGGACCAGTGGCGTCCCGGCATGACTCAGGACAAGCTCATCGAAGAACTCGACCGTGCGGTGAAGGTGCCGGGTTTGGCCAATTTCTGGATTCCGCCAATCCGCAATCGAATCGACATGCTGTCGACCGGCATCAAGAGTCCGATCGGGATCAAGGTCGCGGGCTCGAACCTGGCCGAGATCGACAAGGTTGCCCGACAGATCGAACTGCTCGCAAAAGGTGTGCCCGGCGTCGGCTCGGCACTCGCCGAGCGCCTGACCGGCGGTCGCTATATCGACGTGCAGATCGATCGCGCAGCGGCGGCGCGCTATGGAATGAACATCGCCGATGTCCAGTCGGTGGTGTCGGGCGCGATTGGCGGCGAGACGATCGGCCAGACCGTCGAAGGGCTGGCGCGTTATCCGATCAACGTGCGCTATCCGCGCGAGCTGCGCGACAGCATCGACGATCTGCGCAACCTGCCGGTGGTCACGCCATCGCGTCAGCAGGTCACGCTCGGCACGGTCGCCAATATCCGCGTCAGCGAGGGGCCGCCGATGCTCCGCAGCGAGAATGGCCGGCCGGTGACGTGGATCTATATCGACGGACGCGGTCGCCCGCTCACCGCGATTGTCGGCGACCTGCAACGCGAGGTGTCGGCACGGGTCAAGCTGCCGCCCGGAATCAGTATCACCTACACCGGCCAGTTCGAATTTCTTCAGCGCGCGATCGAACGGCTGAAGATTGTCGTGCCCGCCACCCTCCTGATCATCTTTCTCCTGCTTTACGCGACCTTCCGGCGGTTCGACGAGGCGGCACTGATCATGGCGAGCTTGCCGTTCGCGCTGACCGGCGGCCTGTGGCTGCTCTATTTGCTCGGCTATAATCAGTCGGTGGCGACCGGCGTCGGCTTCATTGCCCTGGCCGGAGTGTCCGCCGAGTTTGGCGTGGTCATGCTCATCTACCTCAAGCAATCGCTGGCCGCGCGCGAACCTTTCCCCAACGACCCGGCGATCGAGGCGGCAATCCGCGAAGGCGCGCTGCTGCGCGTCCGTCCCAAAGCGATGACGGTGGCGGTGATTCTCGCTGGCCTGTTTCCCATCCTCGTCGGCACCGGCACCGGTTCAGAGGTGATGAGCCGGATCGCGGCGCCGATGATCGGCGGCATGATCACTGCGCCACTTCTGTCGATGCTGATCATCCCCGCAGCCTTTTTGATGCTGCGGCGGCGGTTTCAGAGGCCCATAACTGAACCGCACCTCTAATGTCCGCTTTCCACCCAAAATGGACATGGGTCGCTTAGGTCTGCTTCGACCCAAAACGGACATAAGTTTAAGCGCACGTTAGCGGGGCTGCGGTAG
>JANLZE010000147.1:0-2025 GCA_031366105.1 Thiobacillaceae bacterium | reverse complement strand
CCTATTGCGACGCGACCTGGAGCCAAACCTTGCCAGACTGGATTGGCAGCCACATCCGCATGCTCGAACACTTTGGTTCAGCGCCTGAGATACTCGTGCCGGATAATCTCAAGAGCGGCGTTAGCAAAACCTGCCGCTATGAGCCTGAAACCAATCCGAGCTATCACGACTTTGCCAACTACTACTGCATCGCCGTGATTCCTGCGCGCAGCAGAAAACCGCGTGATAAAGCCAAAGCGGAAAGTGGCGTACTGGTCGTTGAGCGCTGGATACTGGCCTGTCTGCGCAACCGCGCCTTCTTCAGTTTGGCGGAGCTGAACACGGCGATCGGCGAACTGCTGGCGCGGTTGAATCAGCGGCCATTCAAGAAGCTGCCGGGATGCCGGGAAACAATGTTCCGCAGCGTGGACTATCCGGTGATGCGCGCCCTGCCTGTGGAGCGTCATGTCTTCAGCGAATGGAAGAAGGTTCGTATAGGCTTGGATTATCACATTGAAATCGATGCGCGCTACTACTCGGCGCCGCATACGCTGATTGGCCGTCAACTTGATGTGAACTTTAGCGAGTATGTCGTCGAAATTCTGTATCGCGGGCAGCGTGTCGCCAGTCACGCCAGACTGCACGGCAACGACAGGCGTTATTCGACACAGTCCGAGCATATGCCCAAGGGGCACCGCGAAATGGCCGAATGGACACCGGAGCGCATTGTGCATTGGGCGGCATCAGTCGGCGTGCACACCAGCAAACTGATTGATGCCCTGATCGAACGCAAGCAACATCCCCAGCAGGCATTCCGGGCGGCGGCGGGCATCATCCGCTTGGGCAAGCGTTATGGAAACGATCGAGTCGAAGCGGCCTGCCGCAGGGCCTATCTCACCCATGCCATCAGCTACTCATCCGTTGATTCGATTCTGAAGCATCGGCTGGATGAACTGCCGTTGCCGCAGGACACCCAGCAAAGCAGTCTGCCGCTCTTCCACGACAACGTGCGTGGCGCGGGCTACTACCACTAAGATCAACGAACGATTACAACGACTGACAGGAGCATAAAACCATGATGTACCACCCCACGTTGGACAAATTGCAACAACTGAAGTTAACCGGCATGCTGCGCGCCTTGCAAGAACAGGAAGCCATCCCGGACATCCGCACCATGCCGTTCGAAGAGCGGCTTGGTTTGATGGTGGATAGGGAGCTGACCGAGCGGGGCAACCGGCGTATGCAAACACGGTTGCGTGCGGCAAAACTGAAGCAGGGCGCAGCACTGGAAGACATCGACTTCAAGAGTGCACGCGGACTGGACCGTTCGCTGATCATGAAGCTGGCAGGCTGTGAATGGGTGGCGGAACATCTGAACGTGCTGATCACCGGCGCGACGGGTGTTGGCAAGACTTGGCTGGCTTGCGCGCTGGCGCACAAAGCCTGCCGTGAAGGATACAGCTCGTATTACGTCAGGCTGTCGCGCCTGTTTCAAGATCTGGATATGGGTCGCGCTGATGGTCGCTACGCCAAGATGATGCGGCAAATGGCCAAGACCGACGTGCTGTTAATGGATGACTGGGGGCTAGCTGTGCTAAGCGATCAGCACCGGCGAGATTTACTGGAAATACTGGACGACCGTTACAACCTGCGCGCGACGGTGATAACCAGCCAGTTACCGATTGCCCACTGGCATGAGGCGGTGGGCGATCCAACGTTGGCAGATGCCATCCTGGATCGTGTGGTGCACAACGCATACAAGATCAATTTGAGCGGCAGCTCCATGCGCAAAGAAAGAGAAAAATTGACAACCGACAGACCCACACCTTAACCTGAAAATCTTGCGTCGCTTCGCTCCGACTGACCCGGCCGGATACTCGTGCAGCAGGTGGCCGGATCAGGCTGGAATGGGTGGCCGAATCGCGTGGAATAGGCAGTATTGGCGCACCTGAGGAGAATGGTCATAGGATCTACCATCGAATTCGCGTTTTATTCTGCGTCTTTTTTGTATTATTAAATAATAAAGTCGCGACTTTTTTGCATTTG
>JANLZE010000146.1:0-3769 GCA_031366105.1 Thiobacillaceae bacterium | reverse complement strand
CCCGCGCCAATTCCAATACCAACTAGTTCTTAGGCAACTGGTTATTGCCCACATCGCCCAGATAGCCCAGGCGCGCCGCATAAACACAGTACATCAGCGACCCTCCCCGCAAAGACAATCGTTTTGCCACTTCAGGTATCGTCAGACCATCCACCTCATGCAGGCGCACTGCCTGCTCCCGAAATTCCTGCGTGTAAATCCCTCTTGGTATTCGTTCCATCTCAGTCCTCCGTTTCGTCATTTTACAGAAACGTTGGACTCCATTTTTTCCAGCTTACCTCATGTATCAAAGCAGCTATTTCGTCAGCGTGCCAGGCGCAGAAAATTCGGTTTTTCGATTCGAGTAATACATTTCCATCGCCAAATTGGCTGCATGCGTTTCAGCCAGTTTCTCGATGACATCTGCCCATTTGTCACCAGGAATAGCCACATACACTTCTTCATCCGGTAGGCCGGTAAATGTCCGGTTGCCTTTACAGCCGAGCGAGATCGACGTCTGGCCATTGTTAGTTGTCAGTGGCAGGACGGCGCAGGCCGGACGGCCAAGAACGTTGGTTAGCGCGTTACCCGCCCCTGCCTTGATAGCTGCTTCGTAAATCAGCATGGCTTGCGCCGGTTTCGCCGCAATCAGCACCACATCAGGTTTGAAGTCGGCACTGTCCACTGGGCCGTAGGCCACAGCACCAGGGGATTGGGCTAGCGTGGGGATACCGGGCACTTCCGAGGTGGCAACGTAGTTGTTTTCAGCCATGAACGTAACCGTGTCAGTCCGTTCATGCGCGCGCTCCGCCGGCAGAGCGATCTTGTGGGTGTAGCTACCTACCGCGCAGTTGTAATGGTCGGATGGAATAGTATAAAAGGTCTGTCCACTCATGGCCTTGTGCCAGAAGACGCAACCGGCAGCCACCGCCCCGCCTTCCCATCGAGGCACTCCAGCGGGTGGCGACTCGAAAAAGCCGATAGCGATGGGGGGTTTGCTAAGTCCAAGAATTTCTTCTGCGCTTGATGCTTTGCTCATTATTCTCTCCTTGTTGACGCCGCCACGAAAGCTCGACCGCAGATCGCGGCCGGTCGGGTGGCGTGGGTGAATTCAGATTGGGTGCGCATGAAATGGTCAGCCGCCGATATAAGACATTTCAATTTTCTTCATCCGCGCCGTCTCCTGCGTGCGAATTTCCGAATACCGGTCTTCACGCTGGCTCCAGACCAAGCCTATGGCAGCGGCGATTTGATCGTCGCTCTTGCCCGAACGCATGAACGCGCGCAAATCATGGCCGGACTGCGCGAACAGGCAAGTGTACAGCTTGCCATCGGTCGAGAGCCGGGCGCGCGTGCAAGTGGAGCAAAAGGCTTGCGTCACGCTGGAGATGACGCCGATTTCACCGCTGCCATCCGCATACGCCCAGCGTTCGGCGACTTCACCGGTGTAGTTGGGTTCGGCTTCGATGAGCGGCATCTCGGCGCTGATCGTGCGCACGATCTCGGCCGACGGCACAACATCGTTCATGCGCCAGCCGTTGGAGGAGCCCACGTCCATGAATTCGATGAAGCGCACGATGTGGCCGCTGCCCTTGAAGTGCCGCGCCATCGCAACGATGGCGCGATCGTTGACGCCTTTCTTCACCACCATGTTGATCTTGATAGGCGCAAAGCCCGCATCGTGCGCAGTGTCGATGCCCTTCAACACATCGGCCACCGGAAAATCGACGTCGTTCATGGCGCGGAACACCGCTTCATCGAGCGAATCGAGCGAGACGCTGACGCGCTGCAGGCCCGCAGCCTTGAGCAACTTTGCCTTCCTGGACAGTAGCGAAGCGTTGGTGGTGAGGGTCAGATCCAGTGATTTGCCATCATGCGTCTTGAGGGCGGCCAGCATCTCGATCAAAGCCTCGAGGTTTTTGCGCAGCAGGGGCTCGCCGCCGGTGAGGCGGATTTTCTCGACGCCGTGTGCAGCGAACAGGCGCGCCATGCGCGTAATTTCCTCAAAGCTCAAGAGTTCGGTGCGCGGCAAAAAGCGGTAGTCCCCGTCGAACACTGCCTTGGGCATGCAGTAGGTGCAGCGGAAGTTGCAGCGGTCGGTTACCGAAATGCGCAGGTCGCGCAATAGCCGGCCGCGAGCGTGCCGCCGGGGTTAAGCACGTGTGCCGGGATGAGCGGCATGCGGCTGGCGGCGCACTGGTCAACGATGGGTATTAGCTTGGCGATCATGCGGGTTTTTCTTGTTGCGTGGATTGACTGCCTTTTTCGTCATGACGTTTTGGCTGTGCCAAGCGTTGCAAATGTTCTTTAGCGATGGAATCGCCTTGAAGTGCTGCGAGGCGGTACCAATGAGACGCCTGGGTAATGTCCAGCGCAATACACGAACCGCGCTCGTAAAGCTCGCCCAGACTGCGCTGTGCCAGGGAAAAATGTTGTTGTGCGGCGAGTTGCATCCAATAAAAAGCGATGGTCTGATCCACAGGCACGCCACGGCCGCGCAGGTAGCGCATGGCCAGCAAACGTTGCGCGCGGGCGATGCCCTGACTGGCGTCAATTTGTAATACTGCCGCCGATTCTTCCCACGTCAAAAAAGCCTGCTGCGCGTTGAGTTCATCAGGCATGCTCATGGCTCCTGTCGCTTTTAGTTGCGATGCTCATTGTTCTTCTTCGAAGCTGTACGCTGGCAAGGTGCTGAGCCGTCCATCTTCAACCGGGCCGCCCACCGTGAAGTGGTAGAAACTCTGCCACTCGCGTGAAACGATGCCAAAGGCCGCATGGACCGGATCGTCGAAGTAGCAGCCGATCCCGGTGGCGCGAATGCCCGCTTCTTCGGCTTCCAGGTAAAGCACCTGCCCTACCATGCCGGCCTCCCAGAACAGGTTGCGGTAGAAGGCTGCGCCGCAGGTGGCCAGGCTGTCTCTGTAGTCGGCGATCATGGCCAGGCTGAAGGCACCATCAGCGGCGATGTCCTGGGCGCAGGAGACACGCGCCGCCAGAGCGCGGTAGTCCCCTTCCTTGAGGAGGTATAAGGGGAGGCCGGATGGGCAGCCTGGAACGCGCTGCCAAGCAAATTCTGAACCCATTACTGCCTTGAGAGTCTCGACCTTGCCGGGATCTCTGACGAGCGCGTAGAGGCCATTGGCGCTGCCCTGCCAAAGCAGGCCTGTACTGTGCGTCGTCAGCGGCTTCAAGTCGGTCGCAAGCGGCATCGAAAAATCCGGGGTAATCAACACCAGCAGTTCAGCTTCCTCGCGCTCTGCCTCCGTGAAATCCTTATCGCGGTCTAGCCCCAACAAGTTGGAGAGGACGCCATCGCTCACGCCATCGAGCAGCACCAATTTCCAGCCAAGCGCCGCTGCCGCGATACGCAGGCTAGCCAGCGCGTGCCCGACGTCGTGCTGGCAGTAGCGGAACGCGCGCTCGCCGTACTTCCAGGCTTCGCGCCAATGAACCGACGATAGTCCTACAAGGAAAGAGCCGTCAGGGAAAGGTGCAATCATCTCGGCCCACCGCTTTGCGTCGAGCAACGCTCGCCGTTCAAGCGCGCGCTCCCTCGGCGCATAGTGGTACACGGCGGCCGTCTCGCCGATCTGCTCGAGCGCAGGCAGCAGGGCATAGCCCTCGGTCGGATGAAGATTCCCGCTCGACGGATTTGCGCGCAGCGGCCATCGGGTCTCGCCGACTTGCTTCCATGCTGTCAACGAGAGTGCATAGCGGAAAAACAGCGAGACCGACTCGAACGACAGCGGTGCCAGCGGCACAGTCGCGCGCGCATAGAGCTGCCAATAGG
>JANLZE010000048.1:0-1085 GCA_031366105.1 Thiobacillaceae bacterium | reverse complement strand
TGCTGGCCGGACTTGCTCTGGGGGTGGTAGCTGCTTACCTGTCATTGCGACAGCGCGTACACACAGGCGTAAGCGAGGCATAAGCGGTAAAGCATTCCTGCTGCATTGATGATGCTTGATCGAATTTGAGCAGCTTTAATGATTGACCAATTTAATTAACGCATCTACAATAATTGTATGAAATCGCGCTTTACATGGAGCGAGCAAAAACAAGTAAAAAATCTGGACAAACATCATTTGGATTTTGCGGACGCGGGGTTGGTGCTGGATAGCCAGTTTCGGCTGGACGCAGAGAGCGTCAGAAACAATGAGGCGCGCACGCAGTCGTTTGCTTACATATTCGATCGGCTTGCGGTGCTAACCGTAGTGCATCTACCAGGCACACAGCCCCACATTATAAGTTTTCGTACTGCAAGCGAGGAAGAACGAGAGGTCTATCATGAGTGGCTCGAAAATGACTACACAGCGTAAGACAATTTTGGCGGCGGTGAAGAAGGCGCCCCCGGGCGGTGATTACGCTTGGGACGGCAAGGACGAAGATGACCGTCCATTGACCCGCGAAGAAATGCAACAAGGCGTTGAGGCATACCGCAAGAAACGCGGGCGCCCAATCAGCGCCACGCGCAAGGAGCAGGTGAGCGTCCGCTACAGCCCGGAAGTCCTGGCTTACTTCCGCTCGACCGGTGAAGGCTGGCAGACCCGCATGGATGCGGCTTTGCAGCTCCTGGTCAAAAAGCATCCAGACTGGTTGAAGAAGCTCGGATAACCTGGCCTACGAACCGTGCCATCCTTCATAATGTCGTCATCCTGGCTGTTAGTTACCAGCTCGGTGCTCGAATTGAATTCCACCCGAAATTCAATTCGAGTACGACTCCTTTAATTACACTACGGAGCGCATATCGGTGGATCCATTCACTCTATTGGCGCTGGCTGCTGCGGCTGGTTTTGTGTTCAACAAAAAATCAAGCCAAGCCAAGGACAACAATGAAACGAACAGACGAGAGTTAACGTACAGCAAGGATATCGTTGCCCGTGCCAAGGACAAACGCCAAGTCAATTCTGATTATGACCTCACGGCTATTGAG
>JANLZE010000017.1:0-2894 GCA_031366105.1 Thiobacillaceae bacterium | reverse complement strand
CTCTCGCGGCATACACTCCATCCCTGGAGATAAAAAAAGCACGCTGTAATAAAGCGTGCTTGTCACAACTCACTTTGGATCAAGTCACCGCGCGACCCGTCCGGGTACGCGCGGCTGGCAGACTTAGGGCTTTTTGGGGGTCTTGTACGGCACTTCTTTCTGGAAAGGTTCCCAGGTGGTTTTATAGCCGACATAGCCCTTTGCAGTCGCTGGCATCTGAGTGGTTGTCAGAAAACGTGACTTGCCTTCTGGAACCTTGGGTCTGGTTTTTGGCGCATCGCTCATAGTCATCACTCCTATATGGTTGAATCGGGAGGAATATAAAAACGGTTGTCAGCCCCTCCCACCTAAACTGACGAAATAATACTCCCTAACGCGTGTAATGTCCCTTCTTGGGAATCACATGCCGCACGCCCCCCTGAGGATTATCGACATCACCCTTGTAGCGGGGAATGATGTGAATATGGACATGGAAGATACTCTACCCGGCCGCAGGCCCAATATTAACGCCGATGTTGTAGCCGTCGGGTTTGAACTCCTCGTCCAGCAACCTGTGCTCCTCGGTTATAGCTCTATGCAGGCGTTGATCTCTTCGGGCGTCAGGTCGAAAAAGCTGGCGACATGACGACGAGGAATGACCACCGTATGACACGGGCTCACCGCGTAGCTATCACGCGCGCTGTACGCAAGTTCGTTACTCAGCGACACCCCGCGTGCGTCTTTACAAAACAGGCACGGGTTATTGGGATCGCGCTTTTTATCTGGTTGTTTTTCAGACGTCAAACTTCAACACCTTGGCGAACCGTTGGCCTTTGATCGGTTAAGCGTCAATCGCTTTGCTAGCGCGCTTTGCCTTATTAATTTGCTCCTCGCAATGCTTTAAACAGAGTGGTTGAAGCGCATGCGGAAAACATTCGATAATCAATTCAAACTCATCGGCCACTTCATCGACCAGTGTAGTGTCTTTTGTTAACTCAGCCAGCACACTTCGTGCGGTAGACCTATTAATCCGGCACAGCACTGCCAGATGAATGGGGAGTTGCTGCTCCATGCATACTGTCAATGCCGTCTCATAAGATCGTATTGCCTCTTCCAGGCGAGCGGGGTTTTCTTCTGATTCACCCAAATGATGCAGGACGGCACCACAATTATTATGAGTAGCGGTTAACTCGAAAGCGTTGTTATCAGCATCGAACCCTGCGATTGCATTTTTATAGGCGACAACGGACTTTTGAAAAGTACGGTTACCTTTTAAAAGTCTGCCATAAGTATGGAAAGTAGCACCAAGTTGATGCATGGCTGACGCCCATTTTTCTGGCGTCTCTTTTCGAGACCATACCAATAACGCATTTTTATAAGCATCAATGGACGTTTTCAATAATTTCGCGTTATCCAGTTGCCGGCCCAAGGCTTGCTTTGCGGTTCCCAGGTTATTCTGTGTTGCGGCCCAGTCGAGGGGCGATTTTCCCTGGTTAAACTCTTCCAGCGCATTGTTAAAACACTCAATGGCCTTTTCAAACAATCCAACATCTCTTTGCTGTTGCCCCTGTGCCGCCAGAATGTTTCCAAGACTATTCTGAGTCTCAGCCCAGGCTAATGGCTCCTGATCGCGATATTCGTCTGTCAGCGATCTCTCAAGGGCCTCACGCGCACACTCAAGAATATTGGAACTGAAACGGTGCTGTTCATAATTTCCCCGCGTGTAAAGAAAATTATCAGCAACGGTTACCTTGTTATCCGGAGTTGCCGCTTCGACCAACCCATCGTCCAGCATGCCTATAGAATTAGCGATTGCGCGTTCCAAGGTCCTATTTTCCGGGTGAAGTATGTAATTATTTGAGAGCTTCATTTATGCCCGACCGAGAATTTCATTTATGTCAGGGTCGGCGCCAACCGCTCCGCCAAGTTCGATTTCTTCATCGGTAGCGTCACGTATGGTCAAAACTTCCAACTTGAATATTACTTCTCTGCCACACAATGGATTATTACCATCGACGGTTAATGTTTTGTCATCGAATCGGGTAACGATAAAGTTTCTGGGCTCACCTTTTTCATTTTCCATGGTGATGGTCATACCAATTTCCCGAAATTCCTCCGGGACATTTTCGATGTGATCGGTAAACACCAGCGATTCGTCTCTCTCACCATATAACAATTTAGTGTCAACCGGCACTTCGATGAGATCGCCCACTTTTTTTCCATCCAGTTCTTTTGTCACCTGTTCAGACAGAACATCATTTACGCCATGAACATATCCCAGCGGATAATCAACTGTAACCAGTACGTCACCGGTTTTCTGATCGATGACCTTATAATTTAATTCAACGAATTTTTCGTTTTGTATTGCGTCTGACATGACTAGAGAGGCCTGTTAACGATAAAATTGTCTTAGAACAGGGTAGCGCCAAATATTTTTACCTTGTCCTTTTCGTAACCCAGCACCAGTCTGCCCAGCCATTCACCTTTATCCTTGGAGTTAGACTGTTTATAGAGAACCGTTACATATTCACCACGACGGATAATGCCAAGATATTTATATTCTGTAGACAGGTTTTTCGCCAGATCGCTTCTTGCAAACTGTTTACCCATCTCGATTTCATTCGCACCCATTTTCATCGCCGTTGAGAAATTACGGGTGAACGCACCATAGTTTTTCTCATTCGAGTATTTAACAAGATCAGCCCACATGGGGTTCGCCAGCGCTAAAATCTCTTCATCTGTCATTTCGGTAATATTTATCATTCTATTCTTCAATTAAAACATGGCTGGTATTGCCGGGTTACCCATCGCCAAAAGGAGGCATACTACTCATCATAAAAAAAAGGCCAACATATGAAAAATGTTGGCCTTTTTTCACGCAAATAAATTCTACATGGCTTGCAGAATCAAGCCCT
>JANLZE010000128.1:0-1064 GCA_031366105.1 Thiobacillaceae bacterium | reverse complement strand
GTGATATGATTGATTCAGTTGAGATGAACAACGGCGCGTTAACAAACGAATATCTGCCCCAGTACGCATTTTCCACCCGTTCCACCAGCATCGACTCTCTTGTCAACAACGCGGCGGGTCTTGCCAAAGCGGCGCGCGTTTTCAAGGTTCCTATTGTCATCACGACCATTACCGCGCAGGCATTCGCCGGGCCGCTGTTGCACCCAGTGCAAGCGGCGGCCCCGAACATCAAGCCGATTGACCGTACCGTCATCAATGCATGGCGGGACGAGAGGGTAGCGAAAGCGATTCGAGCAACGGGTCGAAAGAAGATCGTGATGGCGGGCTTGTGGACCGACAACTGCGTGATGCTTCCGGCCTTGAGCGCTCTGGCTGAAGGGTTTGAGGTTTAAGTGGTGACGGACGCCAGTGGCGACTATGATCCCGAGTCGCACGAGCGTGCCGTCCAGCGTCTTGTGCAGGCAGGGGCTATCCCTATCACGTGGCTACCGGTCATGCTCGAATGGCAAGCTGACTGGTCTCGTGGTGCCACTGCTAGTGCTGTTAGCCAGATCATTCGAGAACATGCCGCGGCCATGAGCGCTGGGGCGCAGTACCGCAACGCGATCGCACCATGATCGTAAACGGCGAGCGCGCTGAAGCTATATTCCTTTCTACAGCCCCAGTAGAATCCATCATCCTTAAATTACGTGTCGGCCGAAGTATGAACAACTGTTGGCTCCATAACCCGATTAAATCGGAGGAAGATTCCCCACCGATAAGCGGCCTCTTCTACGGTCTGGGTAGCTTACGCACTCAGGGCTGCGGGCATTTTTCCGGGTCGCCAGCCCTCTCACTTCGTGAGGCCCACTGACCTATGGGAATAGTTCAACACATCTTCATAGCGCCACGGCGCGGTGAATCGATGGCGTCGCTTAGTGAAGTCGAGGCGCTAGCGGACTCCGGGCTCCGAGGAGACCGTTACGCTGATGCAAGTCTTCGGAAATCTTCCGACTACCAAATCACACTCATCGAAATTGAAAACATTGAAGCCTTCGCCTGCGCGTCGGGCCTGTTTCTCGCCC
>JANLZE010000101.1:0-1015 GCA_031366105.1 Thiobacillaceae bacterium | reverse complement strand
GGTGAGGGTTACAGTAGCTATGCATCGAAGGTTCGTCGTTGGCTGTGACGCAGCGACCTAACATTGCGTTCGAGAGGGACGCAAAAGCGCGGCGCCCCTCAACTTTACTACAAGGGCTTCCCAAAATTTACAAGTGACATGGTGTGTTTTTTTAACTCATTGTTATTTCCTCATCTGATTCATATTGCCCTGCTTCAGTTGTGCAAGAAGGTGAAGGACTGCGAAACTACAAACGGTCATGTTGGGCGCATTGCCCGGACCCTGATGAAAGACGCGCGCCGGGACCTCACTCGTTAGTCGGGAATGGCTTCTTCCCCTTAAGTTGATCAGGCGCTCCCGGCGCGGGTCCAACCCGCTTCACATCAACACGTGCAGTGCATCGGTGATTCTTGGCCGCCGTCCGGCGGCTCGTTAATTCTCCTTTTAACCCTCTTTTCCTGTAGACGCTTTTAAGGTGTTCAGGCTGCGCGCTGATTCAGGAGAAAGTCTTCGCCGTACTTCAACACTGCCCAGGCCAGCCGTGCGTTCTTGGCGGCTATCGCGACCACGGCTCGCCAGTAGCCACGCCGCTCTACCAGTCTGCGTGCCCAGCAACTGAAGGGGTCTTGTTTGTCGCCGATGCTGTTGAGTACGGCGCGCGCGCCCATGACCAGAAGACTTCGCAGGTAGCTGTCACCGGCCTTGGTGATCCGCCCCAACCGGGCTTTGCCGCCGCTGCTGTGTTGCCCCGGCGTCAGCCCGATCCACGCCGCCACCTGGCGTCCGTTTTTAAAGTCGTGGCCGCAGCCGATGCTGGCCAGCATGGCGCTCGCGGTGGTCGGGCCGATGCCGGGAAGTTTCATCAACCGTTTGCTGCGCGCATCTTCGCGTGCGGCCTTGGAAATGGATTGGTCGTAGTCGGCGATTCGCGCATCGAGCTGATCGGCGGGCGCCAGGAGATCGTTGATGCATTGCCTGGAATAGCCCGGCAGGTCGTCAAGATGTTTGCCGATGTGCTGGCGCAGGCCGGTGACTT
>JANLZE010000085.1:0-1367 GCA_031366105.1 Thiobacillaceae bacterium | reverse complement strand
CCGGTTATATCGAGTGCGCACACGGCAAACTCCTCCTTTGCCAGATCAATGCCAATCGTCGTAACATCTTGCATGACTTCCCCTCTCTTTCAGATTGAATACGTTGAAACTCAATCTTGGCACTTCGATGCCGTACCGAGTTGGGAAAGTCCCTTTTATTCCTTCAAGAGGGACGCGCAAAAACGGCGCGCCGCTTAGTTCTACATTGGGCGTCATCAGTCAGTGTGGTTTTTACATGAGGTGAAAATATGAAGGGCAGTTGTTTGTGTGGTGCCATTGAGTACGAAGTTGATCAATTGGACATGCCAATTAGTCATTGCCATTGTCGTACTTGTCGCAAAGCTCATGCAGCCGCTTTTGCGTCGAATGCCGGTGTTATGCGGGAGCATTTCTGCTGGGTTAAAGGTAAGGAGAAATTGGCAGCCTTTGAGTCATCGCCGGGAAAGCTCAGGCATTTCTGTTCCGTTTGTGGTTCTCACCTCATGGCCGAGCGCCTTGCGCAGCCACACGTCATTGTGCGCGTGGCAACGCTCGATGAAGACCCTGATACCAGACCTACTATGCACATCTGGTGCTCACATGACGTTCCGTGGTTGCAGGACAATAAGGACATTCTGTTCTATCAAGAGTGGCAACCCGGTAGGTAACCACATGCCGCCCAACCCGGCAGTCAAGAGGGACTGCGCAAAAACGCGCAGCCCCTTACTTTTACGTAGGCGTGCCGCATCGCCTTCCATGCGGCCAATTGAAAAGGAGAAAAAAATGGCGAAAGTGAAGATTGAGAAATTTATTGATGGCAAACACGAAACATCATTCAGTGTTCCAGCTTTTGTTCTTGGTGTGGCCAAAACACTTTTGCCTGAGTCTGCACTGAGTTCATTGGCAAATAGTGGCATCAATGTGCGAGAGATTCTGGAAGCAAAGCATAAGCGAATACCCTACACAGCGTCTGTTGATGTTTGTGAGCACGGCATCAATAAGAAAGTCGTGGTGTCATTAGCCTAACCCGGCAGTCAATTTTATTGGGGGAAGATTCCTGCGCAAAAGCGCGCAGCCCCTTACGTTAGACATCTACAGGAACATCACTTTGACATCCGACATTCAACGCATCTTTGATTTCATGATTGAGCTTGACAAGCTCAAATTCGTCCTACGTAAAACGAAGCTACTCGGCAGTGACCGCTACGAAAATTCGGCTGAACATAGTTGGCAGGTTTGCATGCTCGCCCAGTTGCTTGCTCAGGAATCGACGGTACCAATTAATGGGGGCTTCTATAAATCCCCCGATCCAGTTACGCTTCTGTCATGCAAAACAGCCTGTTTGACCTTGAGAACCGTTACGCCAGTTTGAGCGAAGCGGGCGACCC
>JANLZE010000027.1:0-1939 GCA_031366105.1 Thiobacillaceae bacterium | reverse complement strand
GGCGGCAAGGGCATTTCCTGGAACACCGAAAGCGAAGTGCAGCAACTGGCCGAACTGAATCACACGGTACAGGAAGAAGGCATCAGCAAGGGCTTGCCGCGTATCGATTCAGCCATCGATGCGTGCGAAATGATCCTGATGCTGGCGCCGGAAACCAATGGCCAGGTGGCGGTGAAGGCGTGGGAAGCGCTGTCCAAAATCACCGGACGCGACCACACCCATCTGGCCATCCCGCGCGAAGACGACAAGATCCGTTTCCGCGACGTGCAGGCACAGCCGCGCAAGATCATCTCCTCGCCTACCTGGAGCGGGCTGGAGTCGGAGCATGTGAGTTACAACGCCTGCTACACCAACATTCATGAATTCATCCCCTGGCGCACCCTGACCGGACGCCAGCAGTTCTACCAGGACCACAAGTGGATGCTGGATTTCGGCGAAGGGCTATGCGTATACAAACCGCCGATCGACACCAAGACCGTCAAGCCGGTAATCGACAAAATGGGCAACGGCAACACCCAACTGGTGTTGAACTGGATCACGCCGCATCAGAAATGGGGCATCCACAGCACCTATACGGACAACCTGCGCATGCTGACACTGTCGCGCGGCGGGCCGCACGTGTGGATCTCCGAGCCGGAGGCGAAGGAAGCCGGGATTGTGGATAACGACTGGATCGAGGTCTACAACGTGAATGGCACGCTGACTGCCCGCGCCGTGGTCAGCCAGCGCGTGCCGCGCGGCATGGCGCTGATGTATCACGCACAGGAAAAAATCATCAATGTGCCGGGTGCGGAAACCAGCGGCTATCGCGGCGGTATCCATAACAGCGTGACGCGCACGGTCACCAAGCCGACCCACATGATCGGCGGCTATGCGCAGCTCTCCTACGGTTTCAATTATTACGGGACGGTCGGCTCCAATCGGGATGAATACGTGATCGTACGCAAAATGAAAAAAGTGGACTGGCTGGAAGGCCCGCTGGATGAAAACAAGGAGGCTGCAAAATGAAAATCCGTGCCCAAGTGGCCATGGTGCTTAATCTGGACAAATGCATCGGCTGCCATACCTGCTCCGTCACCTGCAAGAACGTGTGGACCTCGCGCGACGGCATGGAATATGTCTGGTTCAACAACGTGGAAACCAAACCCGGTATCGGCTATCCGAAACAGTGGGAAAACCAGGATATCTGGAACGGCGGCTGGAAGCGCAACGGCAATGGCAAGATCGAGCCGCGCCAGGGAGCCAAGTGGCGCATCCTGGCCAATATCTTCGGCAACCCGAACCTGCCCGAGATTGACGACTACTACGAACCATTCACCTACGATTACGAACATCTGCAGAACGCCAAGCTGTCGGAAACCCCGCCCACTGCGCGCCCGGTGTCGGTGATTACCGGCAAGAAAATGGACAAGATCGAATGGGGTCCAAACTGGGAAGACGACCTGGGTGGGGAGTTCTCCTCGCGCAGTCGCGACAAGTGTTTCGACGATGTGCAGAAGGAAATGTACTCGACCTTCGAGAACACTTTCATGATGTACCTGCCACGCTTGTGCGAGCACTGCCTGAACCCGACCTGCGTCGCGTCCTGTCCCTCCGGGTCCATCTACAAGCGCGAAGAAGACGGCATCGTGCTGGTCGACCAGGACAAATGCCGCGGCTGGCGCATGTGCATCAGCGGTTGCCCGTACAAGAAAATTTACTACAACTGGAAATCCGGCAAGGCAGAAAAATGCATTTTCTGCTACCCGCGCATCGAGGCCGGCCAGCCGACCGTTTGCTCGGAAACCTGCGTGGGGCGGATCCGCTATCTGTGTGTGCTGCTGTATGACGCTGTCGAGATCGAGCAGGCCGCCAGTGTTGCCGTAGATCTGTATTTGTTCGTGGCGCAATTGAAGCTGTTCCTCTACCATATTGTCCCCTAAGTCATCGCGCAGGCGCG
>JANLZE010000024.1:0-2137 GCA_031366105.1 Thiobacillaceae bacterium | reverse complement strand
CTACGCAGGCTGATTTCGCCATGTCAAATGCCGGAAATAATGTGAGCCTGGCCCCTTTTGTGTGCCGAAGTTCCACTCCCTATTGTTAGGCTCGAAGTTATTCTTGCTCTATTGATTCTAGCGACGCCGCACTTTCTTTCGCCCGAGCGACTCTAAAATCGCGTCTGCTTTGGATTGGGCCCCCACCAGAAACTTCGTCAACCAGGCCCAATATTTGGGCATCACTCGGCTTGAGGATGTGCTCACCTTCAAAAAGTTCTCGACACAGCAAGACACAAAAGTGCCAAAGGAGCCGCGCATGTGGAGCCGCCTTGGCGAGAATTTCTACTCTTTCAGCTTCGGGCTTTGCATCGAGTTCTCCAGCCAGATCCCCGCCGAAGAAGACGTGACTGTGCTTAAGCATTAGGTCCGTGGCATATCGAATGTGCTTCGGATCATTCATAGAATCTAGAATACCGAACTCACGTACAGATCGATCAAGTACCGACGGGAAGTGAGGCATTTCGGCCTTGGTACTGGAGATGTCAGCGACAATCAGGCTAAGCAGAAATTTGAGGCTTTCTTCGGAAGATTGAAAATGTTCAGGCTTTCCGGAAAATAGCTTGTGCAAGTGCCTAGATCCATCGAGTAGTCCGGCAATTCTTGAGCCCTTAGCCCGATATGTTGGGGCTATCTTTGCTATCTTTGTTAAGTTGATCCAGCGGGCGAGGCGATCCATGACGTTCCGTATCAACGTGTCATTCCTAATTGAAAGCTTCGCCCAAAGTGATGTTGCAAAACTCGCGAGATCAATGCATTCGTACCCTTCGACCTTGGGGGCATAAGCGGCGACGAGAGATGTGTACTCTTTATGGATGTCGGGATAAGTTGTCCGCATCTCCTCAAAACCTGTCTTCAGATCGATGTATATCCAAATTAGACGTTTGATAACTCGATGAGCTAGCCGCAGCGCGAACGCATCATTTGCATCCTGCAATGATTTCGCCGCATCTCGTGCTTTCTCCGGGGTTACGTCCACCATCCCGCCGAATCTAACATCGTGATAGAGAACCTGAGCATGGCATAGCGCGATGGAGTAATTCCCAAACGCTAGGAAGTTGGCCGCTGCACTGTAAGCGCGATTGGTGGCTACAGTAATGATCTCTCCAGTATGACCATCCTGATTTGGGCCTGTTAGAAGTCCCAGAAGCACATCAAGGGACGCAAGGGAGCCGCCGGGGCTGTCTATTCCGATCGTAATTGGGGCAGTACTTTCTTGGCGCAGGGCCAATATCCGAGGTGTGAGTCGCCTCACCAGATCATCATCAATAGATGTATCGATGATTAGCGATCGTTGCCAGTCAATCGTAAGCAAATCGACGTCGTTCAATTTCTTTCTCCCGGTATTACTAACTCTGCTTCGACGGATTGTGGCGGCACAACGTGCCAGATAGTGGTTTTCAACAACATGTGGGCATGCCTTTCAATAACATCCAACAAAAAAGGCGCAGTCCCATGCGCCTTTTTTCCATTCAGCCGGTCAATCCCAGCTCAACGCCCCACCCGTCTGATACTCCGTCACCCGCGTCTCAAAGAAGTTCTTCTCCTTCTTCAAATCGATCATCTCGCTCATCCACGGGAACGGATTGCTGGCGTTGGGATACAACTCATCCAGCCCGATCTGCTGGCAGCGCCGGTTGGCGATGAAGCGCAGGTATTCCTTGAACATGCTGGCGTTCAAACCCAGCACGCCGCGCGGCATGGTGTCCTCGGCGTAGCGGTATTCCAGCTCCACGCCTTTTTGCATCAGCACGCGGATTTCCTCGCGGAATTCCGGCGTCCACAGGTGCGGGTTTTCCAGCTTGATGGTGTTGATCAGGTCGATGCCGAAATTGCAGTGCATGGACTCGTCGCGCAGGATGTACTGGTACTGTTCGGCGGCGCCGGTCATCTTGGTCTGGCGGCCCTGCGCGAGGATCTGCGCGAAGCCGACGTAGAAGAACAGGCCTTCCATGATGCAGGCAAACACGATCAGCGAGCGCAGCAGCTTCTGGTCATTCTCGGGCGTGCCGGTCTTGAATTCCGGATTGGTGAGGATTTCGATGAACGGAATCAGGAATTCGTCCTTGTCGCGGATGCTTTGCACCTCGTGGTAGGC
>JANLZE010000162.1:0-2251 GCA_031366105.1 Thiobacillaceae bacterium | reverse complement strand
GTCGCAACCGGCAAGATCAGTCAAACCTACAAGATTGGAGCGAACCTGCACGGGCTCGACATCAGCGACGACGGCCAGACGCTCTTTATCACCAGCGTGACCGAGAACAAGCTCGTGGCTCTCGACCTGCGCACGAACGCGCAACGCAGCCTCACGCTGTCGCCTGACCCCTATCACCTGAACGCGATCCGCGGCACGGGCAAGGTCTATATATCGAGCCGTAGTGCGCCCACCGTCTGGGTCGTGGACCAGAAAACGCTCAAGCTCATCGGCACGATCAAACTCCCAGCGGGCGAAGGTCATCAGATAGCGACTGTCAAATGAGCAGCCCAATAAACTCTATCGAATTACAAGGAGACGGAGATGAAATTGAAACGAGTATCGATATTCACGCAGACGGTAATTGCAGGAGCCATAGTCCTTGGCAGCTTGGCAAGCATAAGTGCCGGGCAAGCTTCACAACATCAGGCCAGCCATCCATCCGTAACGATGATGGAACAGCATTGGCAAAGCCTGATACAGGAACGGGATCCTGCGCGACGGCAGGTTTTGATCAACGAACATCGCCGCATGATGGATCAGGCACGGAAGGCGATCACTACGGGTAAGGCGCGGACAAACGGGATGGGCGAGAAGGTAGACGACTCTTCCCGCCGAGACCTGATGAACACCATTGATATGCACTCGATGATGCTGGACATGATGAAGTAGCGGCGAATACATGACCTTAACATGATTATTTCAGGAGGCACCAGAATGATAAAGCACGCGCGTCACGCCTTATCCGGATCAGGCATTATTTTTGCAATATTGTTGACCTTTTTGGGGGCGCCCGCCCCGGTTTTGGCTGCCGAGGCAAGCTCGCATCTGGAGTCCGCCAATTACCATGTCTATCTCGGCGTAGTGCCGGCCAGCCTGATCAAGGAATATCCGGCCCTGGTAGATGGCGACAAGACCTTGCATAGGGACGACAACGTGGAGGATTCGAGCCAACATGTGATGGTGGCAGTTTTTAGAAAGCTGAACAACGAGCGCGTGGTCAACGCAACTGTCATTGCACGAGTGAGCATCAAGAAATTACTGGGCGGCACCAGGGCGGAAAAACCCCTGGAAAAAATGCTGACGAGTCGCTTAGTCACTTATGGCAACTATTTCTCGATGCCCAAGCAGGGAGAATATGAAATCACAGTGCGAATCTATGAACCTAACAAGGATCAACCCGAGTCGGTCACGTTTGTATACAAGAAACCTTAAAGCAGAATTTTACATGCGTTGCGAAGCGATTGTCCGCAGGCGCGGATAGCCTAAAAGCCGGAGCAAACGGCTGATCACACTCTAATATATGGTGGCCTTTAATATGACAGAACAGAACCGTATTGCCCGCGTCTGGGAGATTATCGAGAAGGTGAGTGTCGGCATGCTGACGACACAATTTAGCGGCGGCTTGCGCGCGCGGCCGCTGGAAGCCCGGGCTGACCGCGACGCTGGTGTCATCTGGTTCTTGACCGATGTACGCGGCACCAAGGACGACGAGATCGGCGCGGCCCATGACATCGGGCTGGTTTTCATCGATGGGGGTGATCACGCTTATCTCTCTATCACCGGCCGCGCTTTCGTGACACGCGACACCGCCCAGACGAAAAACATCTGGAAGAAGACCGATGACCCCTGGTTCCCGGGCGGGCCCGATGATCCTAATGTGCGCCTGCTTCGCATAGAGCCGTTCACGGCCGAACTATGGGACGGGCCGTCGAGCGCGGCGGGTACGGTTTTCGAATTCACCAAGAAGCGATAAGAAATTCAATCCCGCTCTTTTCGCACATCTGGCCGATAGCGCTTGGCCGATGGTTTTCTCCCGACCAGGTGTCTTGCTGGGTCGCGCGGTAGATGGAATCAGGGAAAGCGGGTTGTTGAGGGCCGCCCTGGATCGCGGAGCGTATGCGTGCGCGGTCGCAATCGCTGTTGCTGAAGCGCGCGTATTGCTCGGCAAAAGTAACCGCCTCGCTCGATTTGCATATCGTAACTATTTTTCAAGGAGACCTGCTATGTGGGGTGAAACGGGATCTGCATGGGGATGGGGGATGGGATTCGGCATGATCGGCATGGTGCTCTTCTGGATTCTCATCATCTTCGGCATCGTGGTGCTAGTGAGACGGGTGAGCGGATCGTCGGCATCGTCTGATCCGTCGGCATCGAAAACCGCGCTCGGCATGCTCAACGAGGGCTATGCCCGCGGCGACATCGACCAGCA
>JANLZE010000081.1:0-1045 GCA_031366105.1 Thiobacillaceae bacterium | reverse complement strand
TGCCCAACGTAAAGTTGAGGGGCGCGCCGCTTTTGGCGCGTCCCTCTCGAACGCAAGGTTAGCCATTTTTTGATGAATTTTCGCCGTGACCATTGGTTTGATAGATGGAAAATGCAGGCCATCGCATGCTCTAAAGAAAGTGGCCCGCGTTTCTATCATCTATCGCGGGCTAAACATCGCGTTCATCTCATTGTAGGTAATGGATTCTGCAAACAATGCATTAAAATGTCCGCTATCCAATATTTCCTTGGTTGCCCTTTTTGCAGCGGCTAGTGCCGCCTGATGCAAGGCCATACCCACACTAATACGGCGAACTCCATGCTCCGCTAAGGTCTGCACGGGGGCGATCCCAGGCAGGGCCATGATATTGAGCGGGAGTTGAACGGATGTCGCGATTTCTTTAATCTCAACGAGATTGACAAGCCCGGGGACGAATATCCCGTCTGCACCCGCATTTTTATATAACTTTGCCCTTTCGATAGTCTCGTGCACAGCGCTGTCTGGCGACGCCAATCCGCGCAAGTAGACGTCGGTTCGAGCATTAATAAAAAAATCGACGCCCGTTTTCTTGGTCAGAGCCCTTACAGCGATAACCTTGGCTGCAAATAAATCAGGTGGTGATGCACCATCCTCTATATTTATCCCGATGGCTCCCGCTTTAATTATGTCGGAGATAAAGCGAGCCACAGCGTCTGGATCCTCGGAATAGCCGCCCTCGACATCGACTGTGACCGGAATGGCGGCGACCCGAATGATTTCCCTGGTCGCCGTCAGGTGTGTTGCACATGGCAGATGTTCGCCATCGGGAAAGCCGTGTGACCACGAAACACCAGCGCTGGTTGTAGCAATAGCCTTGGCACCACATTGGGCAACCAGTTGGGCGCTGGCAGCATCCCATGCGTTCGGTAGCAGCAGGGTGGGTGCATTCACGGCGTGCAGAGCACGAAATGCGTCTGCTTGTGCTTGCTGAGATGTAGTCATGAAATACTCTCCTTGGTTAGATGGAAGCCGAAATGGCTAACGTAAAGTTGAGGGGCGCCGCGCT
>JANLZE010000137.1:0-1081 GCA_031366105.1 Thiobacillaceae bacterium | reverse complement strand
TGGCTGAAGTAGTAGTACCCCCAGACGCCGGCGACGACACACGCAAACGCCAATGCAATTTTCAGTTTGTCCATTTTTCCGCAATGCTGTTCAACGCCGACTACGCCCACCCCTGCCACTTTCCAATACCTGCTGCCCGATACCTGAAAGTGGCAGGCCAGGAGGGAATCGAACCCCCAACCTACGGTTTTGGAGACCGTCGCTCTGCCAATTGAGCTACTGGCCTTCTAAAGCACCAACTCGCGTTAAATCACTCAATAATTTTCGCCACGACACCGGCACCGACGGTGCGGCCGCCTTCGCGAATGGCAAAGCGTAAGCCCTCTTCCATCGCAATGGGTTGGATCAAGGCGACGGTGATGCTGATGTTGTCCCCCGGCATGACCATCTCGGTGCCGGCCGGCAGTTCAATACTGCCGGTGACGTCGGTGGTGCGAAAGTAGAATTGCGGACGGTAGCCGTTGAAGAACGGGGTGTGACGGCCGCCCTCGTCTTTCGATAGGACGTAGATCTCTGCGGTGAATTTGGTGTGCGGTGTGATGGAGCCTGGCTTGGCCAGGACTTGGCCGCGCTCGACGTCTTCTCGTTTGGTGCCGCGCAGTAGTACGCCGACGTTATCACCCGCTTGACCTTGGTCGAGTAGTTTACGGAACATTTCGACGCCGGTGCAGGTGGTTTTGAGGGTGGGTTTGAGGCCGACGATTTCGACTTCTTCACCCACTTTGACGATGCCGCGCTCGATCCGCCCGGTGACTACGGTGCCGCGTCCGGAGATGGAGAAGACGTCTTCTACTGGCATTAGGAAGGGGCCGTCAATGGCGCGCTGGGGATCAGGGATGTAGCTATCCAGGGCAGCGGCTAATTTGATGATGGAGGGTTCGCCGATGTCGGATTGGTCGCCTTCTAGGGCTTTTAGGGCGCTGCCGATGATGATGGGGGTGTCGTCTCCGGGGAAGTCGTATTTGACCAGGAGTTCGCGCACTTCCATTTCGACCAGTTCGAGTAGTTCGGGGTCGTCCACCATGTCGGCTTTGTTCATGTAGACGATGATGTAGGGGACGCCGACTTGGCGGGCTAGTAA
>JANLZE010000123.1:0-3767 GCA_031366105.1 Thiobacillaceae bacterium | reverse complement strand
TCAGTGGCAGTCTGCACCGGCATCGGTCTTGTGAGGGATGAGGGCGGAGCCCCAACAGCCGTGGCTACGGCAAGCGCCCGCCCTAACCCGGCGCTCAAGCGGGACGTGCCGCAAGCGGCCCGCCCCTTAGCTCTACGTTAGGCCTCTCTGGCACAGGTAGCCCAATGAGTGATCAAGACAGCGATGAAAAGGCGCAGTACGAGGCACGACTGCAGCGGCGTCTACAAATCCTGAAGAAGCAATTTGAAGCCGGAAAAATCAAGATTGCTGAAGGACTGCAAGTTGTCGAAAGCCTGAAGAAAGTTCGTCATGCGCCAGATGGGACAGTGGACCTCGACACGGTGGACGGGCTAGTGCGATCGATGGCATTAGCTGTTGAGGCCATGAATGATCGTGAAGAAATGAAACAGGCCATTTCTCTAGCCGAGATTCAGACAACCTATTTCAAATTCCTCGAAAACAACTTTGGTCATTTCTACAAGATTATGCTTGAGAGAGGACTGACACCGCATGACGCGGGGAAGGCTCTGTCCAGAACGCCAGCGGCAATCGAAGAATTAACCAAGAACCTTAAGGGCTTCCTAGAGACAATCGATGAATACTGGTCTCAAACTGCTGATATCGCTCACGCCCACGTAGAAGACATGCATGGCACTCTAAAAGGCGTGTTTGGGGAAGATCTATTTCCTTCGCATAACGAGAACATCGCTTCGAAGTGCGGCATCTATACAGACACCCTGATTCTCCCTGACCCGTTTCTGAGATCGAAACACCTGTTTGAACTTGGCAACCCAGAGCAACAAGCCTACTACCTAATAAAGCACGCGCTCAACCTTCTCCAATACAAGGAATTGGCATGCGCTGACGTCACGCCGCCCATAATAGTCGTGCTGCCAGATATGACCGCATTGGAAGATGACGAAAAGCAATTTTTCTTTCGCCTTGGGCAAGCAGATGCGTTGACTCACGCAGCAAAAGTTTTTGGAAGAACATTTGCATCGTTTGACGAGCTAATGGAGTTTGCAAATACTCTGGATACAATAGAGAGAGTCGAGGCCGAAGTCGCCGATCCCAAGCGGGTTCTATTCGACACAGCATGGGAAGGTGATTTTCGAGAGAAACTCACTCGAGCCACAAAGGAAGATTTTTCGGCGTTACTTCGAACGAACAACCCTGGAATTATTGTCGCATCCCAAGCCTTGGGAAGGATGAGCACAAGCAATGAGTTGTTGGTAAAAGCCAGACGCCTTCGAGGTACACCAGTCATTGATGCACCTACATCGTGGCAATACTTTGTATGGAAACTCGAATACGACGCGGAGAATATGGAAAGGGACAGCCAACTGTCCGATCTTCACGTACTGCGGGGGCTTCAATCGCTTGCCGAGAGTGATATGGAGTGGCTGGGAAAAGTGCCACCTAAAGCACTAATCGAGATTAGAAAGGCAGACGCTCTTACTGAAATCAGGGCCGTTTTGGCAAAGGGAGTAAATGAACTGGCGCTGGCCAACCCTACGAACTTTTATCGTACTAGCGACCATATTTTTGACAACATCCACGCCGCGTTCGCAGAGCATAAGAAGAACATCGAGGACTTGCGTTCAAAGAAATGGAAATTCGCCGGAACAGATATGGGGTCTTGGTTTGTGGTCGGATCTTTGGCAGTTACTGCCGCAGCGACAGGTCTTCCTGTATGGGGATTAGCTGCCATTGCGGCTGACCAGCTTCTACCTGCCCCGAAGTTGAAGGACATCCCGAAATCCATCAAGGAACTTGCCAGCGAAAGCAACAAACTCAGGCAATCCCCTGTTGGCATGCTATTTAAGTACAGCGGCACCAAGGCATAACATGGCGCTCAACCTCGCTCCCTTCGGTCGCTGGACGCTGCGCGATAAAGCCGCGCAGCGCCGGTTAGCTCTACGTTAGAAGCCGTGATCTTTGCGCTTACTACTGATGACCGCACACTTCTGGTCTTTGCAACTGAAGCAGAGGCAATAGCCTGTACGGAAGGCATTGATGTGGAAGATGGGAATTGGCTATTCTTTGATGCTGACGGGAAACCTCTGGAGGCTGTATTCACAACACCGAACAAACATGGGTCGTTCTGGGTAGAGTCTGGCGTTTATGTTCTTCGCCTAGCTGCGAGCGCATCTAGGAAGACCTTACTTGATGAATTGGATGATGTTTCAGCTGTAAAAGGAGAGCCCCCGTTGAATACTGTAGCCGAAATTAAAAAGCTTCTAACCCTGCGCTCAACCTCGCTCCCTTCGGTCGCTGGACGGCGCTAAAGCGCCGCCGGTTAGCTCTACGTTAGCGCGCCTATGTCGTTTATCAAAATCAACTACGATCAGGCGGAACTGTCGAGGCTGGCTCTACCAGAAGAAAAGGATGAGCACCATAAATTCCACTACCGATTATTCAAGCACAGCGACGGCCACGCAATTCTTATCGATCAAATATATAACCATGATTCCGAGTGGTTCGAAAAAACTGTTCTTCAGATCGAAGGAAGAAGGTTCTTGGTCGAGTATAAGAAAACATGGAGGGAACGCCATGAGATGTCAGAGTACACCCTTCGAAAAATCATCTTGTACGTGAGAAATGACGAAATTCAGCCACTCAAGAAAAGGTTAAAGTCATATCTTCAAGATATATACAAACTATTCATCCAAGAAAATGGAAGATATACAAAGATTGGCTGGTTTGTTCGGTTAAAAGTTGTTAGCGAGAATAAACATAGCGTCTATCAGCTAAGGGACTTTACGAATTTCTTGTAAGTCAACCTCACACAGTCACGAGCCGGGGTACAACTCCATTGATGATGCCCACAGCTAAATCCATGAAAACATCGCCTGTTTTCCACTCGCGCTCTAACAATTCCGTCGAGAGGGACGGCCCAAAGCTGCGCTTTGGGTTCCCTCCGCCTTCGGCTCCGACCGCCCCTCACGTCAAACGTTAGCCGCCAACATATGAACACAGCGCTTGAATTTCATGACTCAGAGGTGTCGCTGGTCGAGGAAACTGATGGCACACTTCGCCTCCTTTTTTCATCAGCGTATATCCATCGCTCAGAGGGGCGTCCCGGTCGTGATCCAGGTGCTGGTTATATGCAAGCAGCAGAACTAATCTTCACTGACGCATCGTGGCAGGGCTTATCGTCCGAATGTAGCGGATACCTATACGACGGTTCGCTAAATGTAGGTGGTGAGTCTTTGTCACTTATTCCAATCCCCTTTACTACTACCGGGAATATAACGGCAGTGTTTTCCTTTTTGTCTGCAGTCTTATCGGTTTCAGCAGGCTCGGTAGTTTGCTCCGTTTCCGGTGAACCTCGCTTCGTGGAAAATTATGTCGGCTAACCCTGCGGTCAAGGCGCTCCCTTCGGTCGCTGGGACGCGCCGCAAGCGGCGCGCCCCTTACCTTGAACGTTAGCGCGCTTGCTTTTTCTTCTCATCAAAGGTCGCAAATCATGCAAACTGTACCGCTCCATTTAAGTCGGGCAAGTTCCGGTGAGTGTGGCTGGGCGTCGGTGGGTGTTGCATCTGCATCGGGTACATCAACCGTGCGCGGGCTGCGTCAGTCTGTGTTGGCGAAGGGCATTCGTGCCGCGCTGCTTGTGCCTTCGCTCAAGTCTGGTTGCAATGGGCATCGTGGCTTCGGTCGGGTAAAGTCAGGGGCAGCCTGCACCGGCCCCGTTCTTATGTGGCGTGAGGGCGGTGCCCCAACAGCGGTGGCTACGGCAAACGTCCGCTCTAACCCGGCGCTCA
>JANLZE010000095.1:0-1549 GCA_031366105.1 Thiobacillaceae bacterium | reverse complement strand
GTTCAATGCAAGGATGTTGGTCTGGAACGCGATCCCATCAATGACGCCGATGATGTCGGCAATCTTGCGTGAGCTTTCTTTGATCGAGGCCATGGTGTCGACGACCTGACCCACCACTTTTCCGCCTTTGACTGCTACGTCGGAGGTTGAGACAACGAGCTGGTTTGCCTGGCGTGCGTTCTCGGCATTCTGTTTGACGGTGCTGGTCAGCTCTTCCATCGAACTCGCAGTCTGTTCCAAACTCGAGGCCTGCGATTCTGTCCGACTCGATAAGTCGGCATTGCCTGAAGCAATCTCACGTGAGGCGACTGCTATAGTCTCGGTTGCATGGCGGATATCGCCGATCGTACCGGTGAGCGTTTCTCGCATGGCATTGATCGAGAACAGCAGGCTGGAGCTGTCTCCACTAGCTACGGTGATGGCGCCGGAAAAGTCGCCAGCCGAAATCGATTGGGCAACCTCAACCGCATACGCAGGCTCGCCACCGAGTTGTTTCATAATGTGACGTACCAGCCAAAAAACGATCGCGGCCGCAGCAGTCACCGCCACCAGCAGCAATGCCAGCGTGATCACAAGCATGCGTTCGCTAAAGGCGACCATCTCGGCTTTGGTGTTCTCAACCGCAACTTCTTTGGCCTTGGTAAAGTCCACCAGACGCTCACGGATCTTGCGCCATACGGGGGTCTCTTCCTGACTGATCGCCGCAATTGCAGCAGCCTGATTTGTACTTGCTAGCGCAACTATCTTGGCCTGTATTGGAATCTGCTGCTCACGTAACGCCACGACTAGTTCCAGGACCTTCAAGTCGGCCGGGTTTGACGCGGCTAAATTCAGAGTCTTTTGGCTGCTTTCCTTGAATTCGCTGGCTGCCTTCTCAAGATTTTTATAAGCGGCTTGAGTAGTAGGGTCCATCACGATATTGCGCAACGCCTGGCCCATTTGCAGCCCTTGGGCGTAGAGACCGCTTGCGGCTTGAGCAAGCGCCAGATCCTGTTCTAGAAAGTGCTCGAACCGGTTTTTGTTACTCTGCATTCCCGTTAACGCCACGCCGATCGCTACGCTGAAAAGCACGAAAACCATCCCCATGCTTAGAAAAATTTTAGACTTCAGTTTCATGTTACGAATCCTATTAATCGATATTTATAATTCAGTAATCGGCAAGGCTTCTGCTTACATAAGCCCATCACTTAAAAATGTATGTGGAATTCAGCTGCTAAATACATCCCTGCGCCTGGCTCAAAACTCTTCCCACTCCTCATTGCTTCCACCCCCGGCGCGCGCTACCTTCTTGCTACGCATTGCCGTGTTGGGCGAGGCCTTGGACTTGGCCTTTGCTTTCGGCATTGGAGTAACGACATTGCTATGTACAGGAAGCTGCGTGAGCACGCTTGGCACCATGCCGTCCAGCTTGAATACGCCCACCGCTTCTGAAAGCTTGCCCGCCTGATCCTGCAAACTCTCCGCTGCCGCTGCCGCTTCTTCCACCAGCGCTGCATTTTGCTGCGTCATTTCATCCATCTGACCGACGGCCTGGTTGACCTGCTCGATC
>JANLZE010000090.1:0-2424 GCA_031366105.1 Thiobacillaceae bacterium | reverse complement strand
AAAGCAACCCAGGGCGTCGAGTGCCGCAAAGACGCCGCCGTAATCGACGAAATCCCGATGGCGTATAAGGATATCGATGCTGTCATGGAGGCACAACGTGATTTGGTGGAGGTCGTACATACCTTGAAGCAAGTTGTCTGCGTAAAGGGTTAACCGGGGGGCCCGTCGCAAGCTGGGCCTCTTAACATAACAAGATAGAAGCGAAAAATGATTGAATTGGATGGATCCATAGGAGAAGGTGGCGGTCAGGTTGTGCGTTCTGCACTGACGTTGTCGATGATCACAGGCCAGGCGTTCCGCATTACCAACATTCGTGCGAAACGTCCCAAGCCTGGACTGATGCGTCAGCATCTGGTTGCGGTTCAGGCCGCTGCGCAAATTTGTGGTGCCGACATTGGTGACACCGCTGTGGGTTCGCAGAGGCTCGAGTTCGTACCTGCCAAGATCAAAGGCGGCGAGTACAAGCTGTCTATTGGGACGGCAGGCAGTTGCACGCTTGTATTGCAAACGTTGTTGCCGGCATTGCTGTACGCGGACCAAGCTTCAGTCGTGCAGGTTTGTGGTGGTACACACAATCCGATGGCGCCTCCCGCTCAGTTTTTGCAGCGTGCCTACGGCAGGGTGCTCGGCGACATGGGTGCGACAGTCGACATCCAATTGAAACGTTTTGGGTTTTATCCCGCTGGGGGTGGTGAAGTAGTCGCTAAGGTAGAACCTTGCGCGCTGTTAAAGCCACTTGAGCTAACGAAGCGCGGCGAACGGATTTCGGCTTATGCGGAAAGCTTCGTCGCTGGTATCCCTACGCATGTCGCTAAGCGTGAGTTGGAATGCGTTGGCCGCAGCATGGGTTGGGAAGAATCACAGCTGCTGGTGCGTGGCTTGCCGCAAGATCAGGGGCCGGGCAACGCTTTGCTAATTACACTCGAACAGCAGCATGTGACGGAAATGTTTTGTGCATTCGGCGAGAAAGCCGTCCGAGCTGAAGCAGTAGCGAAAAAGGCGATTCAGGCAGTTCGCGACTACGTTCGTTCTGGAGCTGCGGTGGGCGAGCACTTGGCGGATCAGATTATGCTGCCGATGGCTTTAGCCGGTGGCGGGCGCTTTACTCTGAGCCACGTATCCAAGCATGCGCAAACAAACGCGGCTGTTATAGCTAGATTCTTGCCCGTGGGAATTTCATTTGAGTCTAACGGCGAGTACAGCACCTGCGTCATCGCAAGATAGAAAGGGCCGTGGATCGAGTAAAGCTTTGACTGTCTGGTTTACTTCTAAGAACAGACCTTGTCGCCTCCCGATTGGGATGACCGTTTTTGGCACCAACCGCCCGTCTGATAATAAGGGAATAAAGAAAGTATTGTTCACATTTCGCGCAGCCGCTGCTGCAACAACTCACGGCTAACGTCGCCACCTCAACGGTACATACATTAACCAATTACCATCAAAGGGAAACCATGAACAATCGAATAGTGCCCTTGGTAGATTCTTCCAAATATATTCGCTCACGACCAGTAAAGCTCTTCGCATAACACAAGCGCGTTCCATGACGCATGCAGGATCATGCCTGGATACAGGCTTCTTGACCGCAGCCGCATGTAACCGAAGCAAAGGCCCATTACAAAATGGCTTGGGAACATCATTGGTAGAAGGTGCAAGATGCTAAACAGGGCTGCCTGGATGAGCCACGCTTCGCGCTCTCCAAGAACACGCTCTAAGGCGGATTGAATCACGCCACGGAACGCCAACTCCTCAAAAATCGCAGGCATCGCGCTGATCAACAAGAACATCGACCACACTGGCCAGCCCGATTGCTTATAGTCAGTCGTAATGTGAACGATCGGGGCACCCATGCGCTGAATCAGCGTGAAATATGCGCCCATCACTACGATGAAGCTCAATGCAAGCCCCACAAGTTCGAGCACATCGCGCGCGCTGAGCCGAGGAATATTTAGCAACGGTAAAATATCCCGATAGCGCACACTTGCAAACATGAACACGATCGCTGCATCGACGCCACTCGTAATTGCTTCCGGCCAAGGTGAAGAGGTCGCTCGGGTAACCATTCCTAGAACGAACGAGCTGAAAAGCAACAGCCCGAAGAGCCCACCTACTTGTTTAATTGCGCTCCAATGTGAGGCAAAGCGGGCAGCTGAAGATGGGAGCATTGCGCGCTCGGGTATTGGCGTAGAGGCCAAATGTGCATAGCCGCAGTTGGAGCAAAAAATGGCCCCTTTACGCAATGTCCGCTTGCACGTGGGGCAGAGCTGCTCGACTTGGTTTTCCCCTGTGTCATGCATTCTCTGTGCGCAGTGCCAGCGCTGATCTAATTCCTTTCACAAGGAATGCAACGATTATAATTTTTAGATACATCCCTTGCGCAATCGTCCTCGGATCAATGATCGCGTTCGTTACATTCACCACTATGTA
>JANLZE010000010.1:0-1291 GCA_031366105.1 Thiobacillaceae bacterium | reverse complement strand
TGGTGAAAATCTGATAAGTGCGCGGCAGCACGCCCGCCAACTGCGGATTGTGCTTTTCGATTTCCGTCATCGCGTCGTTGATGGCTTGCCCGACGTTCGCACCTTCCGGCAGGTTCAGCAGATGCTCAAACCGAGCGGCTTGCGGCAGGAAGATCACGCCTTCGGCATGGTAGGCGGCGGGGTCGTCGATGCGGGACGTGGCGCGGCGGGAAGCGCCCCCACCCTCTGCCCCTCTCGCCGAGGGAGAGGGGAGTAATTGTTCCCGGCGCTGGGTGAAGCGGGTCTCGGCAAACAGCAGGAAGATCAGTCCGAGCACAGGCGCGGAATACTGCGCGGCAGTCAGCCCGGAATTGGCGCGGAACTGGTCGGCGGTATTCCACAGGCGTTTTTCAAGGGTATCGGTGGCGGTGTCCCGTCCGGAGGGGGCGATCCAGAGCATTCGTGTTCCCTGTCAGCATGGTTTAGTTGTCGGCGGATGCTAACACGAAGGGGAAACGAGACATATATGCCAAAGCCAGCCACTCCGTAGCACCAATAAATATGCTGGCCAGACTGCTACCTCGATGTACTCTGTAATCTCCTGAATTGCTTGTTTCGCGTTCCGAATTTCCGATGATCCACCAGTTCGTTTTTCAACCCGTAAGACTGCGTCAATAAGCGAAGCGCATTGCGCCGGATGATGACTAAAAATATCTGGACGAATTAACGCAGCTGGCTAACCCGCGTGAATGCGCAGATGCGAGAGCGGCTGACAAAAACGGATGGCCGCATAATTTTGACAACACATCCGGCGCAATATGATTGCGCGCTACGCACTCATATTGGTGGCGTTATTTAGCCCCCAATATCAGGGATGATCGAATAAACGGCGGCATCATGTGATTTATCCCACCCGACAAGACGGTTACGAACGATGCACTCGAATCTGGCGCCTGCTTTTTCGGCAACACGGCGGCTCGCGACGTTTTGGGTAAGCGCAACGATTTCTAGCCGGGCAAGGCCGATTTCAGCAAAGCCAAATTGGATGACCAGCTTCACCGCTGCCGTGGCAATGCCTTTCCCGCAGTGTGCTGAGGAGACCCAATAGCCAATATTACCCAAGCTGTGTTCACGGTTAATCTGGTTGATATCAACACTCCCGATCACTCCATGGCTTTTGGATTCAATAATAAGGTATGGATAGGATGTGCCGCGAGCCCACTCCGCCTGGCAAGCAGCGAGCCACGCTTTCGCTTCATCCATTGAATAATCGGCATGACACCACGGCATCCAGCGCCCGAGAACGTCGGCC
>JANLZE010000002.1:0-1166 GCA_031366105.1 Thiobacillaceae bacterium | reverse complement strand
GGCTGCGGCAAAACCCGCTTCGTCGAATACATGGCGTGGAAACTCAACAAGCCCTTGATTACCGTAGCATGTAATGAAGACATGACCGCCTCTGACCTGGTGGGTCGTTTCCTGCTCGATGCCAACGGCACGCGCTGGCAGGACGGCCCGCTCGCGCTGGCCGCGCGCTTTGGTGCGATATGCTATCTGGACGAAATAGTCGAAGCGCGCCAGGACACCACTGTTGTGATCCATCCGCTCACCGACAATCGCCGCGTGCTGCCGCTGGAAAAAAAAGGCGAGCTGCTGCAGGCGCACGCCGATTTTCAGATTGTGATTTCTTATAACCCGGGCTATCAAAGCCTGATGAAGGATTTGAAGCAGTCGACTAAACAACGCTTTGGTGCTTTGGATTTTAATTACCCGTCGCATGATATCGAAACCGAAATCGTCGCGCACGAAACCGGCGTGAGCAGTGAAGTAGCCGGTAAGCTGGTGAGCATCGCTGAACGCGCGCGCAACCTCAAAGGCCACGGTTTGGACGAAGGTATCTCGACGCGCATGCTGATTTATGCAGGGTCGCTGATCACCAAAAAGGTCGATCCAGTCGCCGCGTGTCGCGTGACCCTGGTGCGCCCGATCACTGACGACCCGGATATGCGCGATGCGCTGGACGCTGCCGTAACGACGTTTTTTTAAGCGAGTTCGTGGGGCGGAATCATGGCAGTCGAACTCGAAAAATATCAGCACATTCTCGATGAATTGGGTGACCACGCCGCTGAAGTGCTACGCGCGTCGTGGACCGAGGCCGCGCGGGTATTCACGCCGCGCGGCCTGGAAGCCTATCTGCAGGGTGCGACCAGCCTGAAGTCGTTGGGCCGGGGCACGGATGTGGTGGTGAGTTTTATCCAGAGCGCACCAGCGGTCGCGCACGAAATCGGCGAAGATGCGGTCGCCGATCTGTTGAGCACCGCGATCAAGATGTATTCCAAAACCAGCGCCGCGGTCATCGCGGCGATTTTCTCTTCCAGCCCGGTGGCAGCAGCGCGCTTGGGCGATCTGGAATTATTTCGCAGTTATCTGCACTTGCTCGACACCTTGCTGGGCCAAGCACCGCGCGGCGTGAGGCCGATGCTGGATCAGCTTGGCACGTTGCTTGGCCAGTTGACGCTGGGCGGGTTGCGGCG
>JANLZE010000153.1:0-1774 GCA_031366105.1 Thiobacillaceae bacterium | reverse complement strand
GTTTGGCGGCGTCCTTGTTGCCGGTTGCACGCATGAAGAAATGCTTCAGTTCACCGGCAATGCGGCCTGTGTCGAAAACGCGATCAGCGCGTTTGGTTCTCTCCAGATCGAACGCGATGACTTGTAATTCGTTGCCGAACGTAAAATTCTCAGGTGTCGCGTCCCCATGCACTAGCACTTTCTGGTCTTCCCACATCCTCGGCTGATTACGCCATTGGTCGCGCAACCAGTACAACTCGCGCGCCTCGTCCTCTCCGATTGCCCTGATTTCAAGCAGTCTGTCGATCAGGCGATCCATATAATCGCAATCTTGGTGGAACTCGACCCCCTCGCCTATAGCCGTCCGGTTGTGAAAGGCGGACAGGAAGTACGCGAGTGCGGTTAGTTTATGAAAGAGTTTGCCATGGCCACCGCTCCGAATCGCCTCCAGTATCACTTCGCTGAGCAGTTCTCCCTCGCAGTCTTCGGTGACCAGGAGCGCGTTCATCGAATAATTGCGACCAAGCGGCCTGACGACATGGTGGGGATAGCCCGTCAGCCCGTAATCGCGCATCATGCAGAGATTGTCGAATTCGCGCGTCAGGCGTGAGGCAGCTTTTGCTGCGTCGTTCTTTCTGGATGTGAGAAAAAACTTGCCTATAACCTTAGTGCCGGTATTGCGGTCTTCATACAGGTACACGTCGTTCGAGCCATTGAGCCTGAATACGCGGTATTTCGAGCAACCTGAGAAACCGCTGATCTGCGGCTGAATGTCATACTGAAGATAACCGTGCAGAGGGTCGTGTTCCGACAGATGCCCAAGATAAATTCTTTTCATTGTTGTTGATATCAAACCGATTGACGCACGGTTGAATTGTGGATGATTGTCAGGAATTATTCTGTGCGATGGCGTACATAGATACGAGTTTGTTGGCTGAAAAATCGCGGGCACCCTCGATATTTCACGGCTTTCTTTCTCGTGCTCCGCATATCATCGCCCCAACAGTACCAACAGGTGAATGACAGCTATGTGCTGGGTAACAGACCTTCATGGACATCACTCTGGCTGGCTGTTTATGGCACAGAGCGGGCATTGGATTATGATTCCGGAAAGCGGACTTTAGCAATCCACCAAGGGGTTCCACCGGCCGTCCGCAAAGGTCGACGATCCGACCTTCAGAGCTGGTACGGTGACTGCCCGCTCCTCGACCTTTGCTGCCCGTGGCATCCAGTGGTCCTATGGCCGGTATGGAACCCTCACCGGCCATAGGTGCGGGAATCATCTTGTACAACACTTTGTCCGCAACGCGACTGCGTGCTCTCGATAAAATGCGGCCTTACCGGACTCTGGTGATTTCCTGAAACAGCTGCGAGTTCAGCCTGTCGTAATGTCCTATTGCAAGTTTTCAAGCCGTTGCCTTCGGCATTTTGCGACAGATGGTAATCTAAATTTTCTACTCGAAACCAATAGTCTAGACCCTCGGTTCCAGACACAGAGCGAAACCTGGTGTTATTCTCATCGGCACAGTGATGAAACGTTCATGCATATTGCCATTGTGGAAGGGTTTATGGCTGTCGCGGTCAAGCAAAGCGTCATTGCCGATTTTCAATTAACGCAGCCCAGATCATTTTTGATCTGCATTCGAATACATCAGACTAAAGCCCCATATAGGCTTGCTGGACAGCCGGGTCATCAATCAGGACTTTGGCCACCCCCTGGTGCACGATACGACCGGTTTCCATCACATAAGCACGGTCTGCACCGGACAATGCCAGTTGCACATCCTGCTCGACC
>JANLZE010000145.1:0-87660 GCA_031366105.1 Thiobacillaceae bacterium | reverse complement strand
GCGCTCTTCCTCCACTCGACGCATTTGTGCCCGCAAACGCAATATCTCACTCTTGGCTTCAAGCAGATCGGCAGCCTGCTTCTCGGTCTGGTCCGGGGTGACTGCCTTAACCCACTTGTACAAACTGTGGGTTGAAACGCCCAGGCGGGCAGATATTTCGGCAACCGAATAACCGCGATCGAGCACCTGTCTAACTGCTTCTTCTTTAAATTCCGGGGTAAATCTCTGTGAACTCATGACACTCCTCCTATGCTCAAATCATAGGCCCGGAATGCCTACTGAACACGGGGTAGTCCATGAAGAAGCTCAAACTGTCCGTGGAAACGGGTCAAGTCCATTGGACGAAATCTCCCTCTATTGCGACACAGCTGATCCAGCGCAAAAGGACAATTGGTGTCAGTAGCCATGTTCCATAAGGCCCAACCCATCATTCCACCGGACCTGCGCGAAAAGCTGCGCAGGCCGGTGAATTCAAACTTAGCCCATAAATTTATGACCACTCATTTAAGCAAGCTCTCGGTTATCGTTTCTCTCGTCGTCCTAAGCTGGGACGCCTCGGCCGAAACTCTTTGCAAACCGGGCGAAGCCGTCTACTTCTCATGCAGAATTAAGAACAGCCAAAAGATTGTTTCCCTGTGTGGTCCGTTAGCGTACCAAGATGCGGATACGGGCAAAGTTAGCAAAGGAGCCTGGCTTCAATACCGGTTCGGCAAATTGGGTAAGGTGGAGCTTGCCTATCCAACCGATAAAGAAAGCTCGCTAGAAAAGTTTAAATTTGAACACGCCCGCCATAACCACGGGTTTGATGACACAGTTAGCTTTGAGAACAGCGGGGTTTGGTATGCTCTTGAAAGTCTTGAAGGCGCAGAAGATGAGAAAGATAATTTTTACGGGGTCGAATTTGCCCCCGTCGGCAACAATCCCACGGTTAAGTTGCCGACCAGGCTTGCTTGTCAGGGTATGCCTCAGGGGGATATCTCTTCATTGGCCCAGGGGCTGGACCCGACAAATAGACTTCAAGAACAGGTTAACACTGTAATCGAGCCGACGCCGTGAAGCGCGCCAGAGTTTTCTAAGGAACAAAAATGGATACATTTGATGCTATTAAGCAACGACGCGCTGTTAAGCATTATGATCCCAATCATCACATGAGTGAGGCGGAGATAGAACGCCTGTTGTCGGCTGCTATCCTCTCACCCAGTGCATTCAACATTCAGAACTGGCGCTTTGTGGTGGTGCGTGACACGGAACTGCGTCGCCAAATTCGCGCCGCAGCCTGGGATCAAGCGCAGGTGACGGATGCTTCTTTGCTCATCATTCTATGCGGCGACTTGAAATCGTGGGGAAAAGAACCTGCGCGATACTGGTGCGATGCCCCTGTTGAGCTGAGTAATTTTGTGGTGCCAGCCATCGACAACTACTATCGCGACCGCGATCAAGTCCAGCGTGATGAGGCAATGCGCTCTTGCGGAATAGCTGCTCAAACACTCATGTTGGCGGCCAAGAGCATGGGCTACGACTCCTGTCCCATGGACGGCTTTGATTTCGACGCTGTTGGCCATCTCATTAACTTACCTGAAGACCATGTAATTGCCATGTTCGTAGCTATCGGAAAGGGTATTAAAGAGGCATGGCCGCGAGGTGGGCAGCTACCATTACATGAAGTGGTTATTCAAAACAAATTCTGAGTAAACCTACGAGAGCACACAGATTGATTTCAGCATTCGCTATACTCGTATTTGGGCAATCGCTTCAAGCGCGTCTACGCAAATAGTCGCGGGTCACGGCCCCTGATGCCTACTATGGCAAAAAAAAGCGGGGGGAGTCCATCCCATCATTCAAGAGAGACGCCTATCGGCGCACTTAATTTACGTCGGGCATCAATCACAATTGCAGCAATGTAACTTTCAGCCGTCTTTAATAAATGGAGAAAACAATGGACAGCAGTTCACATAAAAACACTTGGGAAACCTACACGAAATCATGGTCCGTAACAGACCCGTCGAAGAGATTGCAAATATTCGAGCAATGCCTAAACCCCGATTGCCAGTATACCGACCCGCTCATGCAAGCAACGGGATACGGCCAATTAACTGGCTACATGTCGGAACTTCACAAGAGTGTCCCCGGCGTTGCATTTGTAACAACCGATTTCAAAAGCCACCATGATCGGAGTCTTACGCATTGGAATATGGTGGACGGCAAGGGGAACATACTCTCTCAGGGAGCCAGTTATGGTATGTACGGGGTTGATGGGCGGTTAACGCAAATGACTGGGTTCTTTGAACCGCCTAATGCGGGTTGAGACCGTTGTCCGCCAGTGCTGAATATACAGAATACGTTTTAGAGCCTCTGGTGCTTATCGGCCCAGCGAGAGTAAATCGCTTTTTCGGCGGTGTGGGAATCTCCCATGGCTTGGTGTAATTTGCGATGATCATGGGAAATAGTTTGTATTTCGTGGTCAATGACAATACTCGCCAAAAATGCGAGAAGGCTGGAATGGCGGCCTTCTCGTACACAACCAGAAAGGGGTGGGTCCAGGTTCGGAAATACTTCGAACTTCCCGAGGAGGTATCTCACTCATAGTGAACAACTAGGCTGTGGGCAAGCGAATCCATTCAGGTAGCCGCTAACACACCCAAGCCCAACAAAACGCTCAACCGGACTCGCAAGAAGCGGCGCGCCGGTTACGTTTGGCAACGGTGTCGATGAGCCGGATATTTGCTCTAGTTTCCGCCGTTTGGTCGCGTCTACCTACCAGATTGGTCGCTCTTGGAAGATCCATTGAGTTTAGCGTCACGTGATCCACAGACCTAACCCTTCGGTCAAAGCGCCCCTTACTTTTGACGTGGGGGCTGTCTTCCGCACCCGACAGGGTGTCGAATTTTTTGCATTTGTTGTGTCACAAAATCCGGTTTTTTTCATTTTCTATGTCACCGATCAATAGCGTCTGTGACATAGAAAATGAAAAATGCCAAATATATCAGTGTCGGGTTTTTCACTTGTTGTGTCACCCGACAAATTTTGTCGGGTGCCACAACAAGTGAAATTTCTGACAAGTTAGTGCAAAACTACTGACACAGATAATGAAATTAAAGGCTCCAAGTGGAGCCTTGCCAATCTAATAAGCTTCAAATGGGTCTCGTTGCATGCATGGAGCTCTTGTCCAACAGGCATGGTTTTGACGCTTGGAACTACCACGCCCGATCGACTGAATTCAACAACTCGGCGTGCCTACAGAGGCAGCTCAAGCGGCGTTGTACTTTGGCTGCTCTTCGGCCAAAGCGGGCGTTGGACTTAGAACTATCGAATAACTGCAGTCGGTTGTTCTGCTGCCGCTGATGACGTGATGGTTCCGAAGAATCGCTGCTTCTGGCATCATGCTTAATGCGCATAGCTAAGTAGCGTATACCTCTCAATTCAGCGACACCAAACTACCGCCCACTAATGGCGACCATGGTTGAGCCGTATGGGGTCGCTGTAGTCTGCAAGTCACCGAGTCTCTGATAGGGCTGCGATCAAGGCAGCCTTAGCGGCGCGCGATGTTATTTACCTTCGTTCTGCCGAACTAACAATATTGGAGGGGAGCAACGCCATATGAGCGTCGAGTGGGGGGAAATCAAGAATCCATCGCGCTTCGCAACTGTCGTCACGGCCGCGCAAGTAGCTGCTGGTCCGGTCATCCCGCCGCAGCAGCGGCTTTTGACGTACTCGCCTGATGAATGGGAGGGCTTTGTCGAGGAGTGGGCATACTATTGCCTGAAGGCCCAGTACGAGCACGTACAACGCTTCTCAGGGGCGGGCGACATGGGCATAGACGTTGCTGGCTTTGTGGACGACGGGCGTCTCAATGGCGTCTGGGACAATTATCAATGCAAGCATTACGACCACGCGATCGCCCCTGGCGATGTCTGGGCGGAGTTCGGAAAGATCATCTGGTACTCATTCAGGGGGGAGTACACCGCGCCGCGCCGTTACTATTTCGTGGCGCCGTGGGGCGCCGGCACGAAGCTCAGTCGCATCCTATCGAACGCTGCGAAGCTTCGTGAGGAGGTGATTGCGAATTGGCGAAAGCACATCCAAGACGAGATCACCAGAACGCAATCGGTGCCGCTCGACGGCGCCCTCCGTACCTACGTGGACGAGTTTGATTTTTCGATCTTTGACGCAAAGACCTCACTTCAGCTTGTAGACGACCACCGTGGGACTTCCGTTCACGCCGCACGCTTTGGCGGAGGCTTGAAGCCACGTCCCGCATCGGATACGCCCCCGGTAGCAGTGACCGCCAATGAAAGCCGGTATGTTACGCAGTTGCTCGGCGCGTACGCTGAACACACTGGAGTACCGGTGCCTGATCCGTCGGGGATTTCCGTGCAGAAACTCAAAGACCACTTCCAGCGCCAACGTGAAGCTTTTTACGAGGCAGAATCGCTCCGCCTCTTCGCGCGTGATAACGTGCCGCCCGGCACTTTTGAGTCCCTTCAGGGCAACGTTTTAGACGGTGTCATTGACACGCATGACGCAAACCATTGCGATGGGTACGCGAAAGTCTGTGCTGTGACGAAGGCTGCCCGAGAGGTGCAGATCACGGCGAACGTACTAATCACCTGTACCAACCCGAAAGATCGGGACGGAATCTGTCAGCAGCTTGTAAACGAAGAGCGCCTGTGTTGGAAGCAATCATGAGCCAGGAGCGCAAGCCCATCACCTTCAATGGACCACTAGAGGCTGGTATCCGCGCCGTCTCTATCCTAGGCGCAGCGTATCCTCGAACGTACGATCTTCAGCGACTCGTTGCACTTGACTACCTTCTTGTCCACACAGGGGATATCGACGGACCTTCGAACCTACATCCTCCGACGCCTATGCACTCGGCCGAACTGCTTGTTCGCCGCAAGCTCGTCGAGCAATCACTGATGCTTATGATGACCCGCGACCTTGTGGTCAGAGAAGTTACTCTCGATGGGATAAAGTACGGAGCTGGCGAGAACGCCGCGACCTTCTTAACCTCGGTTTCGTCCAGCTACTTGCAAGCGCTAAGGGATCGCGCCACGTGGCTCGTGAGCGACCTTGGTGATCTTTCCGACGACGCCTTCAAACGCGTCATGCGCCGCTTCTTCGACAAGTGGGTTGAGGAGTTCCAGCAGATTGAAAAGAGCTTGGGCGGCGAAGCATGACAGGGGCGCCCCTCGGCTTCAGGCTGCGTTTTCTGGCGTTTCACGGGCCACATAAGGCCCCAGCGATGGTGACCTTCGGACTTGGCTTGAACGTCCTCTATGGCTCTTCCAACACTGGCAAGTCATTCATCGTCGAAGCCATCGATTTCATGCTTGGCGGGAAGCCGCCCTTGCGGGATATCCCGGAGCGGGTAGGGTATGACCTCGTCCTGTTGGGCCTGGAAGCACTCGCGGGTCAGGCCTTCACACTTTGGCGGAGCATCGACGGCGGCGGGTTCCGGCTCTATGAGGGGCTGCACGAGTCGCCGCCAGCCCTCGATCTGCCACACAAGCTGCTTGATGAGCAGCACAGTGAGCGCAACGACTTGAACCTATCTTCCTTTCTGTTGGGTCTGTGCGGACTCGGGAGTAAGCGCGTCCGCAGGAACACGCGCAACGAAACCAACAGCCTGAGCTTCCGCAACATGGCGCGGCTGATGATCGTCAACGAGACCGAGATCACACAGCAGAGCTCACCTTTCTTCGATGGCAACCCCATCGCCAACACGCCGAATCTCGCAACATTCAAGTTGCTGCTCACTGGCGCCGACGATTCTTCGCTTGTGCCCAGCAGCAAGCGGGAACCGGAAGAACTGTCGCGTGATGCGCAGCTTCAACTGCTCGATCAACTTCTCGACGACTACCGAGCTCGTCTCAAAGAGCTCACAAAGAGCCCGAAGGAACTGTCTGAGCAGCTTGAGAAAATCGACGAGTCACTTCGGCAGCACGCAACGCAGGTCAACACGACGGAGGAATCGTTTCAGCAAGCTGCCGGGAAGCGGCGCGACTTGCGGAAGAAGCTTGAAGGAGGCCGCCAGCGCAGCGCGGAGATTGGCGCCGTGCTTGAGCGCTTCAAACTTCTAGACCAGCATTACGCATCAGATATAGAGCGACTTCGCGCGATCGAAGAAGGCGGCACTCTCTTCAACGTTCTTGGTTCTGCGCACTGTCCCCTCTGCGGTGCTGCGCCGGCCTACCACGTGGCCGACGCCGAGTGCGGCGGAAACATCGAGGCCGTTGTACAGTCCGCACAAAAAGAAATCGAGAAGATCGAAGTTCTGCGAAAGGAGCTTGCAGCAACGGTGCATGACCTTGAACGAGAGGGAGCGAACTTTGGTAGAAGACTTCCCGGCATCGTTGAAGAGCTCGAGGCTATTTCCAAGGCGGTCGAGGGGCTCATATCTCCGAAACTTTCGAAGCTCCGCGCTTCGTATTCCGAATTTGCAGACAAGCGTGCTCAGGTGCGTGAGGCGCTCGCGCTGTACGGTACGGTTCAAGATATGGAGCGTCGGCGTGCGGAGCTAGAAAAGGGCGCGGACGACGAGAAGGCCGGGGCGCTTGCGAGCAACGACATCCCGACCACAGTCGCACACACCTTTGCTAAGACGGTCGAGTCGATACTTTCAGACTGGCACTTTCCGGAAGCGGGGGATGTGTATTTTGATTCTAAATCGCGCGACCTCGTCATTGCCGGGAAGTCGCGCAGCGCCTTCGGCAAAGGCCTGCGCGCAATAACTCATGCGGCTTTCACGCTAGGTCTGCTGTCCTTCTGCCGGAAACGTAAAATGCCTCACACTGGTTTTGTCGTCCTCGACTCGCCATTGCTGGCCTACCGCGAGCCTGACGGAGCAGATGACGATTTACGCGGCACCGATCTCCAAGAGCAGTTTTACTCCTACTTGGACGGACTGTCGGCTGACACCCAAGTAATCGTCGTCGAGAACACGAATCCTCCTGAGCCTGTCATGAAGCGAAAGCAATCGTTGATGTTTAGCAAGAATCCTCATCACGGGCGTTACGGATTGTTCCCTTACCCTACAGATGGTGCGCATTAGCTAAAGCGATGGCCGAGAAGCAATCAATGTAAAGCGGGACAAACCTAGCGGCTTGCCCCGTTGGGAGAATCAGATCAGCAGGCACATATCCGTCCGGAGTTCGGACTGATCGGCTGCTGGCTCCAGGCGAAGGTAATGGTCTCCGAATCAGATAAACAGGCACACGTCCGATTTTTGGGCCACCGGTAAAAAGGTGGCCGCACCAATCCAGTCCTTGATTTCTGGAATGAAATCTTCGCGGGAGTGGCCGAACAGCTCCACGGTCATCTGACAGGCAACCAGCTTGACGTCGGCTTCTATGCATATCGATCGCAATTCTTGGATGCTGGCCACACCGCTGTTTTTAACCGTTTGGTGCATCAGGCCCGTTGCCATTTTCTCGAAACCGGGTATGCCCGCCATCACGACGTTCGGGATTTTCCAGTTGATGTCTTTGAGCCATTGCGGCCCGAAAGGCATTTTCATCGGCATGCTCGGATTGCCGAGCGGGCTGACTTCAAGATGCAAATCCTTCTTCAGCAGCTCTAGCCCGTAAAAGGTGAAAAACACGGACACGTCCCAGCCCAAGGCTGATGCTGTGGAAGCCAGAATAAAAGGGGGATAGGCCCAGTCGAGCGTGCCCTTGGTGGCAATAATAGCCAAGGATGGCGTATGCGCGGCTTCGCGCTCTGCCATTTTGGATTCAAAGCGCTGGTCGAACCACTGATCTAGCTTGGATAGTTCAAGGTTGGATGGAATGATTATTTCGGTTGCACCCATGATCGTCTCCTTAAGATTTGCGAACGAGGAATACAAACTCGCCTTGATTCGCGTTGGTCGAAACGAGCTCATTCCCGGTTTGAGTGCAGAATGACTGCATGTCCTTGACTGAGCCAGGGTCGGTGGAGATGATGGCCAGCGTGTCGCCTGTACTCAAAGCAGACAAGGCTTTTTTGGTGCGCAGGATGGGTAGCGGGCAGTTCAGGCCTCGTGCATCAAGGGATTGCGTAGCGGGTGTGTTCATCATTGTTACTCCTCAGAAAGTAGATGACCGTACGGTCAATAAAATCGGCAAAAAAATGCCGGACGAAACAGGTGACAAAAGGACTCGTTAAGGAACTCCGTTAACTGTGTGCGATAAACGCCGCTAGACCGGTCGGTTAATTCAACAGCGAAAAAAAAGCCTCTTAAACGCATGACGGTTAGTTGCTCTTTAATTCAATGCGCAGGGTTTTAATCGCCGGTCCCAACCGATAGAGCAGCTCTGGGTCATTTTGCGATTTGGCCAAAAGGATCACGCCCTCAAGATAGGCCAGCATGGCTTCAGCCGTCAGTGCGCTATCAAGCGGGGCAATGACGCCTTCGACAACGGCTTGGTCGAGCGCATCCTTGAAGCGGGATTTGGCAAGCGTAAATATGGCCAGCAGCTTGGCGCGCATGATGTCGTCCTGTGTGCTGACCTCAAGCGTCAGATTGCCGAAGATGCAACCCAGCATGCGCCCATGAACTTCCTTGATCGCCTTTTGCCAGAAATAAGCAGCGTCGATTAAATAGTCAATGCGCTCCATCGGCGGTAACGCCGGGTCAAACGCTTCGGCCACAAAGCCATTTGCCCAGTCGTCGGCGAAATCGTCAATTACTGCAAGCGCCAAATCGCGTTTGGACGGAAAAAAATGGTAAAAACTGCCTTTTTGTACGCCGGCGTTTTCGCAAATTTCCTGAATCCCCACATTGGCATAGCTGCGCGAATGGAATCGCGATTTGGCCGCGGCAACAATTCGGGAACGTGTGTCGGTGGGACTATTAATATTCATGTACGCACTCTAGTTGACCGACCGGTAAAATGCAAGGGTTAGTATTTCTGTCTAGCTGAATCAAAGGAGGATTGATTGGATGGATTTTCTAAGCGCCTCTACTTAGCACCATCCACTATCGTTAAATAACGCTTGGGCTTTGTTCGATACCCGTGGGAACTGGCGCACTCTTCATTCAATCAGTTGGAATATCAGCAGGAATAGGCACATTCCAATTTTTAACCTAATATTTCTTCATCTAATATTTCTTTATTCGAATCACAAGCCTAACAAGGTGCGCCCGTGAATAATTTAATTAAAGATGATGAAATAAATGCTGATTCAGCACGGCCATTTTATTTAGGCAACGGATTCAGTCGAAAAGGTTTTTTAAATTCCCTATCCTTGGTCAGCCTCGTGCTTTCCGGCACGGTCTGGGCGCAGTCGCCGCCTTTGGGGCCGCCGCTTATCACCGTGGACAAGACCGATCTGAGCGCGGGCGTGCTGACCGGCATGGTGAACCAGCAAGTCAAACAGGTGGTCGAGAAGAACAACGCCAGCCTAGCGGCGCAGGGAAAGGACACGCGCGTGTCCGCCGGACCGGTTCAGTTCAATTCGCCCTACGTCATCGCTACACAGCGCACCAATAAACCCAACGAATGGATGGTCACCTTGCCGGTCATGATTAATATTCACGTGCATGTGCCGCACTGGTTTGATCGCGACGTTTTCGTTCCGCTCAATCTAAATGTTACTTGCAACGGTTGGCAGACTGGCGTGGGCAATATCAAGGTGGATCCACAGTTCGGCCCGCCTAGTTTCGAGGGCGGCAGCTGGATTGAAGACGCGCCTGGCCTGGCCTTGATTAAGGACGCCGTGAACTCTCAGGTGCGTAGCAGCTTCGGCCTGCCTGCCGCCATGTCGCAGATCCTCAGCCCCTGCGTCAGCCTGGGCGTGGCGCAGGGCACCGGTCCCAACGATAAGTTTGCGGCGATCCTTTTTGACCTTCCGCCGGCAACCAACAGCGGCCATACCCCCGGGCATCTGGGCGACGTTATGGGCGCGCTCAAACCGCACATCACCGTGACCTATATCAGCCTTAAGCGACTAGTGTCGCATGCCCTTCCCGATGCCACCGTGCTATATCAGCCCACAGAAAACGTCACGCTAGACACCTATGCCGATTTCACGGAGCGCGTGAGCCCGACGCTTACGCTCAAGGAAAATGAAGTCGTTGCGCTTAATATGCCACCCGCCGTAATTCAACCGCCTTTGTTTAACAAGCTGGTGGTCATCGCTAATATCAATCAGGAAGGTGCGAGCAATATCCAAGACAGCGCCTTCGACGTCTTCGAGAAGACGGCCGACTATGGTCCGGGTCGCCACACGCTGCAAATCACGAAGACCTATAGCCAGCCGCCGGGCATCGGCCACACCAAGCCGCTTATTGTGCACGTGCCGGCCTACGAGCTGACCTATGACGTAAGCTATCAGGGCGTGCCTGTGATCAGGGTTCAGTAAGGCAGCCGCGAGCATGGAAGTGCGCCGATGGCGATGGAAATGCCCATGCATCACCACGGCAAGATGGAGCACAATGTTCCCAAGGCCGCCAGCATCCTCGACAGCCAGGAAGTGTCAGCCATCATTGGGCAGCATCGTGCTGCTCTGAAAACGCGCGAGCTTGAGTGGCGGGGAGAATGCCTCTCAACACCCATTGGAATGCACTAGCCGCTTAAGCGGCTAGGGTTAAGAGGAGCTGAACGTAAGTTGAATTACCGAACAGTGCGTTTTGAACGCCTCATGAAGCCTAGCCCGATAAGGCCCATACCAAAAATTGCCAGCGAAGCGGGTTCAGGAATAGCCGATACAGGCCCAGAACTGGCGGTGTTGGTAAACGAGAAACTGAGATCGTTATAGTTGTACTCGCCCCCATACAAATCCTCAAAGCTGACTAAAGTCTCGTTTGGCATCCAGCCTGCCTCGACTCGCGCATGGGTATGTGAATCAGGGTTGCGACTTGCAGCACCGGTGTAGAAATTGTCGCCGGTATTGTTGACGAAGAGGCGAAACAGTAATTCGGACCCCAGCGCGTAGGAACCTAAATTGACGGTACTGCCCACCGCAGAGGTGTGATTATTAAATATGAATAAATCGTTAGCTAAATTGCCGTCGTCTGCAGAATGACCGCTGCCGTCCAGCATCAGATATAAATCGTTGCTGTAAGAAGCGGAATTGCCTTGATAGGTGGCAATAATGGGGCTCCCCGCCACCAGGACGTTTAGCCCTTCGGTCCCTGCAGTGGCAATAGGAAAAGCATGAGCGGCAAAAGGAATTAAGCCCACAGTAGCGAGGAATAGTGAGGTAGTTTTTTTCATAATGCGAAGTTCCATCTGAGACATTGCGAGATTTGGTTTAATTGTAGGGCGAGCTCTAAAACATGCCAGATGAGTGAAACGTCCCCTACTGTAGGCCACGCCTTATCTTGTTGTAGGTGAAGCGTGCGAACGGGATGGTCCGGTGCTTGTATGGATGCTGGCGAGCGGGAACCCGCTAATAAAAAACGGCCAGAATAACCGGCCGAAATTTGTTACGATTGCGCGGACCGATTAGTCTTTTTGGTCGTCTGGGTTATCACCGTCACGGTCTTCATTACGTCCCCGCGTATGCACTTGCTCGAAATCAAACATGCTCATCAGGTCGCCCACTGCAGGCCGGTTGAGCGGCTTGTAGGGGTTGGCACGACTGGCAACGGGGTTGGGTAAATTGTCACGGCTGCGATTTGACAGGGGCTTAAGTCCCCAGTTTTTCTCGATAAATTTAAGTATCGACGCATGGTCATTGTAGACATGATCGACATGGCTTTTCTTCGCGAGAGGAGAGACGACTATTAAAGGAATGCGGGTGCCATCCCCAAAGAAATCCACCGGTTGGATGTAGCCCGAATCGTAATAGCCACCGCCTTCGTCCATAGTGATAATAATCGCAGTCTTGGCCCACGCTGTTTTATTGCTCTTGACCCGATTGATCACGTCGACCACAAAGTTTTCAAAATCCGACATGGTCGCATTCGCCGGGTGCCCTGCCTTGCTTTCGAATGGGCGAATAAAGGACACGGCAGGCAGCGTACTGTCTTGCATCACATCCTGATAAAACTGCGTCACATCCTGCAAGTTGTTTTTTAAGGGCGTAGTCATTACGCCTTTAAAGTACGTGAGCGGGTCGCAAATTGTGCAGTATTCATTGCTGGGAGTGACGCCGTCGTTGCGCCCGCCGCTATACCACTTCCAGGAAACGCCTTTGGCCGATAAAGCTTCCGCGATGGTGGGCATGGTTTGGGGTGGCAACGTAAACTTGTCGGCGCCCAGGGGTTTGGGTGTGCCGGTCGGGGTATAACCCGTGCCGTAATTGTTGACCAAATAATAGGTATCGGGCGCGCAATTGCCGTGATGGTAGGCATCCCCGGGGATTGAATTAATGTAATTCATAATCGGTTCGACACCCGGCTGCGTCAGGTCGGCACATTTCACATATGAGCCGCCGCGATAACCATCCTGCTTGTAAAAATTGTTCGTGCCGGGTTGAGGATCGGGATTCTCGATCTGGTTGGCGGGGGGTACATCGGGTATGCCATCCAGATTATGAAAGCCCACATCGCCGCTGGCGATAGCAATGAAGTTGGCCCCCGTACCGCCCATGATGGACTGGTGGTAGTTATCGCTAATCGCGTATTGATCCGCCATCGCTTTGAAATGCGGAGCATCACCGGTACTCATATTGTAAAAGCCCATCGCCTCGCCGCCTTGAAAGGTGTAAGCCGGTGTTGCGGGAGGATTGTTTTGTGGACCGACGCCCACGGTTTGATTCACCCATACAAATAGATCGTTCTTATCGATGCTGGCTTGTTGCCACATCTGAAAAAAGCGATGCATGGGATCGCCGGTGTGCGCATCGTAAGAGACGTACTTAGTGATTTGAAACGGGCCATTGGGCAAGTCAGCCGGGAAGCGGGCATCGGGCACCCCAGGCGGCTGACCCGTCGCATAAGTGGTTTGGGGCTGGGGCAGTACAGCATAGGGACCGGTGCGCTTAGGGTCGATGCTATACCGGTTTAAGTTGGTCGCCTGCTGCTGCGCCGCCATTGCAAAGTTGGGACCCGGCGAGCCGTCTGCGTTAATAATTCCTTTTGCTAATAAATTGTCGATGCTTCGGCCTACCTTGGGACGATAGCCGCCGTACAAATTATCAAAAGTATGGTTTTCACCCACAATAATAATGACATGTTCAATCGGGGTGCGAGGCTTAACTTTATGGGGGGTGTTGGGCATTGCATAGCTGGTTTCTATGCCTCCCATCAAAGCGATACTGAGAGCCAGTGCAGACAATACTGGACGTTGATTCATACGCATTTCGGACTCCTGAAAGATGAATAATGAAGTATTACGTTTGGGGTCGGGTGTGGGCCTTCATGCAATGCTTTTTGGCAATGCGGTATTTTCGCGAGGAAAATTTTCACGCAAGCTTTAAGCTGCGTTAAGTAAACATACCCTTCAGATATGACATTTTTATTTAGCTTGGCGGGCTAAAAGCTGAGACTTAAAACCGATGCTGGGGGGTCTACACTGCGCATTAAGTAGACCGCCCCCCTGAGGCCATTTTGTTGTCATGAGAATGTGGTTCATTGATTAACCCCCATTTCGCTCCAGGAGATACACATGACAATAATCAAGGGAAACAAAGCAAATACCTTTGGTCGCTTACGCCCCTCAAAAACAGGTGGAACCCCCATCCACCTAAAACCTGTACGCGACACGCATTTCCGTGATCTGCCGCCCCCCACGGGCACCGCACCCTTCCGCCTCGATATTAAAGACGTCATTTCAAAAAAGGCTTATCGAGCGATGCTTTCGCAAAAAAAGCTGAGTTTTCATTTGAACGGGGACATGGGAGGGATTAGCTACGCGGTCCCCCAAGAGCTGGTGGCGCGTGGGATGGAGGCAGACTTTGCAAGCAGCCCCGGTGCAAGTGACGATCCGGCTTTTTTATATATCACCGGAGATTGCGTATATTTCAATGGAGAAATCAAGGAGTATTACAAACAGTTCTACCAGCCCTACGAGTTTTATCTGGCGCCGATATTTGCGGTGCCCGGAAATCATGATGGAGAAAATTTACCCGGCGACAATTCGCTCGATGGCTTCATTAGAAACTTTTGCGCGCCAAGCCCGATTAAGCGTGAAGAATCGGGTGACTCACATCGCACGGCGATGATTCAGCCCAATGTGTATTGGACGTTAATAACGCCCTTTGTGAACATCGTAGGCCTGTATAGCAACGTCCCCGCAGGCGGCGATATTCGCTCGCCGCAAAAAGAGTGGCTGGTGAATGAACTGACCACACTGCCTTCAGACATGCCCTTGTTTATCGCATTGCATCATCCTATCTACTCTGCGGATGATCATCACTCGGGCAGCACCTACATGAAGGATTTAATTGAGCAGGCAGCCCAGCAGGCGGGGCGGCACCCTGACGCCGTACTGGCGGGGCACGTGCATAACTATCAGCGGCTCACCAAAAACCTGCCGGATGGGACCCAAGTTCCCTACCTCGTTACCGGCGCGGGCGGATATCACAATCTGCACAACATAATGAAAGTCGACGGAAAATCTATGATTCCGCCCGTCAGCTTTCAAGACAAGCCGGGTGATCCGGTTTCGCTAGAGAGTTACTCAGATGATCACCACGGGTTCTTGCGTCTTGAGATCACCGATACTTTGCTAACCGGACGTTATTACCAAGTGCCGCGTCCGCAAGACCCGTATAGCAAAGGCAATCACCTCACCGATTATTTTGAATTCAATTTGCGAGACAAGCGTTACGTCAAAAACGCTCTATAGGGTTAAGCCCTAATTAAATTTACCTTGGCAAGGACTCGTAGTTTGTCTGGGATTTTGCAGCGCGTAGTGTGATGAGGGTAATGCTCATTTTTCTCTTTGAAAAAAATCCAGGGATACGCGCGATGTTAAAATCCGCCGCCCATGTTGTCTCATCTCAATCCGCCTCAGCGCGAAGCTAGTAAGTATCTCGATGGTCCATTGCTGGTGTTGGCGGGCGCGGGCTCGGGCAAGACCCGCGTCATCACGCACAAGATCGCGTACCTGATTCGCGAGTGCGGGTATAAGCCGGGCTCGATAGCAGCGATTACGTTTACCAATAAGGCCGCGCGCGAGATGCAGGACCGCGTCGGCAAGTTAATGCAGGGCGTAAACACCAAGGGCTTGACGGTCACCACCTTTCACTCGATGGGTTTGCGCATGCTGCGCGAGGAGGCGGCCCACGCGGGGCTCAAGTCTGCGTTTTCGATATTGGATGCCGCTGATGCTGCGGGCATCGTGTCCGAAATATTAAAGACCACCGACAAGCAGGAAATCCGCCGTGCGGTATCGCGCATTTCGTTGTGGAAAAACGAGTTAGTGTCTCCCGCGTTGGCACTGCAACACGCCGAAGACGACAATGCGCGCGCCTACGCCAAAATTTACGACCGCTACAACGCCACCTTGCGCGCGTATCAAGCGGTGGATTTTGATGACCTGATTGCGTTGCCTGCGCAACTGATGGACACGCATGCCGAGGTGCGCGAAAAATGGCAGAACCGTTTGCGCCATGTGCTGGTGGACGAATATCAGGACACCAACGCCGCGCAGTATCGGCTGCTGCAAAAGCTCGCGGGCGTACGCGCTGCGTTTACCGCGGTAGGCGACGACGATCAGGCGATTTACGGTTGGCGCGGCGCGTCGGTCGATAACCTGAAGCAGCTGAGTACGGATTATCCGCATCTGCATGTGGTCAAGCTGGAGCAGAATTATCGTTCTACGGTGCGAATTTTGAAGGCGGCTAATAGTCTTATTTCAAATAACCCCAAGCTGTTTGAAAAGCGCTTATGGAGCGATCTTGGCCACGGCGACGCGCTACAAATCATGCCCACCAAAGACGACGAGCATGAAGCCGAATCGGTGGTGATGCGTTTGCTCGCGCATAAATTCCAGCACCGCACGGAGTGGCGCGATTACGCGATTCTGTATCGCGGCAACTATCAGGCGCGGGTATTTGAGCAGGCGTTGCGCACCGAAAAAATTCCCTATCAACTATCGGGTGGGCAATCGTTTTTTGAGCGTAGCGAGATCAAAGACGTGATCGCTTACTTACGCCTGATCGCCAATGCCAGCGATGACCCCGCCTTCATTCGCGCGGTGACCACGCCCAAACGTGGCATCGGCGCCGCCACGCTGGAGAAGCTCGGGCAAGTAGCGGCCAATCTGAACGTCAGCCTGTTTGAGGCGGTTTATTCGACCGCGGCAACGCAGCAAATAGGCGAGCGCCAGTTGGCGCCGTTGACGGAGTTCTGCACTTTTATTCAACGCCTGGAATTTCGCGCGCCGCGCGAACCAGCCGGCGAGGTGTTAAACGATCTGCTCCGCGCGATCGATTACGAAGCTTATCTTTTTGATCAGGAAGACGCTCGCCCCGCCCAAAATAAATGGAACAACGTACTCGAGTTTGCAGGCTGGATCAGCAAAAAAGGCGAAGAAGACAAAAAGGATTTACTGCAGATTACGCAAACGATTGCGTTGATTACCTTGCTAGAAGGCCGCGACGACGCCGAGCCGGATGCGGTACGTTTATCGACGCTTCATGCCGCCAAAGGACTGGAATTTGGACATGTGTTTCTGGTGGGCGTTGAGGAGGGGATTTTGCCGCACCGCGACGCGGTAGACGAAGGCCGCCTCGAAGAGGAGCGCCGCTTGATGTATGTCGGCGTGACGCGCGCTAAAAAAACGTTGACGCTGTCGTATTGCGCACGCCGCAAACGCGCGCGGGAGACAGTCGCGTGTGAGCCCTCGCGGTTTATCGCAGAATTGGGCGACGATGTACGCCAGCCGCAAAAACCCGGCGATGCGGAAACCAAAGCCAGTGGCAGCGCGCGCTTGTCGCAGCTAAAAGCCATGCTGGACTAAGCAGGACTATTTGGGAGCGGGAGCCGAGGTAGAGGGAGGAGCGGCAGTCACAGCCGTGGCCCCCGGCGTTTGCCCCTTGCTGATAGTGCGCGCGGTTTCTTGCATGGCCGTGATCTGGTCCGGCTTGAGTTGCCACACCAAACTGTCTCGCGCCTTTGCGGCTTTTTCTACGCCCTGCGCTGCAGCCAGATTGAACCAGAGATAGGCTTGCGCCTTGTCCATCGCAGTGCCCGTGCCATAGCGATAAAGTTCGCCCAAGGTGTATTGCGCCTGCGAAAGTCCGCGCTTGGCCGGCACTTCGATCCAGTGAAACGCCGCTTTGTAATCCTGCACTACGCCTCGCCCCTCCAGTAACGCCAACCCATAGCGATACTGGGCTTCGGCCTTGCCATGATGCGCGGCTTTTTCCAGCCACCGTGCGGCCTCTTTTTCATTTTTGATGACGCCATTACCGTCGGCATAGCGCATCCCCATCATCAGCTCGGCTTCAGCGTCGCCTTGAGTCGCGCGGGCCGCAATTTGGCCATAAGTCTGGTTGGACGTTGACGCGCTAAGGCCAATATCTTCCTTGGGCATCCACCATCCCACAAAGAGGGCCACACCGACGATCCCCAATAACAACACAGGTTTCAGCAGGTTAATTTGCCAGAAGCGAAAGCGACAACCGCGGCAGCGATAGGCCCTATAAAAGAGCACGCGTAACAATCCATCACTCGCGTGCAGCGCGGACGTACGCGCCGTACCCTTACCGCACTCTGGACAGTTTTTGGGCATTAATCGCGCTTACTTGGCCTGGCCCACCATATAGTCGATGGCCGCTTTCACATCGGCATCGGCTAGCGCAGGATTGCCGCCTTTGGGAGGCATGCCACGGATCCCTTTTAAACCAGAGGTATAAAGCGCTTCCGTTCCCTTGGTAATCCGCGGACCCCAAGCAGTCTTGTCGCCCAACTTCGGCGCTCCCGCTACGCCGGTTGTATGGCACACCGTGCAAGTTTGCTTGTAGACCGCCTCGCCTTTTCCGCTAGCCAGCATGGCTGGTTTAGCAGCGGGAGCTGGATCGGGTTTTGCGGGGCTGACGGCTGCTGCACTGGCGACAGCATTCTTGGCGGTAGGTGCGGTGGTGTTTGCGACAGGCTGCGCAGGGGTGGTAGCCGCAGGTGCGGCGTTAGGCGCTGAGGCTTTGTCAGCAGGCGCCGTGTCGGCTTTTTCCGACTTGGCTGCAGTCCCACCTGGCGCTAGATCGGGGACTTTGCCGCCTGCCTCTTTCACCAGATACGCTACCGCGTTAGCCATATCAGCATCGGTCAGCGATGCATTACCGCCTTTAGGTGGCATTGCGTTTTTCCCCTTGATCGCGTTTTGATACAAGGTTTCAAACCCTTGCTTAATACGCGGTGCCCAAGCGGCCTTGTCGCCAAATTTGGGGGCACCCGCTACGCCGGTACCGTGACAGGCTACACAGGTTGAGTCATACGTTGCCTTACCTTTGGCAAGATCAATTTTGCCTCCGCTAGTGCCACCTGCTGCAGGCGCCGCCGCGGCCGGCTCTTTGAAACTTGCGCCGCCCGAGTTGGCCATATAAGCCACCGCGCGCGCCACTTCAACATCAGACAAATCAGGGCTTCCGCCGCGCGCGGGCATCTGTCGAATCCCTTCGAGCGCGTGCTTAACCAGCGTATCGTAGCCCTGCCCAATGCGCGGACCCCAGTCGCTCTTCGAATTAAATTTGGGCGCCCCCAACGCGCCTGGCGTATGGCACGAGGTACACACCGCGGTAAAGACCTGCTCGCCCGTCTGCTCGACCTTGGGCGCGTTGGCATCCAGCGCGACGAGTGTTGCAAAAGGTTTGATTCGCGCCACAACTACCTTGTTGGCAGCCTCGCTGGTATCGGTATCGACATGCTTTTCCTGGATCCCGCGAATCAATTGCACCACCAAAAAAATGGCTAGCAGCGGTGCCAGCAAGCCCGCGATCACGGAAATAATTATTTCTTGCGGCGTGGATTGAGTCATGTTGGCATTAGGGTCAGCCATGGCGGATTCCTTGATTGGGTTAAGTGGCGTTAAAACCCGGCATTATAAGGAAAGCCGCTGCCGCTGGATAGACGACACGCAGTGAAACCGCTATGCTTCGCGCTTTCCGCGCCCGTAGCTCAGCTGGATAGAGTACTGCCCTCCGAAGGCAGGGGTCGTGCGTTCGAATCGCGCCGGGCGCGCCAATCACGCCGCCATTACAATCTGAACATCTGACCGCTTATGTCCCAATGCGGCATTCGCGCCACCCCTATCACTGCTTGCTATTACCCGTCATCTAATTAAAACCGGCGTATAGCCCGCCTCGGTGATCGCCGCACTTATAGCCTGCTGCTTGTCGCTGCCATCAATGCGCACGCGATGCGCGGGAATATCAATGTCCACCCGGGCCGCAGCATCCACCGCCGCCACCGCTTGCGTAATCACGCCGGCACAGTGGCCGCAAGTCATATCGTTTACCTGAAATTCGATCACGCTGTTCACCTTTTTTAATAGGAAGGAAATGCCACTATAAAGCTTGCAATAGTGGCAAGGTCAAGCGTAAATAAAGCTTCACCTTGCCACGATGGGAAGGTCTAAGATGCATTGGTCTTCACATTTTAGGAGTCGGCCATGACGGATTTATCTAACGGCGCACAGCCGGGACCACAGACCAGCGAGCAGCAATTCGGCCTCACCGGCATGACATGCGCGTCGTGTGTGGCGCGAGTGGAAAAAGCGCTGGCCAAGGTGCGGGGTGTGACGAATGTCAGCGTCAATCTCGCGACCGAGCAGGCCACGCTGCAAACGGCTGGCGCCGTCACGATGCAGGCGATTAAAGCTGCGGTGGAAAAAGCGGGTTATGGCGTCGCCACGCAAGAATTCAATCTGGGCATCCAGGGCATGACGTGCGCGTCGTGCGTGGGCCGAGTGGAAAAGGCGCTGGCAAAAGTGTTGGGCGTGAACAGCGTGACTGTCAATCTGGCGACCGAGCAGGCGCGGATTGACGCCAACGTGGGCGTGACGCTAGCGGCGTTGGAACAGGCCGTCGTTGCAGCCGGCTATACGATCAAGCCGCGCGACACGGTTGAGGCCGGGGCGACGGAGACAGTGAAGCTGCCCGAATGGTGGCCGGTTGCGGCGGCAACGGTATTCACGCTGCCACTGGTGGCGCAAATGTTTGGCATGGCTATTGGACAGCATTGGATGCTGCCCGGCTGGGTGCAGTGGGCGCTGGCGACCCCGGTGCAGTTCTGGCTCGGCGCGCGTTTTTATCGCGCCGGTTGGCGCGCGCTGAAAGCCGGCGCGGGCAATATGGATTTGCTGGTCGCGCTCGGCACCAGTGCTGCATATGGGCTGTCGGTGTATCAAATATTGAAGGGCCAGTCGCATTTGTATTTCGAGGCGTCGGCGGCGGTGATTACGCTGGTGCTGCTCGGCAAGTGGTTGGAGACCCGCGCCAAGCGCGAGACCGCAGCAGCGATTCGCGCGCTGAATGCGTTGCGTCCTGACGTGGCTCGCGTGCGCCGCGACGGCGTCGACAGCGAACTGCCGGTGGCGAACGTGCGCGTCGGAGATCTGATTGTCGTGCGCCCAGGCGAGCGTATTCCGGTGGACGGCGTGGTGCGCGAGGGCGAGAGCCAAGTCGATGAATCGCTGATCACAGGCGAGAGCCTGCCTGTCGCAAAAACGCTCGGCGACGCGGTTACCGGCGGCGCAATCAACAGCGACGGCTTGCTCGTGCTAGAAACGCGCGCGGTCGGCAGCGAAACCACGCTCGCGCGGATTATCCGCATGGTCGAAAACGCGCAGGCGGCGAAAGCGCCGATTCAGCGACTGGTGGATAAAGTGAGTGCGGTATTTGTGCCGGTCGTGATCGGGATCGCGCTGATCACCTTGCTGGGCTGGGGACTCACCGTGGGCGACTGGCAGCAGGCGCTGTTGAATGCAGTGGCGGTGTTAGTGATCGCGTGCCCGTGCGCGCTGGGCTTGGCGACGCCTACCGCGATCATGGCCGGGACCGGGGTCGCCGCGCGTTACGGCATTTTGATCAAAGACGCTGAAGCGCTGGAAGTCGCGCATGCGGTCAACTGCGTCGCGTTCGATAAAACCGGCACGCTGACGCTGGGCCACCCCACTTTAGTCGCGTTGGAGCCTGCCAGTGGCGGCGCAGATGAATTGCTGCGCCTCGCCGCGGCAGTACAACAGGGCAGCGAACACCCGCTGGCGCGAGCAGTGATGCAGGCGGCCAGCGCCAAGAATATGCAGGTGCCGGGTGCCGCTGCGGTCAAAGCGCTGCCGGGACTGGGCATGCAGGCCGAGCTCGAAGGCGCAACGTTTAATCTGGGCAGTCGCCGTTTAATGCAGCGCTTGAATGTGGCGCTTGATCCTCTGCTGGCCGCTGCGACCCGGTTGGAAAGCGACGGCCGCAGCGTGTCGTGGCTGGCGCGCGATGTGGACGGCCAACAACAACTGATCGGCCTGCTGGCGTTTGGCGACACGATCAAGCCCAATGCCGCCGCCGCCATCGCGCGCCTGCACGCGCAAGGCGTGCGCACCGTGATGCTGACCGGCGATAACCGCGGCAGCGCCGAGGCGGTGGCCAAAAGCCTGGGTATCGATGAGGTCAAAGCTGAAATCCTGCCCGCGGATAAAGCGCAGGCCGTGACTGACCTTAAAACAGGTAACACGCGTGTAGCGATGGTTGGCGACGGCATCAATGATGCGCCTGCGCTGGCCGCCGCCGATGTGGGCATCGCGATGTCGAGCGGCACCGACGTCGCGATGCACGCCGCAGGCGTCACCTTGATGCGCGGCGACATCATGCTAGTCGCCGACACGCTCGACATCTCGAACAAAACCTACCGCAAAATCCGCCAGAATTTATTCTGGGCTTTTGTCTACAACGTGGTCGGGATTCCGCTTGCCGCGCTGGGGTTTCTGAACCCAGTGATTGCAGGCGCGGCGATGGCGTTCAGCAGCGTGAGCGTCGTGTCCAACGCGCTATTGCTGCGACGCTGGCGGCCTAAGGCGAGCCATCACGGAGAGGGAAAATGAACGCAGGATGCAATATCGGACAAGCAGCCCAGGCGTCAGGCGTGTCGGCCAAAATGATTCGGCATTACGAGGAAATCGGGCTAATCGGAAAAGCGCAGCGCAGCGAATCGGGCTATCGCCGCTATAACGCGCCCGAGGTGCACACGCTGCGCTTTATCAAACAGGCGCGCACGCTGGGATTTTCGATCAAGCAGATCGGTGCCTTGCTTGGCTTATGGCAAAACCAGTCGCGCTCCAGCAGCGAGGTCAAAGCGCTGGCGCTCGCACACATCGCCGAGCTCGAGCGAAAAATTGACGAAATGCAAGGGATGAAAGCCACGTTGGAACGTCTCGCGCAAGGTTGCCACGGCGACGAGCGACCGGAATGCCCGATTCTGGATGAGCTCGCCGGGCGCGACATTTAGTAAATTCAACCAGCGGCAGCTCTATATCGCCGTGCGCTTGGATCAGAACCAATCAGATAATCGTTTTTGGATGCGGTCAAACCATCCGCCGCTCTTTTTATTCTTCGCGGACTTTCTCTCGATCTCTTCAAGCGCTTGATACAGCGGCTTGTGTTGCCACGCTGGCAACACGCGACCACGCACTCGGATGTGAACCAATAACGCCGTCTCAAACCCTTGCGGTGCATGCGGATTTTTTGCTGCCGGATCAGGGTAAACTCTCCCCTCACATCTTACCCAAGCGGATCATCATGGCCGGCGTTACCCCTACCGAAATCAAACTCCACCAGACCTCGCGCAAGCTCGAAATCGCATTCTCTGACGGCACGCGCTTTAATTTACCGTTCGAATTCCTGCGCGTGTATTCGCCGTCGGCCGAAGTGCGCGGTCACGGCCCCGGCCAGGAGGTTTTGCAGGTCGGCAAACGCGAAATCCTGATCAACAGCGCCGAACCCGTCGGCCTGTACGCAATTAATTTCGAGTTTTCTGACGGGCACAATTCCGGCATTTATTCTTGGGATTACCTGCGCGAACTCGGCCAGAATTACGAAGACATGTGGGCAGAATATTTACGCCGCATGGACGCCGCCGGCGCCACCCGCGATCCGGGGATTGCGCATGCGTTCGCGCAGCGGCCTAAAGCTAAATAGATAGCCTTATCTTCCAGCAGTAATGCTGAGAGTGGGTTTCTAGTACGGCGATCAAGATTGCTAATCCAAACGGCACATTAATGCCCATCTGCACAATAATAGCCACCACCGCCCCCAGCGCCCGCGTTGTGTTAATCAGCCCATACGAGTTGGGGCGGCAGCCGTTTAATCTGGCACAGCCCGCGGCCTGGTTTCGCCGTGCCGGAATCAGCCTGGCTTGCCTTGATTTGTCGCAGCAAAAACTCGACTCCGCGGTGCTGATTGACGCCGAGTTTGTAGCGATCTATCTGGGCATGCATACCGCGACACGCATCGCCGCTGCGGCGCTGCCCAAAATCCGCGAGCTGGCGCCTCGCGCCAAAATCGCTGCGTTCGGGCTGTATGCGCCGATGAATGCGGACTGGTTGCGTGACCTCGGTGTCGAAGCCATTTTTGGTGGCGAGTCAGAGCCGGATTTATTGGCGTGGGTGGAGTCGAAAGTTGCGCCTGCCCATACGCAAATTCGCCGCGACAAAATCGAGTTTCTGTTACCGGATCGCAGCGGGTTGCCTCCACTAGATCGTTACGCGCATCTATTACTGGCCGACGATAGTCGTCGAAGCGTAGGTTTTGCCGAGGCGAGTCGCGGCTGCAAACATTTATGTCGGCACTGCCCGGTGGTGCCTGTTTATGAAGGAAAATTCCGTGTGGTGCCCGCAGAGATTGTAATCGCGGATGTCGCACAGCAAGTCGCTGCCGGGGCCCAACACATCAGCTTTGGCGACCCGGATTTCATGAACGGCCCGACCCACGCGCTGAAAGTCGCTGAGGCTTTACACGCTCGCTTTCCAGCATTGACCTGGGATGCGACGATCAAGATTGAGCACCTGCTGAATCACGCCGAACTGTTGCCGCGCATGAAGCAATGCGGGCTGTTGTTTATCGTCACCGCGGTCGAGGCGGTCGACGACACGATCCTGGGCTATCTGGATAAGGGCCATACCGCCGCCGATTTTGAGGCCGCACTGGCGCACACTCGCGCGCTCGGCATTGCACTCGCGCCAACCTTTGTGCCGTTCACGCCGTGGACGACGCTCGAAGGATATCGGGAGCTCCTCTCCACTTTGTTGCGATTGCACTTGGTCGAAGCCGTGCCGCCGGTGCAACTGGCGATTCGGCTGCTGGTGCCGCAAGGCTCGTACTTGATGCATCTGCCCGAGTTTGCCGCGCGCGTCGGCGACTTCGATCAGGCGATGCTGGGCTATCCGTGGCAGGCCGATGATGCGTGTGTCGACGCATTACAAAGCGAGGTGATGGCGTGGGTGATGCAGGCCGAAAAAATCGCGCTGCCGCGCGCCGAAGTATTCGCCGGCATCTGGTCGCGCACGCACGCCGCATTAGGTGAAATTGCGCCGCCGCTCGACCTCACACAATTCGGCACGCCAATCCCGCATCACTCCGAGCCGTGGTATTGCTGCGCCGAGCCGACCGAGACCCAACTCGCGAGTTTTTGAATGCGCGTACTGCTGCTGCTTCCCGCCGCTGGCTATGCTAATCACGATTTCCAACAAGCGGCCGAGACGCTCGGTGTTGAGGTAATTACTTGCGCCGATTTTTGCCATCAGCTCGCGCCGGCATGGGGCTTGCCGCCTTTGATGAGTGTGCCCTTCGACCGGCCTGCTGAGAGCGTGCCGCGCATCTTGTCCGCGTTAAAAAATTTACGCCTGACGCCCCACCCCGCTCTCACTCAACGTGCCACCGTTTCATCCCCTCTCCAAGCGGGAGAGGGCGGCCCCTTGTATTCAATCGATGCCGTGATCCCCACCGACGATCACGGCCTCGAACTGGCCGCGCATCTACGACTAGCCTTGGGCCTGCCCGGCAACGCAGTCGAGGCAGTGATGCGCTTGCGCGACAAATTCCACTTTCGACAATTGCAGCAGGCGCACGGGCTGCTGCATCCCGCGTTTTGCGCGGTGCAGCACAACGACAACGGCGCGGTCGTCGCCGCACAACTGGGTTTTCCACTAGTAGTTAAATCGCGCCAACTCAACGCCAGCCGTGGCGTGATACGTGTGAATAATCCCGCAGAGTTCAGTCATGCGCTTGCGCAGGTGCGACGCATTCAAGCGCGCTATCTGCGCGATGCTGAATTGCTGGGCGTGCTGATCGAGTCATTTATCCCCGGTACTGAAGTCGCATTAGAAGGCGTGCTGAACCACGGCCAATTACAAGTGCTCGCATTGTTCGATAAGCCCGATCCGCTCGACGGGCCGACCTTTGAAGAAACGATTTACGTCACGCCTTCGCGCCTGCCGCCGCAGACACAAGCAGCCATCGCCGATGCGGTCAGCCGTGCCTGCGCGGCGGCGGGTATTACCGAGGGCGCGATACATGCGGAAGCACGGATAAACGCCGAAGGGGTCTGGCTGCTTGAAATCGCGCCGCGCGCAATCGGCGGTTTGTGCGGACGCACGCTCACCGCGACGCTCGGGATCAGCTCAGCCGAAATCGTGCTGCGACACGCGCTGGGCCTGCCGCTCGATATTCAATCCCCTAAAGTTGCGGCGGGGGTGATGATGATCCCGATCCCCACCACGGGGATGTTGCAAGCCGTCGACGGCGTGGAAACGGGGCGTGCAATGCCTCACATTACCGGCATAGAAATCACCGCCGCTGTGGGACAACTCATCGCGCCGCCGCCCGAAGGCGCGAGTTACCTCGGTTTCATATTCAGCCGCGCGGCCAATCCAGAAACTGCCGAAGCAGCATTGCGAGCCGCCCACGCGCAGCTGGTGATTCGCATCCAACCGTTGGTATAAGCATGCCCTTGCCCGCCGCAATTAACCTCGCAATCTCACAAGCGACGGGCGTCGCGTTTCAACCGGTGCGACAGCAAAGTATTAGCGGCGGTTGCATTAATCAGACTTTTAAACTCGCCGATGCGCAGCGCAGTTTTTTCGTGAAGCTGAACGACGAGTCGCGTCTCGAGATGTTCGAAGCTGAAGCCGAGGGTTTGCAGCAAATAGCGTCTGCGCGCAGCGTGCGGACACCGCAGCCTGTTTGCCATGGCGTCGCAGACGGGCAAGCGTTTCTGGTGCTGGAATATCTGGACTTATGTAGCCATGGAGACGCGGCCGCATTGGGGCAACAGCTCGCGCAGATGCATCGCCAGGTGCAAAGCCATTTTGGCTGGTGTCGCGATAACACGCTAGGCAGCACGCCGCAACGTAATACGCCCACGTCGGACTGGCCCACTTTTGTGCGCGATCAGCGCATTGGTTTTCAATTACGTCTGGCCGCTGAAAACGGCTATGGCGGTCAGCTGCAAACTGCGGGCGCAAAACTCATGGCCAATTTGCATTTGTTTTTTACCGATTATCAGCCTCAGGCATCGTTGCTGCACGGTGATTTATGGGGCGGTAATCATGGCTATCTTGCTGACGCCACGCCGGTAATTTTTGATCCGGCGGTGTATGTCGGGGACCGGGAATGTGATCTTGCGATGACCGAATTATTCGGCGGATTCGCGCCGGCTTTTTATGCCGCGTATCGCGCAGCGTGGCCTATGGACGCGGGCTATGCGGTGCGCAAAACGCTCTACGATCTTTACCACATTCTGAACCATGCCAATCTGTTCGGCGAGGGTTACGTGGCCCAGGCAAATCAGATGATCGCAAAGCTAAATGCCGAGCTGTGAGTAGGGTGGGCCTCGAAGGTAGGCGCAAAACACGGGCGACAACTTGAGTTGTCACCCGTGCTTTTTAAGCTTTCCGTTACCGAGGCTAGATCTGTATCTGCACGCCCAGGATGAACTTATGAATGTCGTCCAAACCGCTTGGCAAAGCCTCGTCTTTTACTTTGGAATAGACCGCAGTAATACGGGCGTTATGTCCTTTGATCACATAGTTCAGCCCAAGATCGGCCTGCGTTTTATCGGTGTTGCTCACGTCGCGTGAAAACTTTTGATAGCGCACGTAAGGTTGGAACTGACCCCAGCCGACTTTGCCTGGAATCAGATAGGCCGCGGTGACATAGTAAGCATCGCCTGCCACCTGGCCGCCCACATTGGCGTTAGGTCCTGCAGCAGGGCAGGCGGGTGAGCCCGGCTCGCCTGAGCCACAATCCAATGCGTTGCCCAGATCGTAATTGTAATAAGCCCCTTCTAGCGTCAGCGTGCCACCGCCGCCCATTTTTTTCTCCATCAGCACGTCTACGTTCCAGGCTCTGTAATCGTCTTTAGCGGTAGCGATACCCACGCCGTTTTTTTGGAACATCCCGGCTACCGCAACGGTAAAGATGTCCTTCGCGCCGTAGTAAGTACTGCCGGTGTAGTACGCGGGTGCAGGTTCCGCGTCCCATATCGCGTAAGCGAGCCGACTCACATACATCAAACTGTCCGAATCATTGGAGCCGCCCGTGACATTGTTATGTCCCTTGAACGCACCGACGACATAAGTGAGCTTATCGGCCAGCACTTTCCCCCACACCTGTATGCCGTTATCGCGGCCTACAGCCAGATTGGGATAGTTGGATACAAACGGGTATTCCCACACATTGAGATAAAACGGGCCATCCAGATTGGCGCGGTCGGAAGCAGGCAGCATGCGCCCCATCCAGATATTGAATTCCGGCATAGGCTCAAACTGCGCATAGGCATCCATCACGCGTATGCCGTCGCCGCTATTGCGCTCGGTGTTCAACGTGGCGCCGATCATTTTGTTGACGCGTCCGCTCAAATAAATTCGTGCGTTATCGACTTCAAAATCATTAGATGCGCTGGTGCCATTGGGCGCAGCTTTCTCAACACTGTTGTAACTAGTGCGAAGCCCCGCGCCGATACTGAGCGAGGCCTCGCCCCCGAGATCGATGGTGGCTGCGTTGATCGGGGTAGCAGCGAAAGCCAGCCCGCACGCCAGATAAATGATTGCCTGGCGCGGTGCCAGCGTTTTTGAAAATCCATTTTTTGCGAGTGACATCAGATTGCTCCCAAAGTTATGTGAGAAAAGCGAACGTAATCGGAACGCCTCAGGCTCTTGAGCAGTAAGCGTGCCTGTTCCGTAGATCAACTTGTCACCCGCCTAAAAGTGCGGTATCCACACCTGACTAAGCACCTGTAATAAAAAGGGGATTGAACAAAAGATAAAAACTTTGAGGACCTATTCACTGAGCAGACTCATACGTATTTTTACGTATGAATATCAAGCCAACATCGGTTCCATATAAGTGCGCTCACCCGTAGGCATGCACTTTCGCAGTGCGCTTGATTAAATTTCACGCAAGCTGGAAAAGATAAAGCCATGTCGCAAAACCCGCTGTCTGCCTCTAGATACGGCCATCTAAGTGCAATCAATGTCGCTTGTGGCGATTGGCATACCTGTTGCTCAGCACCTTCGTGTCTTGTCTGGCAAGGGCCGCGCAAGTTCGTAAACGTCACATAAAGGGAGAGTCGTAGATGACACAACGCAGAGAGTTTCTAAAACGGTTAGGGGTGTTAAGCGCCGCCACCGGTTTATCCACGCTGAGTATTCCGGCTTTTGCAGCCAGCAAAGATCCCATCAAGGTAGGCGTGTTGCATTCGCTTTCGGGCACGATGGCGATTTCCGAAACGGCCCTGAAAGACGTCGCGCTGATGACCTTCGCCGAGATCAACGCCGCGGGCGGATTGCTCGGGCGCATGATCGAGCCGGTGGTGGTGGACCCGGCGTCCAACTGGCCGCTGTTTGCCGAGAAGGCACGCCAGCTGATTACCAAGGACAAGGTTGCCGTCACCTTCGGCTGCTGGACTTCAGTGTCGCGCAAATCGGTGCTACCGGTGTACGAGGAACTCAATAGTCTGCTGTTTTATCCGGTGCAATACGAAGGTGAAGAGCTGTCCCAGAACGTGTTCTACACCGGTGCGGCGCCCAATCAGCAGGCGATTCCTGCAGTCGAATATCTGCTCTCGGCCGAAGGCGGTGGCGCCAAGCGCGTGTTCCTGCTCGGTACCGATTACGTCTACCCGCGCACCACGAATAAAATTCTGCGCGCTTTCCTGAAGACCAAGGGCTTCGCCGACAAGGATATCGAAGAGGTCTACACGCCGTTTGGTCATAGCGATTATCAGACCATCGTCGCCAACATCAAGAAATTTGCCGCAGGCGGCCCGACCTGTGTGGTCTCCACGATCAACGGCGACTCCAACGTGCCGTTCTACAAGGAGCTCGGCAACGCTGGCCTCAAGGCCAAGGACGTGCCGGTGGTCGCGTTCTCGGTTGCCGAACAGGAACTGGCAGGCATGGATACCAAGCCGCTAGTCGGGCATCTGGCCGCGTGGAATTATTTCCAGTCGGTGAAAAGTCCGGCCAACACCAAGTTCGTGAAGATGTGGAAAGACTACGTGAAGAAGCAGGGTCTGAAAGATTTCCCGGTCACCGACGACCCGATGGAAGCGACTTATGTCGGCATCCACATGTGGGCGCAAGCGGTTAAAAAAGCCGGGACGCTTGAAATCGGCGCGGTGCGCACCGCAATGGCCGGGCAAACCTTTGCCGCGCCGTCGGGATTTACGCTCACCATGGACAAGACCAATCACCACCTGCACAAGCCGGTGATGATCGGCGAAATTCGTGGCGATGGTCAGTTGGATGTGGTGTGGAAAACCAAGGGTCCGATCCGTGCGCAACCGTGGAGTCCGTATATTGCCGGCAACGAGAAAAAACAGAGTCTTTGATGCGCCTCGCCTCCGTGGCGGAGGCGTTTTACCTCACATTCGGGTGTGAGGTAAAACGATAATATTTAACATCGGATCAGTCATGCGCGTACGCGCTCTATTCTATTTTTTTTTGTTGTGCCAGTGCTTGCCCGCTTACGCGCTGACGCAAGCGCAGCTGGCGCCACTGGCCGGCGAAGATTTTGACGCCAAGCTGACATTGATCGATCAACTCGGCAGCCGTGGCGATCCGTCTGCCAAAGTGCTGCTGCAAGCCTTGACCGACAAAACTGTTTGGATCGCTTCCAACGGGCAATTGCTGCGACTGGAAGGGGAAACCTATGTCGATGCCGCGACCGGTGCCGCGGTCGCCGCGAACGCCGAGGACCTGCAAGACGTCGTGGTGAACAACCGCATGCAACGCCATCTCGACTCGGCGTTGGCGGGGCTCACGCTATTCGACGCCGATCCCAAATTGCGCCTTGCCGCAGCGCAAGCGCTCGCCGAACGCGGCGACGCGGATTTGCTGCCGACGATCAAAAAAGCGCAGGCACAAGAGCAGGATGCGAAAATCAAATCGGAATTGACGCAGGCCGCTGCGCTGATCGAATTGGCCACCGGCGATGCGGCTACGCGCAAGGCCGCGGTGCAGGCGCTGGCCGACGCCGATTCGCCCAAGGTGCGCGCCTTGCTCGCGGATCGCATCGCCAAAGATACGCAAGGCAAGATTGCCGAAGCTGACCCCGAAGTGCGCCTCACCATCGAGCGCGCGCTCGCGGCGATTGATCGGCGCGGCGTACTGGCCGGTTATCTGGCGCGAATTTTTTCCGGTATTTCGCTGGGTTCGGTGCTGATGTTGGCCGCGCTGGGCCTGGCGATCACTTATGGTTTGATGGGTGTGATCAATATGGCTCACGGCGAGTTTCTGATGCTCGGAGCGTACGCCACCTATGTGGTGCAGGGCGTGTTTCGCCAGCATTTCCCGGCGCAGCTTGACTGGTATCTGCCGGCCGCGTTACCCGCCGCGTTTCTCGCCGCGTTTCTGGTCGGCGTGATCTTGGAGCGTACCGTCATTCGCTGGTTGTATGGCCGCCCGCTGGAAAGCCTGCTCGCTACGTGGGGCCTGAGCCTCATCTTGATACAGGCAGTGCGCACGTTTTTTGGCCCGCAGAACGTCGAGGTGGCGAATCCCGCGTGGATGTCGGGCGGCTGGGAAGTGATTCCCAATCTGATCCTGCCGTATAACCGCATGGTCATCATTGGCTTTGCGCTCGCGGTGCTGGTTGCGGTGTGGCTGATTTTGACGCGCACGCGGCTGGGTTTGTTTGTGCGCGGCGTCACGCAGAATCGCAAAATGGCCGACTGCCTGGGCGTGCCGACCAGTCGCGTCGATACGCTGACTTTTGGCCTGGGCGCCGGCATTGCCGGACTGGGCGGCGTCGCGCTGTCGCAAATCGGTAACGTCGGCCCGGAGTTGGGGCAGGCGTATATCGTCGATTCGTTCATGGTGGTCGTGCTGGGCGGCGTGGGCCAGTTGGCCGGCACCGTCGCGGGCGGCTTTGGACTGGGCGTCGTGAACAAATTTCTGGAGCCGTGGATCGGCGCGGTGCTGGCCAAAATCGCGGTGCTGATTTTCATCATCGCGTTTATCCAGAAGCGGCCGCAGGGGCTGTTCGCGATGAAGGGCCGCCAGGCCGACAACTGATATGGACGCACTCAAAAAACTCTACGGCCCGGCAGGCTGGATGGCGATCATCGTCGCGCTGGCGGTAATGGTGATTCTGGTGCCCGTCCTCGCACTAGCGGTGCCGGAAGGTAGTCCGCTGCACCTATCGGCGTACACCGTCACGCTATTCGGCAAATACCTGTGCTACGGCATGGTTGCGCTTGCGATGGGCATGGCCTGGGGCTACGGCGGCATCCTCTCGCTCGGTCACGGGTTGTTTTTTGCGCTGGGCGGTTACGCGTTCGGTATGTATCTGATGCGCATGATCGGTGGGCTCGGGCAATACGGCAGCGTGCTGCCAGACTTCATGGTCTTCCTCGATTGGAAGGACTATCCGTGGTGGTGGGCGGGCACCGACAATCTGGGCTTTGCGCTGTTGCTGGTGGTCGCAGCACCCGGCTTGCTGGCTTTCGCGTTCGGCTGGTTTGCATTCCGCTCGCGCATCAAGGGCGTGTATTTTTCCATCATCACGCAGGCGCTGACTTATGCGGCGATGCTGCTGTTCTTTCGCAACGAAACCGGCTTCGGTGGCAACAACGGCTTCACCGATTTCAAGTTCATCGCCGGGTATCCCATCGCCGCGCCCGAAACCCGCGCGACACTGTTCGCATTGACGGGTTTTTTATTGATCCTTGCGCTGCTAGCGTGCCGCTTCATCGTGCGCTCCAAGTTCGGCCGCGTGCTCACCGCGATCCGCGACGCCGAATCGCGCGTGATGTTTTGCGGCTATAACCCGCTGCCTTACAAGCTCGCGGTGTGGGTTTTTTCCGCGGTGCTGTGCGGCATCGCCGGCGCGTTGTACGTGCCGCAGGTGGGCATCATCAACCCGTCCGAAATGTCGCCCGCCAACTCGATTGAAATCGCGATCTGGGCCGCAGTCGGCGGGCGCGGCACCTTGCTCGGCCCAATCCTCGGCGCAGGGATAGTGAACGCCGCAAAGTCCTGGTTCACGATGAGCTTTCCCGAATACTGGCTGTATTTTCTCGGCCTGATTTTTGTGCTGGTGACGCTGTTTTTGCCGCAGGGCGTGATGGGTTTGCTGAGCAAATGGAAGCGCGCACCGTGAACAGTCCGGCTAGCCTCAGCGGGGAGAGCGTCAGCGCATCGCATGGGCATCTGCTCATCCCCGGCGAACTCGATCTATCGCACGGCGTCGCGCTGTATCTGGAAGACATCAACGTCAGCTTCGACGGCTTCAAGGCGATCAACCGTTTATCGCTGACCATCGACGCGGGCGAGTTGCGCTGCATCATCGGCCCCAACGGCGCGGGCAAAACCACGATGATGGACGTGATTACCGGCAAGACCCGGCCCGATTCGGGTACCGCGTTTTTTGGCCAGACCATGGATCTGACACGGATGCGCGAACCCGAGATCGCACACGCGGGTATCGGTCGCAAGTTCCAAAAGCCGACCGTGTTCGAGCAGCACAGCGTGTTCGACAATCTTGAGCTCGCGCTGAAAACCAACAAGGGCATCTGGAGCAGCCTGTTCTCGAAATTGAGCGGCGAGCAGGCCAGCCGCATCGACGAACTGCTGGAACTGATCCGGCTACAGGATTTGCGCGATCGCCCCGCCGGCCTACTCGCACACGGCCAGAAGCAATGGCTGGAAATCGGCATGCTGCTGGCGCAGGAGCCCAAATTGTTGTTGCTCGACGAGCCGGTGGCCGGCATGACCGACGCCGAAACCGAGCGCACCGCCGAGCTATTTATTTCATTGGCGGGCAAGCATTCGCTGGTGGTGGTCGAGCATGATATGGAATTCGTCAACAGCATCGCGCGCAAAGTCACCGTGCTGCACGAAGGCGCGGTGCTGGCCGAGGGCAGCATGAGCGATGTGCAAAACGATCAGCGCGTGATCGAAGTGTATTTAGGACGTTAAATGCTAGAGGTCGCAGGCATCAACCAGTATTACGGCGGCAGCCATATCCTGCGCGATGTCAGCGTGCATTGCGCAATCGGCAAAACCACGGTGCTGCTGGGGCGCAATGGTGTGGGAAAAACCACGTTGCTGCGCTGCCTGATGGGCGTGGTGCCGATCAAGTCGGGCACGATTAAATTTTTCGGCGAAGACATCGCCAAACTCGCGCCGCACAAGCGCGCGGCGATGGGAATGGGCTATGTGCCGCAGGGCCGCGAGATTTTTCCGCGCCTGACCGTCGCCGAAAATCTGCAAATGGGGCTGGCGCATTTGAAAGGTGCGGCGGCAAAAAAAGTCCCGGAAGAATTGTTCGAACTGTTTCCGATTTTGAAACAGTTCTTGAAACGGCGCGGCGGTGATCTGTCGGGCGGGCAACAGCAGCAACTGGCGATAGCACGCGCGCTGGCGGGCAAGCCCAAGCTGATTATTCTGGACGAGCCGACCGAGGGCATCCAGCCGTCGATCATCAAGGACATCGAGCGCGTATTGCGCATGCTCGCCGGGCAAGGCGGCATGGGTGTGCTGCTGACCGAACAGTATTATGATTTCGCCAAATCCTTGGCGGACGACTATACGGTGCTGCAGCGCGGACAAGTGGTGAAAAGCGGTTTGGGCGCGAACATGGAAGCGGATGGGGTGCGCGGGTATTTGGCGGTGTGACGGCTAGAGCCATTATTCCGCCCTGGCATGCGCGATTGGCGTTGAGTTACGCGGCGCACGACGGACGCAGTGTGCTGGCGCGACGCGAACAATATGGCCCCTTGGCGGTGCAAAAGCCGCTGTACCCGGAAGGCGACTCGGTCTGCCATACCGTGCTGTTACATCCGCCGGGCGGCATCGCCGGCGGTGACCAGATCGACATTGCGTTGACGCTCGAGGCGGGCAGCCACGCGCTGATCACCACGCCCGGCGCGGCCAAGTGGTATCGCAGTCTGGGTGCGACGGCGACGCAACAAGTGAAGTGCAGCGTGGCGGCGAACGCAGTGCTGGAATATTTGCCGCAGGAGAGTATTTTGTTTGACGGCTGTCGCGGCAGCAGCGCGCTGGAGGTGCAATTGGACGAGGGCGCGACCTTCGTCGGCTGGGACATCAGCGTGATGGGCCGACCAGCCAGCGGCGAGGATTATTTGAACGGCGTGTTCCAGCAGCGCAGCGAGATTTTGTTGAATGGACAGTCGATATTGTTTGAGACTGCGCGGCTCGCAGGCGGCGAGGCGTTTTTGCATTCGCCTGCAGGCTATCGCGGTTTTCGGGTGACGGGCACGCTGCTGGCCGCAGGCAAAAAAGTGAGTGCCGACACGCTCACCGCGTGCCGTGCGCTGGCGTTGCAAGCTGGCGCGCTGGCAGGCATCACGCAAATGCCTGGTGTATTGGTTGCACGTTATCTGGGAAACGAGGTGGAGGCAGCACGGGCATACTTTGCAAACATATGGACGCTATTGCGTCCCGACATGCGGGGTTTGAACGCGCAGCCGCCGCGCATCTGGAGCACATGAACAGACGCCTCACCGACACTGGGCCAGTGGTTTCTCTGTGCCCCGTGTCCTAAAGGATACGTCCCTGCCGGGACATATCTCGGTGGTTAAAGGTTTTTGGATAGTTAAAAAATGGAACTGACCCCACGAGAAAAAGACAAGCTGTTGATTTTCACCGCCGCGTTGCTGGCCGAACGCCGCCGCGCGCGCGGGCTCAAGCTCAATTATCCCGAGGCCATCGCTTTCATTTCCGCGGCGATCATGGAAGGCGCGCGCGACGGCCAGAGCGTCGCGCAATTAATGAGCTACGGCGCAACCCTGCTGACGCGTGCGGATGTGATGGACGGCATCGCCGAGATGATTCCCGACATCCAGATCGAAGCAACTTTCCCCGATGGCACCAAGCTGGTGACGGTGCATCACCCTATTCCCTGAGAGCGAGGCCACCATGAAATCATTTCGAATGACTGCCTTACTGAGCGCGCTGTTGATACCGATGAGCGCGTATGCCCACCCCGGCCACGGGGAGTTTCTTGCCGATCTGGTGCATTTGTTTGCGGGTTTTGATCCGCTGTTAACCATAGCTGCGGTCGTGCTGATCGTGAGCCTGGTGGCATGGCGGATGCGCCAATCGCACCCATGATTCCCGGCGAGTATTTCATCCAACCGGGCGAGATCGAACTCAATGTCGGGCGCGAAACGGTGACGCTGGTAGTCGCGAACAGCGGCGACCGGCCTATCCAGGTCGGCTCGCATTACCATTTTTTTGAGACCAACACCGCGCTGACATTTGATCGCGCGGCATCGCGCGGCTTCAGACTCAATATCGCTGCGGGCACGGCCGTGCGTTTCGAGCCGGGGCAAAGCCGCACCGTCGAGCTCGTCGCACTCAGCGGTGATCGCATCGTCTACGGATTCCAGGGTCAGGTAATGGGCGCGCTGTGAGGAGCCACACATGAAAATCTCGCGCCAGGCGTATGCCGAAATGTTTGGGCCAACAATGGGCGACCGCGTGCGGCTGGCCGATACCGATCTGATTATTGAAGTTGAAAAAGACTTCACCGTCTACGGCGAGGAAGTGAAATTCGGCGGCGGCAAAGTCATCCGCGACGGCATGGGCCAATCGCAGCGCGTCGCGGCCGAGGTGATGGATACGGTAATTACCAACGCGCTGATCGTCGATCACTGGGGCATCGTCAAGGCCGACATCGGTATCAAGCACGGCCACATCGCCGCGATCGGCAAGGCGGGCAACCCCGACATCCAGCCGGGGGTGACGATCATCATTGGCGCGGCGACCGAGATCATTGCGGGCGAAGGCATGATCGTCACCGCAGGCGGTATCGACAGCCATATCCATTTCATCTGCCCGCAGCAGATCGAGGAGGCGCTGATGTCGGGCATCACCACCATGCTCGGCGGCGGCACTGGTCCGGCCACCGGCACCAATGCCACCACCTGCACGCCGGGCCCGTGGCATCTGCGAAAAATGCTGCAAGCGGCCGAGTCCTTCCCGATGAATCTGGGATTTTTAGGCAAGGGCAACGCCAGTTTGCCCGAACCTTTGCGCGAGCAGATCGCGGCCGGCGCGATCGGCCTGAAGCTGCACGAAGACTGGGGCACCACACCGGCCGCAATCGACAACTGTTTAACCGTTGCCGATGAAACCGATACCCAGGTTGCGATCCACACCGACACGTTGAACGAATCCGGTTTCGTCGAAACCACGCTCGCCGCATTCAAGCACCGCACCATCCACACCTATCATACCGAAGGCGCGGGCGGCGGCCACGCGCCCGATATCATCAAGGCGGTGTCGCAGCCCAACGTGCTGCCGTCGTCGACCAACCCGACACGGCCGTTTACCGTGAACACCATCGACGAGCATCTCGACATGCTGATGGTCTGCCACCACTTGGATTCGGCCATCGCCGAGGACGTGGCGTTTGCCGAGTCGCGCATCCGCCGCGAAACCATCGCCGCCGAAGACATCCTGCACGACCTCGGCGCGTTCTCGATGATTTCATCTGATTCGCAGGCGATGGGCCGCGTCGGCGAAGTGATCATTCGCACCTGGCAAACCGCGCACAAAATGAAACAACAACGCGGTGCGCTCGCCCCCGACAGCAGCCATAACGACAATTTCCGCGTCAAACGCTATCTCGCAAAATACACCATCAACCCGGCGTTAACCCACGGCATGGCGCACCTGATCGGCTCGATCGAACCCGGAAAACTCGCCGACCTGGTGTTGTGGCGGCCCGCATTTTTTGGCGTCAAACCCTCGCTGATTTTGAAAGGCGGCATGATCGCCGCTGCCGCGATGGGCGATCCCAACGCGTCGATCCCGACGCCGCAGCCTGTCCATTACCGGCCGATGTTCGGTGCATACGGCGCAGCGTGTCGCGCCACCAGCGTGACGTTTGTGTCGCAACTCTCGCTGGAAAACGGCATCGCCAGCCGCTATGGCTTAACGCGTCCGCTGGTCACCGTGCGCGGTTGTCGCAGCGTCAAAAAAACCGATTTGATCCACAACAACGCGATGCCGCAAATCGAAGTCGATCCGCAGAATTATCAGGTGCGCGCCGACGGCGAATTGCTGTGGTGCGAGCCGGCGGAAAGCCTGCCGATGTCGCAACGCTATTTTTTGTTCTGAATTGTTCAAATGTTATTGATTGAAACCTTAGGCACTGGCAACGCCCCCGCACACTGCGATGCGCAACTCACGTTGCCGTTCGAGTCGCGCTGCAAAAGTCGATTGCGCACGCAACTCGATGGCGGCGAAGAAGTCGGCTTGTTTCTGCCTCGCGGCACGGTGTTACGCGGCGGCGACTGGCTTGTGGGCAAGGACGGCCGCAGCGTGCAAGTGATTGCGGCCAGCGAACTATTGTACGAAGTACGCACCGACAGCCCGACGCAACTGGCGCGTGCTGCCTATCATCTGGGCAATCGGCATGTCGCGCTGGAAGTGCGCAGCAATGCGCTGTATCTACTGGCGGACTCGGTGTTGCGCGTGCTGCTGGAAAAGCTTGACCTGGCCGTGATTGAAATCGACGCGCCGTTCGAACCCGAGGCGGGCGCATATGGCGGCGGCCATCGCCACGGCGAAGAATCCGGTCATGGTGGCCTGATCCATGGATTTGGTCATGCTCGCTAAAACCTCGCCCCCCATCATTCTGGCGCAGCTATTGCGCCTCGCGAGCCCGGCGTTGCCGGTGGGCGGTTACAGTTACTCGCAAGGCATGGAATGGGCGGTGGAGGCAGGCTGGGTCAAAACCGAGCTTGACGCCGCACGCTGGATCGGCGATCTGCTGAGCGGGCCGCTCGGACGTTTTGATGCACCGCTGCTGGCGCGGCTTTATCATGCGCTGAGTGTGGGGGACGATGCCGAAGCCTGCGCGCTCGACCAGCGCTTTCTTGCCAGCCGCGAGTCACGCGAGTTACGCGAAGAAACTTTGCAGATGGGCTATTCGATGACCGGTCTGCTGCAGGCCTTGCCCGAGTGGCAGGCTCAGCCAGTGTTGAATCTGCAGACCTGGCCGGCGCGTTTTGTCGAAGCCTGCGTGCGACTGGGGCAGACCTCTGAGGCGACGCTGACCGCGTATCTGTTTGCGTGGATAGAGAATCAGGTTGCGGCTGCGATCAAGCTAATCCCGCTTGGCCAATCGGCGGGGCAGCGTTTGTTGTCGCAATTGATTCCGCAGTTGGCTACGGTGGTCGAGGCCGCGCCGCGCCTCGAATCGAGCGACTGGATTAGCAGCAGTCCGGGCTTGGCGATTGCCAGCAGCCAACATGAAACGCAATACACTCGCCTGTTCCGCTCTTGAACCTGATATGAAACTTAGAAAATGAACCCCTCTCCCCTGCGCATCGGCATCGGCGGCCCGGTCGGCTCCGGCAAAACTGCCTTGACCCTCGCCCTCTGCCAGGCGCTGCGCGACGACTTTGAAATCGCTGCGGTCACCAACGACATCTACACCGCTGAAGACGCACAGTTTCTGGTACGCCACGCGGCACTCCCGCCGGATCGTATCCTAGGCGTGGAAACCGGCGGCTGCCCGCACACCGCGATACGCGAAGACGCGTCGATCAATCTCGAAGCGGTTGCGCGCTTAAATCTCGCGTTCCCCCAATTGCAAATCGTGTTCATTGAGTCCGGCGGCGATAACCTCGCGGCGACCTTTAGCCCCGAGTTGTCCGACCTGACGATTTACGTGATCGACGTTGCGGCCGGCGACAAGATTCCGCGCAAGGGCGGGCCGGGTATTACGCGTTCGGACTTACTGGTGATCAACAAGATCGACCTTGCGCCTTACGTCGGTGCGTCGCTCGAAGTGATGGACGTGGATACCAAAAAAATGCGCGGCGAGCGGCCGTATGTGTTCACAAATCTGAAAACCGGCCAGGGGCTGGACGAGGTGATCCGCTTCATCAAACGCCAAGGTTTGCTGCTGGAAAGCGAGACGCGTTGAGTCAAGGTGCAGGTCCACTCGCCGAGACACGCGCAGCCACGCTTGAAGCTTATGTAAAGGCCGCAAGTGAGGCTACTGGTCTTCCCATCGCTGAAACCTATTTGAGCGGCGTAGTGGAACATTTTGCGGTTGCCGCGCGCATGGCGGATATTGTGTTGTCCTTTCCGTTGCCCGACGAGGCCGGAACCGCCCCGGTGTTTGTGCCATGAACCGAGCGCACTGATGCTGTCAGAGTGGAGCAACGCAGCCGAGATAGCCGCTGCTATTCGACGCGACGAGATCAGCGCGCTGGCGGTCACTCAAGCTGCGCTGCAACGTATCGAACGCCTGAATCCTCAGCTCGGCGCGTTCACGCAGGTCACGAACACGCGCGCGCTCGCAACCGCGCAAGCTGTGGATCGCAAGCTCGCCGCAGGTGTCGACCCCGGCGTATTGGCCGGCGTGCCGTTCGCGGTTAAAAACCTATTCGATATCGCTGGGTTCCCCACGCTGGCGGGCAGCCGCATCAACGCCACGTACCCCGCGCCGCAAACCGACGCAGTGCTGATCGCGCGCCTCGAAGCCGCCGGTGCGGTGCTGCTTGGCGCGCTCAACATGGGCGAATATGCCTACGATTTCACCGGCGAGAATGCGCATTACGGCCCCTCGCGCAACCCGCATGACCTCGCGCGGATGAGCGGCGGTTCCAGCGGCGGCAGCGGCACGGCGGTCGCGGCCGGACTGGTGCCGATTGCGCTGGGCTCGGACACCAATGGCTCCATCCGCGTGCCTGCCTCGCTGTGCGGCCTGTTCGGTCTGAAGCCGACGTACGGGCGGCTGCCGCGCACGGGGTCGTTTCCGTTTGCCGATAGTCTCGATCACTTGGGCCCGCTCGCGCGCACCGTGGCCGATTTGGCGCTGGCTTACGATGCGATGCAGGGAGCAGATGATCGCGACCCCGCGTGTGCGCAGCGTGGCACAGAGCCGTGTTGGGCCCAATTGCCAAAAGGCGCAGATGGCTTGCGCATCGGCGTGTTAGGGGGTTATTTCAACCAGCACAGCGAAGGCGCAGCGCAAGCTGCGTTGACGCGCGTCGCGGATGCGCTGGGCGCCACTCGGCAAGTTATCTGGCCGGAAGTGGAGCGCGCACGTGCCGCCGCCTATCTGATCACCGCGGCCGAAGGCGGCGCGTTGCATCGCACGCGGCTACGCACGCAAGCGGACGAGTTTGATCTAGCGGTGCGCGACCGCTTGCTGGCAGGCAATCTGATCCCCGCCGCCTGGGTCGTGCAGGCGCAAAAACTGCGGCGCTGGTTTCATCAACAGGTGCTAAAAAGTTTTCGCGAAGTCGATGTATTACTGGCCCCCGCCACGCCGATCAGCGCGCCGCGTATCGGCGAACGCACGATGCATCTCAATGGCGTAGAGCTGCCGATACGCCCCAATCTGGGGCTGTATACGCAACCGGTTTCATGCATCGGTTTGCCGGTCGTTGCGGTACCCGCAGCGCACGCGGGTGACATGCCGATCGGCGTGCAAGTGATCGCCGCGCCGTGGCGCGAAGACCACGCATTGCGTGTCGCCGCCGCGTTAGAGGCGATGGGTTTCACCGCACAGCGTCCGGACTTGAACTGAGATGCAGATAGACTTGCCCGAGGTGCTGGCGGAAATCCGCGCGATGTTCGAGACCTACGAACAGGCACTGGCCTCGAACGATACCGCGACGCTCGACCGCCTTTTTTGGCAGGATGACCGGGTTTTGCGCATCGGCGTGGCAGAGAGCAGTTATGGTCACGCGGCGATTGCTGATTTTCGTGCGTCCCGCGCGTGGGGCGCGGCGCAACGCACCCTCACGCATGTGCAGATCACAAGCTTTGGCCGCGACTGCGCACACACATGCGCGGAATTCGAACGCGACAATCAGCACGGACGGCAGACGCAGACCTGGATGCGCATGCCAGTAGGCTGGCGCATCGTCGCAGCGCATATCAGTCAGATTCCTCGCTAATACCATTCCCATCGGCCCGCACCTCGCCGGTGCCGACGTGCACTGTTGCTGCGCAATAAAAAGCATACAGCCGCTCAACGAGAAACTACGCCTGTCAGTAAAAGCCACTTAATACAAGCGTTTAAGACAATCCAACGCAGGCATGTAGTTTTGGCATACGCCATGCATTACAACAAATATCAGCCGTCTGCTTGAGGGGATCATGCAGCCAATGTCGACCACTCGCACCAGACTGCGCGCCCGGTTTTTGCGCGCCGTGTGTGCGTGCTTGGCTCGGCTATGAGCGCCACGCGCCCCGGCTGGTTGACCATTGAGGCCCAACCTGCGCCGATCACGTTTGATCCAGCGCATACCGCGCTGCTCATCATCGATATGCAGCGCGATTTTCTTGAGCCGGGGGGCTTTGGCGAATCACTGGGCAACGACGTGAGTTTGCTCGCGGGCGTGGTGCCGCCGCTCGAGGCCTTGTTGGGATGCGCGCGCGCCAACAGCATGCTGGTCGTTCACACCCGCGAAGGTCACAAGCCGGATTTAAGCGACGCACCGCGCGCCAAGCTTGAACGCGGCGCGCCGAACCAACGCATCGGCGACTTAGGCCCAATGGGGCGCATCCTGATTCGCGGCGAAGCAGGCCACGACATCATTCCCGAACTCTATCCGCTGCCCGGCGAACCGGTCATCGACAAGCCTGGCAAGGGCGCGTTTTACGCTACCGACTTGCACATCCGGCTACGCGATCACCACATCGACAACCTGATCGTGTGTGGTGTGACGACCGAAGTGTGCGTCCACACCACCGTGCGCGAAGCGAACGATCGTGGCTATCGTTGCATCGTGCCGGCCGATTGTTGTGGGTCGTATTTCCCCGAGTTTCACGCCATGGGCCTGAAGATGATTTCAGCGCAGGGCGGTATTTTTGGTTGGGTGAGTCATTCGACGCCGATTATCGCGGCGCTGAATTCGCTTGTCCCGGTTGCATCGTCGCGTCTTACAGGAGCATTGACATGAGCATCACCGCTACAGCAAAACCGCTACTCTGGCAGCCGGGCGACTGGAATGCGCTCTTCGGCTTTGGTACCAATATCCTGGTCAATCTGCTGGTGCTCACCGGCCTGATGCGGTATGTGGTCAAGCTGCCGGACGAAATTGTGTTCGGCCGCATTCTGCCTGCGCTGGGCATGATGTTGTTTTTGTCCACGATTTACTACGCGTGGCTCGCGTACCAGCTGGCTAAAAAGACCGGTCGCAACGACGTGTGTGCGTTGCCTTCCGGGGTTTCGGTACCGCATATGTTCGTCGTCACGTTTGTGATCATGCTGCCGATTGCGCTCACCACCGGCGACCCGGTCAAGGGCTGGGAGGCGGGGCTGGCGTGGGTCTTCATCCAAAGCTTTGTGCTGATGGCGGGCGGCTACATCGCGCCGTACATCCGTAAAATTACCCCCCGTGCTGCGCTGCTGGGCGCGTTGGCGGGTGTGTCGATCGCGTTTATTTCGATGCGCCCGGCGCTGGAAATGTTCATGACGCCGGTGATCGGCCTGATCTGCTTTGCGATTCTGATCGCCAGCTGGCTCGGCGGCGTGCGCTATTACAAAGGCATGCCCGCAGGCTTGGTGGCGATTGCTGCGGGTACGCTAATCGCGTGGGGCTCGACCGCGCTCGGGTTGAATTACGGTGGTATGAGTCTGCAAAATTTTCAAGGCGCGCTATCAGGGTTTGGCTTCGCGGTGCCGCTGCCTGCGTTCGACCATGTGTTTTCCGGATTCCAGTTTCTCGGTGTGATTCTGGTGACCGCGATTCCATTCGGTATCTACGATTTGGTCGAGGCGATGGACAACGTGGAGAGCGCAGCAGCGGGCGGCGACAACTTCCCCACCACGCGCGTGATCACTGCTGACGGCGTGGTGAGCCTGATCGGCTGCCTGATGGGCAACCCGTTTATCAACGCCGTTTACATCGGCCACCCCGGCTGGAAAGCCATCGGCGGGCGCATCGGCTATTCGGCCGCGACCGGTTTGGTGGTGCTGGTGCTGTCATGGTTTGGCATTCTCGCGCTGATGATGGCACTGATTCCAGTGGTGGCGATTTTGCCCATCCTGCTCTACATCGGCATGTTGATCGGCGCGCAGGCGTTTCAGGAGACGCCCAAAAATCACGCACCCGCAGTGGTGCTGGCGCTGATTCCGCAAGTGGCGGCGTGGGGCAAATTGCAAATCGACAGCGCACTGGGGGCCGCCGGCACGAATGCCGCCGCGGTGGGGTTCGACAAGCTTGGCCAAGGCGGCATTCTGTACCAGGGTTTAAGCGTGCTGGGTGGCGGTGCGATTCTGGTGAGTTTGATTTTGGCTGCGATTACCGTATTTATTATCGAGCGTCAGTGGGTAAAAGCGGCGGCCTTTGCAGGCGCGGGTGCCGTCTTGTCGTTCTTTGGGTTCATGCACAGCGAAGCCATCGGCATCGGCCAGTCACCGCTGGTTGCGCTAAGTTATCTGCTGGTTGCCGCGTGGTTAATGTTGGTCACGCGCGCGCAGCACGCACCTGTTGCCCGGGCTCACACAGAAATCAGGTCGGATGAAAATGACGCGGTGCCGATCGCGATAGCGGGTCACAGCTGAAAGGATACGGATGCACTTATTTGTGAATGGCACGTTGATGCGCGGCGAAGCCCTGCATCAAAATCTGAGCGCCTGCACTTTTTTAAAAGAGGTCTCGACCGCTGCCCGCTACCGCTTATTTTTACTGGGCGGCGACACTTACCCGGGCATGGTGCGCGCGGATATTGGTGCGAGCCATATAGCAGGCGAACTTTACTTCGTGCCCGACGCGCATATCGACGAAATTTTTGCGCGCGAACCGCCGCACTTGTACCTAGGGGAAGTCGAGCTCGAAGATGGCTCACAGGTGCCGGGCGTGTTATGTGAGGCAGAAGCAGTGCACCAAAATCCAGAAATTACAACGTATGGCGGCTGGCGTGCATGGCGTAAACATGCGGACGTTGTGGTCTGAAGTCTGCCACTCGAAATCGGTAAGCGTTGCGAAATACCTCGGATTGCGACCGTGATCAATTCCCTGCATTAAATAAGCATTGCACTAAAACTGGTGCCACGGAGGAAGGGTCAGCAAGACCCTTTCCGATCGCGTTATTTCGACGTGCCCGGCTCAATAGCGGTAACGGTGAGTGCGCCTTTCAGATTCTCAGCGCGAAACTTCACGGAGTCGCCCACTTTAACGGTGTTGAGCAAGTCAGCCGGCTGCACCTTGAACACCATAGTCATCGCGGGCATTGCGAGGTTGACGAGGGGCCCGTGCTTGAGCGTGATCTTGGCATTGGCGGCATCGATTTTTCGCACTACGCCTTCGCTCAATGCTTCAGATTTTGCTGCCTGTGCGACTTGCGCAGTGGGCGCGGCGACCGTCTCGGCCTGTACTGCGGAGGCACTCGTGAGGCCGACGACTAAGGGAACCATTGCGACTTTCAGTTTGCTATTCATATCGACATCTCCTTGCTTGAGGGTGGGGGTAACGGTGAGGGTGCCGCGCATGCCTGCTTCATAATGCCCGGCGATCAAGCACCCAAATTCGAACGTGCCCGGGCGGTTAAAGTTCCAGACAATTTCTCCCGTCTTACCCGGGGGCACATGCACCATATACGGTTCTGAATGCTGCATATTCGGAAATTTGATCATCAATGCAGCATGCTCGGCCAACTTTTCCGGCGTGCCTATCACCATCTCGTGCAGCATGCGGCCTTTGTTGGTGACGACAAAACGCACGATCTCGCCTTGCTTCACCGTAATTTTGTCAGGGGTAAAACGCATCGCGTCGGTCATGTCGATTTGAACAGTGCGCGTGACCCACGCAGGCTTGCCAGCAATCCCCCAATCGGTTTGTTCCTCGACCGACTGAGTTACCGGCGTGTCCTTTTGGTCTCCATGGGCGTGAGCCAACGGGCCTGCGATAAACATAGGCAGGGCCAACATCGCCGTGAATAATAAATTTCGTTTCATCTTTACCTCTCTTAACCGTAATCCGGCAGGTTTAGGTGCTTCACTTCAACAGTGCAAGCGCGACGGACCTATGTGAGTAAGGCGCGCTCAATTAAGACACTGCTTCAGTGATTTAGTGCGTTGGGCGGCGCAACAATTGGGTCGCTTGAGTATCAAAAACACTCCAGGCTTTAGGCTGCGCAGAAAGTCGCCCACTTTTGCTGCTACTTAACCGCAATCTTGCCGCGCATGCCTGCTTCAAAATGGCCGGGTTGCAAGCAAGCAAAATCGAACTGACCCGCCTTATTAAATTGCCAGACGATTTCGCCCGTTTTACCGGGGTCGACTACCACCATGTTGGCGTCGGCATGTTCCATCCCCGGCATTTTTTTCATCATCTCAGCATGCTCTTTAATTTCTTGCGGCGAGCCCAATACCATTTCATGTTTTATCCGACCCGAGTTCTTGACGATGAACTTGATCGTTTCGCCTTTCTTGACGCTGATTTTTTCAGGACTGAATCGCATGTTGTCATTCATGTCTACAGTCATCGTGCGGGTGACTTTTGCAGGGTTGCCTGGTTTGCCCATAGCTGAGGCATGTTCTTCATGCATATCCATCGACGCACTATGGGAGGCGGCATGTTTGTGGGTGGGGGTGGCATAAGCTGTATTAAGTGAAAGCACGCCAACAGATAATGCCGCTGCAATTAAGGTAGATTTCATCATGTTTCCTTCTCCATTTAAAAAACGCTGCGGAATGCAGCACAAAAAACTTGTATTAATGCCCTTCGTGGCCACTACTCTTGCGTACTTTTAGTACCGGCTCTCCCGGTGTGGCAGCCGAGCTTTGGGAGTTGGGTGCGCTTGTCGCATCCGGCATGCCGCTGTCCTCGCCTTGCCATTCATACGCAACCTTGCCAGCAGGGTGTTTGTACCAGCCTGGATCTTTGTAATCGTTGCGGGCCAGACCCTTGCGCACTTTTACCGTAGTGAACATGCCGCCCATCTCAATGCCCCCGAATGGGCCCGTGCCGGTCATCATCGGCAGCGTGTTATCCGGCAGCGGCATTTCCATCCCGCCCATCGACCCACCCTGGTCGCCCATCACCATGTAATCGGGCACCAGTTTTTTTATCTTGTCGACCACGTCACGCTGGTCAACCCCGACCATGTTGGGGATGTCATGGCCCATCGCATTCATTGTGTGGTGCGATTTGTGGCAATGAAACGCCCAGTCGCCCGGCGCGGTCGCGTCGAATTCGATCGCGCGCATCTGCCCCACCGCAATATCGGTGGTGACTTCAGGCCAGCGTGAACCGGGAGGTGTCCAGCCGCCGTCGGTGCCGGCGACGACGAACTCGTGGCCATGCAGGTGGATCGGATGATTGGTCATGGTCAGATTGCCGACCCGGATCCGCACACGGTCATTCAGGCCGCAAACGATGGGGTCGATGCCCGGAAATACGCGGCTGTCGAAAGTCCATAAATTGAAGTTGAGCATGGTGCTGGTTTTGGGCGTAAAACTGCCGGGATCAATGTCGTAAGCGTTCAGCAAAAAACAAAAGTCGCGGTCGACGCGATGCAAGTTTGGGTTCTTGGGATGCGTGACCCAGAAGCCCATCATGCCCATCGCCATCTGCATCATTTCATCCGCATGCGGGTGATACATGAAGGTACCGGGACGCTGGGCGACAAATTCATACACAAAGGTTTTGCCCGGCTGGATGCCCGGTTGGGTCAGGCCGGTGACGCCGTCCATGCCATTGGGCAAACGCTGGCCGTGCCAATGGATACTGGTGTGTTCGGGCAGTTTATTGGTAACGAATAATCGCACGCGGTCGCCTTCGACTACTTCGATTGTGGGGCCCGGCGACTGTCCGTTATACCCCCACAGATTGGCCTTCATGCCAGGGGATAGCTCGCGCACGACGGGTTCGGCAATCAGGTGAAACTCCTTCACGCCGTTTTTCATGCGCCACGGTAGCGTCCAGCTATTCAGCGTCACGACCGGGTTATAGGGGCGGCCATTGGGCGGGGCCAGCGGCGGCTGCGTGGTGGCTTGGTCCATCATGGGCGCTTCCGGCAACGAAGCGGCGCCCGCACGGCTGACCAACCCTGCGCCAAGTGTGACCGCACCTGCGCTGCGAAAAAAATCTCTACGTGTAACCATGTAATCTGTCCTTGTTCAGTAAATTTTAGGGATTAACCGGGCTCGCCGAATCGCGGGTTTTATCCTGGCGCTTCGCGTTCTCGGTCGATCGAGCATTGGGGAGGTTATCTACGGAGCCTCCGGTTTGCGCCATCTGCAATGCCGATTCGGCCATCCAGTAATCGCGCAAGGCTTCGATAGACGCATTCACGCTCAATACTTGCGAGCGCGCATCGGCCAGCAATGTGAATACGCTAATCAGCATGCCGTTGTAGCGCAACATCTGCTCATCCGAAATGCGTTTTTTGAGTGGCACGACTTCATCGCGATAATGTTTGGCCACGTCGTACGCACTGCGATATCCGGAATACGCTTCGCGCACTTCGGACTGCGCGTTCACCGCGATTTCAGCGGTGCGGTTCACGGCTTGCATATACACCGCTTCGGACTTGGCAACGCGCGCGCCGCCCCAATCGAATAACGGGATTTGCAGCTCGATCGCATAGCCGTTTTCGCGCGTTGGACTTTGCCTGTAGGTATTACGCAAATAACCCACGTCGAGCACATTGATAAAACGCGTCGCTTTGGTCAGCCCATAAGAATCTGCGAGCCCTGAAAGCTCACGCCGGGCCATCAGCACGTCGAGCCGGTTCTGCATCGCCTGCGCTTCGATGTCGGCGATGTCGCGCGGTGCTTTGGGCAGATCGGGCAATCGATCCGGGAGCTGAAATGCGGTTTTCGTCCCCCATAAGCCCATCAGCCGGGTCAACTTTTCGCGCTCGGCAATCTGCATTTGCATCGCCCGCGCAAGATCCGTAGTGACATCGGCATAGAAGGCCTGTTCGCGCATTTGCTCCAGCTTGCTCCAGTTGCCCACCTGCGCCATTTTGTTGGCGAGTTCCGCGCTGGCCTCGGCAGAAAGCTTGACCTGTTGCATGTACTTCACGGTTTCTTGCGCGGCGAGCGCCGAAAAGTACGCACGCCGTGTCTCGTCGGCGACGCGTAGCGCGTCGCTCGCGGCCCTATATTGCGCCTGCTCAAAGTAGCGCCGTTCAATTTTGGCGGCGAGCGGCATCGTCAGCAAATTCATGAGCGGCAACATTAGTTTGCGATCAATTTCGAGTTCGTCACCGCGGGTTAAACGGGTGAACGAAAAAGTCGGATTCTTTAGTCGCCCCGCCTGCACCAAATTCGCCTCGGCGATGCCAAGCTCGGCATAACTGGCCTGCAGGCCCCGGTTATTCAATAGCGCGATCGTGACGGCATCGTCTACCGTCAACGGCTTGGCTAGCAGCGGATCGATGGTCTTTTCGACGGTGGCAGCATCGTCATCGGACTTGACCCAAGTCACGTCTTTGCCGATACGCTCCTTAGTTAACGACTTGACCGAGGAGAAGCCGCCGTCCGACGAGAATGTCGCGCAACCGCCGAGGAATAACACCGAAATGGCGAGTGCGAGCGGACGAAAGGTTAAGGAGAAGGTTTGCATGGTTGCTCCTTATTGTTTTTGCATGCCGCTATGATCAGGCATGGCCTGAGGTGCGGTAGGTTTAGTGAGGGGGGCGAGGGGCTTTGCTGGCACCGTTTTACTTTTCATGTTGCTCATATCGTGTCCGGGCATATTACTCATTCCTTCCATGCCTTTCATGTCGGGAGACTTCGCCTTGGGTTTGTTGGCTTTAGTTGCCTCGTTCATTTTGCCCATATCGTGGGCGGGCTCAGCTGCCTTACTTTCTTTACCGGTTTGATCTTGAGTCCCCCCAGCCCCAGTGTTTTGCGTGGCTTTGTCACCGCCCATGTCCCCCATTTGGGCCATGCTGCCAAACTCGCGGACCACATCGTTCGCGGTGCGCCACGATATAAGCTCAGGGTCCTGATAATTTTTGTATTCGGTAAATGTGGACTGATAAGTCGTAGCCGGCCTCGTCATTGGTAAATTAAGAGGATCGCGTCGATCTATCTGGGCCGCGGCAACCAAGGGAATAAAAGCGGTGGCTACGAGTAGCGCACGCGATGAATATCGATAAGAAATCATAAGTTCTCCCAAGCCCGAGCAATAGACGCCTGTACGCGCTTGCGTCACCAGGCTCCAAAATGCTCGCGCATCAACCTGCCGCAGGGCGGCAGTTCGGATTTAACAAAATTAAAAAATTCGCGTTATGCGGCTTTTAACCGCGACAAGTCGCTACGCGCTGTTAGCCAGCGCGGGACTTAGGCGAAGTGGGTCGAGGGGGTCGCTCGGGGCTATCGGGAATGAAGCCGATAAAGGAAGCGCTGGGATGCGCAATCGCCGTCTCAGAAACCGCCACGACGGGCGCGATCACAGTAGAGGGGATTAGTAGCGCCGAAGCCAGATAGCAGGCGGTGCAATGTTCGCAGTTTTGTTTGGTGTCTGGTGTGGTCGGCTGAGGCGATTCGTGACAGGCATGCAAAACCTCACCCCCGGTCCCCTGCGCCGTTTGAGACGTGGTCGGCCCTTGTTGCGAAAACGCGCAGCCCAGCATTGCCGCAGACGCAAAAGTCTCCACCGGCAACACCAGCATCATAAAAATCAGCAGTAGTCGTTTGAAATGAAAGCGCACGCAGTCAGTGTAAAACAAAAATCTAGATTGGCTAAAGGACCGTCGTAGGTCAGTGAAGTTCCGTGTCAAAGCGCAGCGGTGGTGCAGCAGCGCTTTGCATGCGCTGGATTGGATTCAGCGCGGTCTTCGTGCGCAAGGCTACTGCCTTCGCCGCGCCCGTTATACGCACTCGCAAGCACAATGGGCTGATCCATCTGCCCGTGCAAAAAGCCCACCAACACCTCCTGCCCGATGCGCGGCAGCATGTGCACCCCGCGAGTAGGGCCCGCCGCGCGCTGCATCACCGGCACCCAGCAGTCGAGCGGTCGTCGGGGGTATTGCCCTGCTGCCAGAAGATTTGGTCTGGGCTTGAGTGCTGTTATTGTGATGTTGATGGCGAATAAACAGAGAGCCTGAATTGTTTTTTCCATTGAAGGTATCTACTCATTTGAAAGCGGCATCACTAACCGCGAGACGACCTAGACGCCATACCTAGGTGTAGGGATCGTACGTGGCTTCATTTTTTGTTTTCCGCAAAAACGCTTTTCTTGCTGAAGGCAAAATTAATGTTACGAACTCCATTCTTCTTGATGTGATTAAGCATTTTTACAAACTCGCCGGCCCTTTCTTTTGTGGTTACAGTCAAGCATTCATCATGAGCATTATCAAAACATAAGGCGTTTGGACAACCAACGGAAGCTACGTAATTGTTACAAGTAGTATCTACCCATGTTAACCATTCCCTTTGAGTAGTCTTAAGCTTCAACTTCGAGTCATTATGTTGGGACAACGCCGACAAAACTTTTTTGTAATTTTTATTCAAGGCGAGATCTGCATCCCTCATTGCGGGACAGTTTTCCAGACGATTAACCGCATACCCATCCATGTCACAAGCTGTGGATTTTGCCGAAGACGGCTGGACACCCAGAAGTAGAAAAAGAACTATAAAATATTGGGTAACACTAAAAAAAATATTCATGCCTAAGCTCTAATAACTTGAAATATCGTAATAATCTTCAGCCAAGAATTTCAGTTGATCTGCAATCAATAATTTTGCACGCCTTACCTCATCCTCTGGAATGGCAATAGAACCCACTTTTGACTTTTCACCTGCGTGTGCGATTGCTCGGATCACTCGTATTTCATCTTCACCGTTTACAAAGGGAGTCTGAACGTGAATTTCTTTAGCAGCATCAATAATTAAATATACTTTCGGCGAAGTCGGTCCCCACCTCACGCTGCATGCAGCCATAAATGCCAAGGCTAGCGCCGATCGAACGTTAAATTGTTTAGCCTTAGGCAGCACGGGGTTAAAGTAATTCCGAACTGCCAACTCAAGCTGAGCCTCTTGAAAATCGATTACGGCACCGGCATCAAGAAAACGTTGTTTCCAAACGCCGATCCAAATATCAGTGGGCGGCGCGCCTCTAATGGCGGCAATAGGTTGCACACGCCTACCTCGAATTTCGCGCTCAATGGGCAAATCTGATTTGCCATCCTTGTCATTGTCGGTTATCGAAAGATTTTTTAATTCGTTAGCCGCCGGTTTATTATTACTAGAGGATTTTTTGCTCCTGAGTGAATTCCAATATTGCTGACCCGAAAGGGGGACGCTAGTAGCAACGTCTGGATGCCCACTAGTTGTTGTGGTAACCAGCAAGTCGGCTATCGTTTTATCTCCGCCTCCAAACACCCTAGTAAATTCAGTAGAATTTTTACTCTGCATTGCCTGTAGGAGTTGACCCAAAGGGCCACCATCTTGCGTGTACTGAATAATTCCATATGACAGACCAATATGTACGATGCGCGAGTATCCGACTTCAATACCTCGACGCCCAAATTTTCTGCCAACAAACTCTTGATCTGCGTTGATACTGCCAAACCCATCCTTGTTCATTTCGCAAGTCGCTACGGCGGCGATGATTTGCATACGCTCATTTTGGGTAAGCTTCACTCCATTGAACGTCACTATATGAGGCTCCTTACCCAAGCGTTCTTGTAATGTTTTTTTTACGTCACTTAATTTTTTGGGGCTGTAACTGCTCCCATTCGCCGGTGCAACAGCGTGTCGAGCAGTTGATTTTTTGGCGGGCGTAACTTTTATTTTTTCGGTATGTTGCACCGACTCATTCGCTTCACGATGTCGAAGACGCTGCAGCAACTCATCTAACCAGCCGCTCGCAATGCGATAGCTGCGTAGAATTGCTTCTGTAGTCTCTTCCAGCGCGTTTTCGGAAAATCCTTTATCCCTATCCTGACTTGTTTGTATTTTAGGTCTTGGCTTAGGTATGTCCGGGGTATTTATATCACGTGCGTCTGGTATTTCTAGTGTTTGGCCCACCCCAATAAAGTCACTATTTCTCAAATTATTTTCGGATACCAACGCTTTTACTGTCACGTGATAATGTCGCGCGATTGACGTAATAGTTTCATGGGGGCGAACGGTGTGGGCAGTCATTTTGTCAGCCTAATTAGCCTCTTGGTCTATGCGCTTGAGAACTTGAATACGGCCAACTTTGGCAGCGTCTGATTGCATGATTTGACTTGTCCCATTTTGATCGGTGTATCCATCTATGAACGTTCCATCAAAAAACCATGCGCGATAAGGGCGATTTTGAAGAACCCCGCCCTTGTCATTAGCAATGACTAGCCATTGGTTGTAGTTTTCTTTTTGGATTAATTCGTTGCGAGGTAACTCGGGCAACGAATAATTCCCCCCACCCCCACTCACAAACTGATGACTAGCCGCATGCACCGTAAACGACCCTGGCGCGGTGACGTTGATCCCCGCTGATCCAAGCTCAATCGTCGCCCCCGCCGCCGTCTTAATCACAATCCTCTTCGCCGCCGCGAAGTCTATTGGTTGGCCCGCGGATATCGTCATATCCTTCTGACTCGCCACCGTCAGCGTATCGCTTTGCGCCTGCATCAGGATGTCGCCGTTGCCCGCGATGAGTTCCAGCCCCACGCCGTTGTTAGCCGCGATCGCCCCACCTAGCAGGCCGATGGCCTGACCGGTGTGGATGCGGGTCTGGCCTTGTACCCCGGTGTAATGGTGCGCCCCCGCGAGTTCGGTGTGCGTGAGCCCGACAGCGATCTGGATGTCAGTCGCCGTCAGCCCAATGCCGCCGCGTCCGGCCACGGTGAGGATCGGGTCGGTCGGGTGCGGGACTTGCTGTCCTCCGTCCTCTGTCTTCTGTCCTCTGATCCCCACCATGCCCTGCAGTGCGTGCGCCATCGCCGCAAGCGGGGCCTGATCGTCGCGCAGTGCAGACAGATTGCCCGACTGCACCCCCTCGACAGACGTAAACCGCACCGTCTGATGCGTGCCTGCCGCGTTGGACAAGTTTCTGCCGGTGTCGCGTGCGGTTTGCATCAATCGTTGCGCCGCCGCCGCATCGCCCGTCGGGGTCGCAGCGTCTTTACCCCAAGTGGTGAGCATCACGCCCTGCTTGGCGCGGACCGCGCCATAGGCATCAGTGCGCGCTTCAAACCCCGTGCCGCGAAAGCTGCCGCGATAGTTATCCGCGCGGTGGCGCAAGTGGCCCAGATTCAGCTGCGTGCTGTACTGGGTAGTCGCGACCTGCACCGCGAGCTGCTGATCCGAGTCATCGAACAACAGCTGGTTATACCCAACTCCACCCCATTCCTTGGTGCGCATGCCCAACAACGCCCCGATGTGGTTATGGCCCGCCCCCGCAGCGCCGTGCCAGACCGGGCTATTGCCCTGCCCCACGCGGTTGCTCTGCCCGGCGATACGGGCGTCGGTGGATTGATCGAACGGCGCGGCAGCGGGGGTGCCGCTGCGCTTTGCATGCGCTGGATTGGATTCAGCGCGGTCTTCGTGCGCAAGGCTACTGCCTTCGCCGCGCCCGTTATACGTACTCGCCAGCACAATGGGCTGATCCATCTGCCCGTGCAAAAAGCCCACCAACACCTCCTGCCCGATGCGCGGCAGCATGTGCACCCCGCGAGTAGGGCCCGCCGCGCGCTGCATCACCGGCACCCAGCAGGTCGAGCGGTCGTCGGGGGTTTGGCCCTGCTGCCAGAAGAACGCCACGCGCACGCGGTTGTTTGCGTCGGCGTAGATTTCTTCATTGCCGGGGGTGGTCTCACCCTCGGCGCCCACCACACGGGCAGGCAGGTTAAAGCCTGCGGGCACCTGCGCCTGGCGGGGTAGCCAGCACTGCAACGGCAGGCGCTTAGGGATCAGCTGCGCACAGTTGGCGTAGCCGGTGGCCGCCAAACGCCGCAACACCGACGGCAGCAGCGACCCAAGGTCGGCGAGCGCATACGGTAGCGCCGGGTGTGGCGCGGGCCGAACAAGCTCGGCCGCCAGCAGCGCGACGCTGCGCTCGACTTCGGTCTGGCTTAGCCTGGGTAGATTGTTGATGCCTGCGTGGAGCACAGACAGCACATTGAACTGGCTCGTGGGTGCGGGATTAACGCCGGGTTCATTAAAGGCGGCTTGATCGAATCCGCTCTGATTGCCGCTCTGATTAAACTCGCCGGCGTAGTTCACAAAGTCGAACCAGCTATGCACCGTGAGGCTGCGGACCGAGCTTGCGCAGCCGATCTGCCATTGGCTGCTGTCGATGTGGGTTTGCTGCAGGCGCGCGTAGCGGGCGGCGTCGCTGCTGCTTTGCTGACGGCTGTCGTGCGCATCGCTAAAGCGTTCAAGATCGGGCACGTGGGCGGGGCGACTGGACGAGGATTCCACCGCGACCAGTGCGCGCTTGTGCGCCCACGCCCACGACAGGGTGGCGGTCTGATTCGATCGCAGGCTGCGCGTGTGGCGCCAGTCAAACAGCGCATCGCTTTGTTCCTGCGAGCCAGCCTGATGCCAGCGTATGCCGCCGTCAGCGGCGGAGCTGGGGTCCGGGGTGAAGCTGTCGCCGTTGGCGAAGAGATGCAGCGCGTGCGCGGCACCGACGGAGAAGTCGGGCAACGCGCCCTCTGGGGATGACTCGGCGACGCTCCAGCCCAGCCCCTCTTCAGCCAACAGACGCGTGATGAACGCGTAGTCGCTCTCTTGATACTGCACGATCATCGGGCGCGAGGCGAGGTCACTGAGTAAGGTGTCGACGCCGGTGTCTATCTGCCAGTGCACATACGGCGCATAGGGACCGAGGACTTCGTCGATGACTTGGAGTAGGGGCTTATGCTGGAAGATGCGGTTGCGCCGGGCCTGGGTGGCAAGCCAGACGCCAGGCACGAGCTTTAAGCGATAACGCGCAAGGCCGCCGTCGGCGTCTAGCTGCTGGATGGATTGCAGATAACCGCTGCGCCACTGGGTGGAACCGTCGGCTTGACGGATGCCGAGGGCGGCTTGTTTCCAGCGCCAGTCGCGGATGGGTAATCCCGCCTGCATTGACAATACATCTACCACCCACTGCGCCCCGGCAGCCGCGCCACAAACGGTTTCGAGGCCGCAGAAACTTTCGACCAATAACTCGGGCAGGCCGTCGCTGACAAAGGCGTAGAGGCGGGTGGAGTCGGTGAATTGGGCCGCAGCGAATAGGTCTGCGAGGGCGGCGAAATCAGCAGTAATGCCTAAGGGGGCGGGGCGTGCTGTCATGGCAATAAAAGGCTGATAAGAGTCGTATGAGAAGAATAATTAAGACGCTGCGCAGGGTTAGTAGCAAGCGCTATCTAAACTAAACATACCGTCGAAGATTGGATATTAACGGCTTTAATTTATTCTGCTGATAGCGAAAATCCTTTCGGATATCCGAACAGACTATTTGGATAGTCAGAATTGAATCCGATAATTGCGCGGTATTTTTGCGGGCGCCGCATGCACCGGGTGCCTCGCATTAAGTCGGCGAATCTTAGGGTGGTTTGCACCGCGATGTGGAGGAAATTAAGCATCAGATTTTGCCACCGCGTAACTCAACGTGACCAAAATCCATTAACTCCCAGCGCCCGCCCCACGTTAGACCCACGGATTCTGCCACCTCACCAAACTGTTGATAGCCTTTCATGGCCCAAGGGTCTTTTTCTGAAATGACGACTTTGCCGCCACGCATGAATCCTGAGTCCGCTGCTCGTCCATGCTGATGGTAGCTTTGAAAAGCGCGGGCACGCGTAACGTGGGGGCCAAGCGACGCGAGAATATTTTGACGTTCAGGGGTGCGATACCCCTCAATTAACACCATGGTGTAACCATGTTTTTCTTCCATGATTTTGTAGGCACGGAGCAAGAGTTGGCGGAAATTGGATTCGAGCAGATCCCAATCGCGACTCGCGCTTTTGATCATCGGGCGCTCAGCTTGAATTTCGTCTGTCGTGAATACCTCGGGGGGCAGAGGGGCAGGGGGTACGAGCTGTTCGCCCTGGAGTAAAGCGGTGATGACAGGATCATTTTGCGTAGCAAAATCTGAAAAGCCATCGAGCTGAATATGATTGCGAAAAATGATCGCCACCACAATGGGTAGCAATAGTACAAGCCCCGCTGTGAGAAAGTATTTGCTATGTAGGCGCCATGAAAAATGGATATGAAAACCGGCGTGGGAGGAGGTAGCGCGGTGTGATTTTGCGGGCAGCAGCGTCAGGAAAAAGCACACTATTTTGGTGGCTATCGTGCGCATTGCATGGAGAGATTGCTGACGACTTTCCGGTACAAACACCAGCCATGAAACAGCAATGATCAGAATGAAATAAAGGATGACGACGAAAATCAGCATGGGTAAAACGGGCAAAAAAAATAAAGCAGGTAAGAGGCCGCAGCAATAGCAGGGTGTGCAAAATTACTTGCAAGTCAATTTTAGAATCGGGTGAGTAAGCATGACACAACAGAGTAATGGTTCCGCATCGGATGGCCCCCCCTCGTTGTTTGGTGAAGTGGCGGCAGCGGGTTCATCCGATAAAACGATCAGCATTTTATCTGCGGTTACCGGCAAAGAGGTGAGCAAATCTTCAGCACGCAGGAAAGCCTCGCCGATGGGAACGTTCGTGCTTTTTCTTGGACTGCTGATTACCGCAATGTTGGGATTGCGCTATTGGCAATCCGGCGAAGATACCCGGATTGCCACATCGACCCGCGCCCCGTACACAAGCGTTAACACACCCACGCTCGCGGTGACCGGGCCAGTCACAACCACACATGTTCCGCAAACTGTCCCTAAAGCGCAAAAACAGGCCGATACAGCGGTAATCGAAATGGTGAAGAGTGGACCAGTAACCCCGTCAGCTGAACTCAAAAAACCAGAACCTTTTAAGGCCTTATTGGCCGCGGATTACCCCGTCAAAGCCCAAGCCCATCCGCACGTAGCTTTAACATCTACGCCGCCCGCCAAAGACAAAGTCGCGGTCAAAAAAGTCACGAAGAAATCTAATCGCGACGTGGCGAAGGCAAGTTCGGCAGAGACCACGCTGCCTAACGCAGAAGCCTCCAAACAAAAGAGCGTGTCTGTCGCACACGCGAGCGGGGATCCAGATGAAAAGTTATTGGAGGGGATGCTGCGGCTAATGAAAAGAGATAACGCTAAAGATAAAACCAATATGAGCTCGGCCAAATAATCAGCCTGCAATGTGGGGCTGAGAGCTAATTAGTAAGGAGAAGGTATGACAAGACCAATTATTGTTTTGGGTGACGCGACCAATCATGGTGGCAAAGTAATACAAGGCGCGCCCACGGCGACCATTAATGGTATCCCGATCGCGCGTGTGGGCGATGCAGTCACCTGCCCAAAAAGAGGACATGGCACCACAGTGATTGCTACGGGTGATGCCAACATGCTGGTGGACGGAAAACCCGTCGCCCGACACGGCGATACAACGGCTTGTGGCGCGGTGCTGATTTCTAGTCAAACGCTCACGACGGCTAGCGATTGAGTGCGGGCTCGCCTGCAGAGCTGAATGCCGATGCTTAAGCGTACGCTGGTTTTTGTGGGCAAGTTGCTGCTATTCGTCGCCGTGATATGGCTAATGGTAGCGGCCTACTGGAAGTACACCGACCATGTCGTGTCCTCTGAAGACTTACTGATTTATTTTTTGATTTTGCCGCTAGGGCTGCTGCTGGGCTATTGGTTGCTGCGAATCGTTTGGTCAGTATCCAAAAAAACTTTTCGGTTGTTCACCGCGCCAGGAATTATCCAAGCCTCACCAGCGACGGCCGTGTCTGCTGGCGGCGTCATAGCTATCCCTGAAATAAATCCCCCGGTTTATGTGATGGCCATCGCGGTAAGCACGCATTTTGGCGATGAAGGTGGGCAATTTTTAGAGGCTGTGATGCAGCAAAAAGCACGCGCAGAAATTGATGAGGCGATCACACAAGAGATGGGCTATGGCGTGCGTGCCGCGCGAGTGGGTTCGCTGGAACGGATAGAGGCACACGACACCCTGCGTGCGAGCCTGTTACGAACGCGCGCATTACTCCACAAAATTTATCAACAATTGGACAGCGTGATGCATGGCGCAGCACCGAGTGCTGAGACTATCGGCGATGCTCACCCCCAGCATAAGGGGGTGCAATTACATCCCGAATGGCGCGGGCAATCCACGCAGAATACCGCCTCTAGAGCCGATGCGCACAAGGTTCCCCGCGCGGCGATGCCTACACGCTTGAGTATTCATCTTGTGCTGCCGACCTTTCTAACGGGGGCTGAAATCAGTCTGGTTCAAGCGGATGTGTCCGAGTGGCTACAAACCGCAGGCTGGCCGGATCAAGCCATCAAGGTGCTGACAATACAACCTGAAAACGAGATTGAATATTTACGCCGTTTGCAGGCATGGCAACAACCCGTGAGCGACGCATCGGCCAGCGAATGGTTGCTGGTGTTAAGTGCGGTCTCGTGGCTGGATATCGATTTATTAAACCATCGGCTGGACCACGATTCGCAGTTCGCGGATCGCTTGTCCAAAGGGGGAGCAGTGATCGGCGAATTGGCTTGTGGCATGGTGCTGACCAAAACCACGCCGGACCCGAGCATGCAGCTTGAACCGATAGCGATGCTGTCACGGTTAACGCTGGCGCAGCGCAATAAGCCAGTGGATGCCAAGGGCACGATTGCTGCCGAATTGCTGACTGAAATGTTGGCCCAGCAAACCGCAACGTTGCACGAACCAGACCCACATTTTTTGGGTTTGACGACCAGCGCCGATTTGAACAATGGTCGCGTCATTGAGCTGGGCCGATGGGTAACCGATAGCCTTCCTCAGCTCGACTTTATTGAAGACGTGCTCTGCGTCGGCGAGCAGGCAGGTGACTGCGAGTCAGCCGGAAGTCTGCTTGCTTTAGTGCTAGCAGCTGCGATGGCCGATGAGCGTCAGGGTCCGGTTTTATATTGTGCCAACCAGCATGCCACATGGCGCGCTCTGGCTTCAGTGATGCCCTGGATACCAAAAAATTAAGCAGTGACTAAAAGTGATTAGGTTGATAAAAAAATGAGACAAATTTCATACTGGCTACGCGACCGGCGTTTTTGGTCATTTATCGGCGTGGTGCTGCTGGTAGCGCTTACCTTCCTGTCGACGCGAGTGTTCAAGCTAGGGCTGATCTGGACCGGCATAGTCGCCGTGATTGCGTTGCTGATCTGGGCAGGGGTATGGCTGTGGCGGCGGCGTCAGGCGCGCAAATCGTCCGACAACATTGCGAACATGATGGATCAGCAGGCAGACCAGGCTATCAGCCATGCGCAGGATGACCGCCGCGAAGAAATCGAGCAGCTGCGTGAGCGTATGCAGGAGGCTGTTAAAACCATAAAAACTTCCAAGCTCGGCGACCTGACCGGACGTGCGGCGTTATATGAATTGCCTTGGTACATGGTGATCGGCAACCCGGCAGCGGGCAAGAGTTCGGCAATTGTGAACTCGGGTTTGCGCTTTCCGTTTTCCGACAAGGTCGGGAATATTATTCAGGGCATTGGCGGCACGCGCAATTGCGACTGGTTCTTTACCAGCGAAGGCATTTTGCTGGATACCGCCGGGCGTTACTCGGTGTACGAAGAGGATCGTAAGGAATGGCTGGGCTTTCTGAGTTTGCTAAAGAAAACGCGCCCCAAAGCGCCCATCAACGGCATTGTGATTGCGGCCAGTATTGCCGAACTGACGCAAAACAAGCCGGAATACGTGATCAATCTGGCTAAAAATCTGCGCCAGCGCGTGCAGGAGCTGACCGACAATCTGGAAATTTACGCCCCGGTCTACATCCTGTTTACGAAGGTGGATTTGATCGCGGGCTTCGTCGATTTTTTTGCCGACGCCGACAAGTTTGAAAGCGAACGTGTATGGGGTTCAACGCTGGCATATAACCCCGACAGTAAAACTGACCCGGTCGCCAGTTTCGACGAGCGTTTTGAAGAGCTGTACGAAGGCCTGCGCGAAATGAGCGTGGCCCATATGTCCGCCAATCGCGGCCATGCGATGTCGCCGGGTTTGCTCACGTTTCCGTACGAGTTTGCGGCCATCCAGCCCGCGCTGCGTGCGTTTATTGCCACGCTGTTTGAGGAAAATCCCTACCAGTACAAACCGGTGTTTCGAGGTTTTTACTTCACCAGTGCGGTGCAAGAAGGCACAGCCGTCAGCCAGATACCGGAAAAAATTGCGAAACGTTTTGCGCTCACGCTGAACCCGGTCGCTGTACCAGCCAAGGTGCGCGCCAGTCACGGTTTTTTTCTAAAAGATTTATTCTCGAAAGTTATTTTTTCCGATAATGCCTTGGTGCGTCAGCACAGCACACGGCGTAAACGCCAACTGCGTTTAGTCGCTTTTTTTGGTGCGGCGATGTTGCTGGCAACGTTGCTGGGTGGGTGGACCTGGTCGTATTTCAATAACCAGAAATTGCTCTCCAACGTCGACGCCGATTTGCAACGCATCGTCAAACTACAAGAAAACAAAATCGATTTAGCCTCACGTTTTGAGTCGATGCTGATTTTGCAGGATCGGCTTGAACAGCTACGGCATTTCCGTGAGGCAACGCCCTTTAGTCTGGGGCTGGGTTTGTATCAGGGCGATAAGCTCGAAGCCAAACTTCGCAACGAATATTTTTCTGGCATCCGCGAAATTTTATTGAAGCCGGTCGCTTCGGATCTGGAAAGTTTTCTGGCCGATGTGAATGCCAACGCAACGCGCTTAAAGCCAACGGGGACGACGGAAGCGCCCGTGCCTGGCGCACCCGCTGCGGCAGGCACGGCCGTGCCAACGGCTGGCGTCGCGCCAGCTGTGGTGGTAGCCCCACCAACGGAAGCGGCTGGAAAGTACAAAGAATCCTCCCCCGCCAATATGGATGACGCGTATAACGCGCTGAAGACCTACATCATGTTGTCGAGCCACGAGCATTTGGATAGTGGTCATCTGAATGATCAAATCACCCGGTTCTGGCGCAACTGGGTCGAAAATAATCGCGGCACGATGTCGCGCGAATTGGCGATACGTCAGGCAGAAAGCGTGCTGACATTTTTTCTTGCGCAGATTGGCAAACCTGACTTTCCCATTATCGAGCAACGTCTGGCGCTGGTAGACCAAACGCGCGATACGCTGCGCAATGTGGTGAAGGGTGTCCCAGCGCGCGAGCGTGTGTATGCCGAAATCAAACTGCGCGCGTCCACGCGGTTTCCTGCTGTCACGGTGGCCCGCATCGTGGGCGAAGAAAACAAAGGCGTGCTGGCCGGCAGCTATGTGGTTCCTGGCGCGTTTACCAGCGGTGCCTGGAAAGACTACGTTCAGCAGGCGATTAAAGACGCGGCAAATAAAGAGCAACGGACGAATGACTGGGTACTGAAAACCTCCGTGCGCGATGATTTGACGCTTGAAGGCAGCCCCGAACAAGTGGAGAAGTTGCTGACCGAAATGTACAAGGCCGAGTACGTCAAAGAATGGTCGAAATTTGTCAAAGGGGTCACCGTGCTCGAGTTCAAGGATTTCAATCAGGCTCTGGAAGAGCTCAATCGCTTGGGTAACCCGCGTAGCTCGCCCATCAACAAATTGATGGATACGATTTATCGCGAAACGGTCTGGGATAACCCCTCCTTGTTAAACGAAAGCATGAAAAATGCTCAACAAGGCGTCTGGGAATGGATCAAACGTTTGTTCTCTCGCGCATCACCCGCGCGTGTGAATCTAGATGTCAATCTGAGCAGTGATGCGAATGCTCAAATCAAAATGGGGCCCATCGGCAAAGAGTTTGCCGCGGTAGCCCATATGATGGTGTCGCGTTCGGACAACCCGGATGCGAGTCTATTCAGAGGCTACCTAAAGCTGCTCGCAAAAGTGGCGGCCCGCTTCAACGAATTGAAGAACGCAGGCGATGTCGGCCCGGGTGCCAAAGCCCTGGTGCAGCAAACCTTTTCTTCAGGTTCGGAGCTGTCCGAAGCATTGCGTTATGTGGACGAGCAAATGCTCACCGGCATTGCCGATTCCAACAAAGAGACCTTGCGGCCGATGCTAGTGCGCCCGTTGATGCAGTCCTTCGCGGTGCTGCTGAAGCCCACGGAACTCGAGTTGAACAAGATTTGGCTCGCCCAGGTTTACGAGCCCTTCCAACAAACTCTGGTGGATAAGTATCCCTTTGCTCCCACCTCGCGCGTTGAAGCTGCCAGCGCTGAAATCGCGAAGATCTTTGGGAGCGAAGGCAGCATCGCCAAATTCTCGGACAAGGAATTAAGCGCGCTGATCGTGCGCCGCGGCGAAATGATTTATCCACGTACTTGGGCAGAAATGAGCGTGGCGTTGTCGCCGCAATTCATCGCGGCCTTTCCTCACTATATTGCCCCGCTCGGCGCAGAGAGCCAGGCCCCCGGCGCCAGCAAAGAGGCGCAGACCATTTTTCAAATTCTGCCCGAACCCGTGCCTGGCTTATCTGAATACTCGATTGAAATTGACGGGCAGGTGCTGCGTTACCGCAATGGCGCGCAAAAGTGGGTGAATTTCTTTTGGCCTAATAGCGCGGGCGAGCCGGGCGTTAAAATCTCCGCGGTGACTTACGATGGCCGCACAGTAGACATTTTTAACGAGCCCGGGCGATACGGTTTGGAAAAAATGATCAGCAGCGCCAAAAAAGAAAAGAAAGCCGACGGCGCTTTTGCAATGACCTGGGCCAATGGCGCGAATCAGGTCAAGGCTAATTTCCGGATTATCAGTAGCCCTAACGCAACGGGGGATGGTGCTTCTCGCGCGCAGGGTTTGCGTGGGCTGCGGTTACCCTCAGCCATCGCCGGGGGGTGACAGCATGATTAGCTTTAATACTCCGACGACCAATCTGTTATTTTTTGGCAAAATTCCCAGCAGAGGGGATTTTGTGCGCACCAGTAAATCGACCTCGATTATCAAAGTGTTCGATCAGTGGGTGTCCGGTGCGATGGAAGAACTGGTCAACGACCCGCGCTGGAAAACCATTTACGACGAGCATGGCTACATTGATTTTGCATTCTTCAGCAGTCACGGCAATCAGGCCAGCCATCTGGTTGCAGGCACACTCGGCTTTAGCCACGATAGCTCCTCACGCAGATTTCCGTTTATCTGCGCCGCGAGCACCGAGATGCAGGGCGCGGAGGGGCAATTGTTCACCACGCTGCCGCTTTATTTGCCGCAGCTATGGTCACAAACGCGAGACTGGGTGATACGCGGCATGACGCAGCGCGATGACAGCGGCAACCAGTTTTCTGACGGGCTGGTTAATCTGAATCAGCTGCAACATGACGCGTGGGCAGACTACGCAATGTTCCTTAAAACTACCTCGGTCGATAGCCTGCAAAATATGCTGGCGGCTGCACACCCCGGCTTCAATATCAAACAGGCGGTGCTGGCAGTGGGCCTGTTATTGCAGCCAGTATTGTCCAACCGGGGAACCGCGCTGAATAAAGGCTTGTTTTTGCCGCTACCTGAGGACGTGTATTTTCAGCCTTTCGTGTCCGCATTCTGGCTTGAGCTAATCAGCGGGTTTGCCAATTGCATGACCGCGGAGTTTTGTCTGCTCAACAAACCCAGTTACCCGGCCAATTTGTGCGTGGGTTTTAATGGGGCGTCGAGCAAGGCGTTGCATACATTGATGAGTCATGAAAAAAACGATTACCGAATCGATGTGACCCAAGCCGGCTGGACAGCGCAATTTGTCGAATCCAACTACGGCTTGCGCAAGCTCATTAGCTATATGGATCATTCCGACTTATCCCTTGGCAAATTAAAAGAGACGTTCAATGAAGTATTCCTGGGCAATTAAACTCTGCGTCGCCTTCCTCACGGCCAGCCAAACAACGGCCAAGGCAGAGCCCGCGCAGCCCACCCAAGCCGAAAAGCCTGTGGTGGTTACAGGAGTGGTGCCGGATGAAGCGAGCAAAGTGAAACTGATCACGCGGCTCAAAGGCTTGTATGGCAATCGTGTAGTCGATCAGTTGGCGGTCGGAAATGTAGTCGCACCACCCAACTGGACGACGCATGTAGAGAAAATCCTCGACGACAATCTCAAAACTATAAGCCAGGGGCAGATCAATGTCAGCGGCACCACCGTCAATCTACGTGGGCAGATCGGCAACGAGGCGTTGCGCCAAAAGCTCGTCACCAACATCGCCGCGAATCTCACGTCCAGCTACAACATCAAGGACGCGTTAACGATTATGACGTCTGCACAGACCGACCTAAACGCCACGTTGGCGGGTCGCATTATTGAGTTCGATTCCGGCAGCTCCAACATCCGAGATCCGAGCAAAAAGATTCTGGATGAAATCGCGCAGCGCATCGTGAGCCTGGGCGCCAAAACGGTCGAAGTGATTGGCCATACCGATAATCAAGGCAACCCAAGCAACAACCTGATTTTGTCGCGAGCACGCGCCGAAGCAGTCAAGATTTACTTGATCCAAAAAGGCATAGCGGCAGAAAAAATCTCCACCAACGGCTTAGGCGACGCGCAGCCGGTTGCTGATAATGAAACCGTGGAAGGCCGAACACGTAATCGGCGGATAGAGTTCAGGATTGTGAATTTGTAGCGCATTGGGCTGTGGCTAGGACTAGACAGTCCACCGATTGATATGTACAGTAATAAGTACATATCAAAGGAGTCGCCATGGATGCAATGACCTACACCACTGTTCGTGCAAATCTCGCCAGCGCGATGGACCGCGTATGCGACGACCATGAAGCCTTGATCATCACACGCAACGGCGAGCAGTCCGTGGTAATGCTTTCGCTCGAAGATTACCAGGCCCTCGAAGAAACCGCTTATCTATTGCGCACCCCTGCCAACGCCAAGCGTATTCTTGCCGCCGCCGTACAACTGAATGCCGGAAAAGGGACCGAGCGTAAGCTTGCCAAGTGAAGCTGATTTTTGCCGACGAGGCGTGGGAAGATTATCTGTATTGGCAAAAGCAGGACAAGCGCATGGTAGAGCGCATCAACAAACTAATACGCGAGACCCAGCGTGAACCGTTCGTCGGCGTGGGCAAACCCGAGCTGTTGAAACATGCGCTTTCAGGATTCTGGTCGCGTCGAATCACCGACGAGCATCGCATGGTGTATCGTGTTGAAAACGATGCGCTGATGATCGCGCAGTTGCGGTTTCATTACTGAACCTTTGCCTGCTTGGCATACACAACGTCCAACTCACCACTTAAGATTCTTTGCGTTCTTCGCGAGCGGTTCAGCCATCCCCGCTTTGATCGATTCGCGCATGCCAGGCACTGCTAGCAGGTGCAAGGTTTCCTGAATGGCGCCCCAGTGTTGTGCAGAAATAAGCACAGCACTGTTGCGCTTGCCAGAAATAACGACGGGTTCATGCGACGCGACTGTCTCATCAATGAGTCGATATAGACTTGCTCGTGCTTTGCTGGCGGTAAGGGTTCGCATTTGTTGATAGGTTAAACGGCAATTATTCGCTTGGCCGGAATCGGTGTTGCCTGTGATATGACAAATACTTCTTGTGGAGGAAATTTAATTCCCTAATGCGTTCTTGGCCGGAGATTCCAAGAAGAGCGGCGTCTTTTACTAAGCGCTTAGAGATTAGTATCTTGCCTTCATCATCAAACGAGATAAATCCGACATCAAATGCTTTGTCATAGACTGGTGAAAGCGCTAGACCGTTAAATGGGTCTAGCCTCTCACAATTATCCGCAACGCTCCATGGCTTGATATGGGAGGCGGTGATGAACTGTGCAGCGCCAGTTATGGCGCATTTGTGGCCCCACATATCAAGCACCAGTTTGCGGAAACGCTGCTGTCCAATCCGGACATTGAGCATTTCTTGCTTGGTCGTTGAAGAGAGTAATGGGTTGTTGATAGTACCCAAGAAGAAAAACACATCGGCATCCTCTTCAAGATTAGCGATGTACTCCAACAGGAAATCAAGTTCTTGAATGTGTTTTTCAATGTACTCGCGTTTAACGGAGTTTTCCGTATTCTGGGCAACACGCAGCACATAAACGCGGCGAAACGTTACCGCCCGTAGTAGAGCTTCTTTCTCACCTAGTTGGGTTATTGGAAATGACTTCTGCTTGTTTTTACCAGCCTCATCTTGGTAGTTAGCAACCCAATTAATCTCGGGACTCTTGCGATCTTTTCGTTCGCGGTGTTCGCGAGCGACTCCGACTATGCCAGAAGTATTGCGAGGTGATAGCGCAAGAACGAGGGGAATCTGGCGTCGGGGAGCTGGGGCATTGGCGTTAAGAATACCCAGCTCATAAGCGCTTTCCAAAAATGCATCGCGATGATTTTTCGCTGCTTGGTACGACAGCTCTTTTGAACCGTAAGTGCTGTCAGAAAAATTTTTGGATTCTCTGATTTGATTGCGCTCGAACCGGAATTGCCATCTACGCTCATTGCCTCGATCAAGACGAGTTAGGAACAAACTATCGGAATAGTCTTCACTGTCCATTGGCTTTAACATTCGTCATTACGTGATGTCCGCTTACTCGATCAGCACACAACTCGATCCTGTTCAAGTTCATCCATTCGAACCGCATCATTCATGCTTTTAGCAGCTAAATATGCCAAACCTGCGAGCCAAGAAAATCCATAGGACGGTTAGGGCTTGGCATGCATAACTTTCTGAAGGAGCGAAGCGACGACGTGCAAGGCCGTTCCTCCCAGCGCCAGATAAATCGCCCAGTGACCAACCGGGCGTAAAAGTTCTTCGTTATACGTTTCGTAGAAGAACGACCAACAGAGCAAGGGTGGCCCAATCACTACCGTAATAGAGCCGGCTGCCTGAGCGACTTTCGCTGCCACCATTGAGAAGCTATGAACATAGCAACCTAAGCCAAGGTTGAGCAAGCAGGCCCATAGCAAGTAGATGTGAGAGGAGCGATAGATCAGACGCGGGCCGTCAGCCATGCCTTGCAAATGCGCATGGGCCCAGTGCATGTACTGGCCCGTGAGCAGGAACGCCACCACACCAGCGAGACCAACGATCAAATGAAGTCTTCGTAGCACTGACTTGCTCAAACCTTCCGATAAACTTCTGCCCCCTGCTTCACAAATTCCACTGCCTTGATTTCCATACCTTTGGTCAACGCGTCCGCATCCGACAAACCCTGCTTCGCTGCAAACTCGCGCACATCCTGGGTGATTTTCATCGAACAAAAATGCGGGCCGCACATGGAGCAGAAGTGCGCGACTTTGGCTGACTCTTTGGGCAGCGTTTCGTCGTGGAAGGACTTGGCTTTATCCGGATCGAGGCCGAGGTTAAACTGGTCGTCCCAGCGGAATTCGAAGCGTGCTTTGCTCAAAGCATTGTCGCGTATCTGCGCGCCGGGGTGACCCTTGGCCAAGTCCGCGGCGTGCGCGGCGATTTTGTAGGTGATGATGCCGGTTTTCACGTCGTCCTTGTCGGGCAGGCCGAGGTGTTCTTTGGGCGTCACGTAGCACAGCATCGCGGTGCCGTACCAGCCTATCATCGCCGCGCCGATGCCCGAGGTGATGTGGTCGTAGCCGGGCGCGATGTCGGTGGTGAGCGGGCCGAGCGTGTAGAACGGCGCTTCGTGGCACTGCTCGAGTTGCAAGTCCATGTTCTCTTTGATCAGCTGCATCGGCACGTGGCCGGGGCCTTCGATCATCACCTGCACGTCGTGTTTCCACGCGACTTGCGTGAGTTCGCCGAGCGTCTTCAGTTCGCCGAGTTGCGCTTCGTCGTTGGCGTCGTAAATGCTGCCGGGGCGCAGACCGTCGCCTAAAGAGAACGCGACGTCGTAGGCCTTCATGATGTCGCAGATGTCTTCGAAGTGCGTGTAGAGGAAGCTTTCCTTGTGATGCGCCAAACACCATTTCGCCATGATCGAGCCGCCGCGCGACACAATCCCGGTCATGCGATTCGCGGTCAGCGGCACGTAGCGCAGCAGCACGCCGGCGTGGATGGTGAAGTAATCCACGCCCTGCTCGGCCTGTTCGATCAAGGTGTCGCGAAACATTTCCCAGGTCAGGTCTTCTGCCTTGCCATCGACTTTTTCCAGCGCCTGATAAATCGGCACGGTGCCGATGGGCACCGGAGAATTGCGGATGATCCACTCGCGCGTTTCGTGGATGTTCTTGCCGGTCGACAAATCCATCACCGTGTCGCCGCCCCAGCGGATCGCCCAGGTCATTTTCTCGACTTCTTCCTGAATGCTCGAACCGAGCGCCGAGTTGCCGATGTTGGCGTTGATCTTCACCAGGAAGTTGCGGCCGATGATCATCGGCTCGGATTCGGGGTGGTTGATGTTGTTGGGGTTGATCGCGCGGCCGCGCGCCACTTCGTCGCGCACGAATTCCGGCGTGATTTCCTCGACCAGCGATGCGCCAAAATGCTGCCCGCGATGTTGACGGTTCATGAGGCCCGCGAGCTTCTCACCCAGCGGCCCGGTGGCCTTCAACGATTCCAGATAGGCCGCGCGGTTGTTGTTCTCGCGGATCGCGATGAACTCCATCTCCGGGGTGATGATGCCTTTACGTGCGTAGTGCATCTGCGTGACGTTCGCCCCGGCCAGCGCCCGGCGCGGCGTACGCGCGAGGTCCGGAAAGCGCATGGCATCGAGCACCGGATTGGCAGCCTGCTGGCGGCCGTATTCCGAACTCAAGTCCGTCAGCATCTCGGTGTCGCCACGCGATTCGATCCAGCGCGTACGCAGCGCAGGCAAGCCGGTGCGGATGTCGATTTTGGCGGCAGGGTCGGTATACGGCCCCGAGCAGTCATACACATAAATCGGCGGGTTGGGTTCCGAGCGCGCCCCATCGCCGCCCGCGCCCGACTCGCCGCCAAACATCAGCGGTGTATCGGACTGCGACACTTCGCGCATCGGCACGCGAATGTCGGGCTGGCTGCCCTGCACATAAATTTTGCGCGAATTCGGCAGCGGCTTCACCGCCAGTTCATCAACGTGCGCGGCGGCAGCGAGGAATTGCGTAGCTTGCTTGGGGATGGGTGCGTTCATGATGACTCCTTCAGTAAAAATACGCGGGAAGGAAGTCCGTGCTGCTGGCTATCCGCTTCCCTACGTCGGCATGACCCGAATCAGGTTCCAAGGGTGTGTCTCACTCCGTTCAGCTGGAGACCCCTAGCGATAAATGTTGAATAGGTAGGATACACCATTGATTTTTGTAACGTTAAAAAATAGCCGAAGCTCGTTGGAGATATAGCCTATGGCTAATAGCAGCCGGTTCATGCCAGAAAGTTGTGAGGGGAATTATCCGGGTAAATCGGCCCGAGTGCCCCCTTATCGGGGGGTTGCTATGGCGCAACGTGTCACCGAACATCCATGAGTGCCGTAGCCAGTTTCCAATTTAATAATGCAACGCCTAAACACCAGAAATAAATCCGCCAATAATGACAACTTTCCCGAAGCGCGCTCCGAAACCCCCAGGCGATTTAGCTCGCCCTCTGTGTTTCGCTTACTTTGGTGGACGCATTTACATCAGCGGAGGCTTTCCTTATATGTAGCCCTCACCTGCATGTTGAGCCTTGTAGCGCCAAGAGGCGCTCAGGCCGATTTAGAGAAGGGTCCGGAGGGGTTAGCCTCATGGACCATACGTTCACGCATCGTAGCAACCGGCTTGCCGCGAGCCTATGGCGTCCGCCAAGTTGGCCGGTTTCATCGCGGCGGCCCGTTTGCATCCGACCCCGAATTTTTGGTGGAAACCCAGTCGGGGCGGGTGCTGGATCCCGAGCGGGTATTGGTGGCTGTGCAGAGTAATCTAGGCGCGCCGCGCGCAAATGCGGCGCATGCGCCCGGCGCCGTCCTGTCTATCGACACGCGCGAGGTGGGGGGTCAAGCCCCCATAAAAATCCCCATCGACCTTGCATTGCATGCGGAGCAGGCACGCAAGCCAGGCGCGCCAGTGCAAATTTATACGGTGCAATCGGCACCTTATCTAAATCGACGGCATAACGGGCAAGCCCGCACGGGAGAATTTACATCCGCTTCGGGACCGCGCTATTTATCGATTAACAATGCCTTTGGCCGACCTTGGATAGCGAATGCGCCATTTGGCTTAAGGGGGGATGGAAGCGAAAGTGTAGTGGATCCAGACGGCGCGCCACTGGACAGTGCGCCCAGCGATGCGGCCGGCGGCGTATTTGTGGGCAACGCCACAGCACGCGAGAATATGACCAAGGGCGTTCGCAGCGGCTGGCTAGCGTCGGCTTTAAACTACCGCCCTAGCCTACAGATGACAGTCGGATCCATCAGCCACGGTGCTCTAGGCACCGCGTTTTTGGGTCCATCGCCCGATGGTAGCGGTTTCGCCGTCTTTGCCGTAATTACCGGTGATGGCGCTGTCGCTCAGATTCACGTGCAAGATGGGGTCGATGGGCTGGCCCCGCCAGGCACTATCGTAGTGGGAGCCAATGATCCCGGCGTGATCGGGGTCAGCTTTAAATGGGCGCCTGAACGCGTTTTATATATTGCCGATGCGCAGCGAAATCGGATCGCGCTATTGCATTTGGACGACGATACGCGGCACTTCAAGCTAAAACGAATCAGCTACATTGACTCGGCATCTCTGCAGACACCCGTTGATCTGGCCGCGGCGATCGCCGAAATAGCCAATCCGCGTTTTGCCAGCCATACCACGCTTTCCGGCGGGTCCGATTTGTATGTCGCCAACCGGGGAGATGGGTCACTTCTTCGAGTCAGCCAGGCGGGGAAAGTACTCGCTCGCGCCGAAATCTATATTCCTGGTCAAGGCCGAATCAGAGGGGGGCGACTGCGTTCCCTGGCCGTATCGGCCGATGCGCAAAAGTTGTGGCTCATAGTCGAGCAAGCGGCCGACCCGCATGCGACCAACAACATGTTGCTGGAAGTCTCGGCCTTTGATGAAAACGGGCCTTTTACACAGTTGCTCCCATCCTCCTCTCGGGCGCCGAATCGTACGATTCAAATGCGTGCTGGGGAGAAAATTTTTCGCAGTGCCTTCACGGCGCATAACGGGCTGGGTCAACAGTTCAATGCTAATTCGTGCGTGGCGTGCCATCCAGGACCGGGCGGCTCCAGCCCAAGTGAAGAACATTTTGCCCGGCGACTCGCGCGCATGGATCCCGTGAGTGGCCGCATGACGCTCTTAGCGGGGAGGGCATCCCAATTGGCACCGCGCTTTTCCTTGCCCATCATAGGTAAGCGCGGGACCCCTATTACCACACTCAACCGGCAGACGAATGTCATCTCAATGCGCATGCCCCTATCGCTTTTCGCGGTGGGAAAAATCGACGATATTCCAGACGCGGTAATTGAAGCACAGGCTATCAGCAAGGGTGACGGAATAAAAGGCAGGGTCCACTATATCACTGAGCCGGGTACCGGTCAGCGGGTGGGCCGCTACGGCTGGAAAGCGGACGTCGCCGCGCTGGACGACATGGTGGCGCGAGCTTTTTTGAATGAGATGGGCATTAGCAGTGCGCTGGGGCAGCGCGCGCAGCCCCTTGCGTTAGAAGATGACGGCACCATGGTGAGGTCGGTATCTGCTTATTTACGCGCCCTACCACGTCCTGAAGCGGCCCGGTAAAACGATGCTGCCCAGTGCTCGGGGCTTCATCAGCGCAGTTCGGCTGCGGCTACCAGGACTGGCGGTCGCCGCCAGTCTGGCGCTAGCTGCGCAATGGATGGCAGGAGGAATGGGCGGTCCGCTGGCGCGCAATCCCGTGCTGGTAGCCATGCTCTTCGGCCTATTACTCGGGAGTTTTTTTGAATGCCCTGAGTCACTCAGGCCCGGCCTCAATTTCACACTGAAACAGCTTCTACGATTGAGCGTCATTCTGCTCGGATTCCGTATCACTACGAGCTTACTGGTGGATTTGGGTTGGGTGCCAATCACCATCGCTGCAGCGGAACTGATGATCACACTGATCACGGTAAACCTGATCGCCAAACGCGTGTTCAAGCTCGATTCCCATATGGCTTTGCTCATCGCCGTGGGAGCGGCGGTGTGTGGTGCGGCCGCGATCCTGTCGGTGGCAGCGATGGAGCGCGAACGCCGAGGGCAGCCTACGGGCGTCGCGATAGCCATCATTACGGTATCCGGAACGATGGCGTTGCTGCTCTACCCCGTCGCCTTTATCTCCGGATGGATGCCAGGACTGGACGAGCGGGGTTTCGGGATGACAGTAGGCGCGAGTATTTTTGAGTTGTCGCAGGTTTACGGTGCGTCGTTCGCGGTGTCTGAAGGCGCACTCAACACGGCGACACTCGTCAAGCTAAGTAAGGTTGTGATGCTGGTTCCGCTACTACTCCTGCTTGGAGCTTTACGACGGCGTTATGACGGCGGAACGGTGCGTAGCCAGATTCGAGTCCCATGGTTTGTAGTGGGGTTCATTGCGGTACTGCTCATAAATTCTGTTTTCAAGCTGCATCCACAGGTGCGTCGGTTGATTCTCGAGGGCGACCAGTTCTTATTTCTGATGGTCACCGTAGCACTGGGAATTACGACCCCGCTTTCGAAACTGCGAGAGGCAGGCGGCGCTTGGCGCCTGGCAGGCGTGGGTTTTGTCGCGTTGGTGGTATCAGCCGCGAGTGCTTATGGCTTAGTGTTAGCCACTTCAGGTGGTGCGGATTCGATAGTTAAGCCGGGGGCAAATCACACGGCTACGTCCGCTGAAGCCGACCTAACTGCCAAAACCGCCGGTGGCCGCCTTTTTATCGCTGTTGGATGTGCAAAGTGCCATGTTCCAAGCTTGCAGGGCAATACCCAGCGAGTGTTGCTGTATTCTGATTTGCTGTTGCATGACATGGGCCCGGGTCTGGACGACAAAATAGTACAAGGAGACGCGACAGGGGCCGACTGGCGTACAACACCGTTGATAGGGCTGGGCCTACGTGATCGCTACCTCCACGATGGCCGGGCGGAAACATTAAGGGACGCGATCCTCGAGCACGGCGGAGAAGGGGAGATCGTGCGTAGGCGGTTCTTCGAGTTGGACGAGCAAGATCAACAAGCGGTGTATCAATTTCTAATGCTGCTCTGACTAAGCACGTAAGCTCAGCCGTGCCTGCAAGCCGCCCCCGTCACGGTTACTCAACTGAATGTGCCAAGCATGGGCGCGGCAAATTTCGCGCACGATGGATAGCCCTAGTCCGCTGCCGCCGCTGTTGCGTGCGCTGTCAAGGCGGTAAAACGGATCGAAGACATGCTCCAGCTCCGCAGCTGGAATGCCGGGACCATGATCCAGCACATCGATATGGATAGCCTTTTCTTCGCGAACACAGCGAAGTTGCGGCACGCTCTCGGGGGCATAACGCCGGGCATTTTCCAGCAGGTTGGCGAGAATGCGCTCAAGTGCGGGCGCATCGGTCTGCACGGTGAGCGCCTCACAGCCTAAATATTCCGCGTGGTGTTCCGCGGCCAGACGCGCGAGCCAGAGGGCGAGTTCCAGCGGCGCGGGCGGTCGCTGACTGGTGCCGCGACTGTAATCGATAAAGTCGCTGATCATCTGCTCCATTTGTTCCAGATAACGCGCCATGTCGTCAAAACGATCAGGCTGCGGATGCGCGCGCGCGAGTTCGACCGCCATGCGCATGCGCGTGACCGGGCTGCGCAAATCGTGCGATACGCCTGCCAGCATCGTGGTGCGCGTGTGCGCCTGTGCGCGAACCTGTTTGGCCATCAGATTGAATTCGCGGCTTAGCCCGTCAAGTTCGCCCACGCCGATTTGCGCGGGCAGCGCGGGTGTCTGGCCTCGTCCGACAGCCTGCGCAGCCAACTCCAGATGGATCAGCGGCGCGGTCAAGCGTTGGGAAATTCGGTGCGCTACTAATAATGCAAGCGCGACGCCCGAACCCAGAATCACGATCATCGCGAGCAGCGGGTTGGTGCCAATGCGTTTGGGCTGGAATAAAAATCGAAGATGCACACCGTTCTGCTGGATATCGGCGGCGTAGCGCTGGCGCGTTTCGTCCCAAACCACGGTGGCGGGGTGCCGGGTTAAAGCAATCAATTTTTGTTGCAGCAAATAAATAAACGGCAAATAACTTTGGTGCGGCGTGAGGGCCTCGGTGGTTTCCACCAGCTGCAGATTATGTTCGGATTGCAATGCCGCGCGTAAAGCAGGCCGCCGGCTGGCAGGCAGCTCGATCCAGGTTTGTGCAGATAGTGTGATCAACGCGGCGAAGTCGTTGGACGCGTTACGCAGCAGCGGCCAGCCTACCCACCAGACCGACAGCGCAATCACCGCAATCTGGAAGGCGGCGATCCAGGTGACGAAGGTAGAGGCGACGCAACTTTTGAGAGAAGGGGGGTTCAAATGTCGTGTCCGGTGAACACGTAACCCGTGCCCCAAATAGTACGGATGTAGCGGGGGGCGCTGGGCGTGTCGCCCAGTTTGCGACGCAAACGCGCGACGCGGGCATCGATTGAACGATCGAACGGCAACCGATCCGGCCCGGTGGCGGCGGTGACCAGATCGTCGCGCGAGAACACGCGGCCGGGATAGCTCGCGAGCACTTTAAGCAGCGCAAACTCAGCTGTGGTCAACATCACCGGCGTCTCGTTTTTATGCAGCGTGCGGCGTGCGATATCGAGCACGTATTCGCCAAAGCGCAGCGTGTCGTTGGCAGGCGGCGTGCGAGTGCGACGCAGCAGGGCTTTCACTCGCGCCAGCAATTCACGCGGGTTAAAAGGTTTCGCCAGATAATCGTCGGCACCGAATTCAAGCCCAAGAATCCGATCCACTTCTTCGCCGCGCGCAGACAGCATCAGGATCGGCAATGTGCCTGCGAGTCGGCGGGCAATCGACAGGCCGTCTTCTCCGGGCAGCATCACGTCAAGAATCAATAAATCTGGGGCGTTGCGCGCCAGCGCGGCGTCGAGCGCATCACCGCGGTCGAGCACCGAAACGCGGTAGCCCTGCTCCTGAAAATAGGTAGACAACATGGCCGAGAGTTCGCAGTCATCGTCAACAATCAAGAGGCGCGCATTTTCCATCGGGCAAGCCTACCACCGGCCGTGAAATCGCGCATTCTCTAGTTGGGCTTGCCTACCACCGGCGCGCGGAATGACGAACGCCTGTCACCGATTGTCACACTTTGTTGCGAGTTGTCATGGCTGCGACATCGCGCGATCACAGTGGAGCGGGATACTCCTTCCACCGGATAAGCCGGATAAAAGTTGCCAAAAAAATATGGCAGTACCGATGAACAGAGTCGTAAGAAACCTGCCGCCATCGCATTTAACGGCGGTCCAATCTGGTAGATGCAGACTCTAAAAACTAATAAGGAAAACCATGTCCCGCTCCTGTATTGTCCCCGTCATTTTTGTGCTCACCAGTCTTTCCGCTGCAATGGCGCAGGCTGTCACCGTCACGTTCCTGCATCACAATGACCTTCACGCCCATCTGACCCCCCATGCCGATCTCGTTTCGGATACGGCGGGCCAACCCGGTGCCAGCATGCATCTCGCAGAGCGCGGCGGTCTTGCGCGACTGGCCACACTTATCAAACAGCAGCGGGCCGCTTATCCGGCGAGTGTGCTAATGAATATTGGCGACACTTATCACGGTGGCGTGGAGGCGCTTTATACCAACGGCAATGCGGTGGTCGACCCGGTGAATGCGTTGGGCGTGGACATTGGCGTGCCGGGCAACTGGGATTTTGGCTACAGCCCCGCGGTTACCCGGTTGCGTTACGGTTCACCCACCGCTGCCGAAAAGCGCCTGCTGGAAGCGTCGGCAGGGACGATCAAACGTCCCACCTTCCCTAACCTGGGCGGGAATGTCACCTTGACGACCGGGAGCAATGCGGGACAACCGCTGATGCCCGCCACTAAAACGCTCATCATCGACGGCGTAAAAGTCGGCTTCATCGGCATCACCTCGGACATCGTGCCCGAAATGGATAGCGTGCTGGCCGTAGGCATGAGTTTTTTGGCTGGGGAGACCGCCTATCGTAATTACGTGAATACCAATGCCGCACAGCTGCGTGCAAGCGGGGCCCAGCTCGTGGTGGTAATGAGCGAACTTGGCATCCACAAGGATGAACGACTCGCCGACGTGATCAACGCCGGTAGCGTGGACGTGTTCTTCTCAGCCCATACTCACGAGGCGATATTTGAACCGTTGCTAGGTAAAAGCGGCGCGCGCGTGGTCGAAGCGGGCAACGACGGCTGGCTCGGGCGCATGCTGGTAACGGTCGAGCCAGGCAAGTTACCTACCTTTAATTGGACCATGCTGCCGGTCACCCCCACATTGGCTGAGGACCCCACGCTTCAGGCATTAGTCACCACCGCGCGTGCACCATTCCTCGCCGATGCGAATCATGATGGCAAGCTGGATACGCCTATCGCATTGCCCAACCCCGCGATCACGTTAAAGCTCACTCAGCCGATCAACACGGTTGTAGGCTATATGGCCGCGCCGCTGGATCGCCGCAATGCGCTCGAGTCATCGTTTAACGACGCTTGGAGCGAAGCATTGCGCGGATACGCAGGCACCGATCTTGGCCTCACACCGGGGTTTCGTTTCGACGCGGTGCTGGCGCCCGGTATGCAATACGAAGATGGCCATGTGGCGCAGGGTAACGTGACGATTGAAGATGTCTACCGCTACTTCCCCGTGCCTTATAGCATGGCGACAGGCACCGTCAGCGGCGCGCGCTTGAAAGAAGTGGTCGAGAGCAATCTGAGTGGCGTTTTTTCGCGCGACGCCTTTTCGCAGCATGGCGGTTGGGCGGATGGCTGGGCCGGCGTGAATCTGCAAGTTAATCTTGCGGCTAACGACGGCGCGCGCGTTCAAGCAATGACGCGCACGACGGGGGGCGCGATAAACCCGACCGATAGCCTCAGTGTCGCGGGTTGCCAGCGGCCGACCGATGGGTCCGATGTGCTGTGCAGCTATACCGGGTTTATCAATGTTGTTCCGCTAGTGAATCCCGCCACTAGCGCGGGGTGGCTGGTGCAGGAATTGTTAACCGAGCTGTTAACCCAAGGCCGGGTCAACGCGCCGGGCGCTGCCCGCATCACCGACAGTGCCGCTACGCCGTTATGGCCGCAGCAGCAAGCCGTGCAACCGCTGTTTTCAAATCTGACCAGCAAAGTGACGACCACCGCAAGCGGGCTCACTTACAACCGCAATACCGGGCTGTACACCGGCACGATCACGGTGATCAATGCGGGTGCCCAGGCGCTTACCACGCCGCTCAAGTTGGTGTTAGCCAATCTCGATCCAAGCATCGTGCTGACCAATGCGCAAGGGGTGTTTTACAGCCAGCCTTTCATAACCCTGTCGGCACTCGCTGCGGGAGGCACTGTGACGGTAACCGTCACGTTTAGCAATCCTCAACGCAAGCCCGTTTCGTATCAGACGCAAGTCTGGAACGGTGGCGTTTAAATTTAACCGGAGATCACCGTGCTCAGGTCCACTTTGTTTCAACACACCCTGCTAGCCATCGCGCTGGGCATAACGCTTGCGCTGCCTGCCCACGCCGAAACCTGGCAGATCGACATCGACACTTCGTCGCTCGCCGGAATAAGCGGCTCGCTCGATTTGCAACTGAATCCGGGGGCCAGCGACGCCCAGCCCGTGCAAGTGCAAATCGGTCACTTCAGCACCGATGCCACGTTCGGCGGAGGGCTAGCCGATGGCGCAGTCAGCGGCAGCTTGCCCGGCGTGCTGGTGCTGGATAACACCGCCGCGCTCAATGCCTGGCTGCAAAACCTGGTATTTGGCAGCCACATCGCCTTCACGCTGGATATCAATGCTCCGCTGACTGCAGGGAGCGGGACCAGCTTTGCAGCGCTGTTGTGGGATGCAAATTTTAATCCGTTGCTGGCAGCCACGGGCGAAGACGCTGCGTTGCGCATTAACTTGGCACCCGCCTCGGCACCCGTTTGGATAAGCTCATCCGCCGTGGCGGTCAGCACGGTTCCCGAGCCTGCTATCGCATACAGTTTGCTAGCCGGGTTAGGGTTGGTTGGGTTCGTTGTTCAGCGCGCTAGGCGACGCTACTAGCTACAAACGCTAGCGTGGCTCACCGTTGGGTAAATGCGTCTGGCACTCAGGAAAAATGCGCGCGGTACACGTCCGACAAATGTCTGAATCGAGTTTGGGATAAAGGGCAGCCGCCGGGCGGGACTTGGTGGTGTAAATATTTTCTGCGCCAATATCTCGTATAAAACCGCCGCGCTGCAGCATGCTGCAGACCTCGGGTTTGACCCGGTAAAACCCCAGGCTACCCCCACGTTTTTGTCGATCACGGGCTTCTTGCGCGAGCATTTCTGCGCCTGCCAAGTCAACAAAGTTCATCCCGGTGGTGATCAACACCACATGCTTGCGCAGAGGTTCGCGCTCGGTTAATTCCTGGAAGAATTGCTGAAAATGCGCGACTGCACCAAAAAAAGGTGAACCGTTGACGCGCGCAAATTTGATCTGGGGGCATTCGCGCTGGTCTGTGGCTGCAATATAGTGATAACTACCGGGCTCGGGATCAGGCACTGCGCTGTCCATGCCAGGGTGGGAAGTGCGATACAGATAAAAAGCCAAAGACAGCGCAATGCCAAAAAAGATGCCTTTTTCGAGGTCCACCAGTGTACCGAGCAGGGTTACCCATAACACGATGGTTTCCTGGCGGCTGATTTTAGGCAAGAGCCCTATGTGGTGAAAGTCGATCAAGCCCCAGGCAACTAAAAACAAAATCCCGGCCATCGCAGCGTTAGGTAGATAAGCCGCCAGCGGTGCCACCAAGAACAGAATAATGACCAGAAAAATGGACGCAAATACCGCGGCCAAAGGCGTACGCGCACCAGCTGCATAATTGACGCCGCTACGATTGAACGAGCCGCTCGCCGCGTAACTTGAGAAAAAGCTGCCAATCAGATTGGAGAGACCCTGACCGATAAATTCCTGATTGCCATCGATGTGCTGACCAGATTTAGTCGCGATCGCACGTGAAATGGACACTGCCTCGGTCAACGCCAGCATGGTAATAATCAACGCGGGAAACAGCATTTGGTGCAGTGCTGCAAACGAAAAATCCGGCAGCGAGAAAGGCGGTAGACCGGCGGGTAATGCGCCTACCGTCTTGATATGGGTCACGTCGATTCCGAATTGCGTATTGAATAAGAGCGCCGCCACGCTACCCACTAGCATCGCGACGATCATATAGGGCAATTTGGGCGCGAATAGTTTGACCAGGATGCCCGTCGCCAGCGTGATCACCGCGACCGCGGTGACGTAAGGGTTGATGAGGCTGATTTGCGCAACGAACAGTCGCAGTGTTTCAAAAAATGGCGTGCCGCGCGGAATGCTAAGCCCGAAGAAATTTTTGATCTGGCTGCCAGCGATCAGTATCGCCGCACCGGCCGTAAAGCCGATAACCACGGTGTGTGAAATGAAATTGACCAGGACGCCCATGCGCGCCAAGCCCAAAATCAATTGAAACACGCCGGTCATGAAGGTCATGGTCAACACCATGCTGATGAATTCGGGCGTACCTGGCTGCGCAAATGGACTAACCGATGCAAATACTGCAATCGAAATCGCGGTGGTGGGGCCAGACACCAGATGCCAGGACGAGCCCCACAACGCTGCGACAATGGCGGGTATCATGGCTGCGTATAAGCCATATTGCGGCGGCAACCCGGCAATCGTGGCAAAAGCCACTGCTTGAGGTAACACGATTAACGCACCGGTAAGCCCAGCCAGACCATCGACCTTGGCAGTCTTTCGATCTACCTGAGGCCACCAGCGGAGAAACGGGAAGAGTTTATAAACCCACAGCGGGCATGCCCCACCGTATAGAGAAAGTACTTTTTGCAACATAGTGGTGGCATTTTATTACATAATTATGTGCTCACGCCAGCTGCGACCATTGTCCAATCTGAGCCCGTAATTTGATTTATTCGATTTGATCTTCGTGTGAGTACAGCCCCTATTCAAATGCGCGCCATTTCGCTTTCCGGTTTAATTTCGAGCCGTTTTAGGGGCACGCCTTTTTTTGCTAAGCGAGAAAAATGGGCCTCTATGAAGCTGTGCGGGCTGATTACAGTAATTTCTTTGCTGATCGGAATCTTCAGTACCGTATCAGCACAGGCAATGACTGTCGCTGAAGCAGGCATGATCGAGAACGCCGCGCAACGCGGTAGCGCCAGCGCTCAAGTTTTACTGGCAGTCATTTATTTAAATGGCATGGCCGATCATCCCAAAAATGATCAACAGGCGGCGCAATGGTTTGAGAAGGCAGCCCAGCAAGGCAACGATTACGCGCAGAAAATGCTGGCGGATATGTACCAGGAAGGGCACGGCGTACCCAAAAATCCGCAATTGGCGGCGGACTGGCGGGAAAAAGCCGCCAAGCGCGGCAACGTTCAAGCGCAGTTTTTACTCGGAAAGATGTATTTGGAAGGGGCAGGCATCAAGGCCGATCCGGCTCAAGCTGCCTATTGGCTCAATCGGGCGGCCACCGAGGGCAATAATGACGACGCCCAAAAATTGCTGGCGACGATGCATGCTACCGGCAATGCATCGGTAAAAAATCCCGGCGCCGCAGACAACGTGCTGGCCCAATCGGCAGAACGCGGGTATATCGACGCAGCCCAGTTGGCGCAATTATTGGAAGAGTTTGGTTACCGGCTTAAAGAAAGCCTATACAAGCGCCCGCCCGATCTTCAAAAGCTGGCGCGGGACGGTGATGCCGATGCCCAATACCAATTGGCAGTTCACTATGAAACCGGCACACCCGATCTGACGCAAAATAATGACCAAGCTGTTTACTGGCTTAAACAGGCTGCGCAAAATGGTCATTTAGCTGCGATGAAAGGTCTCGCGAACATTTATCACAATGGCCAATACGGCGTTGTAATAAATCCCAAAATGGCGCGTTACTGGAACGACAAAGCCTTGAGTCAGGCAAAAACGCTTGCCCCCGCTCCCCAGCGGGATCCTGATGCGATTGCAATGAATAACACGCTATTGCATGACGCGCTGGGGAATGACCTGGTCAGCTTCATTCTCAGTGCGCTGATGCTGGTGACTTATCAAGGCTACCTCTGGCGCAAAGCGCGTCAAGACCCAACTTATACCGTACAAGCCGTCAACACTTTTGCGCGCACCGTATGGGTCGAGATCATCATGCAAGACAGCGATAAGGGCGTATTAGCCATACAGACCTTGCGTAACTCCACCATGGCGGCAACCTTTCTGGCCTCAACCGCAGTGTTACTTATTATCGGCGTCCTCACGCTCAGTGGGCAGGGCGACAAATTGGATAACACCTGGCGCGCCCTTAATTCGCTGGGCGCCACGCATGCTGAACTCCGCATGGGCAAATTGTTGATCCTATTGGTGGATTTATTTATCGCGTTTTTCAGTTTTGCGATGGCAGTTCGTATTTATAACCATGTGGGTTATATGATCAATGTACCCCTTTCGCTTCAACACCGGGCGCTTTCTCCGGCCCATGTCGCAACCCATCTGAACTCGGGCGGCAAGTTTTATAGCATAGGGATGCGTGCGTATTACTATGCGGTCCCGCTGGTATTTTGGCTTTTTGGGCCGCATTTCATGTTGACGGCAACCGTTGTGCTCATTGCCTTTTTGTATCACCTTGACCGGGCGCCGCAGTTTCAGGCGCTTGTCGCACCCGAAGGTTTAGTGGCCACTCGTTGAATAGCACTCTGAATTAAGGCATTAAAGCCTCTCAATTCCGCCCGCCTAATTGGGTGAATCGTGGTGTCATAAATGACGACATGCCGATTGCTGCTCTTTGTATAAGATCCCTCTCTTTACTAAAGTTAAGTCTCTGATTTGCCGTTTGTTGCATGGGATTTCGGGCGTGTGTAGGCTAAGGTATTTACTAAGGAAATTTGATGATTACAGGTAAAAGACTATGGGCTGTGCCTACCCCCACCACGTCTCCACGTGACTCGAGCCTTATCGCAAAAGGCACCCGCGTAATCATCGTAGATGACCGTAGTACCGCTCGCAGCCTGCTGGAAGGGTTGGCCAAAAGCCTGGAACCCGGTATTGTGGTTGAGACGTTTGCAGAGCCGCAAGAAGCACTCAAGTACATGCAAAATGTGACGCCTGACCTGATCATCACCGATTACCGCATGCCCGGCATGGACGGTATCGAATTCACCCGCCGCATCCGTGCCGAGCCCAATCTGCTCGATGTGCCGCTAGTGATCGTGACCGTCGTTGAAGACCGTCAAATTCGCTATCAAGCGCTGGAAAATGGGGCCACAGATTTTTTAACCCGGCCCATTGACCCTCAAGAGTGTCGAGCCCGGTGTCTCAATTTGCTCGCGTTGCGGCGCAATCAGAAGTTAGTCAGTGACCGCGCACTCTGGCTGGAAAGTCAGGTCATGCAAGCCACGCAGGAAGTCCGTTCGCGGGAGCGCGAAACACTTTTGAAGCTCGCTAAAGCAGGCGAGTATCGGGATGAAGACACCGGCAATCACATTATTCGCATGGCCAAATATGCGCGTTTGATTGCCGAAGAGCTTCAATTATCGGCCATAGAGTGCGACGAAATTGAATCCGCCGCCCCAATGCACGACATAGGCAAAATAGGCATATCCGACCTAATCCTTTTGAAACCAGGCTTGCACACCCCCGAAGAGAGCATAATCATGCGTCGCCACCCTGCTATAGGCTACGAAATCTTGGCCAACAGTCCATCGCGTTACCTGCAAATGGGAGCTGTCATTGCACTCGGGCATCACGAGAAATACGACGGTACCGGCTATCCCCAAGGCCAGTCAGGAAGGGATATCCCCTTGGCCGCACGAATCGTGGCTGTGGCGGATGTATTTGACGCTTTGACCTCAGTGCGGCCCTACAAGAAAGCCTGGTCATTCCAGAATGCGCTGGATTACTTACAGGCGAACAACGGTAAACATTTCGATCCGGATTGCGTGCGCGCATTTGAAAAGCGGGTAGATTGCGTAGCCCAAGTCATGCGCGAATTAGGGGAACCTCCAGAGCCCGATCCAGAGCCTAATAAGGACTCATGAAACCATCTTGGCTTTCACAACTAGCTAAATCGTTGGACCGTGTGAGTACACACATCCGTGCGCAACCGGACCTGGAGTTTCAGCAATCATTTGTCCGGGTGCTGATCGGACTGTTTCTGTTAGCTTATTTCTCCAGCGATCTTGTAAGTCTTAATAAAGAAATTAGAGATACCACAATTGTTGTAGGTGCGTTGTTTACAATTTTAACGGCCGCACACTTAATCCTTGCCTTAATCCATTCACGTATCTCTCATGTTCGTCGCATATTTGGGATGGTGCTGGACTATTCGACGTGTTCCTATGTTTTAGTTCTTACCGGTGAATCTGGGAGTTTACTTTTAGTTGTCTATCTATGGGGTACCTTAGGATATGGTATTCGTTACGGTGCTAATTACCTGTTAGGTGCTGGAGCCCTTGCAATTATCGGCTTTTCGACCGCGTTGTATTTCTCATCTTATTGGGGGGCGCATACCTACTTAAGTGCTGCCTTCCTATTAACGATAGTTGGAATTCCTTTATATACTTTTTCTCTATTAAAACAGTTACATGGAGCTGTGTCGCGTGAGAAAAAGGCTAATCTCGAAAAGTCAGCCTTTCTGGCTAATATGAGCCATGAGTTACGGACTCCCCTTAACGGGGTAATCGGTGTGTCTGATCTATTGGCTGAAACACATTTGAGTAGGGAGCAGAATGAATACGCAGGGATTATTCGTAGCTCAGCAGAAACACTTTTGGAATTGATCGAGAAAGTACTCGATATTTCTCGCATCGAAGCAGGCAGATTGACTAGTGAGCCAGAAGATTTTGATTTGCATCGATTAATTAATGGCACGGTTTTGATGCTGAGAAATCAAGCCCATAAAAAAGGCCTCGTACTGGCCGCACATATTGCGCCTCAAACCCCATTTTTATTGCATGGGGACGCCCGCCATTTGCGCCAAGTCATGATCAATTTGATTGGGAACGCACTTAAATTCACAGAGTATGGGCGCGTAGATGTGTATGTTAGACCTATAGGACAAGCTAATCCGCAACGCGTCAGGATTGAAGTGGTGGATACTGGAATCGGTATGCCTCTAAGCGTGCAGGAACGCATTTTTGATCGGTTTACTCAAGCTGATGTGTCGGTCACGCGCAAATATGGAGGTACAGGCTTAGGGACCACCATCGCCAAACAATTAATTGGAATGATGGGGGGTGAAATAGGCTTGAGCAGTCGCGAAGGTGAAGGCACAAGCTTCTGGCTAGAAGTTCCTCTTGCGTTGCAAACCCCCGAAGTTTCCTCTCTCACATCAGAGCATTTTGAAGAAACTATGTGCGTGGGGATTCTGGCTAACAGTGAATTGGCCAGCCGCATGCAACAGGTCGTCAAGAGTTGGGGTGCCCAGACAGTGATGGTGCGTACAACTACACATCTCTCTGCTGAGTTATCCAGCTATATAGAAGGAGGCACACCATTAGGGGCCGTTGTAATCGAGCGCGCTTGCCTTCCGGGCGATCCTATTGAGTTTTTACGTCTACTACGCGACGACTACAACCTGACCTCATTGCCGGTGATTCTAATTGACTCCTCCACTGTGCAAGATAAAGGAGGCAATGAGATGCGCTCTGAAATGCATTTAATTCAGGGCGGTTTTGCGTCTGTATTGAGTGTCCCGGTCAATCCGACTCTGCTCTTTAATGCTGTGCATGAAGCGGCCAGTCGCCAGTTACCCCAGAATGTGGTCTCCCTCGCGGAACGTTTCCAATCACAAGTGGGCACGCAACGTCTGCATATATTAGTGGCGGAAGACAATCCTGTTAATCAGCGGGTAATACGGGGACTACTGAGTCACGCGGGGTTTGAGGTTGTGTTGGCGCAAGATGGGGAAGAGACGCTGTCAATGCTTGAATCGGGTAAGCACTTTGACTTGGCAATTATAGACATGCATATGCCGGAGTTGTCAGGCCCAGAGGTGATTCAGCGCTGGCGGTTCATGGAAAATGGTCATTTACCCATAATCATGTTGACGGCCGATGCACGTGAAGATGCAGAACAATTAAGCAAGGATTCTGGCGCGGATGCTTTTTTGACTAAACCCATCAGTAGTCATGGCTTAGTCGATATGATTGCGCAACTCATTAAGAAAAATACCCAGCCTATGTTGCTAAAGCCTGCCTCATTAAGAGGTTCAAATGGCGGCATACTGGACGAAACCGTACTAGAGAATCTAGCGCTAATGGGCGGCGGGGCACCTTTTGTGCGAGACCTGATTGATAGTTTCAATGAGGACAGCAAACGCTCCATTACAGAAATTGAAAGCGCATTGCATACCGAGGATTTTGGAAAATGGCACGATCAGCTTCATATGCTAAAAGGTGGGGCCAACGATGTGGGCGCGCACGAGTTAGCCCGTTTATGCTCGGAAGCCGAGCGCATCAAGCCCTATGAAATTACCACCACTCTCGCTCGGGAAAAACTATTAATTGTGAGGTCTGTGCTCACAGAAACCCAGGCCTCACTTGCAAGATATCAAGAAGGAAAACTACGCGCTGAGTTGGGCTGAGAGGATGGGAGCGGGTGCCTCAGATTTAGCGTTCTGGCGAGCCACTAATCGTTCCATCACGCGAAGATCTTTGGTCTCCAAACGTAGTGCAGCATCAACCCATAGTTCAGCTATGCGTATTAATTCGTCATAAACGATAGGCTGTGAAATTTCTCTGGCTGCCATGAGGGCTAGAGCACCGTTACGTTGTCTAGACTCCTTACGTACAAATTCATATACCGCTAATTCTCCCTCGCCTTTTTCAGCCAAGATATCTACAACCCCAAGTTCCAACAACTCCTCTGCGGTGTATAGCTTGCCCTTGAGAATAAGTTTTTCTGCTGCGTGATAACCAATTTTTCTCCCCAACAGCGTCATTGCCCCGCTTCCTGGGAAAAGATTAAAGAGAATTTCCGGGAAGCCCATTTTTGTTCCGCGCTCGGCGATTAATATATTTCCGGACAATGCACATTCAAATCCACCCCCTAGAGCATCCCCTTGAACCAAGCAAATGGTTCTAACTTGTGGCCGATCAAGGTGAATGGCGTAGTGGTACACCGCCTCAATGCTGAGGTGCGCATAACGTAGCATAGTGTCGTAATCACGCGCAGCTATTAGCTTCTGCAATAAGGTGAGATCACCCCCCAAGTTGTAAACAGTTGGATGAGACGAAGCTAGAACCACATAATGTGTATCAGCGATTTCGGGGTTGTCGATGCGGCTGACGATGTCTCGCCACCAAGAAAGAAGTTCGGTCATTACAGTGCTGGTAAAGCATGGCCTCGGCTCCGGATGCATATAGCCCCACGCTATCTGGTTATGCTCATCGTAATAAGTGGTGAGCTGGCTATAGTCATTAGTTTGAGCTTGAAGGGTATTTCGGACAGCTTGTAAGTGCGCCATATTGATTCTCCACTAGACAACAACACGAGGAATGTGTCAAAAAATCAACACATGACAAAGATTAAACTTGCGTCATCTTAAGACCTAAACTTTAATCGATTTAAATTTTTGTCGGCCTCTGTTTATATAGTTTTAATTAGAAAATAAACACTAGATATTTTATGGAGCGCTATTAGCGCGATTTATTTTCACGGAACATTGCCTAGCACCGTTGAAATCTCGCCCCCCGCCGACAAATCCGACGTCGTCATTTCCTGCATTCGTTCATCACCCACCTCGGCCGCCAAACTTGATCTGCTCATCCCTTGGAGGCACGGACTGCGCCAGACACAACAAAGTCTCGGCATCTACGTAGGTTGAATTCCTCTTAATGCCGCGGCAGGCAATTTTGGCAGTACAAACGTGCGGGCATAGCCTGTATTACGCTCTCCGGCCCCCCGCCTCTGGCAAGCTGGCCTGATCGATCATACTTTTGCCGGAACAATGTCAGCGTGCGCTCAAGCTGCGTGATTTGTTGCTGCTGAGTTGCAGCCGTTGCGTGTTGAGAGCAAAGCCTTGCAGCTGATTGTTTTTAGGGACTCGGTTGGCTCACATGCAAAACTGCGTGCCCTTCCTTGAATTGACGTGATACCCACGGAAATGACAGCGTCAAGATTGTAGAAACGGACGGAGCGGCGAACTTGTCGTTGCCCTTCCTGACGAACTACCGAGGAGTCTCGATAGCGGTCGAGCACCTGCCGAACCGCTTCTTCTTTAAAATTCCGGGGTGAATCTCTGTGAATCATGGCACTCCTCCTATGCTCAAAATCTGGACTACCCCCAGAACAATAGACAAACCTAAGCCTCACGCCGAAGCCCGTTCAAAGGCTTCGGGACTGATGCCGCCCAGATGGCTATGGCGACGGTTTCGATTGTAAAAGACTTCGATATAGTCGAAGACATCGGCGCGC
>JANLZE010000140.1:0-2580 GCA_031366105.1 Thiobacillaceae bacterium | reverse complement strand
GTGAATCAGCGACGGCCAGTTGAAATACGCTCTTTGCAAGGTCAACGGCAACGGTAGTAGCATTCATGTCGGACTCCTTTCGTTGAGACATCTGATCCCCCTCCATGAAGACTAGTGATGCCAACTATGGCAAAAAAAAAGCGGGGAGAGTCCATCCCATCATTCAAGAGGGACGCCGCAAAAGCGCGGCGCCCCTCAACTTTACGTTAGACATCAATTTGGAGGTAATCATGAATTTGTCAGGTAGCTGTCTTTGCGGTTCAGTCACATATACCTGTTCTAGCAATCCTGTGTTCGCAGGCAACTGCCATTGTCTCGATTGCAAAAAAACGTCTGGAAGTGGTTACGCCCCTACTTTTTTCGTTCCTGAAAACGCCATCACCATCACTGGACAAGTCAAGTACTACGAGCGAATGGGAAACAGCGGCCACCTAGCGCGACGCGGCTTTTGTCCTAATTGCGGCTCACAAATGTTTGGCAAACCTGACGCAATGCCTGGGATGATAGCCGTGCGTGCAGGTTCATTGAGCGATCCATCGCAATACAAACCGCAGGTTGACATTTTCACCAGCCGCGCACCAGCTTGGGACGTCATGGATTCAGCTCTGCCAAAGTTCCCGGAAATGCCACCCAGAGAATTAGATGTTTAACAATTCATTCCAGCGGACCGTCAAAAAGCTGCGCTTTTTGCCGTCCGCTGAATTCAAACGTTCGGCCACACAGAACCAGAAGGAGGTTCCATGAGTTCGTTTTTTGATGAAAAGGCGGTGCAGGTATCACCGGGTTCACTAACTGCATTCGGTGTACACATCATCAGCCGTCACTCCAAGGCAAGCGAGTTGATTGAAATGCTGTCCTTCGTTCAAGCGGCAGCGCGTGACGACATCTCCGATGTTCTCGACGAAGTGTTTTATGATTCAAATTCATGCTGCTGCTCATTTAGGTTCAAGCACGAATTGCCGCTTGGAGACCCAGTAGAACGGAAACTTCTTGCTGCCGCAGAAAAAACCATTGGTCAGTTCGAGTGGGATGGCGTCATTCATCATGGCCGCAATGAATCCATGTGAGCCAACGCGGCATTAAGCAATTCATGCAAAGAACGTTCGCATACTTTTGCAGCAAATTCACGCTGCTTTATGTACTCCCGAGAGTCCTTGCCATATCGTTCAAGTGAAGTTGACCCCATTTCACGGACACCTTATTGTTCTTGCAGAAGGAGTCCTAAGTGAACAAACCGCATACCCCCAAGCCGCCATATCCGGCGCAATTTCGTGAGCAAATGATTGAACTGGTTCGAGCGGGCAGGAAGCCTGGCGAACTGGCCCGTGAGTTTGGCTGTCACGTCACCAGCATCCTGAACTGGGTGCGCCAGGCCGATACAGCCAGCGGCGTAATGCCGCCCCAATCAGGCGCGTTGAGTGCCAACGAGCGTCAGGAGCTCATCGAGCTGCGCCGCAAGCTACGTCAAGTCCAGATGGAGCGCGACATCCTGGCAAAGGCTACGGTCTGGTTTGCCCACAACGGCGACAAGACGTTCACCCCGTCTTCGCGCTGATTGCAGCCAACCAGGCCGAGCTCCCGTGCGCACGATGTGAAAACCCTCAAGGTCTCCGCCAGCGGCTTCTATGGCTGGCTGCAACGTCCCGTGTGCCAGCGCCAACAAGCCAACGTCGCACTGATCACGCACATCCGTGCGGCATTTGTCGCCAGCGATGAAACCTATGGCATGCCACGCATCCGTGCTGAACTGCAAGATGCAGGCATTGTCGCCAGCCGCAAACGCATTGCCTGTCTAATGCGTATTGAGAGAATGCGTGGCGTGAGCCGCAGACGTAATTTCTGCGTGACCACCGAGCGCGATGTGCGCCATCGCCCGGCGCCGGATCTGGTGAACCGGGCGTTTGTGGCGACTGACATCAACCAGCTGTGGGTGGCGGACATGACCTACATTCCGACGTGGACGTGCTTCCTGTATCTGTCCATGGTCATTGACGTATACAGCCGCCGTGTAGTGGGTTGGGCGTTTGGCGAGCGTATGACCGCTGACCTGGTGATCGAAGCGCTCAACATGGCCTTGACGACCCGCAAGCCCGAGTCGGTAATTCACCATTCCGATCAAGGCAGCCAGTACACCAGCATCGCGTTTGGCAACCGCTGCCGCGAAATGGGGGTTCGTCCCTCTATGGGAACCGTTGGAGATGCATATGACAATGCTATGGCGGAGAGCTTCTTTGCCAGTCTGGAATGTGAACTTATTGCCCGGCGTAGCTGGAAGACCAAAACCGAGGCACGCCTGGCGGTCTTTACCTGGATCGAGAGTTGGTACAACCGCGCAGGCGGCATTCGGGATTGAATTACCAGTCACCCAATAACTTTGAAAGGAAACATCAACAAATATCCCAACACACCGAAAACCAGTTAATCCATGAGATTCAATGATGGACTACCCCCAGAACAATAGACAAACCTAAGCCTCACGCCGAAGCCCGTTCAAAGGCTTCGGGACTGATGCCGCCCAGATGGCTATGGCGACGGTTTCGATTGTAAAAGACTTCGATATAGTCGAAGACATCGGCGCGC
>JANLZE010000129.1:0-1325 GCA_031366105.1 Thiobacillaceae bacterium | reverse complement strand
ACCGGTTATCACGCCAGTGGTATCGCCGGGTAGCTAAGTGCGGAAGAGATAAACGCTGAAAGCATCTAAGCGTGAAACTTGCCTCGAGATGAGACTTCCCGGGAGTTAAACTCCCTTAAAGGGTCGTTCAAGACCAGGACGTTGATAGGTCGGGTGTGGAAGCGCAGTAATGCGTTAAGCTAACCGATACTAATTGCCCGTAAGGCTTGATCCTATAACCTTAAGCGGTTTAACAATCAATACCCAAATTACTTCTTCCCTTTTGATTGCGTTGTAATCCAACGCAGCCGTATTTGATGGGCGGGTAACCGGATCAGTATCACATCCTCCAGTTACCCGTCCTTCACACCGTTTATGCTTGGCGGCCATAGCAGCTTGGACCCACCCCTTCCCATCTCGAACAGGACCGTGAAACGAGTTCGCGCCAATGATAGTGTGCATCCGCATGCGAAAGTAGGTCACCGCCAGGCTCCTTATTTAAAAGCCCTAGACATTCTTATCTGTCTGGGGCTTTTGCTTTGGGGAAGCACAAAAATGGAGAGGAGCTTACTTGTGAGCGCAGTGAAAATCGCAGCGTGCAGACTGAGCGCATTTTCTGAATTGTATTTCCTTAGCATTGGTTTTTTGTTATAATCCGCAATTAATTATGGGCGTTCAGCCCATTTTTTGTTTGTGGTGAACGGTATGGATTTGCACGTATTACTGGAATCCACTTTGGCTGGATTAGGTTATGAACTGGTCGATTTGGAGCAATCTGGACGGACTAAGTTATTGCGCTTGTTCATTGATAAACCAACTGGAATCAATATTGACGATTGCACTGCGGTAAGCAACCATTTAACAAAATTGTTAGCGGTCGAAAATATTGAATATGAGCGGCTCGAGGTGTCTTCGCCAGGGCTAGATCGACCTTTGAAGAAAGAGCAGGACTTTCACCGTTTCAGCGGGGAAAAAGCTCAAATTAAATTACGAGTCGCGCTGGCGGGACAACGAAATTTTGTCGGAATATTGCGTGAAGTTAAAGACGGGGTATTGCAGTTAGAGATTGATGGCGTACTAATCGCGCTAGATCTTGCCAACCTCGATAAGGCTCGTTTGGTTCCAAATCTGTAGCCTGTGATCAGGGCTGGAATTTTTTGCTGGAGGTAGTATGAGTCGCGAAATATTGATGCTGGTTGATGCATTAGCCAGGGAAAAGAACGTCAATAGAGATATCGTATTCGGTGCTCTGGAGTTGGCGCTAGCGTCCGCTACTAAGAAACGTTTTCATGACGAGGTAGATGTGCGCGTGGAAATTGATCGTGAGACGGGCGATTTCGCGTCGT
>JANLZE010000125.1:0-2473 GCA_031366105.1 Thiobacillaceae bacterium | reverse complement strand
CATGGGTGCGTTCCTGGTATTCGTTGAGCAGGTCCAGGCGCTTTTGCTGTTCGCCGCTCAGCGCCACCGCACCGAGGACGTGGGCGGCAACAGCGGGGATGGCTTTTGATGCGGGTTCGGGGGAGATGGCCGGGGCGGGTTCGGCGTTGGGTTCGGATTCGTGCCGGGCTTGTTCGATCGGGCGGTTCAGCTTTTCCATGGTTGTTCCTTCAAGTGATGGATGAGTGCTACCGTTACATATGCGCGCAAGGGGAAATGGGTTGCGCCCGGATGGGTGGCGTGCGCAGCCTGGCTGGGTCATCACGCACAGTCAGGGAGTTCGGCGCTGCAGGCACGCAATGGATATGTGCCAGACGCTGAAACACGGCACGCTGCAGGCATTCAACAGGCGATGAAGATGAACCGGAAAGAACGGGTAGCGGCATTGGCGGACAAGACCGGCAGCACCAAGGTGGATGCTGAGCGCAATATTGCAGCGCTGCTGGAAATTATCCGCAGCAGCCTGAAGAAAGGCGACGATGTTGCCTTGATCGGTTTCGGCAGCTTCGAGGTACGCAAGCGCGCAGCGCGCACCGGTCGCAATCCCAAGACCGGTGAAGCGCTGAAAATCAAGGCAACCAGGGTACCCGCATTCAAGGCGGGCGCGACGCTGAAAGCCGCGGTGAGCGGCGCCAGGAAGTAAGCGCGGTGGATGCGCCCGTTGTCAAGCGGGACATCAGAATTCGGGAAATTGAGCACGGTAAGGTTTTTCGACAACCAGCGTTCCGACTTCTACCTTAAAACCGGGGTCCACTACATTACCCGCCGAGTGTTTGGTCTTGGTTTTTAAACCAGGCGAGTGCGTGCTCAAAATGCTGCGGATCAAAATCTGGCCAATATTCATCAATCACATAAAAATCCGCATAAACCGATTGCACCGGAAGAAAACCGCTCAATCGACGACCTCCTACCCAGCGTACAATCAAATCCAGGCGTGAAACCTCATCTGAACGCAGGCCGCCGTTTTTAAGGCCGGCCAGATCCCATTCCCAGCCATAGTTGACGAGTAGATTCACCTTCATTCCGACACCCTGGCGCTGCCGGAATTCTTTTAACACCTCGGGGAATTGTGTCGAGGTCTCATCGCCGACCACAAGCAGAGCCGCTCCACGGCGTGCAATCTCAAAAGCGAATGCAACGCAGGCGTCGCTGAATGCCTGTTTCTGAATGGAAGGCCGCTTGGTGTTGTCCTGGGTGCTTATGCCCATGGTCGTGCCCTTGATGTGGCGCTGGCGGACATCGGAAAATTGGCGGAATGGCGGGTGCTTTTATGCAGCAACCCCGAGATGGTAAAAACTGCCAGGAAGAAGACGTTTTTGACCGGGGCCGCCATGAAAGACATTATATGCGGATGCCTTTACTCTAGCCGCAGCCTGAGTTTTCGACTAGCACTCAAGTGTGCTGGATGAAGAAAGCGGCTTCCATACTGAAATTACCTATGCCACGGTGTTCGGTCATGGTCCAGCCAGTGTCGCGAAAATGTGCAGTCATCTGATGGTTCATATCGGGCAACGACGTCGATCAAGCGATGCTTGCGCTACTATGACAACCCAGTGTTCAATGCGGATTGGCTTATCGGTTAGACGAATTCGCGGATCAAATTTAGCTCGTAACGCTTCCTGTTGGTGTTGATGATGGGTTCACGATTAAAACGAAGGATCGCGAATTTCATTCGAGCCCTTTAGCCTCGTTCACGAGAACTGTCTGTCCAGATATATCGGTTGGCGACGGATAGGTAACTTGCGTCCCATCAACGCGGGCGAATGCGGTAAGCACGTGTGGCTTGCGCCCCTTCGGTCCAATAATGTCCTCAACGCGGAGTCCTCGGACTAGAAGTGCGTCGCCAATCATCGACCGATGACAGCGCCACGGCACTGCTTCGGCGCACATCAAGACACAATGCTCAGTGCTCGCCAGTTCCGCGACCCATTGAACGTTCTCGGCGAACTCCGTGGACTGCATATAATCCGCATAACCCCGAAACGAAAGATTGTGCCAGCCGGTATTGGAGGAATCAGCACGCGCGTGACGCAAGCCACCGAGACCCGGAAGATGGGTATAAGCAATTTGGAGCGTGTCTAACGATGCGGGGAGTGCATCGCGATTGAACTGGGGGTTGTGGCGCGACCGTGGCATGGTCCTCACATCAAGTACTCGGACAATTTCATTGCTCCTAAGCAAATCGATGAACGTGTCTAACGGTCGATTTGAATGGCCGATCGTGCAGACAAGCGGTCTGTCCTTTGCGATAGCGCTATCCGGCAGGATCACAACGAAAACCGTTATGCTTGATGCAACAGCATCGTGATCAGAACAGCGCTATCTTCCATGGCTTTCAGTCCGTGCGGCTCGCCGCCTGCCAAACAAATCAAGTCGCCTGCCCGCATCGATTGCGCTGCACCTTCCATCACAAGCTCAACCCTTCCCTCCAGAC
>JANLZE010000111.1:0-1999 GCA_031366105.1 Thiobacillaceae bacterium | reverse complement strand
CAAGCATTGTGGAAAAATTCACAGTGGAATTGATGAAGAACCAACTTTATTATGTCGGGCCCATTAGGTGTAGCCTCGCTTCTGTCGGTTGTTGTTGGCTCGTTCCTACTAACAGCATGGCTCGGCCATCGAGTAGGGTTGGGTCTGTGAGCGCACGCATGTCTAACATTGCGTTCGAGAGGGACGCGCCAAAAGCGGCGCGCCCCTCAACTTTACGTTAGTCGGTAGCTCGTGTGGGTCTTTCGTTTGGTGTGTTCCGCCCAGCTTCGCGGCAACTTGCAGTGTTTCGCTTCGGCAGCTTTTTTCCGTAGCATCGCGGCAAGCCAGCGGCTTTCAGAGCTGGTAGTTTTGGGGTAGTCGGTTGCTCATGCTTTTCGCTGGTCGGCTAGTTGTTGTCGCCTGAGCGTGCTGCGTCGCAACCGTCTAACATCTCGTCCAAGCGGACGCGCGAAAAAGCCGCGCGCCGCTTAACTCCAGCGTTAGGCGCTTCCCACACCATGACCAACCTTCGACTCGCCTTCATATTCGGAATCGCAATCCTTATCGCTCCGGTGGCTTTCTCTCAAGAACCGCCAGAGGTTGAGCGATTGATAAAAGAAATGCCCAAGGCTGTGGCCTCATTTATTTCTCGAAGGGTGGAATGTAATCACTGGGGAGGGGAGGAAGCTTACGACCACGAACGAGCAAAACAGATAGAGAAAGCCGTCAAGCCATTAAGGTGTGATCGGCTTGATTCGGATGAAAAGAAACTGTTAGCGAGATACAAAAATAATCCCAAAATCATCAAGGCAATCGAGGCGGCAAAAGAGCTATATCTATGACAAAGCGCCTAACCCGGCGTTCGAGCGGGACTCGCCCAGAAGCGGGCGAGCCCCTCAACTTTACGTTAGAGGCCAATATGAACATTCTCCGTGTGCTTCTCTTTGTGTTGCCCTGCAATGCCGCCTTGGCTGCGTGTCCAACCAATCTCTACGGCTCCTCGAAGGAGTTTGACGTCACCATCTATCAGGATTGCGGGATTCGGTCTGAAATAGTCGCCACGAAGAGACAAAATGTCCGCAAGAATCATGAATACCAACATGCATTCTTCGACACCGAATGCAAGTTTTCCGATGACGAGGCCATCTTCTCTTGCCGAAATAATGGCAGGACAATTCTCTCGGGATACACTTACAAGATGACACATGACGGCGCTCCAGAATGCAAAGGAGACATGGCTCCATCTGATCGATACACCTGCATTAAAGGATGTAATAAGGGTGCACCAAAACATCTGGATATCGAACCTTATGAAGGCGGTAATTGCGATGCCCCCTAACTCTTCATTCCACCGGACCTGCGCGAAAAGCCGCGCAGGCCGGTGAATTCGAACGTTAGTCGGTAGCTCGTGTTGGTCCTTCGTGTCGTGTGTTTCGCCCAGCTTCGCGGCAGCTTGCAGCACTTCGTTTCGGCAACATTTTTCCATGGCATTGCGGCAAGTCAGCAGCCTTCAGGGCAGGTAGTTTTGGGGTAGTCGGTTGTTCATGCATTGCGCTCGTCGGCTGGTTGTTGTCGCCTGAGCGTGCTGCGTCGCAACCGTCTAACATCTCGTCCAAGCGGACGCGCGAAAGGCCGCGCGCCGCTTAACTCCAGCGTTAGGCAAGCGTAGCCGCAGCTTGTCTGACTCCTTAAATCGCGGCGAATCAACGAAGGAGATTATTATGCCAAGCTGCCTCACACTCACCGAAACCGGAATCGACAACTTCAAAATCCTGATGAAATTCTTAGCCGAGAATGGCTTGCTTGAAAAAGCTGCTGAGCATCTCAAGTCTAAGGGACATGACAAAATTCGAGTAAGCATTGAGCCTATCCTAGAAATTCAAGCGTTCATCAAACAGGAATTCGAGGCCAAAGGTGAAATCCCTCGTAATGCCCAGATGGTTATCCAGAGCGCACACAGCCATTGTTAGCCTAACATTGCGTTCGAGAGGGACGCGCCAAAAGCGGCGCGCCCCTCAAC
>JANLZE010000063.1:0-2515 GCA_031366105.1 Thiobacillaceae bacterium | reverse complement strand
TCAGTGGCAGTCTGCACCGGCATCGGTCTTGTGAGGGATGAGGGCGGAGCCCCAACAGCCGTGGCTACGGCAAGCGCCCGCCCTAACCCGGCGCTCAAGCGGGACGTGCCGCAAGCGGCCCGCCCCTTAGCTCTACGTTAGAACTCTAGAACTCCGTCGCATGAAACGATTTCGCTTTGTCGATGGACCCCACAACGTTTTGCTCTATGGGGCATGCATCGGCATTGCCGCAGCGTTTCTCTATACGGGCAACGCATTCGTCGCGGTGGCCGATTTCAGTGTCATAGATTCAGAATTCGTATGCCAGCAGCCGTTGAACAATCGCTGCGTCACGCGATACAAGGTCAAGGATGTCGGTAGTTTGTTTACCCGAACTTACGAGCCCTACGGATATCAGTTCAGTGCCGATGATTTGGCTACTGGCTATCGAGTTTCGAAGCGGCTCTTTTCCTTTTCCTACTTCATCAACGGGCGGGAAAGGTACTGGATTTACGGCCCCGAAATGCTGATCGTTTTGCTATCGAGCGTCGTCGTAATTGCGATCTGGTACCGCTGGACAAAGGCTCTCGGTTGAGCTCTCTGTCGTCGAACCCGATTTCTAACCCTTCCATCGAGGGGACGTGTTCCAGCGGGCTTCGCCCGCTTCCACACGCCCCTCATGTCAAACGTTAGGCAGCCATGAGCACAGAGATAGGGTTTTGGCTCTTAGTCCTCACTTTTATCGCCGCCCTCATCGGAAGTTGGTGGCTTTTCCATTCAAACCGCTTAAATCCGCCAACTCTCTTCGAGAGAATAGTTGCAACTGGATGGCTACTTATTCGTCGAGTTGTCTGCTTCGCTGGCGCACTGCTATGTTTCGTAGGCGCTGTCATGCTTGCTTTTACAAGCGCTGCACAAATTGATACTTTTATCCGTCTCGGGTATGCGCTATTTATGTTTCTTGTCTCAGTCTTTTGTGTTTGGGCCGCTATCTATGGGCAAGGCCAACTCCGTGGTGACTGGAAAGATGATGTTGCGCTTCATCACAAAACAAAAAGCGCTATGGCTGGCGGTGGTAACGAAATGCCTAACCCCTCGGTCAAGTTCGTTCCGGCCTTCGGCCTCCACGGGACGCGCCGCAAGCGGCGCGCCCCTTACCTTGAACGTTGGGCATCATAATATAAGGGAGACGTTGTCTATGTCCGTTGAACCGCCTATCTTCGCAACTCTTCGAACTCTTTCACCAGAGCAGTTCCTTCTGCTGAAAGATATTCCCCCTACCATATTGGATCGAATGATCAGTCGTTGTTGCACGAGGCCATCGCATTCAACCGGGCGGAACTAGTGCCCTACCTCCTTGGTCGCGGGGTGCCGGTCAATCACCAGAACAAAAATGGTCAGACCGCACTTCACTATGCTGCGATCTATGGTTCCTTGCTGGCTACTAAAGCACTGGTCGAAAGTGGAGCAGAACCAAATGTCTGCGACAAGCATGGCAATAACCCACTTTGGGCCGCTGTTCTCTCCACCAACCAAGAACCGGCGATCCAAGCCTTGCTTGTCCGAGCAGGTGCAGACGCAACTCATAAAAACAAGGCTGGAAGGTCTGTCCTCGACATCTGCCCAACCCTGCATTCAAGCGGGACGCGCTAAAGCGCGCCCCTTAATTTTACGTTAGGCAACCATGAAACCAGTTAGGCTCATTCCCTATCGCGAGTTCGCAAACCTGCGGCTTACGCAGTTTCTAGTGGAGCATTCCCACCTTCAGTCTACCGTACAGTCGCTCACAGACTGGGAGTTCATGGGAGACATGTGGGCAGGCGAAGCAATCAGTTTCACAGAGTTTCTCCTGCACGAGTCATTGCCAAACGAATTGGGTTCATTGTCGCTTGAGGTCGCAACATTACCCCCGCAAGTATCCGAAGCTGTGTTTCACGCCTTGCATCTGCCACTCAGAGCAGGCATGTCGGCACACGAGGTGCAAGCTTGTTTGGGCAACCCGTCAAAAACTATGTCGTTCGTTCCTGGCCGCTTGACGTATGAGTTCACAGTTGGCTCTGAGTGCCCGTACTATGTGAGCTGCACGGTCAGTGCATCCGAAGGTCTCACGTATGTTGTTGTCATTCGCAACGACATATTGGCTCTATGCAATGAGAACGCCTAACCCTACGTATATGGACTCCCCCCAAAGTCAAGAAACCTGATCAATAGTACTGGCTGTATGGAATTGCGTGCAGTCGTATATCCGGCATCGTGAGTGGGTTCTATGTGACCCGTGCCGTATATGGACTCCCCCCAAAGTCAAGAAACCTGATCAATAGTACTGGCTGTATGGAATTGCGTGCAGTCGTATATCCGGCATCGTGAGTGGGTTCTATGTGACCCGTGCCGACATGGAATCTGCTCACGGCGCGCCAATCGTTACAAGCGGCAGCTTGGGTGCCGGCAGGGTTACCGGCGTCAGTCCGTGATGATGCAATCGTTTGAGCCATGATGAGTGATCAGTCTCTTCGCAAACGCTAGGGTTGATTTATTG
>JANLZE010000021.1:0-1576 GCA_031366105.1 Thiobacillaceae bacterium | reverse complement strand
GCGCGCCTCCGGCAAGCTGGCCTGCTCGATCAGGTTCTGCTGGAACAGCGTCAGGGTGCGCTCAAGTTGCTGGATGTTTTCCTGCTGCGCTTGCAGCCGTTGCGTATTCAGCGCGTAGCCCTGCACCAGATAATCTTTCAGAACACGGTTCGCCCATTGGCGAAAGCGAGTGCCTTCCAGCGATTTGACGCGGTAGCCGACTGAAATGATGACATCGAGGTTGTAAAACTTCACAGGCTTGTCCGAATTAGCAATGTGCAAATTTTGCACATTGCTTTCTTCAGCCAATTCGCCCTCATTGAAAGCATTCCTAAGATGCTTGGTTATAACCGACCGCTCCCGCCCAAACAATTGGCTTATCTGCTCTTGGGATAACCAGACTGTTTCACCTTCCAGCCTGACCTCCGTGGCGATTGAGCCATCGGCAGATAGGTAAATGGCGATGGGGGCAGCGGGATTTTCTGGGGTAGTCATATCAAAACCTCCCTTGATTTACAGCGTATTTCCGCAGTTGCTGCGCTTCTCGCAACAACTGATGCAGGCAACCTTGCTGCAGTTGTAAAGGAATCCTTGACAACTGCCTGAGCCAACACTTGGGCAACTATCCGGAAATTCCGGATAACTGGATAAGCAATATGCAGTATTTGCATATTACTTTCTCCCTGCCGTCTTGCGTGGCTTGGCGGCAACCGTTGCACTCTTTGCAACAGTTGCCCGCTCCACCTTGATGCGCGCCAGCAATACCGAGGCGGGTTCGTCGTGCGGGTCTTGCGGCACCAGTTGGCCGGAGAAGGCTTTTTTCAGGATGGACTGGCGCAGGGCTTCGGCTTGTTGCAGGGAGATGGCGAGGGTTTGGTCGAGTTGGTCAACTTCGGAAAGTGCTGCTTCCAATTTCTGAAGCACGGCTAATTGTTCTGATTGCGAACAAATAGGAATGAAAGTTTCTTTTATTAGATCTGTGTTCAAGTTCGGCTGGGCGGCACCTTGATTAATGTTTCGTAGGTATTCAGTTTTGCCTTGCCAGAAATAGTAGTGATAAAGCAAGGCCTCATGCGGCAGCCCTAAGAATGCGGCCACACCATCATTCATTGTTGCTGAAATAAGGCAGATTCTTGGGACGCCAAGCGTAGCGCCACTATTCGATAGCAACAGGGTATTGGGTTCTATTTGTCTCGTCTTACTAAGGCCAGCCTTCGTGATTGTGAATGTAAAGCTGCGCAGGTAAGGCGTAGAAGTATTGGTGACGTCAGCAACTTTAAGAAAAGGAATGTCGCCACCATAGAATTTAGGATCGCCAGCAGGCCTTGGGGAGCCCCCTCGAACAACATCACAAATATGTGCAACCTTAAACCACCCCCACCCCACCGGCGGTTCGGGCAATTCGGCCAGCTCTTCGGCAGTCAGCGGTGGCAGGTGTTTCGGGGCTTTGGGTTTGGGTGTCCCTCGGCAAATCCCCCCTAGCCCCCCTTTTTCAAAGGGGGGGATGGTTGCTGTGCCGGTTGTCTTCCCCCTTTGCAAAAGGGGGATTGAGGGGGATTTGTTTTCCCAGTCGGCGAGTTGTTGCTGGTAGCGTTGC
>JANLZE010000020.1:0-3364 GCA_031366105.1 Thiobacillaceae bacterium | reverse complement strand
GCGCGCCTCCGGCAAGCTGGCCTGCTCGATCAGGTTCTGCTGGAACAGCGTCAGGGTGCGCTCAAGTTGCTGGATGTTTTCCTGCTGCGCTTGCAGCCGTTGCGTATTCAGCGCGTAGCCCTGCACCAGATAATCTTTCAGCACGCGGCTGGCCCAGATGCGGAGCTGCGTCCCCTGCCTGGACTTGACACGGTATCCGACCGAGATTATCACGTCCAAATTGTAGTGCTCAATCTCACGCTCAACCTGCCGCTGGCCTTCCTGGCGAACTATTCGGAATTTCCGAATAGTTGCCGTCGGCTCTAGTTCACCCTCGGCGAATACATTGGAAATGTGCTCATTGATGTTTGGCACATTTTTATCAAACAGTTCTGCCATCTGTCTTTGCGACAGCCAGACGGTTTCGCCATCCAGCCTGACCTCTGTGGCGATTGAGCCATCAGCGGATTGGTAAATGACGATGGGGGCAGTGGTGTTTTCTTGAGCAGTCATACAAACCTCCTCATGGCTTTTTGGGTGTTGGTGGCAACTATCCGGGAATTCCGGTTAGCTGGAATGAGCAATGTGCATTTTTTGCACATTACGTTCCCCTCGACTTCTTGCTGGACTTGGCGACAATGTTAGCCCGCTCTGCCTTGATGCGCGCCAGCAGCGCCGCAGCGGGTTCGTCGTGCGGGTCTTGCGACACCAGTTGGCCGGAGAAAGCTTTTTTCAGGATGGACTGGCGCAGGACTTCGGCTTGTTGCAACGAGGTGGTAATGGTTTGTTCGAGTTGGTCAACTTCGGAAAGGCGCGCGTCAAGTTGGTTCGCAATTTCCAGCTGCTCGTCTGGGGAACAAATTGGAAATGTTAGTTTTTCAACATCACCTACACGAAGGTGTTTAACACCAGTTCCGACCGCAACCTTACCGGCCACTTTCTTGAAAAAATGGGCTTGTGTGGCACTCAACAAGTATTTCGCAGATAGCAGTGCACCTGGGCGCAGCAGCATTATCCGCTGCCCCATACATACCGTTTTCCCTTCAGGAATGATTGCGGCTTCACCCATCGGCGCTTCTCTCGTAAAGAGAATGTCACCGGACTGTGGCGGGCAACGTTTTGACCAGAATTCGTACGTCTCTTTTGAAACATAGCGAATTGACTCGTCGAAATTTAACTTCATATCTCGAATACTGGGCGTTCTGACTAAAGGTATTCCAGATGCTTGATATGGGGCTGTCTTGTTGTGGCAATCAACTACGGCTTCACATGCCTCAATCAGCCGTGTCCACCCCCACCCCACCGGCAGTTCAGGCAACTCGGCAAGTTCTTCGGCGGTCAGTGGTGGCAGGGGTTTCGGGGCTTTGGGTTTGGAAGTTCCACGGCAAATCCCCCCTAGCCCCCCTTTTTCAAAGTGGGGAACTATCGGTGATGTCACGGCGCTGGTTGTCTTCCCCCTTTGCAAAAGGGGGATTGAGGGGGATTTGTTTTCCCAGTCGGCGAGTTGTTGCTGGTAGCGTTGCGCGCGTTCTTGCTGGATGCGCTTGAGCAAGGCATCGGCGGTCTCCAGTTTGTCCTGATTCTCCGCGCGCCACTGCGCGGTGAGCTTGCCCTCGAAGGCGTGTTTCAGCAGGGCCTGGCGATACACCTTGATCTGCGCGCGGGCGGTCTTCAGGTTTTCAATGCCCTTGTCCAGCTCGGAAAACAGCTCCTCGATTTTGGCGACGATGCGGTGTTGTTCGTTTGTGGGAGGGAGTGGGACTTCACATGCACTCAAATAAGGTGTCGTCACACGTCTTTGACCGACCGCGCCAGACATATTGTGTTCTGCCTCACGGCGAAAACCTTGGGATGATACGTAGTAGTAAACGTACTTTGCATCCACACCAGATTGAGCGCGAAGCACGTGAAATTCGGTTGAGCCAAAACCTATTCCATTTCTAACTTCTGGCACAACGGCCATTTTCCCGTTTTCCATGCAGGGGGTTATCTTGGCAAATAGAACATCACCTTCACGGAATGGCGTATAGCCCTTTTTTACTTCTGAAAATTTGCGTTTACCACTGACATCAATAACTCCGCTTTCAGCGTGTACTGCGGGCATCGGTACAAATGAAATTTCGAGATCATCAGAAATCTCGGCTTTATTCAGCGTCGGATTTAGGAAGGTAATCTCAGAGATTTTGGCATCACACCAAGTCAGGGGTAGCCCACCAACGTTATTCATTTTTCACGCCACCCACACTTCATTCAATGGGCACGAAATTACGCAACGGCAAATCCCCCTCAATCCCACTTTTTCAAAGGGGGAGGCCGGTGTGGTTCCAATAGGGGTGGCTGATGCGACGTGCTGTTGTTCCCCCCTTTGAAAAAGGGGGGCTAGGGGGGATTTTTGTATACTCATACCCGCTCCCTCACTACTTCATCTATCACAGCCAGCACTGCATCCGTCTCCAGCAGAACCTGTCGGTTATCAAACCGCAATACACGCAAACCCAAGCCTGCCAATGCGGCATCGCGGTCTTGGTCTTTTGCCTGATGTTCAGCTTCAAAATGCTGACTGCCATCAAGCTCAATCACCAGCTTCGCTGCCGGGCAGTAAAAATCCACAATGAATGTGAGCAATGGTTTTTGCCGATAGAACTGCACGCCTTGTATCTGTTTGCGTCGAATGCGATGCCACAGCACTTGCTCGGCATCGGTCATGTTGATTCTGAGCAAGCGCGCAGGTTCTTTCAGTGTTTTACGATAAGGCTCCATCACACTTCACGCTCTTCAAATGGCAGCGGTGTCAGTCGTTCCAGCGGTGCGCCTTCCCATTTCCCGAAGAGATCAAAATAGCCTTCCGGCCAACCCGCATTAACATCATGCTTAACCAGCTCTGCCAGATAACTCGAAAGGCTCAGGCCTAAATGCTTGGCACGGCGCTGTGCTCGCTGGGCAAGCTCTTCGGAAACATAACAATGTAGATGAGCCATGAGATTTTCCTAGTCTATGTACGGTAGTAAAATCACGCCACCAACACTTCGTTCAATTCATCCAGCAGCGTGTCCATCTTCGCCCCAAACAGCTGATACATCTTGCCCAGCCCGCCCTGCCCGTCGAACGGGGTCATGTCGAGATCGTCGCGCTCGATGTGGAAGGAGTTGGCGACGTGGTCGCGCACCATGCGCAACCAGTCCATTTGTTCTTCGTTGAACTTATTACCGCCGCCGGAGTGGTGTTTCATCACCCAGTTCTGGAAGTTGCGGCGCACGGTGTCATCGAAGGTGGAAAGCTTGGCATCCATGCCGCACACGCGGCGGATCAGCGCGACCAATGCGGTGAGTTCGCTGATGGGCTGCGCGCCTTTGTAGTCGTCCAACTGGCGGTAGGCTTGCCACAC
>JANLZE010000016.1:0-1823 GCA_031366105.1 Thiobacillaceae bacterium | reverse complement strand
CGCAAATGCCAACGCCTGATGCTGCTCAATATCGCCACGTTGATCACTCCTGTTACTCCCGCTCAAATAATGAGCAGGACAGTATCTATACGTGGGTCAAATTTGGATGCAAATTACTGCTTCAGGTGGGTCAGATTTGGGGGTAATTCAGCACTCCTAGGTCCGCTATCGCGCAGATGCCAGACATTCCCGCGACCCACCTGAAACTTCTGCTAGGGCCGAGAAAGCGACGGATGGCCTTATAGCCATGTGGGACCGGTGATCGGCCATAGCGGACGGTTGCAAATGTTGTAACGTGCGCCGGGTTGTCGGACATAGTACCCGCTAGGAAGCCGGCGCATGAAATCCAGGCAGCTTCGGGATTCTTTCCGCCATGAACTGAAGCAAGGCTCGGGTCCTCTGCGGTTGGTATTTGCGAGACGGATAGACCAGGTGAGCCTGCTGAGGCAGCATTTCCCAGTTTGGGAGTAATCGAATCATATCTCCCGTGTCGATAAGATCCTGGACAAGCCAAGCGGGAGCACTACCCAATCCTTTTCCCTCAAGAAAACACTCGCGCAAAGCTAGCGAACTGTTCACGCGAAAGCGTCCCTTGGTCAGGACAACGACTTTCTCGGTATTGTTGAAAAATTCTAACCGGCTTTCGAAGGCTAACCCAGCAAAGCGAAAATACTCGTGCTGTGTTAAGTCCTCAGGCTTGTTGATCTTGGGGGCGCGTTCGACATATTCTCTCGTTGCAACCAGTACACGTGGCGAAAACGCAATATTGCGGGCAATGACGTTGGGGGGAAGTTCACCTCCAAGCCGTATGGCCACGTCAACGCCCTCCTCAACGAGGTCAATCACGTGATCGTTGAGAATCAATTCGATTTCGATCTCGGGGTATTTCGCCAGAAATTCGAGAATTAACGCGTTCAGACGTAACTCACCCAAACCCACTGGCGCGTTTATCCGCAATGCACCGACAAACATGTGCGTTTGCCCTCGGGCATCTGCCACGGCATCGGCATATTCCTCAATTAGCCGCTTGCTTCGTTCGTAAAACCGCTTGCCTTCCTCTGTGAGCGTCAAACTGGTGGTTGTTCTTTCGAGCAGCCGAACCCGCAAGTGTTGCTCCAGCGCAGCAATCATCTTGCTCACAGTGGGCTGGCTGGTGTTTTCCTCTCGGGCGACTGCTGAAAAGCTGCCTAACTCGACGGCGCGCGTGAAGAGTCGCATGGATTGAAGTGAGTCCAAGTCATTCCTTTATGGAATAAGTTATATTCAATAATCCCATGTTCAGTGGTGATTTGGAATAGCGTAATGTCTGCTCTGTCGCACTCGCTCATCAAGGAAACCACATGGACATCAGCACGCAAACACCTCTTAACGGCGCACATGTCGTTGTATTCGGCGGAAGCTCCGGTATTGGCTTAGCAACAGCGGTGGCTGCAAAAGCCAAAGGAGCAATTGTCACCCTTATAGGTCGAACGCCAGCAAAGCTTGAGGCTGCCGCCCGCAAAATCGGGGGCGCGCAAACGGCAATCGCCGATATTGCAGAACGAAAAAGCGTCGAGGCTGTATTTAACGGTATGACGCGGGTGGATCACCTTGTGATTACTGCCGGTGGCTTGCACGTGGGTAAGCTGGCCGATTCCGATCCGGATCAATTGCTCGTCGAGATCCAACAACGTATCGCGGGGGCTGTTTATGCCATCAAGGCCGCGTTACCCTCAATGCCGCCAACCGGGTCAATCGTGTTAATGGGCGGACAGTTTTCGGACCGCCCCGTAGCCAATGGGGCCTCGATCATAGCGGCGGCAGTTCGTGGTATAGAGGCGCTC
>JANLZE010000006.1:0-2407 GCA_031366105.1 Thiobacillaceae bacterium | reverse complement strand
GACGGCGTTGGTCACCGAGGAGATCAGCGTCGGCGAGATCTCGGTACCGTACATTTCTTCAAGATGGCTTTGAATTTCCCGCACCGTCATGCCGCGCGCATACAGCGACAGGATCTTGTCGTCAAAGCCGCTCCAGCGGGTCTGGTGTTTGGCAATGAGCTGCGGCTCGAAGCTGCCGTCGCGATCGCGCGGAATCTCGATATGCAAAGCACCCAAAATCGCCCTTGAGTGTCTTGGCGCTGCTGCCGTTGCGGGTGTTGCCAGTGTCGTTGGCGACGGCTTCATGTTTGTGGTGGCCAAGGTGGGTGGCCAGCTCGGCTTGCAAGGCGCGCTCCACAATGGCCTTGGTGAGCTGCTTTAAGATCCCGTGCTCGCCGAGCAGGTCTTCCGGTTTCTGGTAATCAGCAAGCAAAAGGTCAATCAGGTCAGGCTGTACAACTTTGCGTTTGGTCATGGTCTTCCTTGGGAGGCGGCAGTCTCCTGCCTAATGACCGTTTACACAAAATTATTTACACCCTCAGGCAGCACGAAGTCATTCAGGTGGTCCAAGCACTCAACAGCTTCTTCACCTCGGTGCTGGACGCTAAGTCCGAGGTCCACCCGAAACTTCCCTGATCCCGCATCTCCATACCAGCGCGCAATAGGGCGGTGATAGCGGCACGCGCCAGTGCTCCTCCGATGCTGATGCGCTTGACGCCCGCGTCGGCTAGCTGCGCCACCGTAATCCCCTTCAGTGGCGGCGCCAGAACGTTCACCGGCTTACTTAACGAGCTTGTCAGCAATTGAACTTCATCCAGCGTTGTGAGCGCCGGCGCATAAAGAACGTCCGCCCCTGCCGCTTCAAATGCCTGCAGGCGGCGGATCGTATCGTCAAGGTCGTGCCTGCCGCGGAGCAGGTTTTCGGCACGTGCGGTCAGTGTGAAAGGAAATTCAAGTGACCGAGCTGCTTCGGCGGCGGCATGCACGCGCTCGACCGCTAGCTCGAACGCATAGATTGGCTTCGCGGGGTCGCCGCTGTAATCTTCGATTGAGCAACCGACCAGTCCCGCCTGCGCCGCCAGCAGAATGGTGGCAGCGGCCTTTTCTGGGTCATCTGCATAGCAGTTTTCCAAGTCTGCGCTTACCGGAAGATCCGTAGCCGCACAGAGACTGCGACAATGCTCGATCATCTCATACAGTTTGACGTGGCCGTCCAACCGTCCCAGCGAGTTGGCAAAACCCGCGCTCGTCGTGGCCAGAGCTTCGAAACCCAATCCGGCGAGCATCCGCGCCGCGCCCGTATCCCAGGGATTGGGGATAACAAAGGCGCCCTCACGCGCATGCAGCGCCTTGAATCTCACGGCCCTTTCAATCTGAGTCGCCATTGCCTTCTCCAAATAGAGCCTATCCAGGAATGTAGCCCATGAAATGAAAACTATCGCAATCTTAATTGAATTCCATGCCTATCCAACTGTGCAAACGCGCAGACCTGACTGTGCGTAGGGCGAATCATGTCTGGGCATGCACTTCCGTTTCATAGGGTCCTCTTTACCGTGCTCAATTGGACCAACTTTGTTGGCTATAACACCGCCAAATGGCCCGGTATTGCAGGCCTTCATGGCGCGCGTCACATCGCGTCCCGCCGTTCAGGCGACGCTCAAGACGGAGGGACTTGCTTAAATTGCGTGAGCTGGTTCCAAGTTGTGGCCTACGGTCGAACCACGCCGCCAACAGGTGCGGCGGGGCAGGTCAGTAGTTTTACGTCAATCTCCCTGTATGCCTCCACGTATCTAGGCGTCGTGGCTGCAGTGTGCGCGATCTCTCGTTTTAAGGAACACTTCGTAAAGCCCTAAGTGCACCATATTTATTGTTTCTCCAGCCACACCTTAAGAAGCTGTTCCTCTCGCGCCAACTCAAAGGAATTGATGAGCCCGCGCTGCAACGCGATTGCGACGGCACGGGCACGAACATTGAGCACTTCAGGGGAGCCTAATCTTAACGCTGCTACTTCATTGGCGCCGAGTTTGATGTAGAGCGACCGCAAGCGGTTTTGCACACCTCGTCGCGATAGGTAACGACGTTCGGCGATGGCGTTATCGGTGAGCCCGAGCGCAACGTCGATCAACGCTTCGTATTCCGCATCGCTTAGCGCATCAAGCGGTTGCAGCGTCCGCGCTTGGACGCGCCGGATTTGCGGATCGATCCAGCACTGGTCTTCGTCGAATACAGCACCCGCGGCGCGGGCCACCGTCTCGCTAGAATTGTTCTTCAATACATAGCCGTAAACGGTGTCCTGCGGCACTATTTTGGTGAGTGCGCGCACATAGGTTTCGTCACCGTGCTGTGTGCAGAATAAAACTCGCGCCGCGGGCTGGCGTGCCCATATCTGTCGCGCCAGCTCAATTCCATTCAAGTTTGGCATCTGAAT
>JANLZE010000138.1:0-55670 GCA_031366105.1 Thiobacillaceae bacterium | reverse complement strand
TTGCTGCGCTGTCTACACCCATTGACATTCCACTACTCTGACAATAGCTTGCGTAGCTGAAATGGGGCGATGGTGTTTGCATGATGTGCTGCCTTTGATGAGAAGGAAAAACGAGCGCACTAACGTAAAGTTGAGGGGCGCCGCGCTTTTGCGGCGTCCCGCTCGAACGCCGGGTTAGGCGATTTCATTGATATAACTTGACGGTTGTAAAAGAGCACGTTTGACAACCTCTGATACTGACTGCGGAGCAATATTTTTGTTTTTGCAGTATGCCGAATTAATCCACTCGGCCAACAATCTAGCACCCTTGCTGGCATTACAAGAGACGCAACAAAGGGCTATGTTTTCTCTTGTGATGATTCTTTCATCGTTGGTTATGTGCTCCCAAGATGCTTTTGATTTTCTAGTGCCACACGATCCAAACTCAATGCCGCAATAAATACAACACGTATCACGTGAAATAACTTCTCTTTCCAACCAGTCGGGTATGTTCCATGTGTTCATAGTAATAAGTATAAGAACGCCAATAGCGCCTAACGTAGAGCTAAGGGGCGGGCCGCTTGCGGCACGTCCCGCTTGAGCGCCGGGTTAGGGCGGACGTTTGCGTAGCCACCGCTGGTCGGGCACCGCCCTCGCCCCACACAAGAACGGTGCCGGTGCAGACTGCCGCTGACTTTACCCGACCGAAGCCACGGTGCCCATAGCAACCAGACTTGAGCGAAGGCACAGGCTGCGCGGCTCGAATGCCCTTTGCCAAAACAGACAAACCCAACCCGCGCAGCACGGTTGATGTACCCGATGCACATGCAACACCCACCGATGCCCAGCCACACTGACCGGAACTTGCGCGGCTGAAATGGAGCGATGTTGTTTGCATGATGTGCGGCCTTTGATGAGAAGAAAAAGCAGGCGCGCTAACGTTAAATAGCCGGCCCGTGGCGGCGTAAAAGATTATCAAACATGTCTAATAATCTTATTAATAGTGATAACCTTTTGATTCATATGAGTGACTTTGTCGGATAATACTTTGCATGCTTAATAATCCACAAGCCCATAAAAGTGCAACTACGCCACCTAAGTTGCTAGACCAAGTGCGTGACCGTGTCCGTTTAAAACATTACAGTTTGCGCACTGAGCAGGCTTATGTCGGCTGGATTAAACGATACATCATTTTTCACAATAAACGTCATCCTGCTGAGATGGCTAAGCCGGAGCTGGAATCGTTTTTGACTTCGTTAGCGGTAGAACGAAATGTGAGTGCCTCAACACAAACGCAGGCGCTTTCTGCGTTGCTGTTTTTATATAAAGAAGTGTTAGGCCAGGAGTTTCCATGGCTGGAAGACGTCACGCGAGCAAAAAAACCCGCGCGGTTGCCAACGGTGTTGACGCGCGATGAAGTAAAACTGCTTCTTAAATACATCGACGATCCGTTGTTGGATCTGATTGTGCGCTTGCTGTATGGAACGGGCATGCGGCTGCTGGAATGCTTGCGGTTGCGGATGAAGGATGTGGAGTTCACCCGGCGCGAGATTGTGGTGCGCGAGGGCAAGGGCAAAAAAGACAGGGTGACGATGTTGCCGGATAGTCTGGCCGAGCGCTTGCGCGCGCAAATGGCTTTTGTGAAAGCGCAACATAAGCAGGATTTGGCGCTCAATCGCGGCGAGGTTTGGCTGCCGGATGCGCTGGCAATCAAATATCCTAACGCGGCCAAGGGTTTGGCCTGGCAATATGTGTTTCCTGCGGCAGGGTTTTCAGTTGATCCGCGTTCGGGTGTCGTGCGACGTCATCACGTAGACGAAAAACGCGTGCAGCGCGCGGTTAAACGCGCGACCGAACGCGCCGAGCTGGTCAAACTGGTTACCCCGCACACGCTGCGTCATTCGTTCGCCACGCATTTGCTCGAAGGTGGCTACGACATCCGCACGGTGCAGGAACTGCTCGGGCATTCGGATGTGGCGACAACGATGATTTATACGCACGTGCTGAACAAGGGCGGGCGCGGCGTGACGAGTCCGCTGGATCGGTAATATTCCCGGATGCTCGCGCGATTATTCCTCGCGCGTGACTTCGGTATCCAGACCCGCTAAAAATCCACGGGCCACAGTAAGCGGCGACACGGGCTCGAGTTCAATGTGCCCGCCCTGGATACGCGCCTTGAGTTTTTGCCCCACCTGAATATTCAGCAGGCGACACAGATCGCGCGGGATGACAATTCGATATCCGGGGGACACGGTCACTGTTTTCATCACGTCTCCCACTTATATTCTTTAAACCAGGTCACCGACTGCGGCAAACTCACCCTTCCCCGCCCGGCGCCAGCACCTCGCGGTTGCCATTGCTCTGCATCGAAGACACCAATCCCGCGCGTTCCATTTCCTCGATCAATCTCGCCGCCCGGTTGTAGCCGATGCGCAACTGACGCTGCACCGATGAAATCGACGCGCGGCGAGATTTGAGCACATACGATACGGCCTGATCGTAGAGCGGATCGGCTTCGCTCGACACGCCGAGTTCCATGCCCTCGGTGGCGTCTTCGGGGCTGGCGAGGATGCTCTCGATGTAGTCCGGCTCGCCCAGCGACTTAAGATAGTCCACTACGCGATGCACTTCGCCGTCGGAGACAAACGCGCCATGCACGCGCTGCGGAATGCCGCTGCCGGGTGGCAGGTAAAGCATGTCGCCCTGCCCCAGCAAAGCTTCCGCGCCCATCTGGTCGAGAATCGTGCGCGAGTCGATTTTGCTCGATACCTGAAACGCGATGCGCGTGGGAATGTTGGCCTTGATCAGGCCGGTGATCACATCCACCGAGGGCCGCTGCGTGGCGAGAATTAAATGAATGCCGGCGGCGCGCGCTTTTTGCGCGAGGCGCGCGATCAGCTCTTCGACTTTTTTGCCGACGACCATCATCATGTCGGCCAGCTCGTCGATCATCACGACGATCATCGGCATCGTCTCAAGCGGCTCTGGGCTATCCGGCGTGAGGCTGAAGGGATGCGTTAACGGCGCGCCGGATTTTTTGGCGTCGCGCACTTTCTGGTTATAGCCCGCGAGATTGCGCACGCCCACTGCGGACAGCAGTTTGTAGCGCCGCTCCATTTCGCCCACGCACCAATTCAGCGCGCTGGCGGCCTGTTTCATATCGGTGACCACGGGTGCTAACAGATGCGGAATGCCTTCGTAAACCGACAACTCAAGCATCTTCGGGTCGATCATGATCATGCGCACGGTGGCAGGATCGGCCTTGTACACCAGCGACAGAATCATCGCATTCACGCCGACCGACTTGCCCGAACCGGTGGTGCCCGCCACCAGCAAGTGCGGCATTTTGCCCAAGTCGGCGACGATGGGGTTGCCCGCAATGTCCTTGCCCAACGCCACTGTCAGGGGGCTCGCGGTGTCGTGATACGCCTTCGAGCTCAGAATTTCAGAGAGCTTCACCATCTGTCGGCGCGGGTTGGGAATCTCCAGCCCCATCGTATGCTTACCGGGGATGGCTTCGACCACGCGGATGCTGACCACCGACAGCGTGCGTGCCAAATCCTTGGAAAGATTAACGATCTGGTTGCCTTTAACCCCCGTGGCAGGTTCGATCTCGTAACGCGTAATCACTGGGCCGGGCGAGGCCGACACGACTTTGACTTCAACGCCGAACTCGCGCAATTTGCGCTCGATCATCACCGAGGTGTATTCGAGCGCTTCGGGGCTCGCGGTTTCTACCACTTCGTCGGCGACGTCTAGCAAGTGCAGCGGTGGCAAAGGCGAATCGGGCAGTTCGGTAAAGAGCGGGGCTTGTTTTTCGACTGTTCCGCGCTCCGATTTGGGGATGTCTTTCACCACAGGCTCAATGCGGATCGGCGGACCTTCGGCCAGGCGCTTTTTCTCGACGACCAGCACGGCTTCGCGTTGCTGCAACGCCACCGCGCCGAGCTTGCGGTCACGATAGGCATGCCACGCGCGGACTGATCTCCAGGTGGCTTCTTCTATCACGCCCCCTACCCGTTCGAGCATGCTCAGCCACGATATCGCGGTAAAGAGGCTAAAGCCGACCAACATCGCCAGCAATAAAAATAACGTGCCGCCGGTAAAACCCAACAGGCCATTGGCCGCACCGCCCATCGCCATACCCAGCACGCCACCGTGTTCGTCTGGCAGCGCTACTTTCCAATGCCATAGCCGCAGCCATTCCATGCCGCTGCTACCTAATAGCAGCAGCGCAAATCCGGCGAGTCGAAACCAGCGTTGTGGCGACCCGGCAATAGGCGTTTCGTCCAGATGATTAAAGGTGTACCACACATAAGTTAACGCCAACACCACCCACCACCAGGCCGACAAGCCAAACAGCATCAGTAGCAAATCCGCCAGCCACGCGCCTATACGCCCGCCAAAATTGTGAAATGCGGCGCCCTCGCCGGTGGTGGAAAAGCCCGCATCCGAGGCGACATGCGTCAGCAGCATCGCTGCCAGCAAGAGCGCCAGAAACCCGATCAAAAAAGCCCGCGCCTCGCGCAGCGCGCGGAGCATGCGAGGTGAAAGCGTAGAAGGGGTGTTGCGTTGGGAGGGGCGAACCATAGCGGAAACAGGGAGACAGAACAGGCTAATTATACTGGCGCTTATAACGTGCGCTTATACCGGGCCGGCAGCGAGGGAATAGTCTTTGCGAGATTGGGTAGAATGTTGTTATTCATTTGCCACCCAACCTCCCTCACATGAGCACTAAACATTCCAAACTGATTATTCTGGGCTCCGGCCCCGCGGGTTACTCGGCTGCGGTTTATGCCGCACGCGCCAACTTAAACCCAGTAATTATTACCGGCATGCAGCAAGGCGGCCAGCTGATGACCACCACCGATGTGGACAACTGGCCCGCCGACGCGGACGGCGTGCAAGGACCCGAATTGATGGAACGCTTTCAGAAGCACGCCGAGCGTTTTCATACCGAAATCATTTTCGACCAGATTCATACCACCAAGCTCACCAATAAACCCATCACGCTGATAGGCGACTCGGCCACTTATACCTGCGACGCGCTGATCATCGCCACCGGCGCTTCGGCGATGTATCTGGGGCTGGAGTCCGAGCAGGCGTTTATGGGCAAAGGCGTATCGGGCTGCGCGACCTGTGATGGATTCTTTTACAAAAATCAGCAGGTAGCCGTCATCGGCGGCGGCAATACTGCGGTGGAAGAAGCGCTGTATCTAGCTAATATCGCCAGCCACGTGACGCTGGTGCACCGGCGCGATAAATTCAAGTCCGAAAAAATCCTGGTCGACCATCTGATGAAAAAGGTCAAAGAAGGCAAGATCACGCTGGCGTTGAATAGCACGCTGGATGAAGTCCTAGGCGATAAAACCGGTGTAACCGGCATGCGATTAAAGAGCACCGTGGATGGCAACACACAGGACATTGCACTGACCGGTGTGTTCATCGCCATCGGCCACAAGCCCAATACCGACATTTTTGCCGGCCAGTTAACGCTGGAGGGCGGCTATATCGTCACGCAATGCGGCAACAAGGGCAACGCTACTGCCACCAATATCCCTGGCGTGTTTGCCGCGGGCGACGTGCAGGATCATATTTATCGTCAGGCTGTCACCAGCGCGGGCACCGGTTGCATGGCGGCGCTTGATGCCGAGCGTTATCTCGACGCTCTCGCCAAGCCCGCGTCCAATCAAGCGGCAGCCTAACCGGTAAGCGCTCACGCCATGAACAAATCCGGGAGCGGTCCCAGGCCGCGCCCTTCCATCGCACCTGCACTTCCTCACGAAGATGCGGACTTCCGTATCGAAGTGGCAGACGCGATTCCGCTGCCGACGCCCAACCGAGCTCAGCATCTGCGGCGTTTACCTAAGCCCATTGCGCGCCAACGCCTGCGCGACGAGCAACAGGTGATGCATGACGCACTGCACGACCCGTTCGATTGGGATGCAGCCGTTGCGGCCGGTGACGAATTATTATTTGTGCGGCCCGGCGTGCCCACTGCGGCGGTGCGCAAGCTTAAGCGAGGCGGCTGGGTACTGCGCGCCGAGCTCGATTTGCATGGCATGAATGGTGACGAATCGCGCGTGGCATTGGCGGCGTTCCTGCATGACTGCCACCGCCGCGAATTGCGCTGCGTGCGCATCATCCACGGCAAAGGCCTCGGCTCCAAGAACCGCGAACCCGTGCTCAAACACAAGGTGCGTCATTGGCTGATGCAGCGCGAGGACGTGCTGGCATTTTGTCAGGCGCGCCAAGTGGATGGCGGAGCCGGAGCTGTAGTAGTCTTACTGAAATCCGGCACCCGGTAATTGATCAGGCCATGAACGAAATTAAAATCGACGACTTCGAATTGCCTTCTACGGGCAGCGCGCCCTTTAAACTTTCTGCTCACCGCGGCAAGGTCGTGGTGGTGTACTTTTACCCAAAAGATGACACCTCAGGCTGTACCATCGAAGGCCAGGAATTCACTGCGCTGCACGATGACTTTACCCGCGCCAACGCCGTGATCGTCGGCGTGTCGCGCGATGATTTGAACTCGCACCAGCAATTTCAGACCAAATTTGGCTTCCCCTTCGCGTTACTCGCGGACACCGACGAGAAAGTGTGTGAACAATTTGGCGTGATGAAATTAAAAAATATGTACGGCAAGCAAGTACGCGGCGTTGAGCGCAGCACGTTCGTGTTCAATGCGAGCGGGCAACTGGTTAAAGCCTGGCGCGGCCTTAAAGCGCCGGGCCATGCAGCAGAGGTTCTTTCGTTCGTTCAATCCATTACTTAACTAATTCACACACGACACCATGCCCCGTAAAGCGCCCGCTCCTGCCAAGCTGTTCGTTCTTGACACCAATGTGCTGATGCACGACCCCACGAGTCTGTTTCGTTTCGAAGAGCACGATGTGTATGTGCCGATTGCGACACTGGAAGAGCTCGATCTGCACAAAAAAGGCATGACCGAAGTGTCGCGCAACGCGCGTCAGGCCAGTCGTTTTCTGGATGAAATGGTGTCCAAGCTCGATAATATCGAAGAAGGCATCCCGCTCAAAACCCTTAGCCACAATGCCGCCACCGGGCGCTTGTATCTGCAGACTCAGGCGATCACCGGCGACATTCCGCTGAGTTTACCCACCAGCAAAGTAGATAACCAGATTCTGGGTGTGGTGCTGTTTCTATCCAAGCACTACCCCAAACGCCAGGTTATTTTGGTGTCGAAAGACATCAATATGCGCATTAAGGCGCGCACGCTGGGGCTGCCCGCCGAAGACTATTTCAACGACAAGGTGCTCGAAGATACCGATCTGCTCTACGCCGGGGTGCGCGAACTGCCCGCCAATTTCTGGGACACGCACGGCAAAGGCATGGAATCGTGGCAAGCCAATGGCCACACCTATTACCGCCTCAAGGGTCCACTCGTCCCCAATCTGCTCACCAACGAATTTGTGTTTCAGGAAGGCCCGAATCCGCTGCTAGCCAAAGTACTCAAGGTAGAAGGCAAGCAGGCCGAGCTGGAGACGGTGAAGGATTACACACATCAAAAAAATAACGTCTGGGGCATCACCGCGCGCAACCGCGAGCAAAACTTTGCACTGAATGTACTGATGGATCCCGAGGTGGATTTTGTGACGCTGCTAGGTCAAGCGGGTACCGGCAAAACATTGCTGACGCTGGCCTCTGCGCTGGCGCAAGTTCTGGATAAAAAAATCTACAGCGAAATTATCATGACCCGCGTCACTGTGCCGGTAGGCGAAGACATCGGATTCTTGCCCGGCACCGAAGAAGAAAAAATGACGCCCTGGATGGGCGCGCTGGAAGACAATCTGGATGTGCTGAACAAAACCGACGATGACGCGGGTGATTGGGGCCGCGCCGCGACACAGGATTTAATTCGCTCGCGGATCAAAATCAAATCGCTGAATTTCATGCGCGGGCGCACATTTCTGAACAAGTTTTTGATCATTGATGAAGCGCAAAATTTAACGCCTAAGCAAATGAAAACATTGATCACGCGCGCAGGCCCAGGTACTAAAGTAGTGTGCCTAGGCAACATCTCGCAGATCGACACGCCTTATCTCACCGAAGGCAGCTCAGGTCTCACCTATGTTGTGGATCGATTCAAGGGCTGGACGCACAATGGTCACGTGACCTTGCAACGCGGCGAGCGCTCGCGTTTGGCGGATTATGCTGCCGAAGTTTTATAAATTTGCGTGACGTCAGGAGTGAGGCATGAATAAATGGGGATTGGGTTGCGCGATGCTCACGTTAAGCGTGTCGGCACATGCGTTCGACTACAACGACGTGTTGAAAGGCGTGCTGGGCAAACAGAACACGACTGAAACTCACGCTGCAGCATCACCCCAAGCACGCGTTGCGGACTTGAAGCCTGCCGAGGTGACGTCCGGGTTAAAAGAAGCACTGGTGCGCGGTAGCGAAATTGCCGTTGCCCAACTGGGCAAACCCGACGGATTCTTTGGCAACCCAGCACTCAAAATTCCGCTGCCACCCAATCTAAAAAAAGCCGAGAAAGCACTGCGTATGTTGGGCATGGGTCAGCAAGCTGACGATTTGGTGCTGGCGATGAATCGCGCCGCGGAAGCCGCCGTACCCGAAGCAAAAACGCTGCTGGTGGGCGCGGTGAAAACGATGTCGGTGGAAGATGCCAAAGGCATTTTGCTAGGCGGCAGCACGTCGGCGACAGATTTCTTTCGCAAAAAAACCGAAACGACTTTGACGGAGCGCTTTCTGCCGATCGTTAAATCCACTACCGATCAATCCAGTCTGGCCAAGCAGTACAACAGCTATGCGGGTATGGCGGCACAATTTGGCATGGGCAAAAAAGGGCCGGCCACGGTGGAAGACTACGTAACCCGGCAAGCGCTGGATCGCTTGTACAAGGTGATTGGCGAGCAGGAGCGTTCGATCCGCGCTAACCCGTTGCAAGCGGGCAGTGACTTAATCAAAAAAGTATTTGGCGCAGTAATGGGAAACTAGGCGCCCTACTCATAAAATCACAATCATGACTACAAAACGGTTTGCAAGTTTGCTTTGCGGGATATTCCTCACGCTGCCTGCGCACGCGTGGGAGGTGGGGGAGTTCAGTACTGGGATGTTGCGTAGCGAAGTCGAAACGACGCTGAAATCCTGGAATTTTTCCAAAGTGGTGCCGGTGGGCAACGATGGTTTGTTCGCTTATGACAACCCGGAAAGCAAGGCAGGGCGCCGGTTTATGTTTACCTTTTGCAACGACAAGCTGGTCGAATTTGATCAGGAAGTCGCGCCTGCGTTTCGTCACTTTATTGTGATTTCTTCGAACTATTCCAATCTTTATGGGAGCCCGATCAAGGTGTTTCCGCATTCCAGCGTGATCGCCAGCGGTGAGAAAGACGTGCTGGCGATGTTCTGGCGTAAAGGCCCCGATTACATAGGGTTGAAATACGCGCTCTACGCCAACGACGAGCAACTCTCGATGACCTGGCAAGTGAGCAATAATTGTTGGCAAGCGCCGCGATAACGGTCTGTTGGCGAAACTTGGTGTGACTCGTTTTTTTGCCCTATATATTGGCCGACTTAGCTTGCAATAAACCTTGGCGGGCGAACCATTCGATTTTTTGCTGGATAAGCTGACTTACCGTTTCACCCTCCACATCCACCCCCGAAGCTTGCAGCATGGTCTGCATCGCTAGGGTGAGTTGATCCAACGTCTGCGTGCCATCTAACATGGCCAATAGTGCGCGTGCTGGCGCGTCCAGGCCTAACGCCACGTGTCGCACCCCACTTACCACCCAACCAGGCGTCGCGGCCTGCAAACGCGCGAGGGCGTGAGCCCGTGGAGGAGATTCGACCACGTCAGTATGGGCTCGGCGCTCCAACGCCACATGCACTCCATGCACCAGCACCAGATTAAATAATGCGTCGCGAAAATCTGTTTCGTCACGACTGCCCTTCGCGTTGAAATGCGTCATGCAGGTTTGCGCGTTTTGAATCAATTCAGAATAGGAGAGCGCTACCGGATAGGCCGCAGATAGGGCCATCAACGCCGCCTTCAGGAGCGGATGCGCTACGCAAAATCGATTCCCAGCTGCATTGATAAATTCCTGCTCACAGGCCGTATCCAAATCGATTTCAGCTTCGCTGGTCAGATCACAGTAAAACGCTAATACCGACAACTGCAGTGACTGCGCGGGATACGCTGGTGGCGCATCATTACGGCTAATCAGTGCGCGGCGAAAGCGTGTTTGCAAAACCTCATCCAGCGCACATTCTGCTTCCATCCAGCGCATGTTGATCAAAGCGGGAGCCAGGCCCCAAGCATTTTCCAGCTCGACCATCGCACGGCGCGGGCCGACTTCGGCGACGTATTGCAAACCCTCATTGGCCAGTTGCCGGGTGAAGTCTGCAAACGCCATCGGCGCGTTGACCTCAGCCAAATATTCGTGAAATAGATACGACGGTGCCGCGGTCTTAAGATGCTCAATTTCTTGCAGCAGCAAGGCGTCATCGCAGTCTGTTTCAAGCTGGCTTAATAGCGCGAGTGCTTGCGCCAAGCGTTGCGGCGCGGGCAGATTAGCATCGGTGGCCGCGAGCAGTCTCTCGCGTAGCGGCAGCCATTTTTGCCAGCCCGCCGCCACATTAAAGCTGATGTAGGCGAGGCCGTTGGGTGTCAGATGTTCGCGACAGACGCATAACAGCGCCTGTCGCACGGCAGCGGGTACCCATGAAAATACTCCGTGGGCGATGATGTAATCAAATTTACCCAAGCCCACCGGCAATGCGGCTAGATCACCATGAACGATACGCACGTTGCCCAGGCCCAACTCCGCTACAAAACGTGCACCCGCCTCGGCTTGCGCGCACGAAAGCTCAATGCCGACAAAGTCTGATTCGGGATGGTGAAACGCCAGCGGAATTAAATTTCCGCCCGACGCGCAACCCAGTTCCAGTACACGCATACGACCCGACGTGGGTGATTCGTAGCCATGCAAAGTAGCCATGGCCGCCAGAAAATCGGGCTGCGTTTCTGGCAGCGGCAGGCTGTCGTACGGCAGTTCGTCGTAGGTTTGCAGCGTGTCCATCTGCCCACCTGCGCGAGTCGATTAGTGCCCGCGCACGCCAGGCTTGGCCGAAAATAACGCCCCCTGAGGACGGGGCTTGCGCGCCGCGGGCGGGCCATTGCGCGTGGCGGATGCGGGCTGGGCAGCGCGCGCCCCGGGCGCGGAGCGATTCCCTGAAGCTGGCTTAGCTTGTTGCGAACGTCCCGAAGTATTGCGCCCATTTTCCTGAACGGCACGGCCACCGGCGCGACCACTCGGCTGACCACCGCGTCCTTGCAAAGGGCGTGGCGGGCGCTCCTCGGACATCAACTCAGATTTCAGCGGCGGCACAAAGCCCTCGATTTCTACGCGGACAATCGAACGCTTGATCAGTTTTTCAATGTCTTTCAGATAGCTCATTTCCTCGCTGTCGACCAAAGACAGCGCAGCACCAGTGCTGCCTGCACGCCCGGTGCGGCCGATGCGATGCACATAATCTTCCGCGACATTGGGCAGTTCAAAATTGACCACTTGCGGCAATTGATCAATATCGATGCCACGCGCGGCAATGTCGGTTGCGACCAGTACGCCGATGCTGCCATCCTTGAATTGCGCCAGCGCTTTGGTGCGCGCGCCCTGGCTTTTGTTGCCGTGGATCGCGGCGGCGCTGATGCCATCCTTGATCAGTTTTTCGGCCAGTTTATTTGCGCCGTGCTTGGTGCGGGTAAATACCAGCACCTGTTTCCAGTCGTGTCGACGAATCAAGTGGCTTAACAAATCGCGCTTATGCGCCTGAGGCACGAGATGCATCGATTGATCTACCAGCTCCGACGCGGTGTTGCGGCGCGCAACCTCGATGCAAACGGGTTGATGTAGTAGGCTGTTCGCCAGCGTTTTGATTTCATCCGAAAACGTGGCGGAGAACAACAGCGTCTGACGTTGCTTGGGAACCACCGCGAGGACTTTTTTGATATCGCGGATAAAACCCATATCCAACATGCGATCTGCTTCATCCAGCACCAGAATTTCGACGCCGGACAAGTCCACGGTTTTTTGCCCGAGGTGATCGAGCAGGCGGCCGGGGGTGGACACCAGAATGTCCACGCGCGCGCGCAAGGTTTTGAATTGCGGATTGATGTTGACGCCGCCAAACATCACCATCGATTTCAGTGAAAGATATTTGCCATAGGTTTTGACGGACTCTTCGACTTGCGCGGCAAGCTCACGGGTAGGCACCAGAATCAGGCAACGCGGTCGACCTGGCTTGGGCGATTCGGGCGCACGGGTAGACAGGTGATGCAGAATCGGTAGCGTAAACCCAGCGGTTTTGCCGGTCCCGGTTTGCGCGGCAGCCAGCAAATCTTTGCCTGCCAGCACTTGAGGAATAGCCTGCGCCTGAATCGGTGTGGGAATGGTGTAGCCCGCGTCGGCGATTGCACGTAATAGCGGTTCGGCCAGCCCAAGGCTGGTGAAAGGGGTTTCGGTATTCATATTTTTTCCTGCGACGGCCTGTCGTTATACAAAATGACGACACCAATCGAGGCAGACGAAAAGGGGATCTAAGAGATCGTGTAAGGGAGCCGCATGCCGATTGGTCGGGCATGCAGAGTCCGCACTATACAGTAAGGCTTAGGGCTGACAAACCGGGGGAGCTTAAAGTCAGCGTCTGAATTACGACTACGTTGCGCGTTTCTTGCTCGCGGGGAGTTTGCTATCAGCCCCAATTTTGTCGTCGAGCGACAAATTCACATTGAGCAGGCGCTCGATTTCGTCTCCCGGCAGCGGCGGGCTCAGATAAAAACCCTGCGCAAAATCGCAACCTTGCGTGCGTAAAAAATCCAGCTGCTCACGCGTTTCGACGCCTTCGGCGACGGTCTTCATGCCCAAGCTATGCGCCATGGTGATAATGGCGCGAACAATCGCTGCATCATCAACATCTACGGTAATGTCGTGCACAAACGCCCGATCGATTTTCAGCACATTTATCGGGAATCGCTTCAGATAAGTAAGGGACGAATACCCGGTGCCAAAGTCGTCGAGTGCAAATCTCACCCCAAGATCGCTCAGCGCCTGTAAGGCTTCAATTTCCGGGTCAGCATTTTTCATCAGGATGCTTTCGGTGATTTCGAGCTCTAGAAATTCTGCCTGCATCTCCTCTTCTCGCATCACACGCTGGATTGTCTGCATCAAATCATTGCCGTCGAATTGCCGGCTGGAAATATTCACCGCCATCCGTAAACAGGGCAAGCCAGCAAGTTGCCAGGCGCGATGTTGCACGCACGCGGTGCGCAGTATCCATTCGCCCACCGGCACGATCAGTCCGGTTTCTTCCAGCAACGGCACAAACTCTTCGGGCAATACGGCGCCCGCTTCCTGATTTTCCCACCGTACCAAGGCTTCAAATCCGACCACAGCGCCGCCATTCAGATCGAATTGCGGCTGGTAATGCAGCGAAAACTCCTCCCGTTCGAGCGCACGTCGCAGGCCGGTTTCCCATCCCAGGCGGGTCAGCGCGTGCGCGTTCATGTCTGCATGGTAAAACTCGCTGGTATTGCCGCCATTTTGTTTGGCGCGGTACATCGCGGTGTCGGCATTTTTCATCAGCGTTTGCGTGTCGGTCCCGTCGTCTGGGTAAAGACTGATGCCGATACTGCCACTGATGAACAATTCGTGACCATCAATCAGAAAAGGCGGCGCCAACGCATCCAGAAATTTTGAGACGACTAACGCCACATCATCCGGTGACGCCACATCACTTAAGAATCCGGCGAATTCGTCGCCGCCGAAACGCGCAACAGTATCGCCCTCGCGAACACACGCGTGCAGCCGTGCGGCCATTGCCTGCAATAAGCGGTCGCCGGCCTCATGACCCAAGGTGTCGTTCACAATCTTGAAGCGGTCCATATCGAGAAACAGCACCGCGACCGAACGTTTGCGGCGTTCGGCGCGCTTAAGCGCGTGTTTGAGGCGGTCCACAAATAGCACTCGATTGGGCAGGCCTGTGAGCGCATCATGGTGCGCCAGGTAATGCAGGCGCTCCTGGGTTTGAATGCTTTCTGTGATGTCCTTGCCCGATGAAATAAAATGCGTGACCCGGCCCTTCTCGTCGGTCAACGGGGTAATCGTCACGGCCTCGTGATAAAGCTGCCCATCTTTACGGCGATTGATGCACACGTTGCGGTAAACCTCGCCCTTCAACACGGTGTCCCATATCTGCTGATAAAACTGCTCGTCGTGTTTGCCGGATTTGATCACACGGGGGGTCTGCCCCAACGCCTCGTCTCGGCCATAGCCAGTGATCAGTTCAAACGCGGCATTGATATATTCGATCACACCATTGGCGTCGGTAATAAATATCGAGTCGGCGACTTTTTCCATCGCGCCCGACAGTTTACGGATCGCCACCTCAGCCTGCTTGCGTTCGGCGATTTCCGACGTAAGCGCGGCGGTGCGCTGTTCCACCAAAATTTCCAGATGTTCTTCGTGGCGTTTAATCGCCTGAATCTTGTGATGAAGATCGACGAATACCGAGACCTTGGCGCGCAGAATTTCCGGGATGATGGGCGTAAAAATAAAGTCCACCGCGCCTAACGAGTAGCCTTCCACCATGTCGGTCTCGCCACGCGAAAAAGCGGTGACGAAAATGATCGGCGTCGATTCGGATTGTTGCCGACTGCGAATCAAACGCGCCGTTTCAAACCCATTCATGATCGGCATTTGCACGTCGAGCAGGATCACCGCAAACTCGTCTTCCAGCAGACACCGCAGTGCATCCCGACCCGAGTCTGCGGTAACCACATGCTGCCCCAACTCTTCCAGCACCGAAACCAGCGCCAAGCGCTTGCCGGGATTATCGTCAACCACCAGGATGCAGGCTTTTTGATCTTCCAACTGCATATGAGGCGCTCCTATTTAGGCTGCCATTTTGCCAGAAAGGCCACGATCTCATCGACCGGCAACACTTTATCCACCATGCCGGTCGCAATCGCCGCGTCCGGCATATGACTGGATTCCGCACTGGCGGGTAACTGCACAAGTGCCAGTCCACCGTGACGTTTGATCGCGGCGATGCCTGCCGCGCCATCGTGCCCTGCCCCGCTTAAAATCACCCCGGCAGCGTTGGCACCGTAGGTCTCGGCGGCAGACTCGAACAAGACGTCGATCGAGGGGCGGGCAAACGAAACAGGCTCTTCTGTCGACAATGCGAAATGATCACCCTCCACCAACAAGTGATAATCCGCCGGAGCGAAATACAGACGGCCGGGCCGGATAGGCGTCTTGTCTTGCGTTTCTTCTATCGGTAGCCGGCAATACTTGCGCAGAAAATCAACTAAAGTCGTTTCAGGGCCCCGGGCGCGATGAAACACCAGCGCCACTGCTGCGGGGAGTTCGGGAGGCAGCGTCGGCAGCAGTACCTGTAATGCCGCCGTGCCGCCTAAAGAAGCCCCGATGCCGATAAACCGGCTCGCCGTTAGCAAACTTTGCTGTACCATTTTTCGGTGCTGTCCCACGTCTGATAACAAGCTTCAAAAGGGCTGAAGCGGACTGACTCCATTTGACCCAAGCCCAACATGCCAAAGTTGATCAGGCTTTCATACAACAATTGATGCACCCGTTCTTGTAGAACCTGATCAAAATAGATCAGCACGTTACGGCATAAGATCACATGGAATTCATTGAACGAGCCGTCTGTGACGAGATTATGTTGCGACCAGACGATGTTTTTCTTCAGGCTACTATCGAACATCGCACGTCCATACTGCGTGGTGTAGTAGTCAGATAAGGTGCGTTTACCCCCTGCGCGCAGATAGTTTTGGCCGTAGGTTTTCATTCTATCCAGCGGATAAATGCCGTCTCGCGCCCGCGCCAATATGACTTCATTCATGTCGGTGGCATACAGCCGCACGCGCTCATACAAGCCTTCTTCTTGCAACAATATCGCCAGGGAGTACACCTCTTCTCCACTGGAGCACCCCGCGTGCCAGATACGTATAAAGGGATACGTTCGCAGGCGCGGAACTATTTTTTCGCGGAACGCGCGATAAAAACCGGCGTCGCGAAATAACGCCGTCACGTTAATCGACAACACCAGCAGGAAGCGCTCCATTGCTGCAGGCTGATAAAGCAGCTTTTCCTGAAGCGCGGAGACGGACCTAAGCTTTTCGGTATGCACGCAATGCCTGATACGGCGCTTAAGCGACGCGTAGGCATAGTGGCGAAAATCGAAGCCGTAGCGCTGAAATACCGCCTCAAGCAGCACGCCAATCTCGATGTTCTCGACATCCTCATTGTTTTCGCTTAAATATTCCAGCTCGGGTCTGGGCGCCCTTTCGATCATCGCTTATCCCGCCGCTACCTGATCACAGCCTCAGCGATACAGCCATACACGGAGCAAAGAAAGCAACTGCTCAGTATTGACCGGCTTGGTAATGTAGTCAGACGCGCCCGCTTCGATGCACTTCTCGCGATCGCCTTTCATCGCTTTGGCGGTCAGCGAAATGATCGGCAAAGTCTTGAACTTGGAGAGCTTGCGTATCGCACGCATGGTTTCATAGCCATCCATTTCCGGCATCATCACGTCCATCAAAATGACTTCGATGTCCGGCGTTTTCTTCAATAAGTTGATGGCGTCTTTACCGTTCTCGGCTGATAGCACTTCCATTTTGTGCCGTTCCAACACCGCCGCCAGCGAAAAGATATTGCGGACGTCATCGTCGACGATCAACACTTTTTTGCCAGCGAGCATCGGGTCGGTTTTGCGGACCTGCTCCAGAATTCTGCGTTTAACGTCAGGTAGATCAGCCTCGACCTGATGCAAGAACAGAGTCACTTCATCAAGGAGACGTTCGGGTGAACGCACGTCTTTAACGATCACCGATTTGATTACTTTCTTCAGTCGCGTTTCTTCTTCCTGCGTGAGTTCACGCGCGGTATACACAATAATCGGCAGCGTACGCAGGCTCAGGTCTTTCTTGATTTCCTCGATGACTTCGAAACCGCTGGTATCGGGTAGCCCCAGATCCAACACCAGGCAATCAAAGTGCGTTTGCTTTAAGGCTGCCAGCGCATCCGCGCCGGTGGACGCAGTGGTAATGTTGACGTCACCATTGCTGATGAGCGCAACAATACGATCACGTTCCGCGGGTTGGTCTTCCACCACCAGCAAATTTTTAACCTTGCGCGCGAGAAAGTCCTCCATCCGCGCGAACGACTGTTCCAGCGCCTCCTTATCCACCGGTTTGGATATCCACGCCAGCGCACCGAGTTTGCGGCTGCGCTCGTCCTCGCCGACAGCCGAAATAATATGCACAGGGATGTGGCGCGTGGCCGGCTCGTGTTTTAAATAATCGAGGATGGTCCAGCCGCTCATATCCGGCAATTCAATATCCAGCGTGATGGCGTCGGGACGGTATTGACGGGCCAGCGCAAGCGCGGTTTGTCCATGCATCGCCACCAGCGCCTTGAAGCCGCGCTCATGCGCAAAGTCCAGCAGAATGCGCGCGAAACGTGGCTCATCTTCGATAATCAAGATCACGCGGTCCCCCGCCTGGATCGAGGCGCGATCGTCGTCAAGTGTTTCGGTCACTTCGACCAGTGGCTGAAACGCATTGCCCGCTTCAGATAACGCTTCGCCATTTTGCGTATCAGGGGCTTGGGTAAAGGTTTGCGGCGAACGTATTCTGCCGCGCAACATACCTGACACCGTGGGACTCAGCATGCTTTTACCTACCGGCGGCAATACATCATTCACAACCGGCGGCGAATAACGCATTGGCAAATAGAGTGAAAACACGCTGCCCTCCCCAATTTCACTTTGCAACGTGATTTCACCCCCCAATAGACGCGCCAGTTCGCGGCTGATCGCCAAGCCTAATCCGGTGCCGCCGTACTTGCGGCTGGTCGTGCCATCGGCTTGTTGGAAAGCTTCAAAAATCACGCGTTGCTTGTCCGGCGAAATACCGATGCCGCTGTCACTCACGCTAAAGGCAATGACCGTGGTGGATTTGTTTAACGAAGGATTGGCCACATTCCATCCCTCGGTAGCGCGATTGATTTTGAGCGACACCTGGCCTTGCGGCGTAAATTTGAACGCATTCGACAATAGATTTTTGAGGATTTGTTTGACGCGTCGTTCGTCGGTAAAGAGCGACGGCGGTAAGGTGTTTTCCAACTCGATCGCGAATCCCAGCTTCTTGTCTTCTGCGATATGCCTAAAGGTTTGCTCAACGAAACCACTCAACTCACTAAAGGCCACTTCAGCAATATCCACCGAAACCGTGCCCGACTCTATTTTGGACAGATCCAGAATATCGTTAATCAAATTGAGCAAGTCGTTACCCGACCCATAAATGGTGCTCGCGTATTCGACTTGGCGCTCGGTAAGGTTATGTTCGGGGTTGTCGCGCAATTGCTCCGACAGCAGCAATAAACTGTTGAGCGGCGTGCGCAATTCGTGCGACATGTTGGCAAGAAACTCAGACTTGTATTTTGACGTGAGCGAAAGTTGCGCAGCCTTTTCTTCGAGCGACTGTTTGGCCACTTCTACTTCCTGATTTTTGCGCTCTACCGCGGCATTTTGGTCGGCCAGTAGACGCGCTTTTTCTTCCAGCTCTTCATTGGTTTGTTGCAGTTCTTCCTGCTGGTTCTGCAGTTCCATCGCCATATTCTGCGATTTCTGCAGCAAGGCTTCTGTACGCGAATTGGCCTCGATCGAGTTCAGCACAATACCGATGCTTTCGGTGAGTTGCTCGAGAAAGGTCAGGTGCGTGGGATTAAAGCGCTGAAACGACGCCAGCTCGATCACCGCTTTGGTTTCTTCTTCGAACATCACCGGCAACACCACAATGTTCAACGGTGTGGCATTGCCGAGGCCGGACGTAATCTGTACGTAATCACCCGGCACATTGGTCAACAGGATGCGTTCTTTTTCCAGCGCGCACTCACCGATCAGGCCTTCGCCGAGGCGGAATTGCTTGGAGAGATTTTTGCGTTCCTTGTAGGCATAGCTTGCACGCAACACTAAGCGCGCGTCTTCCTTTTCGCCCTGCATGCCGTAGAACACGCCATGACTGGCATTCACCAATGGTGCCAGTTCCGTCAGGATGAGTTTATAAACGGCAAGTATTTCGCGCTGACCCTGCAACATGCGCGTGAATCTGGCCAGATTGGTTTTGAGCCAATCCTGTTCGGTATTTTTGTCGGTGGTGTCTTTGAGATTACGGATCATCTCATTGATGTTGTCTTTCAGAATCGCAACTTCGCCTTCTGCTGCCACGCCAATTTCACGCGTTAAATCGCCCTTGGTCACGGCCGTGGCCACTTCGGCAATCGCGCGCACCTGCGTAGTGAGATTGGCCGCCAGCTGGTTCACGTTGTCGGTCAGATCGCGCCACGTCCCCGAGGCACCCGGCACACGCGCTTGGCCGCCGAGTTTGCCTTCCACGCCCACCTCGCGCGCCACGCCGGTCACCTGGTCGGTGAAAATGGTGAGGGTGTCGATCAGGTTATTAATCGTGTCGGTCAGCGCGGCGATTTCGCCTTTGGCTTCCACGGTCAGTTTTTTCTTCAGATCGCCGTTGGCAACCGCGGTCACCACGCGGGCCACGCCACGCACCTGATCGGTCAGGTTCGAGGCCATCAGATTCACGTTGTCGGTAAGGCCTTTCCAGGTGCCTGATACGCCTTGCACTTCGGCCTGGCCGCCCAGTTTGCCTTCGGTACCTACCTCGCGCGCGACGCGTGTCACTTCGCCCGCAAACGCGTTTAACTGGTCCACCATGGTATTGATGGTGTTCTTTAGTTCGAGAATTTCGCCTTTGACGTCGACGGTGATTTTCTTCGACAAATCGCCGTTCGCAACCGCGGTGGTCACTTCGGCGATGTTACGCACCTGGCCGGTCAAGTTGCCCGCCATCGAGTTCACGTTGTCGGTCAGATCCTTCCAGGTACCCGCTGCGCCGTGCACGCGCGCCTGGCCACCGAGTTTGCCCTCGGTACCCACTTCGCGCGCGACCCTCGTCACCTCAGATGCAAACGACCCGAGCTGATCGACCATCGTATTGATGGTGTCCTTCAGTTCGAGAATTTCGCCTTTCGCATCGGCGGTAATCTTTTTGGACAAATCGCCGTTTGCGACCGCAGTCGTGACATCAGCAATGTTACGCACCTGGCCGGTCAGGTTGCCGGCCATCGAATTTACGTTATCGGTGAGGTCCTTCCAGGTGCCGCCTACGCCTTTCACTTGCGCTTGGCCGCCCAGCTTGCCTTCGGTACCCACCTCGCGTGCGACGCGTGTCACCTCTGATGCGAACGAGCCGAGCTGGTCCACCATCGTATTGATCGTATTTTTTAGTTCGAGAATTTCACCTTTCACATCAACGGTGATTTTCTTGGACAAGTCGCCGTTCGCAACTGCCGTCGTCACCTCGGCGATATTACGCACTTGCCCGGTCAAGTTGCCGGCCATCGAGTTCACGTTATCGGTCAGGTCTTTCCACGTCCCGCCCACTTCTTTCACTTGCGCCTGGCCACCGAGTTTGCCTTCGGTGCCCACCTCACGCGCCACCCGCGTCACTTCGGAAGCAAACGAGCCGAGCTGGTCCACCATCGTATTGATGGTGTTCTTCAATTCCAGAATTTCGCCTTTGACGTCGACGGTGATCTTCTTGGAGAGGTCGCCGTTCGCCACCGCGGTCGTCACCTCAGCGATGTTACGCACCTGACCGGTCAAGTTACCCGCCATCGAATTCACGTTGTCGGTCAGGTCTTTCCACGTACCCGCTGCGCCTTGCACTTGTGCCTGGCCGCCTAGCTTGCCCTCGGTACCCACCTCGCGCGCGACGCGTGTGACTTCACCCGCGAACGCATTGAGTTGGTCCACCATGGTATTGATGGTGTTTTTCAATTCCAGAATTTCGCCTTTGACGTCGACGGTGATTTTGCGGGTCAAGTCCCCCGACGCGACCGCCTTGGTGACATACGCGATATTGCGCACCTGGCCGGTCAAGTTGCCGGCCATCGAATTCACGTTATCGGTCAGATCTTTCCACGTACCCGCCGCGCCCTGTACTTGCGCTTGGCCGCCCAGCTTGCCTTCTGTTCCCACTTCGCGCGCAACGCGTGTGACCTCGCCCGCGAACGCATTGAGCTGATCCACCATGGTATTGATGGTGTTCTTCAATTCCAGAATTTCGCCTTTGACGTCGACTGTAATTTTGCGGGTGAGATCGCCCGTTGCGACCGCTTTGGTCACGTCAGCAATGTTGCGCACCTGGCCGGTCAAGTTGCCGGCCATCGAATTTACGTTGTCGGTAAGATCCTTCCAAGTGCCGCCTACGCCTTTCACTTGCGCCTGGCCGCCCAGCTTGCCTTCGGTACCCACCTCGCGTGCGACGCGTGTCACTTCTGATGCGAACGAGCCGAGCTGGTCCACCATCGTATTAATGGTGTTTTTTAGTTCCAGAATTTCACCTTTGACGTCGACGGTGATTTTCTTGGAGAGGTCGCCATTCGCGACCGCGGTTGTCACCTCGGCAATGTTGCGCACCTGACCGGTCAGGTTGCCGGCCATCGAGTTCACGTTATCGGTCAGGTCTTTCCACGTGCCCGCCACGCCTTTGACCAGCGCCTGACCGCCCAATTTGCCTTCGGTGCCGACCTCGCGGGCGACGCGTGTTACCTCGGACGCGAACGAACCCAGCTGATCGACCATGGTATTCACAATTTTGGCGGTGCGAAGAAACTCGCCTTTCAATGGCTTGCCGTCCGCTTCCAGCACCATGCGCTGACTCAGGTCACCTTTCGCTACCGCACCGATCACACGTGCCATCTCGATCGTGGGCCGACCCATATCGGTAATTAATCCATTGACCGCATCGACCTTGCGCGCCCAACCTCCATCTACATGGCCGACCGATACGCGCTCGCCCAGTCGCCCTTCTTTACCGACGATGTCGCTGACACGCGCAAATCCGCGCGACATTTTTTCGTTCAGCTCAATAATGTCGTTGAGCGTATCGGCAATCTTGCCCGGAATATCGGTCAAGTCTTCGGGCATACGCGCTGTAAAGTCGCCTTTTTTGACAGCAGTGAGTACCTTTAACAATACTTTTAAATCCATCTCCCCCCGGGGTGTGCTGGCCTGCTTTACAACATTCATTTCTACTCCTTCGTAAGTCGGGTGGTTGGGTCAAGGATGGTGCGTGGCAATTTCTACGCCAACAGGCGGCTAAACTTTTATTCAGGCGCTTATTTGTCGGAAGCTTCCTGCTAATTCGGCGGAAGTTCCGGGGACGGAATTAGATTAGCGTATTAGCGCTATGCTGCCAAGGTGGCGACAATGGCTATATCTATTAAGATATAACTGCGCCAAACCAGGTGTGCGGATTTTCGGATACTGCTTGCCCATTAGCGCGAGTCTATGCATCATTATTGACGGCCTACTCGTTAAACTACTAACGCGTAAAATTTTTCGACTCTCACTATGGCTCAACCAAAAGCTATGGCCCAACCAAAAGTCTCACTGCAAATACTACTGGGTAAGGACTCACCGGTAACAGACAGCGAACGCCATCTACGCGCGCTGGCCGACGCGATTCCGCTAATAGTCTGGACCGCTGACCCCAATGGCGAACTGGACTATTACAACCGGCAATGGGAGACCTACACCGGTCTGACAGCAGAGGAGACCAAGGGCTGGGGATGGGCACCCGTATTACATCCGGATGATTTGCAGCCTTGCATCGACCGTTGGACTCAGGCGTATACGCGGGGTGAGCCTTATGAAATCGAATATCGATTCAAGCGCGCGTCTGATGGGACCTACCGCTGGCATTTGGGAAAAGCGATTCCGTATAAAGATGCGTCGGGCGCGGTCATCAAATGGTTTGGCACCGGTACCGATATAGACGACCAGATCCGAGCAAAAGAGCTCATCGAGCAAGCCTATCTGGAAGCCGAAAAAACCGTCCAAGATCGTACCGCCGAACTCGCGGCCGCGAATCAAATGCTGCTGCGACAAAACAACATTCGCAAAGCCGCGGTTGAAGCCTTACAGCATGATTCAACGCGCTTGAACGAAATTATTACCACGCAATACCTGCTCACGCAGGCCGCATTTGATCAGGATGCGTTTGTTAAGCTCGTGCTTGAACGTATGGCGTTATTAACGCAGGCAACGGGCGTCGTATTCGAAATGCTTGAAGGCGATGAAATGGTTTACAAGGCGGTGACTGGCAACGTCGCCGCTTATCTGGGCCTGCGCCTGAATATGCATAACAGCCTCTCCGGGTTGTGCGTCACAAGCGGCCAGGTATTGAGTTGCAACGATACCGAGACCGACCCGCGGGTACACATTGACGCATGCAGAAAAGTCAATGCGCGTTCGATGGTGGTTGCACCGCTTATTCATGCGGGCAACCCGGTAGGCGTATTAAAAATAATGGGGTCCACACCCAACGCATTCACCGAACGCGACGTGCAGACGTTGCAATTAATGGCGGGTTTAATTGGTGCCGCGATCGGGCATCAGACGGACTTCGAGGCCAATCGTCGTCTGCTGGCGGGGCGCACCGAAGCACTGGATGCGCTGAATAGCGAGATCGAGCAGCGGGCGCGGATAGAGGCCGCCATTCGCGACACCGAATGGCGTACCCGCATGATTATTGAAAGCTCATACGACGCCTTTGTCGCTATTGACCAAAGCGGCGTGATCACCGACTGGAATCAGCAGGCGGAAGCCACCTTTGGATGGTCGCGCTATGAGGCGATAGGGGCAGTGCTGGGAGAACTGGTGATCCCTGAACCCTTTCGGCTTGCCCACAACGCGGGTATGAAGCGCTTTTTGTTGACCGGCGAAGGGGCGGTGCTGAATAAGCCGATTGAGCTGGTGGGATTGCGGCGCGGCGGCGAAGAGTTTCCGTTAGAGATCACCATCAGAGCTTTGCAATATCAGGATGGCTATGAGTTTTGTGCTTTTCTGCGCGACATTACAGAACGCAAAAACACCGAGCAACAACTGCGGGAGCTTTCGCAAAACGATCCGTTAACGGGCGTACCGAATCGCACTATATTCAACGACCGCATTGTGGAAGCGATGAAGCGCAATCAGCGCACTCATTCCCGCATGGCCTTGCTGTATCTGGATATAGACCGTTTTAAACTGGTGAACGATAACTACGGCCACAAAATCGGCGATGGTTTGCTCAAGGAATACGTGCGCCGTTTGCGCGCTTCAATACGCGCCACCGATACCATCGCCCGGATGGGCGGCGATGAATTCACCATTATTTTAGAAGAGCTGAAGAGCCCAACCGACGCGGAAGTGGTCGCCTCAAAAATCATCGAAAGTGTATGCAAGACCATGCAGATCGAAGACATTCATTTAACCGTGACGACCAGTATCGGGATTGCTTATTACCAGAATGATCTAGACGCGAAGGAACTGGTTAACAATGCCGACCAGGCGATGTACCGAGCCAAAAAAGCCGGGCGCAACCGCATGGGCAGGTAAAATGCCAGGCCTGTCAGTGCGGCTAAGCCAGTCGCTCATTGCCTTTCATAGGCCGTTTCTGGAGTACTCGTGGGAAAAATCCTTTTACTCGTCGTCATTGCGCTGGTGGTCTACACCGTCATCAAGCGCTATCAACAATCGCTGAAAGCACCCCCGGCCACGCTGCGGCCCGCCGAAGACATGGTCAAATGCGCACATTGCCATGTCAATCTGCCGCGCAGCGATGCGCTCACTACCCAGGGCGAGTTTTTTTGCACCTCCGAGCATCTGCAGCTGGGTAAAAAATGAGCGTCGAGGTTCACTCGTCCTCGCTTCCTCCTCCGCGCCTCGATTCGCCTGGCTATTTCGCGTCGCACTGGCGCAGCCTGGACTATTTCAACCTTTATCGTCTGACCTTGGCGTTAGCGCTCGTTTTAATCGGCCTGGTGCTGGGAGAGTCCGATTTATTTCGACCCAGTTCAGGCGAGGCTTTTAGCCGGATTGCGATTGCGTATCTGATATGCGCAGCCCTGTTAGTGCTGGCCATACGCGCCCGCTGGCCCAACTTTCAAGTCCAACTCACCGCGCACATCGTGTGCGACATCGTATTTGTCATACTGTTGATGAACGCCAGCGAGCGCTTGGCACCAGGGCTGGGTTTATTGTTGGTGATATCGATTGCGTCCGGCGGGCTCGTCGGTAGCGGGCGGCTGACCTTGCTTTATGCCGCGCTCGCCTCGATTGCAGTATTACTCCAGCATGGGTTTTCCGTGCTGACCAGCGGCGGCGCGCTGAGCAATTATTTCCAGATGGGCTTACTGTCGATGGGCTATTTTGCCACTGGCATTTTGGCGCATACGCTAACCCGCCGGGCGCTCACCTCTGAAACCCTGGCTGCCACGCAGGCGGAAGAGCTTGCCCGCCTCAACCGGATTAACGCGCTGGCTATCGAGAATTCTCCGGATGGCATTCTGGCGGTGAATGGCGACGATACCGTGCGTTACGCAAACCCGCGCGCGCAAAATTTATTGGGCCATACCTCACTTGAGTATCGCCCGCTTTTCTCGCCTGGTCAGACCGCGCTCAGCGATTTTGCCCCCATACTGCTGGACGAGCTGCGACGCTGCCGCGAGCAACTGCCCCCTACCGATACGCCACTGGTGACCGCGAATGCGCGCATTCGCATACGGTGCATTCCCTTGGGCGGGGACGCTAGTGTCGTGTTGATTCTCGAAGACCTCACCCAAACGGAACAAGCAGCCCAGCGCTTAAAGCTCGCCGCGCTGGGGCGGCTCACCGCGAATATCGCGCACGAAATCCGCAACCCCTTGTCTGCGATTAGCCATGCGGCGCAACTGCTGCATGAAGATATTTCCAATCCCGCGCACACGCGCCTGACCGACATTATCGAAAACAATGCGCGTCGACTGGACCGGCTGGTGCAGGACGTGCTGTCGCTGAACCGGCGCGATCGCGTTCGACCTGAAACGGTCACGCCACAAACACTGACCCAGCTAATTGAAGACTTGCGCGAGACTGAAGAAATCCCCGCCGATGCCGTGATAGTGAAGATGCAAACCGCGTCGCCCTTCTGCTTTGATCCCGAACATTTACGTCAGATTTTGTGGAATTTGATGAAAAACGCCTGGCGTCACAGTCGCCAGCAATCCGGCAGTCTGCAAGTCATCCTGCAAATCTACGACAAGCAGTTGCAACTTGAACTGCACGATGACGGTGAAGGTGTGGCCGACGAGCATCAGGCCAAATTATTCGAGCCTTTTTTTACCACGGATTCGCGCGGCACCGGGCTCGGGCTGTTTTTAGCGCGCGAGCTGAGCGACGCCAATGGGGCCACATTAAGCTTGGTACCCAATCTCCCCCATACCGTCTTTCAATTGACCTTAAGGCAAGGTGCCTGCTGATGGCGACAAAAAACCACGCCTGCATTTTGCTGGTGGACGACGAGCCCGATCTGCTACACCTGATGGAATTGACCCTCATCAAAATGGGTCTCGATACCGAGCGCGCCAGTAACGTCGCTGAGGCGCGCGACCGCCTCATTGCCCGCCACTACGACCTGTGCCTGACTGATATGCGTTTGCCTGATGGCTCAGGGCTCGAAGTCGTAGCCATCGCCAATCAACAAAAAATTCCGGTGCCGGTGGCGGTGATCACCGCTTTTGGCAGTGCTGGCAACGCGGTCGAGGCGTTGAAGGCAGGCGCGTTCGATTATCTGGCGAAACCCGTCGCGCTGGACCAGCTTCGCGCGCTGGTTAAATCGGCGCTCAAGATTCCTGGCACGCAAATCAGCGCGAACCCCGCATTCGACCTGATTGGCGATTCGGCTGCAATGGCCGATGTGCGCACCCGGATTGAAAAACTCGCACGTACCCAAGCACCCGTGCATATCTCGGGCGAATCGGGCAGCGGCAAAGAACTTGCTGCGCGCTCGATGCATCGTCTGAGCAATCGCGCAGACAAAGCTTTTGTTGCGGTGAACTGCGGGGCGATTCCTGAAACCTTGATGGAGAGCGAATTTTTCGGCTATCGCAAAGGGGCTTTCACGGGAGCCGAAAGTGATCGCGAAGGTTTTTTTCAAGCGGCAGACGGCGGCACGCTGTTTCTGGATGAAGTGGCCGACTTGCCGCTATCGATGCAGGTCAAGCTGCTGCGCGTATTGCAGGAGAAAAAAGTGCGCAAAGTCGGCGCGACCGTCGAAGAAGCCTTCGACGTGCGCATCGTCAGCGCCACACACCAAAATCTGGGCGCACTGGTGGAAGCCGGACGCTTTCGCCAGGACTTGTACTACCGCTTGAACGTGATTGATCTGAACTTGCCGAGCCTGCGTGAACGCGCCGAAGATATCCCGCTGATCGCACGCTTTTTGTTGGACAAACTAGGCGGCCAAAGCATCCGCCTTGCGCCCGACGCACAGCGCGCACTGAGCGCCTATGCGTTCCCGGGTAACGTACGCGAACTGGAAAATACGCTGGAGCGTGCGCTCGCGTTGTGCGACGGCACCGAAATCAATGCCCAGGTACTGAGCCTCGCACCTGCCCCCGACCCTGCCGACAGCATTCAAACCCCCGGCGGCAAATATCCATTGCAGGATTACCTCGACCAAACCGAGCGCGTTGCGATTCAGGAAGCGCTGGTTCAAACCCGCTACAACAAAACTGCGGCGGCGCGGATACTGGGCGTTACTTTTCGCTCGCTACGTTATCGTCTGGAACGATTAGGGATTGAATAGCCAGAGTGCGCGCGTCCGCCTATCGTGCTGACGTCAGCGCGCGCATGACTCGAACTCGTGTCGGATACGCAAAAACATCCCGCGACATCTGCGGCGATTGCCACCCGGCCACGCGTTTGACTTGTTGAACCAGCGCGGGGTCGCCCAAGCGCAAGCTGGCGAGATTCAGCATTTCAGAAGGCGATGCCAGGGCGCCATCGGCGATCACCGGGTCGGTAGACAAGGTGGCTAGCAGTGAGTGTGCCTCACGCTTCCAACCATTAGGCGACCAGAACAGCGACCAGGCGGTGCGTGCCAGTTTTAACGCTAACGCGCGTGTTTTCGCATCGGAATTCACCTCGGCATAATCCAGCAAGCCTTGCACCACATAAGCGTAATCTTCCAGCTCCGCCTCGACCCCCGCTTGGCTGGATGCCCGCGTTTTAATCAGCCGAGCGCCGCGAACCAAATCCGTCGCCAAAAAATTGCGGATGCGCGTGGCACTCTTGCGATAAGCAGCGGAGAGAGGCTGCCCTTGACTGAAAGCTGACAACGCCAGCCCGTTCAAGCCCGCACTCATTTTGGTGTCGATAGGCAATGCGCGTAACTTTTGGGCGGCACGTAAGCGGGTATACGCCTGTGACAGCAGCGCCCGTTCGGCTTGGGTAGGCGGGATATATTCAGCTGGCAAATAGCCATATTCAAATGGGCGGGGCTTGTTTAACTGCCACACCCGCGCCGCCGCAACATATTGCGCGGGCGTTAGCAAAGCTTTGAGCGCTTGCGGCTCCCATAAAAATACCGCGCCCTCGCGACCCTGTTTATCCACCGCTGATGTGCTGGTAAATAAACCACCCGCTGGGGCCTGAAGCGTGAGCATGAAATCGAACGTGGCGATCGCCACATCACGATAAGCAGGCTCGTGCAAAACTTCAGCGGCTTGCAAATATAACTGCGCCAGTTGCGCGTTGTCATACAACATCTTTTCGAAATGCGGCGTGTCCCAAGCGGGGTCGGTGGTGTAGCGAAAAAACCCGCCGCCCACGTGATCGCGTAGTGCCCGCTTCGCCATTTGATCCAAAGTCAGGCGTAAAAAACTACCTGGCTTGGCCTCGGGTTGCTGAGCGTAAATTTCCAGTAGCAGCGTTAATTGCGGGACCAACGGAAACTTCAAGGTCTGGCCGAAGCCGCCTTGCAACGTATCAGCTTCTTGCCACACGCTATTTATAAAATTTAGCGATGCCGTCGCGGTATATGCAGGCGTCACCTCCACATTGGCGGGAGGCGTTGTAGCAACCGCCGGAGCCGCTTGCTGCGCAAGTTTGCGTATCGCCTGATCGTCCGCTTTCCAGCGTGCACTCACTTTTTGCAGGATGCCGAGAAATTGCTCCGGCGGCGCGTACAACACCACAAAACTGGGATAGCCCTCCGGCGTTATAAACGCGTTCAGCGGCCACCCGGCGACGCCGTTCAAACGTTCCGAAAAAAGCTGCAAGGTGTCGTCCACCCCATTATTCAATTCCCGATCCACTTTCACGGGAATGAAATGCTGATTTAACTCCGCCGCAATCGCAGGGTTGCTGTAGCTCTCGCGCTGCATCACATGACACCAGTGGCAAGCGAAATAACCGACAGAAACATAAAGCAATTTGTTTTCGCGACGCGCGCGGGCAAAAGTTTCGGCGTTCCATTCTTGCCAGGCGACGGGGTCTTTGCCGTGTAGGGCTAGATAGGGGGAGGGGTTGTTGGCGAGTTGGTTGGCGAGCGGAGCTTGGGCGAGGCTCGCGGTGCTACATAAGACTTGGAGAATAAATAAACAGCTGACAAGGCAGGCACGGGGCTTATTTACTTTGATTTTTTTCATCTATCCAAGCCCGTTTGACCATGAATATTTACTATACGCCATCGCTTATAGCGCATGCAATGAACCGTAGGTTGCCCGCAGCGACGACCTTTGAAAAGGCTAAGGCACACCCTGCTTCAGAAACATCCACAATGTCCGCAAGAATAAAGCTCACCATCCAAACAATGGTGCCGTGGGCATAGATGCTCAATAAGCATTTGTAACATTAATAAATCTGGGGAGATTAAAAATGGCTGTTCTGAGTGTGCATGGAAACTTACGTTGGTGTGTAACGGTGCTGTTTTATGCAACATTGGCATTGCCGCTTACTTCATGTAGTGAGGCTTCAAATAAGAAAATAGCCACATTGGATCTCGCGGCAGAGCCAATGCCTTTTTCCAAACCTGAGATCGAAGCACAAATTGCATTGCCTGGTGTGGCTGTTCTACCCGCCTTAAGACAGCAAATCCTGACGCTCAGACGGGCTTTTTTTGCGGGCGACTTTGCCATGCTCGAAACGGCCATGATGAAATCGCATAACGATTATCTGGCGGGAACTGGCGGCAATACCGTGGCCAATTGGCTCATTTCTGATATTCAGGATACCGAGTTGGCCGGTATTGATTCTTGCTCTGCATGGCTGCGCGCGATGCCCACGTCCTATCCTGCGCATTGGTTATGCGGTGCAATGTGGCGGCATGCAGCATCGTCGGCACGCGGAACGAAATTTGCCAACGAAGTGAGCGATGCGCGGTTCGCCATCATGCACGAACGCCTGCAACACGCCAGCACTTTGCTGGAGCGTGCCAACACGCTCACGACCAAGCCGATTGAAACACTGGCGATGTTGGGAGATGGTTATTACTTGGGTGGAGACAATAAAAAAGCCGTCGCCGTTTTGCAGCAAGCGGAACGTGTGATGCCGCAGCACTGGCGTATTTACGATACGCGATTAAATTACGCGTTGCCGCAATGGGGCGGCTCTACCGAACAGGTACAGGCTGTTTTTGAACAGGCTAAACAAGCGGGCGTTGACGCTGACAGGCTCCTGGATTTAGGCGATAAGTACATCGCCAGACCTGGCATGCTCTCTACGCCAGGTGCGCCGCGTGCTTATTGGGAACGCGTGACTCGCGAACATTCCACGCGTCAGCGGCTTAAGGGCTTGCTCAACAATTTTATGTTGCTGGAAAGCTGGCTCGAAGCACTGCCCGTAGCGTCCCGTTTGATCGCTGAGTACCCTGATGACGTGTCCGGCTATTACTCGCGAGCCAAAATCCATGAACGCCTGGGTCGCTTGACCGAGGCGCGTGCGGATTACTATACGGCCGCTGCTATGGGTGAAAACCTCGCTTTACAACAGTTGATTATGGCAAATATTCGTGGCGGACTAGGCATCACCGAGAAGTCCTTTGATAACGCCCTCGCACTTTGCCGCTATGGTGCCGCGCTGGGCACGGGCGTGGGAACAAATTGCATTGGCTCCATGTTCTTCGAGGGCGGCAGCAAAAATGTGCCACACCGCAATGATGCATCGCAGGGTTTAGCCTGGCATTTGATGGGTGCGCGCGCGGGGCATTACAACTCTCAATATGACTTGGGATGGATGCTTTTTTCCGGCCAAGTAAGCGCGATGAAAGAAGAGGCAGCCAAGGCCCAGGGTATTTTTTGGCTACGCCGTGCCGCCGAACAGAATCATATTTTTGCCAAACGCAAGCTTGAAGAGCATGGCGTCAGTGCTAGCGAAAACACGCAATCCCTGATGGAAGAAGGATTCGGCATTGGATCCGTGATCGCGATGTTGCGCGAGATTCTCTCGAGGATATTTTGAACTATTGAAGGTCGTGGGCCACGCCGCATGTCATCTGAGCCTACATTCACGTTCCTTGCAGACTGGCTAGGCACAGCTTCCCAACTATACTTATTTTTCCATAATGAATCGGTGAATCACTCATGGAAGCGACAGAATCTATGCACTCATGCGCAATGTGCAGTGGGAAATTTCCCGGGCGGGGAATTGAAGCCGAAGGTAAATTATATTGTTGTGATAAATGCGCGGATTATGACCATCATAAATCCCACATAGTGGCCGCAATGGCGCCTAAGTTGGTGGGCATTCTCGGAATCGGTGCGTTAATCGGGTATATGGTCGGGCGCAATCGCTAGGAGCAGCATAGCTAGCCCCGTCTATATTTCACTTCTGCCCCTCCTTGAAACTATCAATAATGGGACAGCCTTGTCCTCCCGGTGTGCGCTGACACGATCGAATTAAGCGCTTCAAAGCCGTCTGAATGGCGGCAAGGTCAGATAACTTTTCCTCCACCAGTTTGAGCTTACGTTGGGCAATGGACTTTGTCTCGGCACAATGCTCTCCGTCGGCAAGTCCTAACAGCAGCGCGACCTCATCCAGCGAAAACCCAAGGCGCTGAGCGCGCTTGATGAAGTGCACGCGCTTCAGGCTGTCGTCGGTATAGCGGCGGATACTCCCCAAATCGCGAGGCGGGGTCGGCAGCAAGCCGATCCGGTGATAGTAGCGAATGCTTTCTACATTTACGCCGCATGCCTTGGCCAAGGCGCCGATGGTCAATCGATCATTGCTCATGAGAGGGCTTGACTCCGTACTTAACTCCGTACTTAAGCTTAGCATCGTTTAATCGACGGAGAACATTATGGAAATGAAATCCACTAAGTCCGGTGCATACACGCTGATTGCCGGGGCCCTGGCCGCCATGTTGGCCGCAGCATGCTGTATAGGGCCATTGCTGCTGGTGCTACTCGGGTTCGGCGGCGCATGGATGTCCAATTTGCAGGTACTTGAACCCTATCGCCCGGTGACGCTCGGCCTCGCTATCGTGTTTCTGGCGCTGGCCTATCGCAAGATATGGAAGCCGACAGCTGCGTGCGAACCGGGCACGCTGTGTGCCGTCCCGCAAACCCGGCTGATGTACAAAATATTATTTGGGTTGGTCGCGCTGCTTATTCTGGCGTCGATCAGTTTTCCTTACTTTGCACATTATTTTTACTAGGAGCTGTCATGAATAAAATTATCGCTACTGTCGCCGCACCTCTCATCGGATTCATGTTGTTTTCCTCGTCTGCCTGGGCAGCGGTCCAGACCGTAACTCTAAGCGTGCCCGGCATGTACTGTGAAGTGTGCCCGATTACCGTGAAAAAAGCCTTGCAGAAAGTACCGGGCGTCGCCAAGGTGGATGTCTCTTTTGAGAAGAAAGAAGCCGTGGTGCGCTATGACGACGCCAAGGCCACCGTTAACAAGCTAAAGGATGCGACTTTTGAAGCAGGCTATCCCTCTGAAGTGAAGGGAAGCCAAGCCCCATGACTCACCACGTAGCCATTATCGGCAGTGGCGCGACAGCCTTTGCCGCTGCCATTAGGGCAGCGGACGGTGGCGCACAAGTCACGTTGATCGAACGGGGTGTTACGGGCGGTACCTGTGTGAACGTAGGCTGCGTGCCCTCTAAAATCATGATCCGCGCCGCGCATATCGCGCACGTGCGCACTAGTAGCGCGTTCGATGCGGGAATCGAGTCTTGCACGCCACGTGTGAATCGCAAGGCCTTGATGGAACATCAGCAGGCCCGCGTCGATGAACTGCGCCACGCTAAATACCAAGGCATTCTCGACCGCAATCCAAACATCAATCTGATACGGGGCTTTGCGCGCTTCAAGGATGCCCAGACGTTGACAGTTGACTTGGCCGAAGGGGGGACTCGAGACATCGCCTTCGACCGCGCGCTAATCGCTACCGGCGCTTCGCCCCGCATTCCCGATGTGCCGGGCCTCGCCGGCACGCCTTTCTGGACATCCACCGAGGCGCTGGTCGCTGAGACCCTGCCACAGCACTTGCTGGTGTATGGCGGGTCGGTCGTCGCGCTGGAACTGGCCCAGGCCTTTTTGCGACTGGGCAGCCAGGTGACCTTGATCGCCAGATCTGAACTGTTGTCGCACGAAGACCCGCTGATTGGACAGACACTGCGGTCTATTCTCGAAGCTGAAGGCATGCGCGTACTCACCGGACAGACGATGAAAAACGTGAAGCATGCCGAGGATCGCTTCACGCTTGATCTCGGTATTGAAACGCTCAGAGGCGACCGCTTGCTGGTCGCAACCGGACACGCGCCGAATACGGTCGGCATGGAACTGGAAGCGGTTGGCATCACACTGAATGCAGACGGCGCGATTCCCGTAGACGACCGCATGCGCACCGCAGCAGAGCACATTTTTGCGGGAGGAGACTGCACGACCCATCCTGCTTATGTTTATGTAGCGGCGGCAGCTGGCACCCGTGCGGCGGCCAATATGCTGGGCGGCGATGAAGCGCTGGATCTTTCTATTGTGCCTGCGGTGGTATTCACCGATCCGCAAGTAGCAACAGTCGGCCTGAGCGAGATTGCGGCGCAAGCCCAAGGCTACCAGGTTGCATCCCGGACCCTTACGCTCGACAACGTACCGCGTGCGCTGGCCAACTTCGATACGCGCGGCTTCATCAAACTGGTGGTAGATAAGGGGACAGGCCGCTTGCTCGGTGCCCAGATGGTGGCACCAGAGGCGGGCGAAATAATCCAGTCGGCTGCGCTTGCCATTCGCGCGCGCATGACCGTGAACGAACTGGCATCGCAGTTCTTCCCTTATCTCACCATGGTTGAGGGTTTGAAGCTCGCGGCGCAGATTTTCACCCAGGACGTGAAACAGTTGTCGTGCTGCGCCGGATAGCGATTGCCAAGAACGTCAGCCTTGCCCCGCCACCCAATGGCACCGCACCCAATGCCCATTGCCCAACTCCGTCCTATCCGGATAACGCTCCCGACATAAGTCATACGCGTGAGGGCAACGCGGATGAAAGTGGCAACCCGAAGGCGGATTCAGCGGCGAGGGTTGATCGCCCTTCAGACGAATGACAGTTTTGCCCGATTGCATATCGATACTCGGCACCGCACTCACCAGCGCCTGCGTATACGGGTGACGCGGCGCGCGTAACGCCTCGCTCGCGGGACCATGCTCGACGATACGCCCGAGATACATCACCGCAATGTCGGCAGCGAGATATTCGACTACCGCAAGGTTGTGGGTGATGAATAGATAAGCCAGCCCGAGCGTGTCTTGTAGATCCTTCAACAGGTTCAAAATCTGCGCCTGCACCGACACGTCGAGCGCGCTGGTCGGTTCATCACAAATTACGAGCTTGGGCGACACTGCCAACGCACGCGCAATCGCAATGCGCTGGCGCTGGCCGCCGGAGAATTCATGCGGGTAGCGATCTCCGGCGTCTTCCGGCAGACCGACTTGACGCAGCAGCGCTGTCACGGCATTGCGCCGGTCTGCGGTGGCGCCGACGTTCAGCGCGTCCATGCCTTCGAGCAGGATATCTGCGACGCGCATGCGCGGGTTGAGCGAGCTGAACGGGTCCTGAAAAATCATCTGCGCCTGGGTACGCAGCGTGCACATGGCCTGCGCATTGCCGCTAGCGAGCAGCGTGTCGCCGAGGCGCACTTCGCCTGCGGTGGGCTCGATCAGGCGCAGGATGGCCTTGCCGACGGTGGTCTTGCCACAGCCCGATTCGCCGACCAGTGCGAGCGTGCGGCCGCTGCGGATGTCGAGCGCAACATCGTCCACCGCGCGTACATGGCCCACAGTGCGCTGAAAAAAACCACGCCGAATCGGGAAGTGGACTTTGAGGCCTTGCACCTGGAGTAGGGTCTCATTGGCAGCACTGGAAGCTTTAAGCGGCACGGACGCGGGTGTGATCGCAGCGGGCAGTTGCCCGGCTAAATGACAGCGCACGCGTTGCCCGTTCATTTCTGTCCAGCCGGGAGATTCCTCAACGCAGCGCGTAAATGCATACGGGCAACGCGGCGCGAAGCGACAGCCAGTCAACGCGCCATCGAGTCGCGGCACCTGGCCGGGGATGGTGACCAGGCGCGCGCTGCCACCGGCCCCATCCACCGGGTGCGGCAGGCTGGCGAACAGCATGCGGCTATAAGGATGCTGCGGCGTGCGGAAAAAATCCTCGCGCGCGCCCTCCTCCACCAGCTCGCCTGCGTACATCACGCCCACGCGGTCGGCGTTTTCCGCCACTACGCCGAGGTCGTGTGTGATCAGCAGCATGCCCATCTGCTGCTGCGCTCGCAGAGCGCGCAGCACTTCGAGCACCTGTGCCTGGATGGTCACATCGAGCGCCGTGGTCGGCTCATCGGCGATCAAGAGTTGCGGTTTGCCCGCCAGCGCCATTGCAATCATCACGCGCTGGCGCAAGCCGCCGGACAATTCGAACGGATAGGTGTCGAGACGGCGCGCGGCATCCGGCACGCCGACGGCATCCAGCAACGCCCGCGCGGCATCGTGGGCCGCCTGGCCGCTTAATTGCTGATGAAGGGCGAGCGATTCGTTAATCTGCATGCCGACCTTCAGCACTGGATTTAACGCCAGCATCGGCTCCTGAAAAATCATCGCCATTTTGCCACCGCGGATTCGGCGCATGTCACGTTCGGGCAAGGCCAGCACTTCTTCGCCCGCCAGCCGAACACCTCCAGAAACAATCCGCCCGCCATCGGGCAACAGCCGCATTAGGGATAGCGCCGTCATCGACTTGCCGCAGCCGGACTCACCTAACAACGCATAGGTTTGTCCTGCATTTACGTCGAACGAAATTCCATCTACCGGGCGAATTTTGCCTGCCCCGGTGCCGAGTTCGGTGACGAGATCGCGGACTTCGAGCAAGGCTTTCATCGCCGCCCTCCCGCGCGCGGATCGAACGCATCACGCACGCCGTCGGCAAACAGATTGGCTGCCAGCACCAGTGTGAACATGAACACAAAAGCCGCAGCCAACTGCCACCACACCGTGGGCTCGCGCGCGAGTTCCAGACGCGCGCCGTTGATCATATTGCCCCAGCTGAACATCGTGGGATCGACCCCGACCCCGACATACGACAGCACCGCCTCGGCCAGCACCAGCCCGGAAAAATCCAGCACGATGGAAATCAGCACGAGATGCAGCAGATTCGGCAGAATGTGCCGCGTGATGATGCGGCTGTGCGATACGCCAAACGCGCGGGCGGCTTCAACGTAATCCAGCGTACGCAGCTTTAACGATTCGCCTCGTAGCAGCCGGGCGAGCCCAGTCCAACTGGTGACACCCATGATCACGCATAAGGCCAACAGGCGGATATCGGCGCGGGCGGCGGCGGTATCAAATAGATCAGGATTAGACTCGATGTAGACCTGCACAATCAGCACCGAGGCGGCAATCAGCAGTACGCCGGGAATGGAGTTCAGCACGGTGTACACGTATTGGATGACGTCATCCACCCAGCCGCGAAAATAGCCGGCGGCGATGCCTAAACCAATTGCCAGTGGCATTGTGACGAGCGTCGTCAACGTACCGATGACTAGCCCTGTGCGTATGCTTTTGAGCGTGATGTAGAGTACGTCCTGCCCGACTTTATCTGTGCCGAAGACGTGGTAGGCCGCTGCAAGCTTGGCGATGATGGCGCCCAAAATCAACAGCGCAGACACCATGCCGATAATGGTGCGTATAGGGCTATCCAGTTGGCCGCGCCAGGCTGCTGCAAACCAGCGTCCGAGGCTCAGATTGTGACGTCGCGTTTGCCACCATCCGAACATAACACCGGCGACGAGACTTAGTAGCACGCCATATGCTGCGCCCACCAGGCTGCGCTGCATAATATCTGCGCGGCGATCGCTATCATTCGTCAAATGCGCGCCACCGAATTTAAGCCGTGGGTATTCGCGTATCTGCGTGCCGTTGCGGTCGACGAATTCCTTCGCGTACAAATGCGTGGCCAGCGGTGCGGAGTAGGTTTTTTCCTGCTGGGTGTGCAGCTTGGTTAGCAGCGCGTCAAACACGCTGAGCACTTCGACGGCGTACTGCGGTTTGCCCGCCGCGCCGCCCTCAAGACGTGGACGATAATGCAGCGAGTCAAGCAGGCCGATCGCCACAAAAACTAGCAGCACTACAGCTGAACCCATCGCCATCGGGCTGCGGGCCACCCGCCGCCAAGGCGCCAGCAACGGCTCGCGTCGGCGGATGAACCATGCGAATATCAGTACCGCTGCCAGCAGCAGAAAAATCAGTCCGTCAGTCCACAGAATGATCGGCTGGAAACTCATTGCAAGCGCACGCGCGGATCCGCCCAGGAATACGAAATATCCGTCAGGATCAGCCCCACGATATACAGAAAGGAACCCAGAAAAACCATCGCGCGCACGATCGCAAAATCCTGCGCTTGAATGGCATCGATGGTGTAGCTGCCCAGCCCAGGAATGCCGAAGAAGGATTCGGTAATCAGGCTGCCCATGAACAGCAAAGGCAACACCACGACTACACCGGTTAGGATGGGGATCATGCCGTTTTTTAATACGTGGCGAAACAACACGCGCGCCTCGGCCAGACCTTTCGCACGCGCGGTGCGCACATAATCCTTGCCGATTTCTTCGAGGAAAATGGTGCGATACCAGCGCGCGCCACTACCGATCCCGGCAACGATGCTGACTAGTACCGGCAGTACGATAAACTTCAAGCCGTCGATGCCGCCAGCAAAGCCCGAGATGGGTAGCAGGTTCCACAGCTTGGCGATAAAGAATTGCCCGGCGATGATGAAGAACAATCCTGAAATCGACATTAGCACCACACTCAAAATCACGCCGCCCAGATCAAGATAAGTGGCGCGAAAAAAAACCATCAGCAATGCAAACGTGATGTTGACCGCAAGGCCGATTACAAACACGGGTAGCGCAATTGCAAGACTCGGGCCCATGCGATTGTTGATTTCGTTGCCAATGTCGCGCCCGTCATCCGACTTGCCGAACTGGAACGCGAACATGGCGGCGGAGTGCTGGAAGAAAATCGTGTCGGTGAGTTGCTGCGTGCCTTTGGCTTGTGGGTTAATCAGCAGCGGCTTGTTGTACCCGTGCTCAACTTTCCAGCGCTGAATCGCATCGGGCGTCACACGTTTTACGCCCAGATGCATCCTCGCCATATCTTCAGGTGTGTTCACCACGAAGAATAGTGTGAAGGTGAGCAGGTTTACGCCGATCAAAATCGGAATCGCGTACAGCAGGCGACGCAGAATGTAGGCGATCATTGTGCTTTGCGGCTCTCGCGCCGCCGCCAACTGATCCAGGCCGGTGCAATCGCGGCCACGAGGATCACGACGCCCAAACCCATCGGCCACAATACGGGCTGGTTCCACGCTTTACGTTTGGCTGCTCTTAAAGCTGGATCGATACGGCGATACTTAAGGGTGTTGTTCGCCATCAAATTCGGTTTAACGTTATGCACCCAGGCGTGGCGCAAGCCAAACGATTTTGAGTGAAATCCGAATATCCACGGCGCATCGTGGCGCACGATCTCAACCATCTGGTCGATCACTTGCTGACGCGCGGGGCCGTTGGCCATGTCTTTCATGCGCTCGAACAGGCGGTTAAATGCCGGGTTGTCGTAATTGGTCGCGTTCTCGCCGCCGCTGCCGACTTTCTTGTGCGGGCCGTAGAGCAGAAAGAGGAAGTTCTCTGGGTCGGGGTAGTCGGCGTTCCAGCCCCATTCGAACAACTGCGCATTACCCTTGAGGATCTTATCCTGGAAGCGGTTGTAATCGGTGCTGCGCACCACCAGCTGCACATTGAGTTTGCCCAGCTGTTTTTTCATCCAGTCAAGCCGCGACTTCGCGTCAGGGCCGCTTGCCATGGTATCGAAATGCAGCACCAGAGACTCGCCCGTCTTCGCATTGCGTCCGTTCGGGTAGCCAGCCTCGGCCAGCAGTTTTTTTGCCGCGTCGATCGAACGCCGCGCGATCTGACCACCCCGTGCTTCGTACACATAGGAATTGAGCCCCGTCACGCCCTCCACATAACCGAACAGCCCGGGCGGGATCGGCCCTTGAGCCGGGATGCCGCGGCCGTTGAGGAAAATCGAAATGAATTCGTCGTAGTCAAAGGCGATGGAAAGTGCCTGCCGCAGCTTCTGGCGGTCTTCACCCAAGCCCCCCACTACGGGGTCGAGCATGTTGAAGCCAACATACCAGATCGAGGCCGCGACCGTGGTGACTAGGCGAATGTCTTGGTCGCGCATGCTGTTGGTAAGCTGCGGGTCGCCGCTGGCCGTGAATTGCACCGCCCGATCAAAGCTGTCTGAGCTGATGCCAGAACTATCGTAATAGCCTTGCAGAAATTTATTCCAGTAAGGAATGGTTTCTTTCTCCAAGCTGAACACGATCTTGCTCACCAGCGGTAGCGGCTTGCCTGCGTCTTTCAACAGACCCGCCGCTGCATCTTTCGCATCGCCCTCGGTAGGGTAAGTCTCACCATGAAAGTTGGGGTTTTTTTCCAGCACTATCTGGCGATTGGGATCGTTGACCGTGAGTCGGTATGCCCCGGTGCCCACGGGCTGCCAATCGAGATTGAAATTCTTTTTGTCCATGCCGGGTTGGGCGTAGAACACTTCGGCTTCCCAAGGTATTGGCGCAAAAAAGGGCATGGCCAGCCAATAGATGAACTGCGGGTATTTGCCTTTGACACTGATGCGGTAGGTGTATCGATCCACCACTTCTGCGCCCGCCAACGGGAAGGTATTGAGGTCAAGATTTCGTTCGGGATGCGCCTTGGCGGCTTTGGTCAATTGGTCTCCCAATTCTTTCAAGCCAATAATATATTCACTCATCAATCCAAAAATCGGCGAACTGTTTTTTGGATTGGCCAGACGCTTAATTTGATACACATAGTCGGCGGCGATGAGCTCACGCGTGCCGCTGTATTGGAACTGCGTGATTTGCTGTTTGCTGCCGACCTCGCCGAGTTTCATCGCGTGGTAGCGATAAACGCCGCGCGCATCTTGTGCAAACGCAGGATGCGGTTGGTAACGAATGCCGGGCTTGATTTTGATTTCATATACGCTACGCGCTATCTGCTCGGTTGGAGCGTCGTCCGGCAAGCGTTGACCTTGGGCATTTAAAAAAATCGGTTTAGGTACGCTCTCGGCGGTTAATGGCACTAGCGTGTAGGGACGCTTCAGGAAGTGATATTGCAGCGGCGGCTCGTAAATCTGGGCGGTGAATTCCGCTTCATTTTCGCTGTACGAGCGCGCGGGATCGAGATGCTTGGGGCGCTCCCCAAAAGCGGTATAGAGGATCCCGGCATCGCGTTCGGATTCGGGGTAAGGGTTATTCCATTGATCGGTACAGGCGGTTAGCAAACCGACACACGCAAGCAGCAGAATCGTACAGGGACGCAGCATTCGCTAAGTGTACTCAAGCCCGGGCTTCTCGTCAGCGCTTATCTGCGGCTTATAATGCGCGGCATCGTCATTCAATTGGAACGTATCATGGGATTTCTTGAAGGCAAACGTTTGCTCATCACCGGCGTGATTTCCAACCGTTCCATCGCTTACGGCATTGCAAAGGCGTGTAAACGTGAAGGTGCGGAACTCGCGTTTACTTATCAGGGCGAGCGCATCAAGGAGCGTGTTGCAGGCTTTGCGCAAGAGTTTGGCTCCGATCTCATTTTCCCCTGCGATGTCGGGAGCGACGACGAGATCGGCGCGGTATTCAGCGAGTTGGGAAAAAGCTGGGACAGTCTCGATGGTTTTTTGCACTCGATTGCGTTCGCGCCCAAGGAGGCGTTGGCAGGCGACTACTTGGAATCGGTCACGCGCGAAAACTTTCGGATTGCGCATGACATCAGTTCCTACAGTTTTGCCGCGATGGCAAAAGCGGCGTTACCGCTGATGCAAGGTCGCAATGCTGCGCTGTTGACGTTGACTTATCTGGGGGCCCTCCGCTCCGCACCCAACTACAACGTAATGGGCCTGGCCAAAGCCAGTCTCGAATCCAACGTGTGCTATATGGCGCAAAGCCTGGGGCCCAAGGGCATTCGGGTGAATGCGGTGTCCGCAGGCCCTATCAAGACCTTGGCGGCCAGCGGTATTGCCAATTTCGGCGAGAAGCTCGATATGGTCGCGCGCAATTCGCCGCTGCGCCGCAACGTGACCATCGACGAAGTCGGGAACGTAGCGGCGTTTTTACTGAGCGATCTTGCCTCCGGCATCACCGGAGAAATTACTTATGTCGATGCTGGGTTTAACACCATATCAGGGGCGGAATAATCGCTAAAGCTTACTGACGTCATTTTACTTCTGCTCAAGCGCGCCTTCCCGAATTTCTATTTTTTGACCAGACTTGGCGAGTTTTACCATCGCCTCGAGATCAGCTCGCTGGATCGCTTGTTGAATCCCCGACTTGATCGAAGCAGAGAGCGCCGGGTTTTGCGCCGTATTTTCTAATACGCGATTGATGCGAACGATGCGATAGCTGCCATCAGGATTTAAAAGCCCTGTATAGGCGGGCAACTTCGCCACATCCGCACGAAATATGGCAGTAAGCGAATTGGGATCCAGCCCGACGTTCTGCTGGCGGCTAACGATCTTGAAATCCGACCAATGCAAACCTGCTTCGGTACCTAGCCTTAACTGCTTGATCAACGCATCCCCCCGTTCGGCCATTAATTTGGCGGAGCGCTCGTTGCGCAGCTTTTGCTCCACGCCGGCTTTTACCTCCTGCAATGTTCGCAATGTCGCTGGCTGATGTTCCAGCACTCGTGCCGCCACTAACACACCGGGCGCAACTTCTATCGCTTCGGTGTTTTGCTTCGACTTGATGGAGTCGGCACTAAATATCACCTCAGCCAGTTTTGAATTAGAAAAAGGAGCGGGAGCGTTCTTTACAGACATCCAATCGGTTGTCTGAACGGTCAATTTCAGCGCATCAGCAGTAGGCTTTAAACTTTGAGCTTTTTCATAAACGAGATTGCTAAAATTTTCGGCGAGCTCAGAAAATTTCTTCTGCGCTTTTTGCTTGCGTAATCCCGCTTCAATCTCGGCCCGCACACTTTCGAGCGGCGCCACGGTGGCAGGCTGAATGCTATCCAGTCGAATAATGTGATAGCCAAACTCACTTTCAACAGGCCCACGAATCTCGCCTGGTTTCATGCTGAATACCGCTTCATCGAAAGGCTTCACCATCGCCCCCCGCCCAAAACTCCCGAGGCTACCATTCTGTGCAGCAGAACCTGGGTCTTGAGATTCTTTGCGAGCGACCTCACCGAAGCTGGCCGGCGCTTTCTGCAATGCCGCCGTCAGTTGCTCAGCCTTGGCGCGGGCTCTAGCTTTGGCCGCAGCATCTGCCCCTTTGTCCACCGTTATTAACACATGACTAGCGCTACGTTGTTCCGGCTGACTCAACCTCGCCGCATTCTGCTGATAATAATCGTTGATTTCTTTTTCGCTCACTATGATCCCCGGCAGCGCTGCGTCCGCGGTTAAAGTCAGATATTCAGCCCGGATTTTTTCGGGTTCAGTAAACTCGGATTGGTGAGCGGCGTAATAACCTTTTATGTCGGCGTCCGACACGCTGATTTTGCTACCGACATCGCTGGCGGGCAGGTCAACTATAGAGATTTCCCGTTGCTGCGTAATTACTCTAAAAAGTTGCGCCAATGATGTGGTGTTGGAGAAGGTCCCTAACGCAATCGGGCTGGTTTGCGCCTCTAATACATACCCATCCTGCACTTCTTTTTCGAACCCAGCGGGGGTCATTCCGCGTTGCCGCAATAAGGCTTCGAAACGCTGCGGCGAGAATGTGCCGTTTTCCTGGAATGCCGGGATTTGCATCAGCACGCTTTCAACATAACGATCAGGCGGGCGAAACCCTTGCTGCTGCGCGTCCTGCAATAAGGCTTTGCGTTCAAGCAAAGCATCAAGCACTTTCTTTCTAAATTCGGGGGTTTCGGTGACGCTACGGTCAAACTTCTCAGCCAAAGCTTCGCGCATACGATCAGTCTGATTTTGCAACTCGCGCGTAAATTCCTGGCGGGTTATTTTTACCTTGCCCACACTCGCAACAACATCCGCACTATCGCCGCCTTTCATATATGAGTTCACGCCGAAAAGCGCAAATGTACTGGCGATCAAGCCCAAAATAATTTTGGCTATCCATCCCTTTGCATGCTTGCGGATTGCTTCGAGCATATTTTCCTCAATTCTTTATAAATCTTAAAAGATCAGACTGAACCTAACAAACTGATTTTAATTCGCGGATGGAAATTATAAATTTGATTCAAGAAAGGAAATGAAAAAGGCGAACTCACGTTCGCCTTTTATGGGGTATTGGCGGAGTGGACGGGACTCGAACCCGCGACCCCCGGCGTGACAGGCCGGTATTCTAACCAACTGAACTACCACTCCTCTACTTCTTATTTGTCCTTCGTCACATGGTGGGTGCTGAGGGGCTCGAACCCCCGACATTCGCCGTGTAAAGGCGACGCTCTACCAGCTGAGCTAAGCACCCAGCAAGGGCAGTATTGTACGATGTTTGGGACGCCTTGCCAATTAAATCTGACGTGTTGCGTTAGTTAATAGCGTCTTTCAAGCCTTTGCCAGCGCGGAATTTAGGGACTTTGGCTGCTTTGATTTTAATCGCATCACCCGTGCGAGGGTTACGGCCAGTCCGGGCTGCACGTTTGCTGATGTAGAAGGTGCCGAAACCGACCAGGGTCACCATGTCACCTTTTTTCATCGCTTTTTTAATCGCTTCGATAGTTGCATCCAATGCACGCCCTGCGGATGCTTTGGAAACATCTGCCGCGTCAGCAATAGAATCAATCAGTTCAGATTTGTTCACGTGTTATCCCCTTCATGAAAGTGGTACAGGAAAACCCTGTGGCGCTTTATAGCAATCGGTAAAACCTTATGTCAAGCAGTAGCTTAACGGCGGACAAAAAAATCCCGCATCAACGGCGGGATTGAATGCCACTCTTTAATGAATTAATGTTTCATCGTTGCGAGCCCATCAACTTTTTCATCGGGGACAGCAATCGCTTCCGCTTCGACTATCGGTTCGTCGGGAAGCGGCTCGGGTAAACGTTCCAAAGCCAACTCAAGGACTTGGTCTATCCATTTAACCGGATGAATATCCAGTTTATTTTTAATGTTGTCCGGAATTTCGGTTAAATCCTTAACGTTTTCCTCCGGAATCAACACCGTTTTAATGCCGCCACGATGCGCTGCCAACAGTTTTTCTTTGAGCCCACCAATAGGTAAAACTTCGCCGCGCAACGTGATTTCTCCCGTCATTGCGACATCCGCGCGCACTGGAATGCCCGTCAGAATTGACACCATTGCGGTACTAAGCGCGATACCCGCTGAGGGACCGTCCTTGGGCGTGGCGCCTTCGGGTAAGTGCACATGGATGTCACGTTTTTGGTAAAAATCTTCTTTGATGCCGAGCTTGCGCGCACGCGAACGCACCACTGATAGAGCCGCCTGAATGGATTCCTGCATGACTTCGCCGAGTTTTCCGGTAGTCGTCATTTTGCCCCTGCCTGGCAAGGACACCGCCTCAATCGTTAGCAGCTCGCCGCCGACTTCAGTCCAAGCCAAGCCGGTAACCTGACCTACTTGGTTATGCTTCTCGGCGATGCCAAAATTGAAGCGACGCACACCCAGGAATTTTTCGAGATTCCGCGCGGTGATCGTTAACTTGCCTTTTTGCTTTTTCAACAGCAAAAGCTTTACTGCTTTGCGACACAACTTCGAAATATCCCGCTCAAGGCTACGCACGCCCGCCTCCCGCGTGTAATAGCGCACTATGTCACGCAAGGCAGACTCGGTAATGTTCAGTTCACTATCCAAAATCCCGTTGACTTTCATTTGCTTCGAAACGAGATAACGTTCGGCAATGTTGATTTTCTCGTCTTCGGTATAACCCGACAACCGAATCACTTCCATCCGATCCAGTAAAGGCGCGGGCAGGTTCAGCGTATTAGCTGTCGCGACAAACATGATGTCAGATAGGTCAAACTCGACTTCTACGTAATGGTCCTGGAAGGTGTGATTTTGCTCGGGATCGAGCACTTCGAGCAACGCAGACGAAGGATCCCCGCGTGAGTCCATGCCCATTTTGTCCACTTCATCCAAAAGGAAAAGTGGATTGCGCACGCCCACTTTGGTGAGGCTTTGCAAAATTTTGCCCGGCATTGAGCCAATATAAGTACGCCGATGACCTCGAATCTCGGCTTCATCGCGTACGCCGCCCAAAGCCATTCGCACAAATTTGCGATTGGTTGCACGCGCAATAGATTGACCGAGCGAGGTTTTACCTACGCCAGGAGGCCCAACCAGGCACAGAATTGGCGCTTTGACCTTTTCAACGCGTTGTTGAACCGCAAGATATTCCAGAATCCGCTCTTTGACTTTATCCAAACCGTAATGATCTTCGTCCAACACACGTTCGGCTTTAGCCAAATCTTTGCTGATTTTGGTTTTCTTTTTCCACGGTAGCCCCACCATCGCTTCGATATAGCTACGCACTACAGTAGCCTCAGCGGACATCGGGGACATCATCCGTAGTTTTTTCAATTCGGCCATTGCCTTGGTTTCAGCTTCTTTGGACATCTTGGCGTCTTTAACACGCTTTTCGATATCCTCCAGTTCAACGCCTTCTTCAATGTCGCCTAATTCTTTCTGGATGGCTTTGACCTGTTCGTTGAGGTAATACTCGCGCTGGCTCTTCTCCATCTGCCGCTTCACACGACCGCGGATACGTTTTTCTACCTGGAGAATGTCGAGTTCACCTTCCAGCAAGCCCAATAAATGTTCGAGACGTTTATTGACCTCGATCATCTCCAGAACTTCCTGTTTTCGCTCCAGCTTGAGTGGCAGGTGCGCAACTATGGTGTCGGCCAAACGCCCTCCTTCATCAATGCCCGACAATGAGGTCAGTATTTCAGGAGGAATCTTTTTATTGAGTTTGACGTATTGGTCAAATTGGGCCAGCAACGCGCGTCGCATTGCTTCCACGTCCACACGTTCTTCGCCTTCAGCGGGAACAATTTCCGCCTGGGCGCTGAGGTGGGTGCCCATGTCGGTCACTTTTAATACACGGGCACGTTCATTTCCTTCCACCAGCACTTTTACCGTGCCATCGGGAAGCTTCAGCATTTGAAGTACGGTCGCCACGCTGCCGGTGTTATACAAGTCTTCTGGCGTAGGATCGTCTTGTGCAGCAGTTTTTTGCGCGACCAGCAGAATGCTTTTTCCCGATTCCATCGAGGTTTCCAGCGCCTTGATGGATTTAGGACGGCCTACAAATAGCGGGATGACCATATGCGGAAATACGACCACGTCGCGCAATGGTAATAAAGGTAAGCTAACTTGTTCGGGAGAGGGGTGGTCACTCATGGCTTATCCTATTCTTGAGTTGTGGTTAAGTGGCTGAATGTAAACAAGCCCCATACTTAGGTGGGGCTTGTTTACATTAGTTCAAGATGACAACTTTACGCAGGTATTCAAAATCACGCGCCTGCTGCCCTGGCTGTTTCGATAGGATCGGAGTAAATCAACAGCGGTTTGGACTCCCCTTTAATTAATCCTTCGTCAATTACCACTTTACTGACACCTTTCAAGGAGGGTAAGTCGTACATGGTGTCGAGCAACGCATGCTCAATAATGGAACGCAAACCCCGTGCGCCGGTACGGCGATCAAGGGCGCGTTTGGCAATCGCCTTTAATGCCGCTTCGCGAAACTCTAGCTCTACGCCTTCCATCTTGAATAGCTTCGCAAATTGCTTGGTCAAAGCATTTTTAGGCTCGGTCAGGATTTGCATCAGCGCGGTTTCATCTAGCTCGTCCAATGTGGTGACGACAGGCACACGGCCCACAAATTCCGGAATCAAGCCATACTTGATTAAATCTTCTGGCTCTACCTGGTGCAATAGCTCGACATCACGTTTGCTGTCATCCACGTTTTTAACTTGCGCGCCAAAGCCTATGCCGCCTTTTTCGGTGCGACGGCGTATCACTTTTTCCAAGCCGCTAAACGCGCCTCCGCAAATAAAGAGGATATTCGTGGTATCCACTTGCACAAACTCTTGATTGGGATGTTTACGTCCACCCTGCGGCGGAATCGAGGCGGTAGTGCCTTCAATCAATTTCAGTAGCGCTTGTTGCACGCCTTCACCTGACACGTCGCGCGTGATCGAGGGGTTATCTGACTTACGAGAAATCTTGTCGATCTCATCGATATATACAATGCCTTGTTTCGCCTTTTCAACATCGTAATCGCATTTTTGCAATAGCTTTTGGATGATGTTTTCGACATCCTCGCCGACGTAACCGGCCTCTGTGAGCGTGGTGGCATCGGCCATCACAAAGGGCACGTTTAACAAGCGTGCCAAGGTTTGAGCCAACAGCGTTTTACCGGTGCCTGTGGGCCCGATTAACAGAATGTTGCTTTTGGAGAGTTCCACTTCTGCCTTGGCATCATTGCTACGTAAGCGTTTATAGTGGTTGTAAACGGCAACCGCCAAGGATTTTTTGGCTTGCCGTTGTCCAATCACGTATTGGTCCAGGATTTCGCTGATTTCGTGAGGGGTAGGCAGGTCGGTGCCGCCCGCGGTTTTTTGGCCTTGCGCCTGCTGAATTTCTTCGCGAATGATGTCGTTGCATAGCTCAACGCATTCATCGCAAATAAATACAGACGGACCGGCAATCAGCTTGCGCACCTCATGCTGACTTTTCCCACAGAATGAGCAATATAAAAGTTTTTCGCCCGAACCTTTCTCAGCCATGCTATTCCCTTCTAATGACACTGTTTAACGCTATACCGAGCCAAGGGCTGCTGCTTCGTTGCGACTGCTCAGAACCTTGTCCACCAAACCGTACTTCACTGCTTCGTCTGCGCCCATAAAGTTGTCGCGATCGGTATCACGTTCAATTTCTTCCAGGGTTTTACCAGAATGCCTGGCCAGCATCTCATTCAGCCGGGCTTTCAAATAGAGGATTTCTTTAGCATGGATTTCAATGTCGGATGCTTGCCCACGAAATCCGCCTAAGGGCTGATGGATCATCACCCGGGAATTAGGGAGACAGAAACGTTTGCCGGTGGCACCCGCCGTCAACAAAAACGCCCCCATACTGGCGGCTTGGCCAATGCATAAGGTAGAGACATCAGGCTTCACAAACTGCATGGTGTCGTAAATAGCCATCCCGGCAGAAACTGAGCCACCCGGGGAGTTAATGTAGAAGTAAATATCCTTGTCGGGATTTTCAGATTCCAGAAACAGCATCTGCGCCACGACAAGATTGGCGGTTGAGTCGTTAACTTCACCTACCAGAAAAATTACGCGCTCTTTAAGTAGCCGCGAATAGATGTCGTACGCGCGCTCACCGCGACCACTTTGCTCGACCACCATAGGCACTAAACCCAAACCCTGGGGTTCGGTGTAACCGTGTCTCATCATCTCAGTATGCATCAGCCACGTCCCATTAATGCTTCAAATGAAGTCTGTATCTCTTCTACCTGAGTTTGCGTCATTACCCAGGTCACTACGTTTTCTTCCAGTGCAAGTGATTCTATTTCTTGCATACGCTCGGGGTTCTGGTAGTACCACTGCAACACTTCGTCAGGCGCTTCGTAGCTTTCTGCCTGCTCCTCAATCAGCCCACGAATTTGATCGGGAGTTGCTATCAATTTGTGCTTCTGAACCAGCTCAGCAAGTATCAACCCCAAGCTCACCCGCCGCTTAGCTTGGTCCTTAAACATATCGGCACTAAGATGGTTTGTCTGAACCCCTTTCGAGTGCATATCCGCCTCTGTCAGTTTCTGCAAACGCTCAGTTTCCATCATTATCAAACTTTGGGGCAGTTGCAAAGTAGATTTTTGTAACAGTAATTCCATTGCCTGCTCGCGCAAGCGGGTTTTGGTGCGGCGCTTTACTTCACGCTCCAAATTAACTTTCACCTCGGTCTTCAGCTTTTCGACGTCGCCATCTTCTACGCCCAAGGCTTGCGCGAAATCTGCGTCTATGGGCGGGAGCAGAGGAGCCAAAACCTCTTTCAGACTCACCTCAAAATTCGCACGCTTCCCAACCAGTTCTGTTGCCGGATAGTTGTCAGGGAAGGAAACCTCAAAACTCTTGGTGTCGCCTGCCTTTAGCGCGATCAGGTTTTGCTCGAATTCTTTCAGTAACCGGCCCTCTCCGATTACCGCATTAAAATCCTGGCCTTCACCGCCGGGAAATCGATTGCCCTCCACCGTGCCGTGAAAATCAAACTTCACTTGATCGCCTTCGGCCGCAGCGCGGTTGACAGATTGAAAGCTACGACGTTGTTTCTGCAATACCTCAAGTGTTTTATTGATGTCGGTGTCGTCCAGCGTCACTACCGGGCGTTGGATTTTCTGTTGGCTTAATGAGTCGATGACCACTTCGGGATAAACTTCGAATAGCGCACTAAACACTAACTCCCCGTCGTCGGTCCCGGCGCTTTTGGGCTCAAATCTGGGATAGCCCGCGATCTTGAGTTGCTGGGATTGAACAGCTTGTCCAAATTGACTCTGTAGCGCTTCTCCAAGTACATCTTGGCGCACACTGGGTGCATATTGGCGTGCTATCGTCGCCATCGGCGCTTTGCCGGGACGAAAGCCGTCCATTTTGACAGTTTTAGACAATCTTTTAAGCCGACTTTGCACTTCGGCTTCTACTTGAGTTTTAGCAACGCTAATATCCAGACGGCGACCTAAACCGTCGAGAACTTCAAGATGTGCTTGCATGAACGTATCCTTGATCTATCAGAGTTAGCTGATAATAATATATGGTGCGAAAGGGGGGACTCGAACCCCCACACCTTACGGCGCTGGAACCTAAATCCAGTGCGTCTACCAATTCCGCCACTTTCGCGGGCATACCGCTGTAAACCTAGACAAGAAGTGTAATATAATCAATATGATGCTGTCACTACTGAGTCCGGTAGTTACGGGCTAAGTCATTATTACCATTCTGTTTTTTAATTGTCGGTGTCCGTTAATCATTACGAAAATTTCCCAGTCGCCTCCCTCCTGTTGCCCAAACGGCTAAGACCCGCAGTAAAAGCCATTTACGTGTTTGCCCGATCAGCTGATGATATTGCCGATGAAGGGGATGCAACTGTAGCGACACGTTTGGGTGCACTAGCGCATTACTCTAATTTGCTGGACGTAATTGAAAGAGGAATAAAACCCTCAGAGCCGATTTTTGAGTCTCTAGCGCGGGAAATCAACCATCACGGCATCCCCCTACAGCCTTTCCGGGATTTACTCTCTGCGTTCTCGCAGGATGTGAATAAAAAACGCTATGCCAGCTTGCCGGAAGTTATCGATTATTGTCAGCGTTCGGCTAATCCAGTGGGCCGATTAATGCTGCATCTCTACGGCGAGCACGATCCCAAATGTGGGGCCTACTCCGATGCGATCTGCACGGGATTACAACTCACTAATTTCCTTCAGGATATCGCTATCGATTATGACAAAAATCGCATTTATCTACCCCAGGATGAACTAGCCGCGCATCATATTTCCGAAGCCCAGATTGCGCGAGGGGATAGCGGCGGCTTATGGCAGACATTTATGCTAAAACAGATCGAACGTGCACGCCGCTTACTGCAGTCGGGCGCGCCGCTAGGCAGCCATCTCAAAGGCAGAATCGGTTTGGAATTACGCATGACGATTCTTGGCGGCGAAACTATCTTGCGTAAATTACACGCCGATCCCGGCTGCGTATTTCACCACCGTCCCGTGCTCAACCAGCGTGACTGGATCGTGATGCTAGGCCGCGGGCTCTTCGGACGCATTTGATTCCGCACGTGGATCCGCATCAGTATTGCCAGGCACGTGCGGCACAGAGCGGGTCGAGCTTCTATTACAGCTTTATGTTCCTGCCGACTGACACCCGGCGCGCCATCATTGCGTTTTATACGCTATGCCGTGAACTGGACGACGTAGTCGATGAATGTCGAGACACAAGCGTTGCCGCCGCCAAACTCGATTGGTGGCGCCAGGAAGTGGTCCGTATGAGCAAAGGCTCCGCGCAACACCCGGTTGCACGTGCGCTGATGGACACTGCAAAGGGCCGTGGACTACCGCAGGCCTTACTGTTGGAAATTGTAGATGGAATGGCCATGGATTTGGTCTATCAGCGCTATCCCGATTTTCCAACCTTGCAACTCTATTGTTATCGCGTCGCGAGTGTAGTGGGAGAGTTAGCAGCGCAGATTTTTGGCTATCAGGATCCTGCAACACGGGACTATGCCCACGATCTCGGACTGGCGTTCCAGCTGACCAATATCATTCGCGATGTCGGCGAAGATGCGCGGCGCGGACGGATCTATCTGCCGCAGCAGGAACTCGCCCAATTTGATGTGAGCGAAGCCGACATTCTGGCATCGCGACCTACAGCGGCCTTTCAACGACTGATGCAATTCCAGTACCAACGCGCCGACGCTTTTTATGCAAAAGCTTTAAGCGCACTCCCCGCAATTGATCGCAAAACCCAGCGGCCCGGTCTCGCGATGGCCGCGATTTATCGCGCTTTGCTAATGGAAATCAAACGTGCTGAATTTCCTGTGCTGCAAGCCCGCATATCTCTCACGCCTGTGCGCAAACTGTGGCTTGCCAGTAAAACCTGGCTCGCGCCATGAAGCCACGCGTTGCGGTAATCGGCGGCGGTTGGGCAGGCTGTGCGGCGGGCTTAAGCTTGGCCGAGGCCGGTGTCGATGTGACCTTGATTGAGGCAGGCAATACTTGGGGGGGGCGAGCGCGGGGCGTCAAAGTACATGGGCACACTTTGGATAATGGGCAGCATATTTTGCTGGGTGCCTACACGCAAACGCTTGCACTGATCGCTGCAGTCAATCCCGAGTCTAGTCACAGTATCGATACAAGGCTGCTACGTTTACCTCTGACGCTGGATCAGCCGCCCAACTTCATGCTGGCTTGCCCCAAACTGCCTGCGCCACTGCATTTGCTAGTGGGGCTAATGACCGCGCGGGGGCTTACGATTTTTGACAAGCTTGCTGCTGCGCGATGGGTGAACAACGCACTCAAAAACCGGGACAGTGGGCCCGATACGAGTGTTACCGACCTGATAGCAAACCAACCCCAAACGCTCAGGACCTGTTTATGGCAACCGCTGTGTCTAGCCGCGCTCAACACCCCCCCTGAATACGCGAGTGCCAAGGTATTTAAACAAGTGCTCGCTGCCGCCTTTGGAAAAGTGCGGGATTTTAGTGATCTGTTATTTCCTCGCACCGATCTAACACGCTTGTTCCCACAGCCCGCAGTTCAACGCATTCTTGAGCTTAATGGAAAAACTTGTTTGCAGACGCGGATCAAAGGTATGCAACTCGAGGCGGGTAAAATTGAACTAAACACCCTACGCGGTTGTTCAAGTTATGATCGCGTCATTATCGCGGTTGCCCCCCAACATCTGGCCAAAATTGGCGGGGGGATAGCTGAGCTGGCCGAGATAACACGAACGATAGGCGCTTATCGCTACGAAGCTATTGCCACCGTGTACATACAATACCCGAATAAATTTCGTCTCCCCCGGCCCATGTTAGCGCTCACCGGTGGCCCAGCGCAGTTTGTTTTTGACCGAGGTCATACGCACGGACAGCCGGGGCTATTAGCTTTTGTGGTGAGTGCCGCATCAAATTTATTAGGGCGCCAACAGTCTGAATGGTATGCCCAACTTGAGTCGCAGCTTTTAAGCTTTTGTACCTTGCCAACAGCGCTGTGGCGAAAAGTGATTGTAGAGAAACAGGCTACCTACTCGTGCGTTCCCAATATGCCTCGTCCCGAAAACCATACTCCGCATCCGTTAATTTTTTTGGCCGGTGATTACACTGCAGGGGCGTACCCGGCCACACTCGAAAGCGCGACAACCAGCGGAGTAAAATCGGCACAAACATTAATAAATAGCTTATGAAAAATTATTCACCTCCTGCAGATTTGCTTAAAGGACGCGTGATTTTGATAACCGGTGCAAGTTCTGGTCTAGGACGTTTGGCGAGCCTTGCGTATGCTCGCCATGGTGCCACTGTCGCGTTACTTGGCCGTAAGGAAAACAAACTTGAAGCCGTCTATGACGAAATTGTCGCAGCAGGCAACCCGGAGCCGGCAATGTTTCCCTTTGATCTGGCCGTAGCGGATGACCAGGGCCTGGAGAATTTAGCAGGGGCGATCGGACACCACCTTAAACGGCTGGACGGCATTTTGCATAGCGCGTATGCCTTTAAGAGTTTAAGTCCGCTTCACCTGCAAACGATGGATCAGTGGCAGACGCTGATCCAGGTAAATCTCATCGCCCCTTTTGCATTGACACGTGCATGTCTGCCTTTTTTGCAGGCAGCGCCAGATGCATCGGTAATTTTTACCGGAGATACCCACGGCCATCATCCCGCTGCATATTGGGGGGGCTATGCGATCGCAAAGTCTGGCATTGAAGCGCTGACTAAAATTTGGTCTGACGAACTCGAACAAAATATTGGCATCAGAATGAATACGTTGATACCGGGCGCAATCGCTACCACCTTGCAATTTCGCACTCATCCGGGTCAATTGGCCGAGTTGCTCCCCGCCGCGAATTCTCTTATCCCCCACTATTTGTATTTGATGGGCCCAGATAGCACATCGATTCGCGGCCAAGTGATCGAATGCCAGCGTGATGCTTAACTAGTCATGAAAATTGGACGTTATGAAATTCTGGAGCTCATCGGTCAAGGGGCGATGGGTACAGTGTACAAAGCGCTGGATCCGTTGATCGAGCGCACCGTCGCGATTAAAACCATCCCCATTTCCAGGCTTAAAGAAGAGAGCCAGGAGTTTGAAGAGCGCTTCTTGCGCGAAGCGCAAAGTGCGGGGCGCTTATCGCATCCTAATATTGTGACTATCTACGATGTGGGCGAAACGGATGATCTCGCCTACATCGCAATGGAGTATCTACGCGGCACGACGCTACGCGACATTATGGATAAGGGGCCCATGCCCCTTGATCTCGTCATGGCGACCGCGTTGCAAATTGCAGAAGCTTTAGCGTACGCCCATGAACACGGCGTGGTCCATCGTGACATTAAGCCATCCAACATCGTAATCACCCTTCCGCGTGGCCAGATCAAACTTACCGACTTTGGTATAGCCCACCTCGTTAATAGCGAGAAAACAAACGCCGGACTCATGCTCGGCTCCCCCCGGTACATGTCGCCCGAGCAAGCCATGGGACAAACCATTAATGGCCGCTCGGATATTTTTTCGCTGGGTGCCGTGCTGTATGAAATGATTACAGGCGTATATGCGTTTGCGGGTGAAAGTCTGCCCAATATTCTTTATCAAGTTATCAACGAAATGCCGGTACCCCCTGTTGGGTTGATGACTGAAATCACCTCGTCATTCGATAGAATTATTATGCGGATGCTTAACAAAGAGGCTGAAAAGCGCCTTGATGCCCCCACGTTGATTCTCGAATTACACAAAGCGGGAGAGTACGGTGGTCCCCTAGATAATCATGCCATCACTGCAAACCCGGTCCCGCGAATATTTCCTGTCATCGCTTTTACCACCCCTTTTGCAGTTTTAATGTTGACCGCGGTTGGAATGATAGTGATTAATTATTTTCTCACGCTATCGCTGACACTACCCCGCGTTGCGCGAACCAATCTTCCGCCGATTTCTTCCTCTAATAACGCCATCCTGGACTGGGCTAATCCCCCGCAATCAGACACAGGCGTCACGCTCCAAAAGATCGAGCCGCCCTCACAGTCAGATGTGTCATCCATGCTTAGGAATTTTGAACCTAGTAGTAAACCTGGAAGCGCCTCTAAGCCCTTGCCCCCCGACGCTTATTTACAAAGCCTAGAGAAGAAAAAAGTTGAATTGGAAATCAAAAAGACTGAGCTATTACTGAAATATACCGAGCAACACCCTGACGTTATCCTAATCTCACGCCAGCTCAGGCAGCTAGAAACCGAACGCAAACTTCACCTACGCAAGCAAAAAAGAACTTCATCTCATTAGTTCGATAGAAGCAAAAGTTATCGGATATGACAAGCCTAACCACCTCATCGGATGCCTGGGTAATCCCCCCCTAAATCAGTAGCAGCCAGAAGTGGAATTTTCTCGTAATCTAACCCGAGGAGGTTCCCTTGAAGAAATCGCGTTTTACCGACAGCCAGATCATAGGCGTACTTAAACAGGCCGAAGTAGGCACTCCA
>JANLZE010000136.1:0-5533 GCA_031366105.1 Thiobacillaceae bacterium | reverse complement strand
GTGAATCAGCGACGGCCAGTTGAAATACGCTCTTTGCAAGGTCAACGGCAACGGTAGTAGCATTCATGTCGGACTCCTTTCGTTGAGACATCTGATCCCCCTCCATGAAGACTAGTGATGCCAACTATGGCAAAAAAAAAGTGGGGGGAGTCCATCCCATCATTCGAGAGGGACGCGCCAAAAGCGGCGCGCCCCTCAATTTGAACGTTAGGCAAAGGAATTCCGAGTGTTTCTCCGAAACTTAAATGTGTTTATCCCGTACCTGTACCTACTAAGCGCGACTTTGGGCGCAATGTTTTCAACTACTTTCGATACGTCCTTCGCTGAATATTTCCCACAATCGGCCAATCCATATTTAGTGCGACATGCACCATCGCTACTATTAATAGTTTTAGCGCTCTGTATTGTGTGGTGGCGCACAGGTCTTTCTCCTAGCTCATATCGGCCCGAACGCGAAAAGCGCTTTAAGAGAGGTCATAACTTAGTGGCCTTGGGAAGCATCAGTTTCGCTATTACGTTACTTGGCGCTTTTAAACTGCCGCTCTTGATTTTTATGTTTGCGCCATTTGCTCTGCTTGCTGACATATCGTGGATTATTGGGCTAATTATGATCTGGAGTTCACGGGCAAATGCCTAACCCGGCGCTCAAGCGGGACGTGCCGCAAGCGGCCCGCCCCTTAGCTCTACGTTAGGCCCAAGCAAATAAGGTTCTCAGGTCAATGCTAATTACAAGAATATTTCGAGTTCAAATCGTTCCAGAACTAAGGCAGGAGTTCGAGGGAAAATTTTCTTCGGTTTCCGTACACGTAGTTAATGAGGCACCAGGTTTTATCTCAGTATCTATTCTCAAGCCCACAAAATGGGCTCCTGATGAATACGCAATGATTTCTCAGTGGGAGAATGAAGAGGTTTTGAAAGCATTTGCGGGCGTGGAATGGAACCATGCGGTAATTCCTCCCGGAATGGAAAAATTCGTTGTTGAATGCTGGGTGCATCACTATGAATCGTGGGCTTAAGCCTAACCCGGCGTTCGAGTCGTTCGCTTCGCTCACTGGGACGCGCCAAAAGCGGCGCGCCCCTCAACTCAAACGTTGGGCGTCATGAAAACCGCATTGAGAATTGCCTTATATCTACTCGCACTAATCGTTGGCGGCGGAACTGGCTATTACTTTGGCTTTCGACTTGGCCAAGAGAGCACTGGCGTATTCGAGATGGCTGAAACTGCCTACTATGCAGCGTACATAGAGATGCAAATGAGTGAGGGCACCGATGCAGCACGCGAAGAGGCAATTCATACCTTTCTCGCTCTAAACGAGAAACGAAGGAAACAACCAAGCCAGTTGTTCCCCAAATCACTCCTCGCAAAAGATTCCGCACTCGCATACGCACGGCTTGCTGCCCTAGCGAAGAAACGTGGTGCCACTCAAGAAGCTGAGCAACACCTCAACCGTGCAGCTTCTTTCTGCCCTCAAACTGGTTGGCAGGAGTGCTCTGCGGAAAAAATCATGTCCATGGTTCAGCGCATAGATAAAACTGGCATTTTTGGCCTAGGGGGCGCCACGCCCAACATGGCGGTCAAGCGGGACGCGCCGCAGGCGGCGCGCCCCTTACCTTAAACGTTAGCGCGCTCGTTTTTTCTTCTCATCAAAGGCCGCACATCATGCCAACTGCATCGCTCCATTTCAGCCCCGCAAGTTCTGGTCCGTGTGGTTGGGCGTCGGTGGGGGTGCCGCGTGCAGCGGGTGCATCAACCGTGCTGCGCGGGTTGGGTTTGTCTGTTTTGGCAAAGGGCATTCGTGCCGCGCTGCTTGTGCCTTCGCTCAAGTTTGGTTGCCATGGGCAGCGTGGCTTAGGTCGGGTAAAGTCAGCGGCAGTCTGCATCGGCACCGCTTTTGTGTGGGGTGAGGGCGGTGTCCAAACTTCGGTGGCTACGGCAAGCGTCCGCGCTAACCCGGCGCTCAAGCGGGACGTGCCGCAAGCGGCCCGCCCCTTAGCTCTACGTTAGCGCGCAAGGAGGGTTGATGCCCGGAGCAATGGTCTACGTGGAGTTCATCGGAGCCGAAGCCGGAGGCCGAGATGGGCCAACCTACATTAAGGAGCCTTACCGTCCCCATTTCCGAGTCGGCGATGGTGAGTATCTTGGTGTGTCATTCATCGAAGGTCCTGATGAGCCGGTAACTCCCGGGGTGGTTGTAAATGCTAAAGTGCTCTTTATGTACTCGCCGCAAATCAGCTATAACGCCTTGCAAGTTGGCACCCAGTTCCAGGTCCTAGAGGGTCGTCGTATTGTAGGAGTTGGCAAAGTTAGCGGCGTTTTCCAATGAGTCGCCAACGCTCTAACCCGGCGCTCAACCCCGCTCCCTTCGGTCGCTGGACGGCGCTAAAGCGCCGCCGGTTAGCTCAACGTTAGCGCGCTTGCTTTTTCTTCTCATCAAAGGCCGCACATCATGCCAACCGCATCGCTCCATTTCAGCCCCGCAAGTTCTGGTCAGCATATCTGGGCATTAGTGGGTGTAGCAAGTGCAGTGGCTACATCAACCGTGCTGCGCGGGTTGCGTGAGTCGGTTTTGGCCAAGGGCATTTCTGCCGCGCTGCTTGTGCCTTCGCTCAAGTCTGGCTGCCATGGGCATCGTGGCTTCGGTCGTGTAAAGTCAGCGGCAGTCTGCATCGGCACCGCTCTTGTGTGGGGGGAGGGCGGTGCCCCAACAGCGGTGGCTACGGCAAACGTCCGCTCTAACCCGGCGCTCAAGCGGGACGTGCCGCAAGCGGCCCGCCCCTTAGCTCTACGTTGGGCATCATGAGTTTTGCGCATCAATTCTTGGCCATGCTTCTGGCTGCTGTAATTGCGGCCTCGGGAAGCAATCTTCTGCGTCGACGTCGACGCAGAAGATTGCTTGCCCAGGCTACGGAAGAGGCAAAGACGCCCTACGGCCACGAATTGGCGTCTCTTGTTGCCGATCGGCTAGAGCGTGGCGATGTTCTCTCCTATCGACATCGTGATTATTGCGGCCTGGGCCTGCGCTTTGTTGCTCCCGAATATATTTACGACCGCGCTTGATGGGAAACTTCCGTCCACGGCCGAGTTGCCAACTTGGCATACTTCACCTAGTCCCGAACGCAGAGTTTTCACCACTCGTGCAGCGTTTCTTGAATGGCTCGCACCACTGACAGACAACGATCTTTCCGGGCAAGGTCTGGATTCTGAATGGTGCGAAAACAATCAGCGCATTACAAGACATCGGCTAATTTCATTTGCACATGGTGAGCCCGTACCATGGAGCTGATGCCCAACCCGGCGCTCAACCTCGCTCCCTTCGGTCGCTGGACGCTGCGCGATAAAGCCGCGCAGCGCCGGTTAGCTCTACGTTATGAGTAAGCGATGAACATTGCATTTGGAGATACGGTCAGAATACTTTCATCGCCAGAAACTGACGCAATTGGCGTTTCCGGTAAGACAGGTCAAGTTTACGGAGAAACTACACCCTCTGTTACATCAGTCGATGTTATCGGACATAACACAGATGATTTCGCAATAAATGTTTCTATCGAGGGCGTTGAAGAACAGTATTGGTTTGCTTCGAACCTTCTTGAGTTCGTAGATCACGCGGAAGGTACAGAAATTATAATTGGCAATCACCGAGCGGTTCGTCGCGCAGACGGAAATTGGGACGAATCAAAAATCACACCGGAGAGAAAATGGTGGCAATTTTGGCGCTAACACTCATAACCCGGCGCTCAAGCGGGACGTGCCGCAAGCGGCCCGCCCCTTAGCTCTACGTTAGAGCCCTTATGGACAGAAGGATCATCAAAGCCTTTCTTCTGGCACCGTTGGCACCGTGCCTAGTACAGGCAGTGGCGATGAAAAACCCGGTTGGGCTTTTCGTTTATGCATTCTTCTCCTATCCATTAGGGGCCGCCTTCGGGATTCCCAGCTTTTTGCTTTTTCGCCGTCTTGGTTGGTTATCGTTGCCACATGTAGTGCTTGCCGGCTCAGTTCTTGGCGTGGTTAGCGCCATGTTGCTGAGTTCCGTTTTCGGGTGGGGCCTAGAAAGCTACGCAGCCCAATCAGTTGCGCTGAGTCTGGCAATATTCGCTTTTCATGGCGCTATTGCTGCCGGCGTATTTTGGTTCATAGGCTTGCGTGGCAAGGGCTCTAACATTGCGGTCAAGCGGGACGCGCCGCAAGCGGCGCGCCCCTTACCTTAAACGTTAGCCAAATCGATGCGATCAATTGCGATTGTGCTGAACTGAACTTCCAGTGCTGGAAAAACTAGCATAGCGAAAGCGCTTCAACGACTTTCACCCATACCCGTTTTACATGCCTCAGTGGATACTTTCGTTGGAATGCTTTACTGGCCTACGATTGGCGCCGATGAAGAACGCAAGGAATGTATACATATTTGTGTAGCAAATTTCCATGCCACACTTGCCACATTTGCCGCGAACCCATTCGTTCTCGTGGTCGACCACGTATTTGAACAACATGCATGGTTTGAGGAGTGCAAGAAAGCACTACAGCAAAAGAAAACCTACTTTGTTGGCGTCCATTGCCCACTTGCGATCCTAGAGCAAAGAGAAAGGCAACGTGGCGACCGAAGAATCGGAATTGCGAAGGGGCAGTTTGACAGCGTGCACTTACAGAAACCGTATGCGCTTGAGTTCGATACATCACTAGCCACCCCAGATGAGTGCGCTTCAAAAATTATTCAATTTACCGCAAATGAAACATCAGGCTAACCCGGCGCTCAACCTCGCTCCCTTCGGTCGCTGGACGGCGCTGAAGCGCCGCCGGTTAGCTCTACGTTAGCTGTCATATATGAACCGTCGTCGAAAAATTCAGCAACAACACGAGCGCGCCGTGGTCACGGACTTTCTCGACTGGTTCGAGCGGCGGCGGAAGGTTTCGTTTCGGGTGATTGACGAGCCGAATCCTCCCGAAGCGATCATCCAATCCAAGCGACTCACCCGATGGGTCGAATTCGTTGACGCTTTCTGGTCAAAGGAATGGGCGCGAGATCAATATTCATTCGCCACGCCTGATGAAGAGCACGTCTCAATTGGGCCAGGCCCGCATGCTGGTCCTGATCTCACATTCGCCAATAGCTTCGTTGAAGCCGTATCGAAGAAGTTGGCGAAGTCATCCTATTTACCAGTCGCAAAGAAATATGGCCCCGGCTATCTTCTTGTGAACGTCGACTATCCCTTGTTTGACCGGGGCGCCCATAACAAGGCAAAGGAGCTATGGGCAACAGGCCGACCCTGGTCCGACAATGGTTGCTTCAGAGAAGTCTTCGTCAGAATCCGAATGTTTCGAGGCTATGCGTTTCAACCATGGGTGGTATAGACACATGACAGCTAACATGGCGTTCGAGAGGGACGCGCCAAAAGGGGCGCGCCCCTCAACTTTACGTTAGTGCGCTCGTTTTTCCTTCTCATCAAAGGCAGCACATCATGCAAACACCATCGCCCCATTTCAGCTACGCAAGCTATTGTCAGAGTAGTGGAATGTCAATGGGTGTAGACAGCGCAGCAA
>JANLZE010000071.1:0-4992 GCA_031366105.1 Thiobacillaceae bacterium | reverse complement strand
GAGATAGAACGGCGCCAGCAACCAGCGGCTGGCGAACATCAGCGCTTCCAGAAAGTGCTCAATTAATTTCATTTAAAGCCCGCCGTGATGAGGGGGTTGTCTTGCATTCCAGGCATATGAAACACTCAGTCATTGCTGTTCATGAAGCCCAGCAGCTGCATCAGGCTGGTGAACAGGTTGAATATCGTTACAAACAAACCGACCGTGGCCATGATGTAGTTGGTTTCGCCGCCATGGATGATATGGCTGGTTTCATACAGAATCAGTCCGGACATGAGCAGCACAAAAATCGCTGAAATCGCGAGCGACAACGCGGGTAACTCGAAAAATATCGCTGCGAGACTGGCAACGAAACCAACGATGATGCCCACCATCAAAAAGCCGCCCATGTAGCTGAAATTTTTGCGCGTGGTCAATGCATAACCCGACAGCCCCAGAAAAATTGCAGCGGTCAGCCCCATCGCCATTGCCACCGTCTGACCGCCGTTAGGCAGACCGAGGTAATGACTGATGATGGGTCCCAGCGTGTAGCCCATGAAGCCGGTCAGCGCAAACACGAAACCCAGTCCAGCGGCGCTGTCGCGGAATTTTGAAGTGAGGAACAGCAGGCCGAAATAGCCAACCAGCGTGATGATGATGCCAGGGTGCGGCAATTTAAGCGCCACCGACACCATCGCAGTCAGCGCTGCAAATAACAGCGTCGCCGACAACAGCATATAGGTGTTACGAATGACTTTGTTGGCCGCAAGCGCGCTGACCTGAGTGCCATTAGCCAGCTGATCCGAAGTGGAATGCATGGATTGTATGGGTTGCATGACGAGGTACTCCTGACGGAATGAATGACTGTCACAGTCTAGCCCCAAGCCTCAATACTTAATATTCGAATATAATTTAATGAACGTTCGAAAAAACGGAGCAATCATGAGCGCACTAAATTACAAACATCTGCATTATTTTTGGGTCGTAGCGAAAGCCGGTGGCGTGAGCAAGGCCGCCGAGCGGCTGCACTTGACGCCGCAATCCATCAGCGGCCAGCTCGGCGTATTGGAAGAAGCGCTCGCCACCCAGCTGTTTCGGCGTGTTGGCCGTACGCTGGAGCTGACCGATGCCGGGCGCATGGTATTGGGCTACGCCGAGGAGATTTTCGTACTGGGCGAGGAGTTGCAGGAAGCCTTGCGCCAGCAACCCGCCAGCCGCAGCATGCAGTTCCGCGTCGGCATTGCCGATATGGTGGCCAAATCAGTCGCGTATCAACTGCTGGAACCCGCCATGCGCATCGACGAAAAGCCGCGCTTGCAATGCCGCGAGGGGCGGCTGGACAGCCTGCTGGGCGAGTTGGCTGTCCACCGGCTTGATCTGGTGATCGCTGATCGGCCCATGCCGAGCAAGTTAAATGTGCGTGGATTCAGCCACTTGCTGGGTGAGTGTGGCCTTACTTTTCTGGCCGCACCGGCGCTCGCGGCGCAGCACAGCGGCAGCTTTCCGCAATTACTCGAAGCTGCGCCACTCTTGCTACCGGGTGAAGATGCCGCAGTACGTCCCAAGCTGATGCGCTGGCTTGATGGGTTACGCATCCGGCCACGCATCGTCGGCGAATTCGACGACAGTGCCCTGCTCAACGCCTTCGGCAAGGAAGGTGCGGGTATTTACGCCGTGCCGAGCACGATTGCCGAATTGATACAGACGCAGACCGGCAGTGTTTTGCTCGGCCACACCGACGCCGTGACCGAACAGTTTTATGCTATTTCCACTGAGCGCCGCCTGACCCACCCCGCCGTGCTGGCCATCAGCGACGCCGCGCGCTTGCAGATGTTTGGCGCTAGCGTGTAAGCCTGGTGTACAGAATCGGCAATTTCTCCGGCAAGCGTTCGACGTGATCGACCTCCATGTAATTGCGCGCACCGAAGATGCGTGACACGTACTGGTCGGCGCGCGGCCTCATCCCCCTACAAACATCGTACTTCTTCGCGCGCTTCGGGATAACACTTTATTGAGTTGTTCTGAATATCACAGCGGTGCAAAAAATCACGCATCGCTGTCTAGAACAAGTCGTCAAACGTCGTGGTCGTCGTTGTCGGGCGACGGGTCAATATCTTCGTCATGGGTGCTGACAGCAAGGACGAGTTTGGCCAGGGCATCGTGCAGAGTGGCGAGGTTAGGGTCGCGGGTTTGCTCAAAACCCATGAGCGCAGCCAGGCGGAGTTTGTCGAAGGCTTCGACGATGCGGCCGTCCTTATCAATCACGCCTTCGGCCCAGCCTACGGTGCTGGCGTAGCGCGCGGTTTCGGTCGTCAACAGGTCGATGGTTGCGGCGTCGGGGGCGCCGTCGAGCGCTGCGCGCATTCCGCTATAGAGTTCGTTGAGTGTCATGGTTGAGTGCTCAGTCGATGACAGCGTCGCTGCCTTCGTCGCCGTCCATATCAGGTTTGCCCTCTAGAAACACGCGGCTGGCGAGGATGTCTTCAGCCTCCAGCGTCATCAGGTCGGTTTTGCTCAGCGATTTGGACGCGTTTGCGAACAGGCGATTGGCTTGACGCAGGCGCGCACGATCCAGCGCATTGCGCACCGAGCGAGCGTTGGCGAAATGCTCCAGCGTCATGCGTATGGTGATGTAGTCGAAAAAAGCTTTTTCGGCATCGGGACTGAAGCGATAGTTTTGCGTCGCCAGCATTAATTTGGCGATATGCAGTAATTCTTCGGCGCTGTAGTCGGGGAAATCGACGTGGTGCGCGACGCGCGAGCGCAGCCCTGGATTGCTGTGGAAAAACTTGTCCATGCGGTCTTTGTAACCCGCCAGAATAACGACCAGATCGTCGCGGTTGTTTTCCATGGTCTGGAGCAAAATCTCGATCGATTCTGCGCCGTAGTCGCGTTCAATTTCGGGCTTGTACAGGTAATAGGCTTCATCGATAAACAGCACACCGCCCATGGCTTTTTTAATTACTTCCTTGGTTTTGGGTGCGGTGTGGCCGATGTATTGGCCGACCAGATCATCGCGCGTGACGGAGACCAGGTGGCCGCCGCGTACATAGCCCAGGCGATGCAGAATCTCCGCCATGCGCAAGGCTACGGTGGTCTTGCCTGTACCAGGGTTGCCGGTAAAGTTCATGTGTAAGGTAGGTGTTTCGGAGGTCAGCGCAAACTGTTTGCGCAAGCGATCCACCAATAACAGCGCCGCGATTTCGCGGATGCGGGTTTTGACCGGCTTCAAACCGATCAGCTCGTCGTCGAGCTTGTTCAGGACCTCCTTGACGTTTGAGGCTTCGAATTCTGCTTCGAGATTGACCTGCATATCGTCTGCCAATATGGTCGATCCTTGTGTGCTGCTTGCATTAGTCGTGTCGTTCATTGCAATCGCTCCAGATTTATAGCGGAGTAAAAAATAGTGGCGGGTGAAAGCTTCCACCCGCCACTATGACAGCGCAACTAATTAGCCCACGTTACATGAGCCGAATTACCTGATTAATAGCGCTCGCCTTCGGACTTGTCGGTCGCGTAGGAGTGGATGGTGTAGCGCATGGTGCGGCCATCGGTTTCCTGACGCACCAGGCCAAAGCCAGGCTCGTTCTTGGGACGGTTAACGATGTAAGACATGGTCACACTCTCTACCCCACGGATCGCGCTGAAAGCGGTGACTCGGATGTAGTGATTCGGGAAGGTTTTGCGCGCGTTGTTGATTTCCAGCAAAATCCCTGCGGGATCTTTCAAGTCGAACATCGGATTGCCAAACATTTCCCAATACGTATTGCGCGGGTGCGGATCGTCGGTGTATTCAATACCCAGCGCCCAGCCCTTGCTCAGTGCATATTTAATTTGAGCGGTGATTTGCTCATCGGTCAATGGGGGCAGAAAAGAAAACTGCCCTTGCGTAACGATACGCGAAGGATTCGTCATCATGATTGTTTCTCCTAATATGAATTAAACGCTGGCCGTGGTGGAGGCTACATAGTCCGGACTGTCAGTGGATTCGTAGTTAAAGCTAATTGAGCCCCACGTATCCAAACCGGCTTTGAGCGGGCTACACCATTTGGCGGCATCTCGCAGAATCTGCGGGCCTTCGTTCCAAATGTCACGACCTTCGTTACGTGCCTGAATCATGACTTCCAGCGCGGTACGGTTGGCGACTGCACCAGCCTGAATGCCGTCCGGGTGGCCGATGGTGCCGCCGCCGAACTGCAGAACCACGTCGTCGCCCAGGTAATGCAGCAACTGGTGCATTTGACCGGCGTGAATACCGCCGCTTGCTACCGGCATGCACTTGTTCAGCGAAGCCCAGTCCTGTTCGAAGAAAATGCCTTTTTCAAGTTGAATCGGCGTGTGCTGGTCAAGCAGGGTGTCGTAGTAGCCGCGAATCATCATGGGGTCGCCTTCCAGCTTGCCGACGACGGTTCCTGCGTGGATGTGATCCACACCAGCCATACGCATCCACTTACAGATCACGCGGAATGCCATACCGTGGTTTTTCTGACGCGAGTAGGTCGAGTTACCGGCACGGTGCAGGTGCAGGATCATGTCGTGCTTGCGTGCCCAGATCGCCATGGTTTGAATCGCGCTGTAGCCGATCACCAAGTCGATCATGATGATGATCGAACCCAGCGATTTGGCGAACTCGGCACGTTCGATCATTTCTTCGACGGTGCCAGCGGTCACGTTCATGTAGTGACCTTTGACTTCGCCGGTTGCCGCAGATGCCTTGTTGACGGCGTCCATGCAATACAGGAAACGATCACGCCAGTGCATGAAGGACTGCGAGTTGATGTTCTCGTCGTCTTTCATGAAGTCCAGACCGCCCTTGAGCGCTTCGTAGACCACGCGGCCATAGTTACGGCCAGACAGACCCAGCTTTGGCTTGGTCGTTGCACCCAGCAGCGGACGGCCAAACTTGTCCATACGCTCACGCTCAACCACGACGCCGGTGGCCGGACCCTGGAAGGTTTTGAGGTAAGCGACGGGGATGCGCATGTCTTCCAGACGCAGCGCCTTCACAGCCTT
>JANLZE010000133.1:0-2092 GCA_031366105.1 Thiobacillaceae bacterium | reverse complement strand
CTTAACCCTTATCTTACGGATCAGACTAATCTGGTTGCACCCCTATTATCGCATTTTCGATCAGGTGTCACCGTACGGTCCAAGAAAGCGACTACCGTTAAAGTGAATCAAATGCGATGGCGCATCGGCTACCCATACTTCGGTTTCCCAGGCAATCTCAGGTACATGACGCGCCATGAGGGCGCGATTGGGGAAGGCTGTGACATAGACCAATCCCGCCGAGGAATTTGCAAACAACTGCGCCAACTCTTCGTGCCGCTTGCCGTCTACCGGGCCGTGGCTGGTCACGGATTCCACCAACAGGAGCCAGTCGCGCTCGGGGTAATAGAGCACCACATCCGGCATTTTTCCGTGTGCATCGACAGTCACGCCTAGCCGCGTCAAATCGGCCTCGGCGAAGTAGCTCCACTTTTTTCCAGTATCGCCAGCATAGATCAGCACGCTGCCTGGCGCGAAACGGGGAGCGAAATTTTCGATGATGGCCTTGATCAAGGTGCTGTGCTTACCAGGGCTGAGTTGAATCGTCTTCCTCGGCGCGATTTTTACCGGGATGCGGTGAGTATCTCGGTCTTTCGCGTAACGCGCGGCAAGGGTCTTGTTCTTGGCAAGATAAGCTGCCAAATTCGCTTTCCATGCGCGTGCACCATAAGTTTTGAGTAGCGCCAGCGCCTCCGGCGCGATTTGATAAATCGCTTTCGGACTATTTACAGGCCGTGCGGGATCGTCCGGATTGTAGAGGGCGATGCCAGCGGACACGAATTGATGCATGGTTTGGCGGCGCACTGTTTCGCGCGTGTTCGGTGCATAGTTCTTGCCATAGTGTTCTCGCGCCCAATCCATGATCGGGGTGATGCCGATCATGGAATTTTTCGCCTGCTTCCATTTCTTGTCGGGTGCGATATTCAACAACGCCAGCAGGCACAAAGCGGAGCGTTCATTTTGCTGCGCGCGCGGCAGGCCGAGTTGCACAAGGATGCTTAGAGCATCGTCAATATTCTTATGTTCGCTCATGCAATGCTTTCGATTTTTTTGTCGATCTGCTCTTGGGACATCACCCCTTGCGTACTTGCCCATCGGCCTAGCGCGATCAGCGCGTCTCGGCTCGGGTACTTCATCCGCTTTAAATCGGTTGCGTTAACTTGGGTATGGCCGCTGAAACGGCGGAAGCATTCGTCGATCATCGTAGCATTCAAGTACACCACCAACCCTCTGGCCAGGTCGGCTGGCAAACCCTGCTTAACTTCGTGAAAAACATTCAAGTGATTCTCAAATCCCAATGCGGTAGTAGTAAACGCCTCAGGGGTGACAAGGCTTGCCACGATCCGGCGTTTTTCCTCTTTGGAAGAGAAGCGCCGCACCACCGCGTAGTAACCATTTGGATAAAACCATTTCGCGGTTTCGGCATTAAGCATCAGCGCATTCGGTTTTTTCCCTTCCGGCTTCGGCCATGCGATGGCTTGACCATCAAAGTGGCAGGGATAAAGCAAAGGCATGCTCCCCGGCTCGGGCATGTCGCGCAAATGTTCTTTCAATCGGAAATCCACGACCGGGCCGGTGGAAACATCCACGCCAATATCGGCCAGCGAATAAGCGAACGCGGACGAAAGCTCAATAGCGCCCCACTCGGGGCTGGTCGGGACATGAATGAAACGCTCTGGATCGTCGGGAAAAACTACACGCTCAAAAGGATGGGCATGCACCACATAATCGTCGAAATGGTCGTCAGTCGATGTGGATATGCTGATTTCGCCTTGCACCCCGCCGCACTCCAGTAACAGGATGACATTTTCCTGCAAGACGGCATCATCCTTGAACGCCTTATCCCGCGCGGCGAACAAGTGCATGTGCCGGATCGCCGCGCGCGCCAGGAGAAATTCGCGGAAGGGTCTGTAGTAAGGGCCATTGCAGAAACTGCGTGGAATAATCGCCACGATCTGCCCACCCCGTTCCATCAACGCAATCGCCAATGCGACAAAGGCTGAATACAGATTTACCGTTTCTATTCGCACCTGCCGCAGCAGTTGCCGATGGCGCGACTGGCTGTTGATCTTCTTGTAAGGCGGGTTGAGAATCGCGTGAGTGAATCGTTGCA
>JANLZE010000118.1:0-2425 GCA_031366105.1 Thiobacillaceae bacterium | reverse complement strand
AAAGCGCATTTCGTTCGACTCAAGCGGGACACGTCCCAGTACTGACTCGTATCGTATCTCAGTCACTATGCCGTTGATCACAATGATTTCGGCCCGTGCTTCACGCCCCTGGGACTTTCCATGCACATGCACAGGTTCGTGCTCGTTGGCATAGAACATGACGATCAGGCCGAAGTATTCGTATAGCTTTGGCACTGGGTTTCACTTAATGTGATTGGCTGGGCGGTCATTCCGGAATTGTAGCGCTTTACAGGCGTGGCAATGAACTCCGCCATCTCGGCTATCGCCAGGCGAAGATAAAAGTCCCGTTCCTCCTGCGATCTGCACTTGGACAAAATAACCAGGTTGTGGGTCCAGGACAATTCTCTCACCGCTGGTGAGAGAATTGCGTCTTCGCGGTAGGTCTCATGGAACTGGCGCATCCGCCAAAGATTTTGCGGGGAGTATCCCCTGATACCGGGTTCATGGGCCACCAGCCAGTCGGCCAAGCGCTTGATCGTACCTTGCCCCCAGCCATCCGCTGCAATCTTGTGGTTAAGATATTCGCCAATCCGCCAGTAAAGCGCTACCAGTTCGCGGTTGACGGCCGCCAAGGCCTGGCCGCGCGCTTGGCGAACGAAATCGAGGATGGGAGCAAAAGCATCCTCTTCGTGCGACGATGGGGTTGGCGAGTGGCGGTTAGTCATTAGGCGTTAGCGGGTAGCGGGTAGAGATTAGCACTGCGAGGCGGCAGAGACGCCGTGGCAGTCCATAGTCGTTCAATATTATATTGCCCCCTCGACAGATTCATCCAACCTCCCAAGGTTTGGGTTCCGATCCGGCAAGGTTTCGCGCGCCGTGTACGACTGTCAGGATTTGGATCAGGTGAGGGCGCAGTCGGTAGATAATCCGGTAACGCTGAAAGATGATCTCGCGAATATCTTCCAGCCCAGCTTCGGGCACTTGCCTGCCGATTCCAGGATGGATGATCAGTTGTTCTGCGGATCTCGTCATGCGGTCGATAAAACGGGCCGCGTAGAAGGGCTGGTCCAAGGCAATATAGTCGCGGATCGCCTGCAAGGCTTCTACTGCAGGCTCGGTCCAGACGAGTTTCATTGCATGCTGAAGCGCTTGCGCACCTCTTCATGGGTCAGCACCCGGTCTTCATCTGCGGCCTTGATCCCTTCTTCGATCTTTTGCCTGACGTAGACCTCATACATCAGGTCATCCCAACTCGCGGTATCCGGAAGATTTTCAACCAGTCGTTTGGCTTCATTTTTTACTGATGTTGCTGTCATGCTGGACTCCTCTGTTAGCGGTTAGTGAAGTGGCGTGTAGTTTAAGGGCATAGTGGGTAGCGAATAGGGGTTAGTGGGTAGTCAGCAGCGGTAATGGGCTACGGGCTGGTTTCCAAACGGGCGCGCCAATCTCGATATAGTGCGGCCAAAGCTTTGACTGCATCCATTGCAGCCATTAGGGCGGCAAAGCGAACCTCCGGCTGGTCTGGATATTCGTGGGCTAACCTGTTACGAACTTCGCGCCAGGCCAACCAATTGTCCACATCAAGGTAACCCAGCTTTTCCAGACGATTTAGGCGGTCACGCATGGGCCAATCTTCAAACGGCTCACGCAGGCTGGCCAGTGTTGCTGGTATGAGGCGCTCCCCCACTGTGTCCTGCAATTTGATAAAGCGGAAAAGCAGTTGATCCACAATCCGGACACGGGCGCGATCACTTTCCAACGCCTGCCAGGTGATCGCAGGCGATACGTTCCATTCTGCTAATGCTTCCGTAAGTGTGTCCAGGTGGCGATCCGCCTCCCAAAGCACAGCAGCAAGTTTGTCTGTTGGCATCATACTTGCGCCACCTGGATTCCTTCACGTTTTGCCGCAGCAACTACTTCCCGCGAATCTTGCTGGTCTTGCGTGGCAATGACGACATCAATGCGCTGTTCATCAAGCAGCCGGTAGATGCGCGACACAAAACGGGTACGACGGCGCACCAATTCCGCAGGGGACATGGCTTCGGGAATCTCAACCAGCAGATCAATGTCTCCCCCACGCTTGCTGTCATCCACCCGGGAACCAAAGAGAAACACTGCTGTACCAGGAGTAAAGGCGTCCCGGGCAGCTTGTGCAATGGCATTTACCTCTTTGGGTTGCAATCTCATGTTTATCCTAAAAAAACGCAGACAATAGCGGTTAGTGAAGTAACAAATCATTGAAAAATCAAGAAAATCAATAGGGTCAGACACCCATGTCACTCGGTTAAGGAATCGAGCAAAAATAACTTGAACATATAATCGCTCTCCACAGATTACGCCGATTAAACCGGCACCATGTAGGTTGGGTTAGCGGCTTTCCGCGTAACCCAACAAACCTGAACCTTTCTTTGGGTCTGTTGGGTTACGGCGCAAAAACACGCGCCTAACCCAACCTACATATCTG
>JANLZE010000056.1:0-2131 GCA_031366105.1 Thiobacillaceae bacterium | reverse complement strand
CTCGAAGAACCAAAGGTCAATCGTAATGCAGGGCACCGAGAGGTTTGGCTGAAAGACCCAGACGGTTATATCGTCGTCATTGCCGGGCGCTATGGTGATCTTAGCGAGGGGGCGGCAAAGTGACGCCCAACCTTGCGTTCGAGAGGGACGCGCCAAAAGCGGCGCGCCCCTCAACTGTACGTTAGGCATAAGGAGGACGTTCGTGAATAGACTGTTTGCCAATATTTGCTCATCCAATCTCAGTAAAGCCAAGGGCTTTTACACCGAGCTGTTCGGATTTCAAGTGAAATACGATAGTGATTGGTTTGTTCACCTCTGCGATCCTGCCAACGGTTCTCTGGAGCTTGGGCTTATCGCCAAAAATCATGAGTTGGTCCCAGAATCAGCCCGCAGCCAATCTTCTGGTATCTACATCACGCTCGTTGTCGATGACGTAGATTTTGTTTATCGGAAAGCCCAAGAGTTGAAGGTCAAAATCATCGACCCTCCTACGCCCACTTTTTACGGGCAAAAGAGAATGCTGCTTCAAGATCCCGATGGCAGCCTTTTGGATGTATCGTCGCTTTACAATGCCTAACATGGCGTTCGAGAGGGACGCGCCAAAAGCGGCGCGCCCCTCAACTTTACGTTAGCCATCATCAGGAGCGTCCGTGAAGAAAGTTGATCTCAAGAAGGAATTGAAATATCTGTATCAACCCTCAGCCAAAGAGGTTGTTCAGGTTGATGTCCCAACGATGAACTATTTGATGGTGGACGGTGAGGGCGACCCCAACACCTCGCAGGCATACTCCGATGCCGTTGAGGTTCTATTCATGGTTTCCTATGCCGTGAAGTTCATGGTTAAGAAGGGGGCGTCGGCAATTGACTATGGGGTCATGCCCCTGGAAGGTCTTTGGTGGGCTGACGATATGTCGAGGTTTACAACCACTGATAAGTCCAACTGGAAATGGACAATGATGATTATGCAGCCACCCTTTGTTACATCGGGAATCATCGACAGCGCTATTGCCGATGTGAAAAAGAAAAAGAACCCAACGGCTATTTTCAAGCTACGTCTGGAAGCCTTTACGGAAGGTAGGTGCGCGCAAATCCTTCATATTGGCCCGTTCTCCGAAGAAGGGCCGACGATTGAGAAGGTGCATCAGTTCATTGACGCTAAGAGCAAACGAACTGGAAAACATCACGAAGTTTACTTGAGCGATATTCGGAAAGCTGACCCATCGAAATGGAAAACCATCATCAGGCAGCCAATGCAATGATGGCTAACCCTACGCTCAAGCGGGACTGCGCAAAAGCGCGCAGCCCCTTAGCTCCACGTTAGGGCGTTCGATATGCGAATCTCCCGAGCCCATTCCTACGTGTACACAGTGGTCGGTGCCGCTATTGCGCTGCACGCCTACGAGCAATTCGTGAAAAGCGCAGACCCTTCATTCGGCTGGCTCATGTGGTCGCTCATGCCATACGTCCTGTGCCTGTTTGTCCTATCGAGATCTGCCTCGTCCATTCCTGCGGCTCTCGGTGTATCCGTAGCCCTTGCGTTCGATTCTCTGGCTCACTATGAGGTGTTCATCAGCCCAAAGAGTTCCACTGCGGCACTCGCCCTGCTGTTCGGGCCCCTTTGGAATATGCTCCTCTTTTCACCCCTCACAATGCTCATCGCTTGGTTAGCTGTTCGACGGCGGCGGAGTTCCTAGCAAAATGCGCCCTAACCCATCATTCAAGCGGGACGCGCTAAAGCGCGCCCCTTAATTCAAACGTTAGACATCAAGCCCTACACACTACGCTCACAAAGGAGATCAATCTTGAAGAAAACTTTATTTGCCGTCGTCGCGGCAACAGCGGTGATGTTCTCTCTCGCCGGTCTATACACCGGTGTGCTGGCACACGAGTTCATAGCAAATAATGTCGATCCAACGTTACTAAGAACCCCCCCAAATCTCGTCCTCGTTGCTTTTGGCTATTTTGTGTTGGCGCTGCTAATGGCATTGCTTTACCCTAAGCTTGTTCGCGTGAGTGGTTCCCCTGCAATGAGCGGGCTGCGTTTTGGGTTGGTTGCGGGTGTATGTTGGTTAATGCCATACAGCCTTGTGTTGTTCGGTATCTATAAATTTCCTTATGTCGCGCTGCCCCT
>JANLZE010000045.1:0-1151 GCA_031366105.1 Thiobacillaceae bacterium | reverse complement strand
GCGAGGCGACACAGAAAGACAAGCGGCTTACCGAGACCTCTTCCGAGCACAATTGGACAACAAAGCCATCGACGACATCCGCCTGGCGCTCAACCAGAACCAGCCGCTGGGCAATTCACGCTTCTATGCCAGAATCGAAGCCTTGACTGGACAAAGACGAGAAGCCAAGCCGCGTGGAAGACCGAGCTTGTAGCGCGATGACTTCAACGCGCATGAAGCGGAGCAGGGGAAGTTGGGATTATGACTATAGACCCGGCACGAATTATCCGTGAACTTTAAGGTTTGTAACGAGTCACACCGCGCATGGAAAAAGAAGACGCCCGCAAGCAGTCGCGAGAAGTACTGCACGAGAGACGAAAGCAAGTCATCCGCATGCATCGCAAAGGCATGCCGGTGATGCAAATTGTGGAGCACAGCGGCCTGAGTTGGTATGCCGTGAACGCTGCGATCATGGGCTATTCGAGCATGGGTGCGGCGGCACTCAAACCTGCTGCGCGCGGCAAGAAACAAGGCAGCGGGCGCATGTTGAGCGAAGCGCAGGAAATCGCTGTTCGGCAAATCATCTGCGACAAGCGGCCGGAGCAACTGAAGATGGAATTTGCGCTGTGGAACCGGGCAGCCGTCATGCAGCTGATTGAGAGCGAATGTAGCATCAAGCTATCAGTACGGGGCGTTGGCAACTACCTCAGACGCTGGGGGTTCACCCCGCAAAAGCCGATCAAAAAGGCTTATGAGCAACGCCCGGAGGCAGTGCAGGCATGGCTGGACAACGAATATCCGGCAATCGAGCAGCGCGCCAAGTCCGAAGGTGCCGAGATTCACTGGGGCGACGAAACAGCGGTCGTGAACACCGATGTGCGTGGCCGGTGTTACGCACCGGCGGGTAAAACACCGGTGACCTTTGCAGTGGGTGGCACACGCCAGAAACTGTCAATGATTGCCACCGTCACCAACCAGGGCAAGACGCGCTGGATGATTATTGACGAGGCGTTCAACTCGGACAAGCTGATTGAGTTCCTGCAAGCCTTGATCCGGGACGCAGACAAGAAAGTGTTTCTGATCCTCGACAACCTGCGCGTTCATCACAGCAAGCCGGTCAAGGCTTGGGTTGAGGCGCGTAAAGACAAGATCGAGTTGTTCTATCTGCCCAG
>JANLZE010000041.1:0-3468 GCA_031366105.1 Thiobacillaceae bacterium | reverse complement strand
GTTTCGGCTTCGTTCATCCCGCAGCGCTTTTATAGGGTTTGAAATGATTGCTATCGCGGGTCAGCAACTGCATCAGCTTGGGATGGATGAACAGCTTTTCTTTCGCCACGGGCATTTCCACCAGCACGCCGATTTCCGCCAACTGCTTCAGGTATTGCGATGCGGTTTGCCGTTTCGCAATACCTGCTTCGGTCAGGCTGCCGATCCGGCAATAGGGCAACTCGAATATCAGGTTCACCAGTTCATGGCTATAAACCTTGGGCAAGCTGTCACGTACATACGTTGCCGTGTGCTCCGATAACGCCCGGATCGCCGCGATTTTAGCCGTGGTCCAGGTGGCCGTTTCTTCCACGCCCTTGATGATATAAAGCAGCCACGGCTCCCAGGCTTGCGCGCGCGTTACCTGGAGCAACAAGCGGTAGTAATCCGCCTTGTTCTGGATGATGTAGCGGCTCAGATACAAAATCGGCAAGGTCAGCAGGTTTTCCTGGAGCAGAAACAGGCTGTTCAGCACACGCCCGGTCCGGCCATTGCCATCGGTAAATGGGTGAATCGCTTCGAATTGATAATGGCCAATCGCCATACGAACCAGCGGATCCAGCGACGTTTCGTTGTGCAGGAAGCGCTCCCAGTTCGCCAGCAAATCCCGCAATAAGGATTCACCTTCGGGTGGGGTATAGATGATCTCGCCCGTCGCATCGTTCGTTAGCGTGGTACCGGGCGTGCGGCGCACCGCCATCTCGACACCCTTGATGCGGGTGCACACCTGCTCCGCGATGCGGGTATTGAGCGGATGCCGGTGGAGCGCCTTGACCCCCTCGAACAACGCGCGGCTATGGCGCAAAGCTTCCTTGGTGGCAGGGTCTGCCTGTTCCTCGCTGCGCATATGCTGGAACAGTTTGTCCGTGGTCGTGACGATATTCTCGATTTCCGAACTGGCGCGCGCTTCGAGTAGTGGCAGCGTATTGACGAGCACGGCCTGGTTGGGGATCAGCTCGGCCGCCTGCTTCAATTCGGCCAATGCCGCGCGCGCGGTAATACACTGCTTCAACACCGCCCGGGATTCGATCTCCGCCAGGGGCGGCAAGGCAGGCAGCGCATTGTAAGGCCGATCCGGTCGCCAGGTTTCGAGGCTCATGTTTGCATTCTGCATTTTGTTCGACACATCGGCAGTCTATGTCGATGCCATCGACACGTCAACGATATGTGTCGATTATTTTATGTTTTATCGACACGTAATTCGCAAGTGTCGATGGCATCGACAGGTAAAGAAAACAGCATTTTCTGATCACGTTGCACGGCATGGGTTCAGAAAATGGCGGTTTTTTATCACAATGCCCCGCTGAAAGCCTGGTGTAGCAGGGATTTCTTCAGATCGTCAAGGGCGGCGAGTTTGCGCCGGTAAATAGATTCGAGACGTTGGGTTTCGACTTCATTCATAGCTACCCAAGGTTTGCATTAAAGGACTTAATGAAATGATTTTTATATGTTTTTCTAATTATCTCCATGCCGGATCGGGTTTGCATTAAAGCACCCTCAAGCCCAGAACGGCAGGTAGCGGGCATACCGGGTCGAGCTTGTTTCCGACTCGTCGGCCTTAATCAGCCCCGCTTCCTTCGCTGCACTAATCACCAGCGAAACCGTCGCAGCCTTTGATTCCGGCACCCCAAAACGCTCGCGCAATGACTGGTTCGACATGCGCTGATTGGACACATACATCAGACAGCAATGCTGGTAGCACGCCCGCACCCGGTCAGTCTTGCTCATGGCGGAAAAATCTTCATGGGCGAATAACACAGCAGTAGTGCGCAACTCACCCACCCGAAAATCCGGCGCCGGTAATTGGAATATTTCCGCCGCCTTGATGACCTTATCTACGCCGCTGCCTTTTTCCTCACAGATACCCAACCGGCGCATCAGATCGGCCAGCCGCTCATTGCGCGAGCGGTATTCATCGATAAACCGCTCAACCCGGATGGGTGGCAAGCCAGGATTGGAAATCTCCACACGGTCGGCATACATCTCGATCATCACAGAAGCCCCCGACGCCAGAAAATCCTGATGCACCAGCGCATTGGCAATCAACTCGCGTAATGCCTGCTTCGGGAACATCTTAACTTCTTCGCGCACCACTTGTTCGATGCTGCGATTCTGCGGCGCAGCCGAATGCACAAAATCCACCAAGCTTTCAAAGCCAACCGCATAGCCCCGATTGCCTGGCTTGTCCTCGCGGGTACGCAGCTTGTCCGTACCTTCATAGATCACCACACGAGGTGCCTTGCGCGCCAGAGCCGGTGAAAAGGCATCGAGCTTCTTGGCCAGCAGAATCGCCGCCAGGTTTGTGATCGCCCAGCCTTGCGCGGTTTGTACGATCAAACCTTCACCGTTCAGCCGCGCCAGCACGCCGTCACGGCTGGTGGGGTAGGGTAGTTGCGACAAATCGAAATATGTTTGCGTATCAAGCAAGGCGATTACCTCGTCGGCGCTGGCGCCTTGCTTGGCTGCTTGCGAGAACCAGTCCGGCTGACCCTCCGCGAAGATGCGCTTGAGTTGATCCGGCGTCATCGGCACCAAGTCTCCGCCTGCACGCATCAAGTAAGCTCCCTCGAAATCAACTGGCTGCCCGACGGGACGCGACGGCATCTCGAACACCAGCACCCGGCCATCGGGATGCGGCAATTCCACCGTCTCCACCCGCATGCGCAGTTTCTCCACGATGTATGCCTTGATGCGGTTGAGGTCAGTAGTGGTGGCGAACGCCTGTGACCCCACTACCCGGCGCGGCGGCCTGTCCGTCACACCAAGCACCAGATGCCCGCCTCCCTCATTGGCCAAGGCCACGCAGTAGCGCAGCAGCTTGGTCGTGTCGAACTGCAGCTTCGACTCCTTGAATTCAAGATGTTCGGTTTCAGCAGGTGCTGTCAGCCAGCGGGCAAGGGTGTCTAGGTAATCATGGGTGAATCATCCTACAATTCTTCCGCGAAGGCTTGGTGCAGCCGCGTCTGACGGGCGCTGTTTGCCGTCAGGCGCGAGCATTTTCAACTGGTGACAATTTGTCACCGGCTCGCTGCCCTCCTTGCCCAGCCGTTCTTTCAGCTTGTTCCAGTACTTGCGTGCGGTCTGATAATCGGGCTGCTGAGTCAGCACCTGCATGATATCCACAACCGAGAACCACCAGGTTTCGGTTTCCTCGTCATAGACGCGGCGGATTGCGTGGGTCTCGAAAATTGCGGGCTGAATCGGCATGGTTCTGCTCCTTATAGTTGACCGCTGAAAGCCTGGTGTAGCAGGGATTTCTTCAGATCGTCGAGCGCGGCGAGCTTGCGCTGGTAGAGTGATTCGAGGCGTTGGGTTTCGCTGCGAATATCATCAAGCTTGGAGACAATTTCTTTTTGTGCCGCAATGCTTGGTAGATTGATTCTGAACTTCGCAACGCTCTTTGCACCAAGATTTGGCTGCGCCGCACCG
>JANLZE010000032.1:0-1230 GCA_031366105.1 Thiobacillaceae bacterium | reverse complement strand
ATGTCGATGAACTTGTATCAAAAATACTGAAATTGGGGGGATTCCATGAAGGGGGAGATAGTGGTGACTGGGGCTCTATTGCTTATTGTGCTGACCCTTTTGGTAATGGGTTTTGTGTAATCAATGAATGAAATAAATAGTAATTAGTATGTCATTATTTTTAAGTAAAAGAAATTTTTTGTGATATTAAAAATACCTAACATGGCGTTCGAGAGGGACGCCGCAAAAGCGCGGCGCCCCTTAGCTTTACTACAAGGGCTTCCCCAAATTTACAAGTGACGTAGTGTTTTTTAGTTCATGGCTCTTTCCTCATCATCTGGTTTAGGTTGCGCTGCCACAGTTGTGCAAGAAGGTGAAGGACTGCGAAACACCAAACGGTCATGTTGGGCGCATTGCCCGGACCCTGATGAAAGACGCGCGCCGGGGCCTCAATCGTTAGTCGGGAATAGCATCTTCCCCTAGAGTTGATCAGGCTCTCCCAGCGCGGGTCCAACCCGCTTCACATCAACACGTGCAGTGCATCGGTGATTCTTTTTCGCCATCCGGCGGCTCGCTTATTCCTTTCCGTCGCTTTTTCTGCAGACGCTTTTGATTTTGTGTTCAGGCTGCGTCCTCATTCAGACGAAAGTCCTCACCGTAGTGCAACACCGCCCAGGCCAGGCGCGCATTCTTCGCGGCTATCGCCACCACCGCGCGCCAGTAGCCGCGTCGCTCTACCAGGCTGCGTGCCCAGCGACTGAAGTAATCCTGCTTGTCGCCGATGCTGTTGAGTACGGCGCGCGCGCCCATCACCAGCAAACTTCGCAGGTAGTGGTCACCGGCTTTGGTGATGTGGCCCAAGCGGGACTTGCCGCCGCTGCTGTGCTGGCCGGGAGTCAGCCCGATCCAGGCCGCCACCTGACGGCCGCTGCTAAAATCGTGGCCGTTGCCGATGCTGGCCAGGAGTGCGCTGGCGGTGATTGGGCCGATGCCGTGGCGTTGCATCAGGCGCTTGCTGCGCGCATCTTCGCGCGCCGCTTGAGAAATGGCTTGGTCGTAGTCGGCAATTCGCGCATCGAGCTGATCCGCGTGCGCCAGGAGATCGTTGATGCATTGCCTGGAATAGTCCGGCAGGTCGTCAAGATGTTTGCCGATGTGCTGGCGCAGGCCGGTGACTTTCTGCGCCAGGACGATGCCGAATTCAGCAATCAGGCCACGCAATCGGTTATAGGTCGCTGTGCGCTCTTCGAC
>JANLZE010000030.1:0-2979 GCA_031366105.1 Thiobacillaceae bacterium | reverse complement strand
GCACGGTTGATGTACCCGATGCAGATGCAACACCCACCGACGCCCAGCCACACTCACCGGAACTTGCCCGACTTAAATGGAGCGGTGCAGTTTGCATGATGTGCGGCCTTTATTGAGAAGAAAAAGCAAGCGCGCTAACGTTTAAGGTAAGGGGCGCGTCGCTTGCGGCGCGTCCCGCTTGACCGCAATGTTAGAGGCAAACTTGCTCGCATAGCTTGCAGCGAGATAGCCACAAACAACCAAGACCCCGCCATAAGCGGCAGCCATTGTGTAATGGTGAGGTACTGCCCATAAAACTGCGTATTGCACTGAAAGAAGGCCCGCTAGACCGCAAAGTACAACGCTGACTGCAGGGCCGAATAACTTGCCCTTGGGTAGCAAGATGGCTACAGCGAGAAGGACAAATAGTTGTAGTGTAGTAATGACGCCTCCAATGAGCGGCAAACCAATTGAGTCGGCGTCAATTGGATAAATACCCGCAGAAAGATTGTGCTCGAGCGTGAGGAATGAAGCGGCATTCACGGCGACCAAGGAAACAATAACGATTAGAAAGCTGCGTGACTTCGTCATCTTTGCCTCTAACGTAGAGCTAACCGGCGGCGCTTTAGCGCCGTCCAGCGACCGAAGGGAGCGAGGTTGAGCGCCATGTTAGAGATGTTCACGGCTTAACGCCCATATTGATTACCAATGGAAGAACCCCGCAATCACAAAGCGGTGGTGGCGGCGCCTTGATGGTGGAGAGTTCGCCAGCAAAGCACGCAGCAGTGTCGTTTGCCTTTGGTTCGAAATCCACATTGATAATTTCACCACTTAAGGCGACGTTTGCCACCAGCGTAAATTTATTAGGGTTTGCCCCTGCACGAGACAAGCACATTTTCATGATCCCACCCAGCGATGGGCCAACGGTAGGGAAGAAGCTGCCGAAGAAATAGTCGGATGCCTCCTTTTGGTACTCGATTTCTTTTGCTATTGCTACCCGCTCGGCAAATGACGCTGCGGCACTGACATTCGCAGCACTCAGCAGAAAGGCGAATAGCAACAAGTGGCGCATGGCGATCTCTAACGTTTAAGGTAAGGGGCGCGCCGCTTGCGGCGTGTCCCAGCGACCGAAGGGAGCGCCTTGACCGCAGGGTTAGATTGCGGAAATGTTTTTGGTGACATGAAGCAACCCAAAGGCAATAACCCAGAAAATAAGCTGCGCCACAATAAAAACTAAATTGCTTCCGACATGGCGGCGGCGTGGGTGGCCTTCTGCGGAAGAAAAATAGAGCCGGTAAGGCTGATAGAAGACGACAAGCGCAACAAGACTAAGACCGACACCAAACCACCAACTGTGAAGTGCCATGCCAAATAAAAAGGCACTTACGGTGGACGGGAGTCCAAGGATATCGCGGTGCCAATCGTATCTTGATGTATTCAATGGGCCTAGCAATCTAACGTAAAAGTGAGGGGCTGCGCGCTTTTGCGCAGTCCCTCTCGACTGCCGGGTTAGACGGTTTTGTATTCATCGCATGATCCTAAACAAAAATTGACCATCGGGGAGTTGCTCCCAAGTTTGTGAAGTTGACTTTAGGACAATAACGCCCCCCAAATCAAAAAGTCTGGAATGCTTTAAAAGTATGCGGAGTATGACAAGCAGACCCTTTACCAAAGGAACTAGGCGAGCATGATAAGGGATACGTTTTTCTCCCCAACTATTCGTTACCCGGATTGTCTCGATAAATGAGATGAGCGCCGAAGCGTGATTGGCTGGTAGAGATACGAGCAGTTCTCCATTGTCGCCAAAGATGGCCTCTACTCGATTCGTTTCGATGTCGTCATAGTGAAGAGCTGATGTCATAGTGGCACCGTCTAACGTTTGAATTAAGGGGCGCGCTTTAGCGCGTCCCGCTTGAATGAGGGGTTAGGCGCTGACCAATGTTGCTTCATTGCTTGCACCTGAATTCAGTGCCTTGAGTTCGGAGATGAAATTGTCCAGCAAGATCGGTTCGGTCTTGAGGTACATTTTTGCTTCGCTGGCCACCTGCGTTTTTGAGAACTCTTCGAAATCGGATTGCTGGTGGGTGGAAATGAATAACCGACCAGGTACGTTGAAATGCAACCTAGCTTGAAATGCGCCGTTCGCGTACTCCGGGCCGAACTCGCCAAACCGAATGTCGTACAAGCCGCCATAGATGTGCTCGCGAAAGACCGTCAGGTTTTTTATCAATTCTTGAATGGCATTTGTCGCGACGTACACGGTGTTTGCAAACATCGACTTTCCGTCAGACACCTCGACTGTTAGTTCAATGACGTCATCGTCGTTCCATATTTTTCGAAGCGTGATGCGGGAATTCATGTGGGTGCCTAACGTAGAGCTAACCGGCGGCGCTTTAGCGCCGTCCAGCGACCGGAGGGAGCGAGGTTGAGCGCCAGGTTAGCCGACGGGTTCGCGTAGGAAGTGTTTTTACTCTTCATCTTCATCATCATCGTCAGGTTCCATTTGCGCACGCTGCCATGGTGCGCCCTCTGATTCACGCCAAGCTTGCCAGCCCAAGGGAATATCTGCCAACTCCCCGATGCTTTTATTGTGTTGAAATGCGCACCCTAAGCACGCGATGACACAGTCTTCCATTGCATTTGTCGTTGCGCACAGGATTTGCCAACCACCATCGTCGTCATGAGTAACCAAGAGTACAGGGTAGTTGTCGTAAACAACTCGCTTCGTAGTAAATGCGGTTGTATTTACAGCATCAGCGAATGGCCACTCACTGTCAGAAAAATCGTGGGAATGGTTGTCCATATTTAAAGGCGGCTAACGTAGAGCTAAGGGGCGGGTCGCTTGCGGCACGTCCCGCTTGAGCGCCGGGTTAGAGCGGACGTTTGCCGTAGCCACCGCTGTTGGGGCACCGCCCTCACGCCACATAAGAACGGGGCCGGTGCAGGCTGCCCCTGACTTTACCCGACCGAAGCCACGATGCCCATTGCAACCAGACTTGA
>JANLZE010000022.1:0-1232 GCA_031366105.1 Thiobacillaceae bacterium | reverse complement strand
CTGGCGCCACGAGGGCAGCCGCGCGGCTCGTGGTTAGGCAGATCGGGGCGGGTGCGTGGGTAATCAGTCTGCTGCGTTTCCCAGGTGATCAAGCCGTTCTTCACATAAATTTTCCAACTGCACGAGCCGGTGCAATTCACGCCATGCGTGGAGCGCACGACCTTGTCGTGTTGCCAGCGTTGGCGATAGCCTTTTTCCCAGCTGCGATCCTCGTTGGTGACGACGCCGTGACCATCGGAAAACGTGCTCTGGTCTTTCGTAAAAAACATCAGTCGGTCGAGAAAGTGGCTCATGGTTTGCTCCTTGCAGTCATGTCAGGGTTCAGGCTTAGGGGTTCTTGATTTCCGCGCCGCGGCGCAGGTAAAACCACCAGTTGAGGATCAGGCACACGGCATAGAAAGTGGCAAAACCGTACATCGCGGCCTGCGGTGTGCCAGCCTTGATTTGCTGGCCGATCACTACCGGTGCGATAAAAGCCCCGTAGGCGGCGACCGCCGAGGTCCAGCCCAGCACTGGTCCGGCCTGGGTGCGATCGAAAATGACGCCGACCGTACGGAAGGTCGATCCATTGCCGATGCCGGTGGCGGCGAACAGCAGGATAAAAGTGACGATGAATTGGGTGAAAAAAATTTCCGGCGTAGCGGACTGGTAGGCTTGCATCATGATCCAGCCGGCATAGGCTGAAGCGACCACCATCACCAGCGATACCACCTGAGTCACAATAGAACCGCCGACCTTGTCGGATATCCAGCCCCCAACGAGGCGCAACGCGGCGCCGACGAAGGGGCCGATCCAGGCGTAGGTGAAAGCCGAGATCGCGTTGGGATTCTTCGTGTGCATCCATACGCCGGTAGCGCTATCCAGTACATGCTTATCGCCGAAGATGACGGTGATCGACAACGGCAGCGCCATCGAAAAGCCGATGAAGGAGCCGAAGGTAACGACATACAGTGCGGTCAGCGACCAGGTGTGTTTGTTCTTAAAGATCGCAAATTGCTTGGCGACGTTCTCCTTCATCGGGCCGAATGCCGCGAGTCGCATGATCAGCAGCGAGCTAGTGATGTCCAGTGGAATGGCGACCCACATGCTGATGAGACCCAGCCCGGTGGGCGCCGGCAGATAGATGTACAGAATAAGAATGGAAGGGATAAAGGCCAGTGTGTAGAGCCACGTGACCTTGGCGAACGCGAAGAGGGTGTGCTCGGCGTCGGGAGAGATCGGCTTCAGATTGT
>JANLZE010000115.1:0-1928 GCA_031366105.1 Thiobacillaceae bacterium | reverse complement strand
ATTGCGGCGAAAATCCGGTCACTCACAAACCACCCAGGAGATGGCGCTCCTCTCGTACAGGCAGCCTTCGGGGGCCCCAATCCAGTTATCGCAATCAACGGTCTCATGAACGACAGTGAAAAGAGCGAGCAATCGGGCTTCTTGAATCTGCTCATTGGTATCTTCGGCACGGTTCGCAATCCGCTTGCGCATAATCCAAAGGTCGACTGGGCTATGAACGAGCAAGATGCATTAGACATCTTGACTCTTGTGTCGTTGGTTCACCGAAAGATAGATCAACGGACTCGGCCATGATTACCAAGACGCCGAACCCTACGCTCAACCGGACCTGCGCGAAAAGCCGCGCAGGCCGGTTAGCTACACGTTATGGCTCAAACATAGCAAGATCCGGGTCGTGAATGCGTGCATAAATCTCTATATTAGTTATACCGTACCGGGACAAATTCTTGTCAGGACGAGAACTAACTTATGAGAGGTTTCGCAAAATGTCTGCTCTGTCCAACAAAGTCGCCATTATCACCGGAGCAAGTTCCGGGATCGGTTATGCAACAGCAAAGCTATTCGCCCGAGAGGGTGCCAAGGTCGTCGCCGGCGCGCGACGCCAACCGGAACTTGACGCGCTCGTTGAGGAAATCACCCAGGCGGGTGGTCATGCCGTCGCGCTTGCCGGCGACGTCAAGGACGAAGCCTTCGCGAAAGCCTTGGTCGAACTGGCTATAGGACGCTTCGGCGGCCTCGATGTGGCATTCAACAACGCCGGCACGATCGGCGAGATGGGAGCCACGCCTGATGTGTCGCTTTCGGGGTGGGAGGATACGATCAGGACGAATCTGACGAGCGCTTTCCTCGGAGCGAAGTATCAGCTTCCCGCGATGCTTGACCGGAACGGCGGGTCCCTCATCTTCACGTCGACATTCGTCGGTTACACCATCGGCGTACCGGGCATGGCGGCCTATGCAGCGAGCAAGGCCGGGCTCATCGGCCTCACGCAAGCGCTCGCCTCTGAGTTTGGCTCCAAGGGTATCCGGGTGAACGCCCTCCTGCCGGGCGGCACGGATACCCCAATGGGCCGGGCCTTCGCCAATACACCGGACACCTTAGCCTTCGTCCAGGGTCTTCACGCCCTGAAGCGTATGGCTTTGCCGGAAGAGATCGCGAAATCGGCCCTCTACCTCGCATCCGATGCATCGAGTTTTACCACCGGTTCGGCGCTTCTTGCTGACGGCGGGGTCTCCATCAATCGAACCTGAATACGCACAGTCAATATGTCCATGGAAAATCCAGATGTCTGACTATGACCGCATAGCCGAAGCAATTTCTTTCATTGTCAGCCGCGTAAACAGCCAACCCACCTTACAAGAAATTGCGCGGCATTTACACCTGAGCCCCTTCCACTTCCAGCGCCTATTCTGCCGCTGGGCCGGCGTAACTCCGAAAAGGTTTTTGCAAGTACTTACGTTGGAGCGTGCCAAGCAATTGCTGAGCGAATCGAAACCACTGCTTGAAGTTTCGGATTCCCTGGGGTTGAGCAGCGGTTCGCGTCTGTACGACCATTTCGTTCATTTGGAAGCAGTGACACCCGGCGAACACAAGATGGGAGGCATGGGTTTAACGATTGAATATGCCGTACATGACACCCCTTTTGGAAAAGCGTTTATTGCCATCACCCCCAGAGGCATCTGTAGTTTTGCGTTTCTGGATAGCGTTGAAGTCGATGAACACCTGGCTGGTTTACACAAGAAATGGCCACATGCGGTAGTGCGCGAAAATCGTCAGCGAACGCTCGCGGTTATCAATGCCATGTTTGGTGGAGAAAAGAAATTGGATCGCCCAATTTCTTTGCATGTTTCCGGGACTAACTTTCAGATCAATGTATGGAGGGCGTTGTTGCAGATAGTGCCGGCCACAGTGGCGAGCTATTCCCAAGT
>JANLZE010000112.1:0-4295 GCA_031366105.1 Thiobacillaceae bacterium | reverse complement strand
TCATATAAAGCACGATAGGGTTGGCGGTTACCTGATTGCGAATTTTTTCCTGTACGTTCATCTTTCATTTCTCCAAGGTTATTGCGTTTCCGATTGTGCCCAAGCTTCGGGCGTAAATGTGCGCATGGCCAGCGCGTGAATTTCTGCCTGCATGCGCTCTTCCAGTGCCAGATACACCAGTTGATGCTGCTGTACCCTATTTTTACCGGTAAATTATGGGCTCACGATCACCGCCTCGAAGTGCTGGCCATCATCGCCCAGCACTTCCACGTGATCGCAGCGCAGGTCATTCATGATGGTGCTTCTCAGCTCATTCGCAGTCATACTCTTATCCTCTCAAGGGGTGCCCTGTGGAAAAAAATATTTTCATCGTCACGCGTTGCCAATCGGTGCGTGCATCGGATCGTCCTCAGCCTCGGTCGAGGTGCTGGCTACCGAATTGAACGCGGCGTGCAGCGTGTGCCACGGCAGGATCGCGCATTTGACGCGCGTCGGCAGGTCGCACACACCGGCGAATACCGCGAGCCGTCCGATGTGATTCGGGCTGCCAAGGTCAAGCTTGCCGGTGGCCATAGCGAGAAATTCCTGGATTAGTGTTTCCGCGTCCACGCGCGTCTTGCCCTTGACGGCGACCGTCATCATCGAGGCTGACGCCTTGCAGATCGCGCATGACTCACCCTGAAACGCGACGCAGTCGATGCACTCGCCAGCGAGATTAAGTGTCACGTTGATGTGGTCGCCGCACAGCGGGTTGTGGCCCACCGCATGGTGGCTCGCGTGCTCGATCGTGCCGAAATTGCGCGGCTTCCTGTTGTGATCGAGGATGACCTCTTGATACAGCGCTTTATAGTCAGCCATTATGCGAACACCTTTTGCACGCTGCGGATGCCGGCGATCAATGCATCGACCTCGGCCATGCTGTTGTAGAACGCAAACGAAGCGCGCGACGTGGCCGGCACTTTGAAGCGCTGCATCACCGGCTGCGCGCAATGATGCCCGGTGCGCACTGCGACGCCCTCCTGATTAAGCAGAGTGCCGATGTCATGCGGATGCACGCCGTCGACGGCGAACGATATGACCGAGGCCTTGTCGCGGGCGGTGCCGATAATGCGCACGCCCGGCATGTGGTTCATCTGCTCGGTCGCGTAACTGAGCAGATCGAGCTCGTGCGCGGCGATCATATCCATGCCGATCGCCGACAGATAATCGACCGCAGCGCCCAGGCCGATGGCCGCTGCGATGGGCGGCGTGCCAGCCTCGAATTTGTGGGGGATGGTGTTGTAGGTAGTTTTTTCGAACGTCACCGACAAAATCATGTCGCCACCGCCCTTGAACGGCTGCATTTTTTCGAGCAACGCGGCGCGGCCGTAAAGAATGCCAATGCCGGTCGGACCGCACAATTTGTGGCCCGAGAACGCATAAAAATCGCAATCAAGATCCTGCACGTCGACCTGCATGTGCGGCACGGCCTGCGCACCGTCAACCAGCACCGGCACGCCGTGCGCATGCGCGAACGCGATCATGTGCTTGACCGGGTTGATGCTGCCCAACACGTTCGAGACGTGTATCAGGCCGACGAATTGGGTACGCGCGTTGAACAGCTTCTCGTATTCGTCGATCAGCAGCTCACCGGCATCGTTGATTGGCGCCACACGAATGACAGCACCCGTTTCTTCGGCCAACATCTGCCACGGTACGATGTTCGAATGGTGCTCAAGCGTGGTCAGGATAATCTCGTCACCGGCCTTGATGAACTTGCGGCCATAGCCGTGCATCACCAGATTGATCGCATCGGTGGTGCCGCTGGTGAAGATCACTTCCCGGTCTTCACGCGCATTGATGAAGTGCTGCAGCTTGCGCCGCGCTTCCTCGTATTCGAAGGTCGCGGTCTCCGACAAATAATGCACCGCACGATGGATATTGGCGTGCTGCGTGGTCTGATAGCGCACCAGGCGGTCGATCACCGGCTGCGGCATCTGGCTCGATGCGGCGTTGTCGAGATACACCAGCGGCTTGCCGTCGATCTTGAGTTGAAGGATCGGGAAGTCGGCGCGGATACGCTCGACATCAAAGGCCGCCGTCGCAGGGGGATTGATTGCTGTCTGAACGGCGTTCATGGCTGGCTCGTGGTTTGTTCGAGCACCGTCTGTTCGAGCCGGTGCTTGAGCGACGCGACGGGAATGCGATCGATGATCTCGGCGCCGAACGCATAAGTCAGCAGATTACGCGCGACGCTATCGGACAGTCCGCGGCTCTTCAGATAAAACACTTCTTCGTTGTCGAGCTGGCCGACGGTCGCGCCATGCGCGCACTTCACGTCATCGGCGAAAATCTCCAGCTGCGGCTTGGTATCGACATGCGCCTTGCCGGTCAATAGCAGGTTGCGGCTCGACTGGTTGGAGTCAGTTTTCTGCGCACCCTGCCGCACCATGATCTGACCGTTGAACACCGCGTGCGCGCTGCCGCCGACGATGCATTTGTGCAGTTGGCGGCTCACGCCGTGCTGCCGTGCGTGGTCGATGAGGGTATGGGTATCGGCCAGCTGGCTGTCCGTGATCAGCGCCAGCCCGTCGACCTTGCACTCGGCGCCCTCGGCCAGCAATACGTTGAGGTTGTAGCGCGAAATCTGCGCGCCCAGCGCGACACTCACCGACTGATAATTGCTCGAATAGCCAAGCGATACCGCGCAATTGGCGATATGGAACGCCTTGCCGCTATCGCGTTGCACCCGAATATGGTTGACGCGCGCCTGCTCGGCCAGCGCGATTTCGGTCACCGGGTTGATAAAATAGGCCTCATCTTGCAACGCGACGTAATCCTCGATCAGCGTCACGCTACTGCCGGACTCGGCAACCACCAGGCAACGCGGGTAGCTTGCCACCTCCGTTTGCGTCGCAATGAACAGCAGATGCACCGGTGCTGCAAGGGCTACGTCGCGCGCTACCACAATCACTGCCGCATCGTGCAGGAAGGCTGTGTTGAGCGCTGCGAATACGTTGTCACGGAATGCGGCGTGACGACCGAGATGCGGTTCGATCGCTGCGGCGTGCGCGGCAATTGCCGCTGGCAGGTTGGCAACCACCACGCCAGCGTCTGTGCTCATGCTGGACAGTTGCGGCGCATAGACACCGTCGACAAACACCAGCCGGGTGCTGGCTTCCTCAAGATAAAAGTGCTCGATGTCGGCAGCCTGCAGACTCGTGACACTGCGCACCGGCTGAAACGACAACTTGGTGAGTCGAAAAATGTCGGTAAAACGCCACGCCTCGTCGCGCGTGGTGGGCACCGTCAGTACGCCGGCGCGCTCCAGCGCCTCCGCACGCAGCGCGTTGAGCCACGCCAAGGGGCTGGCCGGCAACTGCTGCTGTCCTGTAAGCAGCGTATTGAGCCAAGCGATTTGCTGCGGCTGTCCCGTCTGCCCGCTTTTCAGAGTCAGCGTACCAGGCGCGCTCATGCCGTCGCCCTCGCCGCCGTCGCCTTGTGCTCGACACCGACCCAGTCGTAGCCACGGCTTTCGAGTTCGAACGCAAGCTCCTTGCCGCCGGTCTTGATGATGCGGCCCGCATCCATCACGTGTACAAAGTCGGGCACGATATAGTTCAGCAGGCGCTGGTAGTGCGTCACCAGCACGATCGCATTGTCCTTGCTGGCGAGCTGGTTGACGCCCTGGGAGACGATCCTGAGCGCATCGATGTCGAGGCCGGAATCGGTCTCGTCGAGAATCGCCAGGCGTGGATCGAGCAGTGCCATCTGAAATATTTCGTTGCGCTTTTTCTCGCCGCCGGAGAAGCCTTCGTTGACGCTGCGATCGAGAAAATCAGGACTCATTTCGAGCAGCTTCATCTTCTCGCGCACGAAGTCGTCAAACTCGAGTGGGTCCAGCTCTTCCTTGCCGCGCTGCGCCTGCACCGTATTGTAAGTCAGGCGCAGGAACTGGCTGTTGGCGACGCCGGGTATCTCGATCGGATACTGAAAGGCGAGAAACACGCCGGCACGCGCCCGCTCTTCGGGGGCAAGCTCAAACAAATTCTTGCCTTCGAACAGCACGGTGCCGCCCGTGACTTCATAAGCCGTGTGACCCGCGAGCACTTTGGCGAAGGTGCTCTTACCCGAGCCGTTCGGCCCCATGATGGCGTGTACTTCGCCGCTCTTCACCGTAAAGTCCAGGCCTTTCAGAATGTCGATGCCGTTCACGCGCGCGCATAGCCCGCGTACTTCGAGTATGGTTTTGCTGTCCTGGTAAATCATCCGACACTCCCTTCGAGTTTGAAACTGAGGAGCTTGGTCGCCTCGAC